>NZ_JBFAKK010000004.1:0-350223 GCF_040655735.1 Phytomonospora sp. NPDC050363
AGCAGAACCGACAGCACATCCCACTCGGCATCCGACAACTCATACCGACGAATCACCACACCATCATCCACCACTTTGACGACACGCCCTAGGGCGTGTGGGACGGCCAGTGCGCGGGCCGCTCACGGCCTTTCGGCAGGCGGGTCGCGCGGTCGCCGCGGGCGGCGTCGAGCTGCGCCTGTGTGCAGAACAGCGCGCCCGACAGGTCGGCCCCGGCCAGTTCGGCGCCCCGCAGATCCGCGCCGGTGAGATCGGCGCCGCGCAGGTCGGCACCGCGCAGGTCGGCGCCGATCAGCAGGGCGCCGCGCAGGCTCGCGTCGCGGAAGCGCGCCTTGCGCAGGGACGCACCGGCCAGGTCGGCACCGCGGCAGTCGCGTCCCTTTCCGCGTGAGAGTTCGCTGGCCCGCTGGAGCAGCGGGTTCACCGTCGCGCGCTGTTCCATGACGTCGACGGTCGCGAGTTTCTCCGGTGAACCCTCGGTGAGGCGCCGCAGTTCGTCGCGGGCGCGGGCGAGTTCGCGGTGGACGGGCCGGGCGGCGGGCAGTTCGAGGGCCTCGGTGAGGTACCAGAGGAGTTCGCGCAGGCCCCGCACGATGGGGAAGACGGTGAACATCGACCGTGCCCTGGCGGGGTCGTCCCGCCAGCCCTGTCCGCCGAAGGTGACCTGGGAGACCTGCTGGCCCGCGCCGAAGCAGTCGAAGACCGTACAGCCCGGGAAGCCTCGTTGGCGCAGTTCGGAGTGGATGCCGCAGCGGTGGTCGGGGAGGAGGTTGAGGCAGGGTTTCCCGGCGGGTTTGTCGATGGCGAAGTCGCTGGAGGCGGCGAAGGCCGGCGCGACGCAGCACAGCGCGAAGCAGCGCGAGCAGTCGGCGCGCAGGTCCGGGTCGGCCATCTCTCTCCCGTCGGGTGGATCGGGGCACCACTTTACGTCCGGTGACCGGCGGGGCATGGGCGGTGCCCCGCCGGCGTGGCCTCAGCCATGAGGCTCGGTCAGGCTCCGGGTCCGCGTCCACAGCCACTCCGCCTCGGCGACGTCCTCGGCGCTCGCGCCCAGTTCGACCCGGCGGTCGCGGTCGAAGGCGCTGTGGGGTTCGGCGGGCGGGTCGGCCAGGAGCGCCGCGGCCCTCGCTGCCGCCTTGGCGGGCGGGGTGCCGAGCAGGGCCGCCATGACGGTGACGCCCAGCCGCGCGAACCGGCCGAGCGAGCCGGCGTGGCTGCTGCGCACGAAACCGGGACTGTAGAGGATGTGCCGCGTGCCGCCCGGCCCTTGGGCGAGGTGGAGGCCGAGGAGTTCGTTGGCGCGGCGGCTGAGCTGGTTGGCGGTCTTGAAGGCGAAGCCCTCGCGGAGCTGGAGGTCGTCGTGCGGGATGGCGTCGCGGGCGGCGCCGGGGACGGACGTGTTGAGCACGAGGCCCGGCCGCAGCCCGGTCACCAGCAGCGCGCGGCTGAGGTAGTAGAGGGCGAAGGTGTGCTCGAAGCCCTCGGCGGTCTCGACGCGGTCCCAGCGCGCGTAGGCGGCGCACAGGATGAGGACGTCGACGGCGCCCACGAGCCGGGTGACGGTCTCGACGACGCGCTTGTTCTCGGCGACCAGGGTCAGATCGGCGGCGACGAAGTGAGCGGTGCCGGCGACGGCGCCGGCGGCCAGGGCCTCGAACTTCGCGCGGCTGCGGCCGACGACGACGACGGTCTGTCCGGCGTCGAGGTAGTGGAGCGCCAGGGCGCGGCCGAGGCCGTCGGTGCCGCCGGTGATGACGATGGTGGCCATGAGGGGACTCCCGGAGAAGTAGCGGAACATGCGTTCCGGAACGCTAACATGTTCGGAACGCATGTTCCGCTTCGGTTAGGCTCGACACATGACCGCACCGCCCGAGCCCCGCCGCAAGGACGCCCGCCGCAACCGCGCCCAGATCCTCGGCACCGCGCGCGAAGTCCTCGCCGACCGGGGCCTCGCCGCCGACATGCGCGAGATCGCCGCCGCCTGCGGTGTCGGCGTCGGCACCGTTTACCGGCACTTCCCGACCCGCGACGCCCTCCTGGCCGCCGTGCTCGCCGACGACGCGGCCGCCTGGACGGCCGCCACCACCCCCGCGCTCGCCGACCCCGACGCCTGGCGCGGGCTGCGCGCCTTCGCCGAGGCGACTCTGGGCATGATGGCGCGCCACCGGGCCATGCTCGACGGTCTGTCGGCCGCCGAGACGCAGGCCGCGTTCGACGCCTGCCGCGAACACCTCGCCGGGGTCCTCGGCGAACTGGTCGGACGCGCTCAGGAGCAGGGCAGGCTGCGCGTGGACGTGTCGGCCCGCGACGTGGTCGTGCAGGTCATGGCGCTGGGGCGCGCGGTGGAGATGACCGAGGCGGATGAGCCGGGTGCATGGCGCCGCCACCTCACGGTCGTGCTCGACGGGCTGAGGGCCGCTTAGGCGGGCGCGTCCAGCGCGGGAGCGAGCATGGCGAAGCGTTCCAGGGAGCGGGCGTGCGGCGCGGTCTCCCGGATCAGCCCGACCACCGGCCGTGCGTGCGCTCTACAACATGCTGTCGCAGCTGATCGCGGCCACGGCACCCGGAGTGCGGGGGGAATTCAGCGGGCCCGGCGGCCCGGCCGAGCTGCGAGGTCGTCCGGCACGCGTGAAGCCGTCCGCGCCGGCGGCCGATGGGGAGAACGGGCGCCGGCTGTGGGAGTTGCCGCAGGACGCGACGGGAGCCATCGGCTGGGCGGCGAGGGCGGCCGGGGTCCGGGGCCATTGAGGCGCCGCAATGGGTGAGCGTTCACCCGTTCGGGGTCCGGTTCTAGCCGGTTCGCTTAACTCGCGAGGCGGGGGGCCGGACCCTCTCGGGCCCGCCCCCGCTCACGGGCGGCTAGAACTTCGGGGCGTCGGGTGCTTCGAGCAGCCCGAGCCGCAGTGCGGTCATGAGGGCCTGAGCGCGGTTTCCGGCGCCGAGCTTCTCGTAGAGCTTCGAGATGTGGGTCTTCGCCGTCGACTCCGAGACGTAGAGCTGCTTGGCGATCCCCGCCACGCTCATGCCGTCGGCGAGCAGCTTCAGTACCTGCGACTCGCGCGGGGACAGCTGCGGGCCGGTGGGCGTGAGCCGGCGCTTCATCGCCTCGGCGAGGTCGCCGGCGGTGAACGCGTTGGGCGTGGCGGCGGCGTGGCGGGCGGCGGAGACGACGTCGTCGGCGGGCGCGCTCTTGGGCACGAACGCGCTGGCACCGGCCTCAAGGGCACCGAAGAGCTGGTCGTCACCGGCGTACATGGTCAGCACCACGATGCCCATCGACGGGTGTGCCTTGCGCAGTTTGCGGGTGGCCTCCAGGCCGCTGCCGTCGGGCAGACGGAGGTCCATGATCACCACGCTGGGCTGGAGCGCGGCGGCCTTGCGCAGCCCCTCGGCGACACTGGCCGCCTCACCGGTCACCTCGAACTGCGGGTCGCGCTCGAACGCGTGCCGCAGACCCTTGCGGATGAGGTCGTGGTCGTCGACGAGCAGGATCGTCATACGGTTGCCGGTCGGCATGGGGTTCGTCGCTGAGGTCATGGTCGATTCTCTCAATTCTCTTCTACCGTGTGTACGCTACCGCGTGCAGTGGGCGCGGCGAGGATGACGGCGACCGTCGTGCCGTGCGGCTCACGTGGACGGATCTCCAGTGACGCACGGATCCGCTCGGCGCGTTCGGACATGATCGTCAACCCGTATCGGCCGTCGGCGCCCGTTCCGGCGATCCCGCGCCCGTCGTCGCTGACTTCGACGCGCGCGTAGGGCGGGTCGACCTCACAGGTGACCCAGAGGTTGTCGGCACGTGCGTGCTTGCGGGCGTTGGTGATCGACTCCTGGGCGATGCGCAGCAGTTCGGCCTCGGTGGCCGCGGGAAGCCGCGCGGTGGACTCGTCGAGGGACAGGTGCACGCGCAGACCGGCCGACGCGCCGACCGTGCGCGCGTAGTCGGCGATCGCGGCGGTCAGGCCGCCGTGCCGGTCGACCTCGCTGCGCAGTTCGAACAGCGACAGCCGCAGCTCGGTGATGAGCCGCGTGACCTCCGTGCGCAGATCCTTGAGCTCCCCGGCCGCCTCGCCCGCGTGCGGTGGGAGCAGACCGAGGGCGTTGTCGATGCCGTAGCCGACCATGGCCAGCTCCTGCGCGACGCCGTCGTGGATCTCGCGCGCCAGCCGCTGCCGCTCCTCGGTGGTCGCCAGCGACCTGACCTCGTCGAACAGCAGCGCCGTCTCCAGCCGCAACGCGCCACCGGCGGCCGCGTCGGCCACCTCGCCGACCATCGCGGGGGTGTAGGCGCCGGGCTGGTCGGTCTCGCAGACCACCAAACCGACCGTGCGGACACCGGCGACCAGCGGCACGACGAGCACCGACACCGCGCCCACCGAGGACCGCGACCGCGACAGTGAACGCGCCGAGGTCTGCGGCTGCTGGCTCGCCCACGCGTCGGCGAGCGTCCCGTCGGTATTGAGCGAGGTCTCCCAGTCGACCCGGTCGGGCGCGTTCTGCGCCAGGATGACCAGCCGGTCGCCGCCGCCCCCGGTGAGGACGGCCGACCGCTCGGCCGGGACGTTGGCACGCACCTCGTCGAGCAGGTGCGTGGCGATCCCGCCCGGGTCGAGCGTGCCGCCCGGAAGCTGCCGCGCGACCGCCCGCAACTGCGTGAGCAGCGCGGTGGCCTCCTCGTACGGCTGCGGATTGGTCGAGGTGCTCGCCTGGAGCGCCCGGCGCAGCCAGCTCGCGGCGGCCGCGAACAGCGCCGCCAGCACCAGCCACTCCAGCGCGCTGACCCAGAACCTCTCACCGCCGCCCGGCGCCAGCACCGCCAGGCCCGCGGCGGTCAGCAGGAGCAGGGCGAGAGACTCGCCCAGGCCGTCCTTGATGCGGCGGCCGCCGAACAGCGCGGCCCCGCCGAACGGCACGGTCAGGAACGGCAGCAGCCATCCCGCGTGGTCGCTCGAAGCGGTCCCGAGGACCACGACGGCGACCTCCGCGACCCGCCCGAGCCGCCCGATCACCGGGTGGGCCGGCGCGAGCGTGCCCGGCACGTTCGCCGCGGCCAGCAGCGCACACCAGGTCAGAGTGTGCCACCAGCCGGTCTCGGCGAGACCGAGACCGGCGACGACCAGGAACATCGACAGCCGCAGCAGGAGCGTGGGCACCCGCCAGCGCTCCCTCGGAGTCGGCCACGCGCGATCGTTCATATGGCCAGTTCCATAGGTGACGGTGCCCCCGTTTCGGCGACGGCGGCTACCTGCCGCCGTAGATGACGTCGATCTCCCCCGCGTACTTCTCCAGCACTACGTTACGTTTCACGCTCTGCTTGGGAGTGACCTCCCCGGTGGCTTCGGTCAGATCGGCCGGAAGAATGCGGTAGGCCTTGATGCCCTCGGCCTTCGAGACGGTCGCGTTGGCCGCGTCGATGGCCTCCTGGATCTCGGCCTTGAGCTCCGGATCGTCGCGCAGTTCGGTGACGGGCGTCCCGGCGGGCTTGTCGTTGCGCTCCAGCCAGCCCGGCAGCGCCTCGCTGTCGATGGCGACCAGGCAGGCGATGAAGGGCTTGGCGTCGCCGATCACCAGCGCCTGGCTGACCAGCGGGTGCGCCCGGATGACGTCCTCAAGGGGAGCCGGGGCGACGTTCTTGCCGCCGGCGGTCACCAGGATCTCCTTCTTGCGGCCGGTGATGCGCAGGAAGCCGTCCTCGTCGATGCTGGCGAGGTCCCCGGTGTGCAGCCACCCGTCGATGACGGTCTCGTCGGTGGCCTCCTGGTTGCGCCAGTAGCCCTTGAAGACCTGGTCGCCCTTGATCAGCAGCTCCCCGTCCTCGCCGAGGCGGGCGGTGGTGTTCGGGACCGGGCGTCCCACCGTGCCTACCTTGTTGGCGGTGTCGAGGTTGAGCGAGATGACCGGCGAGGTCTCGGTCAGGCCGTAGCCCTCGTAGATCGTCACGCCGACGCCCCGGAAGAAGTGCCCCAGGCGCTCGCCGAGGGGGGCGCCACCGGAGATGGCGCGGTCGCAGCGCCCGCCGAGGGCGGCGCGGAGCTTGCCGTAGACGAGCTTGTCGAACAGCTTGTGGCGCAGGCGCAGCCCGAGCCCGACACGGCCGGAGTCGAGGGCCTCGCTGTACTCGATGGCGGTCGCGGCGGCCTTGTCGAAGATCTTGCCCTTGCCGCCGTCGGCGGCCTTCTGGCGGGCGCCGTTGAAGACCTTCTCGAACACGCGCGGGACAGCCAGCAGGAAGGTCGGCTGGAAGGTCGGCAGGACCGTGGCGATCTTCTTGGCGTCGGCGAAGTGGCCGAGCCGGACGCGGGCCTCGACGGCGCCGAGCTGCACGATCCGGGCGAAGGAGTGCGCCAAGGGCAGGAACAGGATCGTGGTGGCGTTCTCGTGGAACAGCGAGCCGACGCCGGTGATGGTGTTGGAGATGTCGCTGTACATGTTGCGGTGGGTCAGCATGCAGCCCTTGGGCCGGCCGGTGGTGCCCGAGGTGTAGATGATCGTGGCGAGGTCGTCGGCCTTGGCCGAGCGGCGCAGCTCGTTGATGTCGGCCGCGGCGGTGCCGCCGGCGGTCCGCAGGTCGTCGAGGCCGCCGGACTCGATCGTCCAGATCTGCTTGAGCTCGGGCAGGTCGGCGCGCACGGAGGCGATCGTCTCGGCGTGGGCGTCCTTCTCGGCGAAGATCGCCACCGACTCCGAGTTCGACACGATCCAGCGGACCTGGTCGGCGCTGGAGGTCTCGTAGACCGGGACGCTGACGGCGCCGACGGCCCAGATCGCGTAGTCGATGAGCGTCCACTCGTACCGGGTGGCCGACATGAGGGCGATGCGGTCGCCGGGCTGAATGCCCGCGGCGACCAGCCCGAGGGCGATCTCGACGACTTCGTCCCGGAAACGCGTGCTCGTCACGTCGCTCCACGTGCCGTCCGCCTCGGGCTTGGCGAACAGGACCGACTCGGGATAGTCCTCGGCGTTGGTCCACAGCGGATCGGTCAGATTGGCGTCGTCAGGGACCGTCACGGCTCGCGGCACTGAAAACTCGCGCACGGTTGTCTCCAAAATTTCCGGGGCGTTCCGGGGTGATTAATAAACGCTACCGCCTGGTAGGCGCAGGTTGGAAGACCCGGGGGACAATACGACCGTGCCCGTACTCGATCTGATCGACGACACGTACATGGCGTGTAGTCCCGAAACACTCGCCCCACTGGTTTCCCGACCGGGTCTGGCCGCCGAATTGTGGCCGGAATGGCGCGTTTCCGTTACCGAGGAACGCGGTGTCGAAGGAGTCAGATGGGAAGTCGGCGGCCCGGTCGTGGGGAGCACCGAGGTCTGGATTGAACGGTACCGCGATCGGGGGTCGCTGGTCCACGTATACGTCCGGGTGGATCCGGTGGGAAGGCCCTGGTCGGCCCGTGCGGCCGAGCGTCACCGGGAGCGCACGCGCCGCCGGGTGAAAGCGGTGATGTGGGAGTTGAAAGACCGTGTCGAGCGTGACTCCTGAGCCCGGCGGGCCGAGTGTGCGGTGCTGCACCGATCGCGCCTGGAGGGTCGAGTAACCTTCGTGCACATGACGGACTCGTCGACACAGTCAATAGGTGTGTCAGCCTCCCCGGGGCAAGTCGCGGCGGTGATCCTCGACTTCGCGGCCTACCCCGAGTGGGCGGCTTCGATCAAGTCGTCGGAGGTTCGCGAAACCGACGATCAGGACAGGCCGGCACTGGTCGGATTCGTCCTCGACGCGGGAGTGCTCAAAGACGAGTACGAGTTGCGTTACGACTACACCGAGGATCTCGGCCGGATCAGCTGGACCCTCGCCGCGCCCTCGGCGCTGCAGAAGTCCCAGCAGGGCTCCTACGAGATCACCGGGAACGCCGACGGCACCTCGACGGTCACGTACACGCTCGCGATAGACCTGAGCATGCCCATGCTGGGCATGTTCCGCCGCAAGGCCGAGAAAATGATCATGGATACCGCGCTGAAGGAACTCAAGCGCCGCGTCGAGTCGAGGGGATAGCCGATGTCACTGGCGATCGGAGTGGACATCGGGGGCACCAAGGTGCTCGGAGCCGTCGTCGACGACGAGGGCAAGGTCCTTGGTGAGGCCAGGCGGGACACCCCCGCCGACGACGTCTCCGGGGTGCACGACAGCATCATCGAGGTCATCCGCGAGCTGAGCGACACCCACGACGTCACGTCGGTCGGGATCGGCGCCGCCGGCTGGATCGACGCCGAACGGGCCACCGTCCTGTTCGCGCCCAACCTCGCGTGGCGCAACGAGCCCCTCCGCGACAAGATCGCCGCCGACGTCGACGTCCCCGTCGTCGTCGAGAACGACGCCAACGTCGCCGCCTGGGCGGAGTTCCGCTACGGCGCGGCCCGCGAGGCCGACTCGGCGCTGTTGTTCACCGTCGGCACCGGCATCGGCGGCGGAGCCGTCATCGACGGCCGCCTGCTGCGCGGGGCGCACGGCGTGGCCGCCGAGTTCGGCCACATGCTCGCCGTGCCCGGCGGGCACATCTGCGGCTGCGGCCGCTACGGCTGCATCGAGCAGTACGCCAGCGGCAGCGCCCTGGTGCGCTTCGCGCGTGAGCACGCCACGCACGACCCGGCCAAGGCCGCCGCCCTGCTCGAACTCGCCGGCGGCGACGTCGCCGCGATCGACGGTCCGATGGTGACCGCGGCCGCCCAGAACGGCGACCGGGCCGCCTGTGAGGCCTTCGCCCGCATCGGCGCCTACCTCGGTGAGGGACTGGCCGACATGGCGCAGGTCTTCGACCCGGAGGTGCTGATCATCGGCGGCGGCGTCATCGAGGCCGGGGAACTGCTCCTCGACCCGGCGCGCGCGGCCTACGGCAAGGCGCTGGCCGCCCGTTCGCGGCTCCCGGTTGCCGAGGTGCGCGCCGCGCAGCTCGGCGTGCACGCGGGAGTCATCGGCGCCGCTGACCTGTCGCGGGTTCGCTGACGCACGCTAACGTGGTCCGCGCGGTCGAAACGCCGTTCCCCTGCCGCCGTGAAGGCGGGTCCCCCCGAGGAGAGAACCGTGTCCCGTAAGCGCCTGCGCCGGCTTGCCGGCGTGTCCACGCTGCTGCTCGTCCTCGGCGCGGCGGCCGCCTGCGGCGGTGAAGGGGGCGGACAGCCGAGTTCGGCGGGCTCCTCCTCGGCGCCGGGGGCAGAGTCCTTCGCCGACCCCTCGGGCGAGCCCGAGGAGGAGAAGGACTCCGACGACGAGGCGACTGGTGCCTGTGAGTACCTCGACCCCGCGAAGGTCGCCGAGGCGATCGGGGTGGAGTTCCCGGTCGTGCAGCCCGCCGAGGGCAAGAACGCCCAGGTCTGCGTGCTGCAGACCACCAAGGGCTCCTACCCCGACCTGACGCTGGCCACGGCCAAGACGAAGGCCGACCCGGAGAGCTTCAAGGCCACGATGATGCCCGACTCGGCCGAGGAGGTCGGCAAGCTGGGCAAGTCGGCCTACCAGGTCGTGCTCAAGGCCGCCAAGGGCGGCGGGCCGGTCGCCGAGATCGGCTGGCTCTCCGAGTCCGACCGGTTGTTCACGCTGCGGTACACCTCCGCGGAGGGCACCAAGAAGGACACCGTTTCCAAGGACCTCAAGCCGCTGGTGGCGCTGGCCAAGGAGATCGAGAAGAAGGCCAAGGGCTGACCCTCCCTGTACAAAGTCGACCGCGGTCCCCGGTTCTCACCGGGGACCGCGGTCGTCTCACAGAATCTCCGAGCCCACCGGGCGAGGCCGTCGCTGCGGGGCGTGCTCGGGTCCGCTCAGGCGGCGGGTGCGACGAAGACGCGCGTGGCGGCGTCGCGCGAGAGCCGGACCGACTCCCCGCTGTGGGTGATCAGTACGGTGCCCTCCTCCTGCTCGACCTGCACGGTGGCGCCCGGGTTGACCCCGGCCTCGTGCAGCTCGCGGAGAAGGATGGCGTCGGTCTGGACGCTCTCGCAGATGCGCGTGACGGTCACCGAGCCGGGCAGACCGGACGAGGCCAGGTGCTGCTCGCCCTCGGGGGCGACCTCGACGTCGATGGCGCCGAAGGCGTCCAAACCGGGGATCGGGTTGCCATAGGGGGAGCGGGTCGGGCGCTTGAGCAGCTCGAACACCTTCTCCTCGACGGCGTCGCTCATCACGTGCTCCCACCGGCAGGCCTCGTCGTGGGCCTCCTCGTAGGACATGCCGATCACGTCGACGAGCAGCAGCTCGGCGAGTCGGTGCTTGCGCATCACGGAGACGGCCTGCTTGCGGCCGAGCTCGGTGAGTTCGAGGTGGCGGTCGCCCTGGACGGTCAGGAGCCCGTCCCGCTGCATGCGGGCGACGGTCTGGCTCACCGTCGGGCCGCTCTGGTGCAGCCGCTCGGCGATCCGGGCGCGCAGCGGGGTGACCCCCTCCTCCTCCAGTTCGAGGATCGTGCGCAGGTACATCTCAGTGGTGTCGACCAGGTCGGTAGTCATCTGTTGCGGCCTCTTCTCCCGTTGCGACGTCGCCACCTGCGCACTCGCCGGTCGCCGTGTCGGACGGGCGTTCGATGTTCGGGCTCTTATCTGGAGTGGGTCCAGTCTAGCCAGCGCTGACGGGACGATCGTGTTCCGCCGCTCACAGGTCTCCACCAGGGTCCCATGAGCCCCTTCGGCATCCGTGATCGAGGCTACCGGCCTGGTCTGACAATACCGGGGCCCGGTACGGCTCATCCCTCCCGGCGTCTCCGCAGCAGAAGGTACTGACCCTCCTCACCGGCGACCGCGTCCACATGACCGCGCCCGACAGCTTCACCTTCGAGCCCGCCCCCGGCCGCGAGAACGTCGGTCACCGCGCCACCACCGCCTGGAATGGCGACGAGCGCGACATCATGGTCGTGCCCACCGACGCCCCGCCGCTGCCGGCCGCCGGACGCCTCGACCCGCGCCTGTTCGACGTCTTCCGGCTCCTCCGCGAAGACCACACGGCCGACCTCCCGTTGATCGTGCGCACCTCCGGCGGAGCGCACCGGTCCTTCGGCGCGTCGGAATCACGCTCGCTTCCCGCCATCGACGCCGAGGCCGTGACCCTACCGCTGAGCAGGCCGGCGACATGTGGGCCGACATCACCGGACCCGACCCGCGCGCCCTCACCGGGGGAGTGGAGAAGGTCTGGCTCGACGCGGACTCGCACGTGTCCCTCGACCAGAGCGTCCCGCAGGTCGGGGCGCCGACGGCGCCTGCGCCGACAGCGACGTCATCGCGGGCATGCAGTGGGCCGCCGACAACGATGCCGCCGCGGTCAACCTCAGCCTCGGCGGCGACCCCACCGACGGCACCGACCCGCTCTCCCCCGCCGTCGAGGATCTGACCGCCGACACCCGTAATGACGGTCCGCACGTCAGCGCCGACGGCACCTCCATGGCCACCCCACACGTCACGGGCGCGGTCGCGATCCTCAAGCAGCGCCATCCCGACTGGACCGCCGCGCGCCTGACGTCGGCGCTCATGGGCGGCAGCGCCGGACTCGACGGGCTCGGCGCCTTCCAGATCGGCGCCGGCCGGCTCGACGTCGTGGTCACCGCCCACCCAGGCGGGAAACCCGACGGCGCCCATGGCGGCACGCTCGTCGCGGCCGCCGACGGCACGACCGTCCGCACGTCGCTGGGCATCTACGTGGAGCCCGAGATGTACGACCTCACCCTGAAGACCATCGGCCGCGACGGCGGAGAAGTCGCCGACTTCTACGCCGCCGTCTTCAACGTGGAGACCTGCGAGATCTACGAGATCGCACCCGGGACCGGCACGCTGCACATTCCGGCCGCCCGCTACGCGGTCTTCGGCGGAGTCGTCGAGACCGGCGGCACCCCCTCGCAGACCTCCTTCTCCGACGACGTCTACCTGACCGACGACACCACCGTCACCGGGGAGGCCGCCGAGGGCCGCCGCAACGGCGTCGACCTCGACCACGACGACGCGGTCCTCCACGCCGGCCTGTTCGACACCGCCGAGCGGGACTACTACACCGGCGACGGTGGTAGCGGGACGACGGTCGTCGCCGCCGACGGCGAGGAGATCCTCCGCTACGAGGAGGCGGTCTGCAGCGGGTACGGCGCGCCCCTGCCCGCGGGCTTCGACGGCACCGTCGCCGTCACCTGCGAAGCGCACCGGGACGTGGGCTGGTCGACGATCGGAACGGCGGCGAAGGCGGAGTGGACCTTCGCGTCCAAGCCGGGTGAAGACGCCCCGGCGGCCAACGCGGTGCGCCTGGACGCCTCGCTGGTGGTTGACGGCTACGCGCCCGCGAAGCTGCCGCAGGTCATCGGACTGGAGGTCTACCGCCAGGTCGGCGCGGCTCCGGCCAAGACCAAGTCGCTGACCTTCGAGGTCTCCTACGACGAGGGGAAGACCTGGAGGAAGGTGACCGTCCAGCGCAGCGGTGACCACGCCGTGGCGGTCCTGCGGCACCCGGCGGGGGCGACCTCGGTCTCCACCCGCCTGTCGGCCGTCGACGACACCGGGAGCACCGTCACGCAGACGATGATCCGCTCCTACGGCCTGAACTGAGGGAGACGGGTGTGCCGCGCACGCGGCACACCCCGTCAGGTCGCCAGCTCACGTGCCCAGGGCGGGTTCGCGCCTTCCGTGGCGCAGGTACGCGCCGAGACCAGCGCGGCGAAGTCGAGTGCCTCGCGCAGTTCGGTGGCGGTGAGCGCGTCGAGCCGCCCGCCCAGCCGCCCGAGCCGGCCGAGCGTGTGCAGCAGCCCGGCGGTGAAGGAGTCGCCCGCCCCGACGGTGTCGACCAAGTCCACCGGAACGGCCGGAACCTCCACGCGCTCCCCGCGAAGGGAGGCCGTGGCGCCCTCGCCCCCGCGCGTGACGACGACCAGCGCGACGCCCTGCTCGTGCCAGCGGTCGCAGACGTCGAGCGGGTCCTCACCCGGGTGGATGTAGGCCAGGTCCTCGTCGCTGACCTTGACGATGTCGGCCAGCGGCAGCCACAGCGGAAGCCGCTCGCGGTAGGTGGCCGCGTCGACGATGCCGGGCCGGGCGTTCGGGTCGACCGAGACGGTCGCGGAAGTGCGGGCCTCGGCCAGCGCGTCGCGGATCGCCCCGGCGCCCGGCGGGAGCGCCAGGGCGAGCGAACCGGTGTGAACCGCCTCGACCGGGACCTCCGCCAGCCGGGCGAGCTCCGCGGGTGTCCAGTGCCAATCGGCCGTGCCCTCGGCGTAGAAGTCGTAGTCCGCGCGGCCGTCGGCGTCGAGCGCGGCCACGGCGAGCGTCGCCTTCCGTTCGGTGTCCACCGACGCCGACAGGTCGACGCCGGACTCCGTCAGATGCCCCCGCAGCAGCCGCCCCAGTGGACCCGTCGACAAGCGGCCCAGGAAACGCGCGGAGGTGCCGAGGCGCGACAAGGCCACCGCGGTGTTCGCCGGACTGCCGCCGGGCGTGATGCGCAGATCGAGGCCGCCGGCGGCCTCGGCGGGAAGGAAGGCATCGGCGACGGCCTCACCGATCACCGCGATCACGGGCATGGGGACTCCAGCGTGGATTCTGTTCGTGGCGCGGTCCTCCGCCGGGCGGGGTCGCTCGCGGTGGGTCACGTTGTGGTGGGTCGGGTCGACGGTACTTTCGGCGAGGGCTTTCGCCTCAGGCGGGTCAGCGGGGATGCGGCCAGCACGATCACACCGATCCCGGCGAGCAGTGCCGGCGCGGGCAGGCCGCCCGCCAGGCCGACGAGGGCGGCACCCACCGAGGCCGCCGAGATCTTCAGCGCCGCCCCCAACGTGAAGACCTGCGCCCGGGTGCCCGGCGGTGCGTGCTCGGCCCGCAGATGAAGAGTCGCGCCGAGCAGTGGCCCGTCGCAGAAGCCGGCGACGGCGAATCCCACCAGGCTCAGCCAGTACACCGGCGCGAAGGCCGTGGCCGTGAGCACGGCGCCGGCGGCCAGCAGACACAGGCCGGCCAGGCGCAGCGGTGCCGGGGGCTTCGGCAGGCGGGTCAGGAGCATCGACCCGGCCAGCGCGCCGACCGCGAAGACCGTGAGCAGCGGACCGGCGCCGCTCGGGTCGCCGAGATGGGCGGCGAACAGCACGGTCGTCAGGGTCAGACCGCCGAGGCCGATGAAGGCCGCGGTGGTCGCGGCGGTGATCGCGCGCAGTTCGGGCACCGTCCACAGCGCGCGCAGCCCTGAGAGAAGAGCGGCCACCGTCGGCTGGGGCTCGGCCTCGACCCGGTAGGGGAGCGTCGTGACCAGCACGGCCGCGGCGAGGGCGCCTGCGGCCAGGACGGCGGTCGCCGGGCCCGGCGACCATAGGTGGGCGGCGCCGGCCGCGAGGGCCGGGCCGAGGATCGAGGCGGCGTTGTAGGTCGCGGCGTCCCACGCGTAGGCGCGGCGGGCCGCGGACCCCGCGATCCCGGCGACCAGACTGGACAGCCCGCCGGTGACCATCGGCCCGCACGAGCCGCCCGCGACCGCCACCGTCACCACGACCCAGGCCGGTGCCCGCCCGACGAGTCCGGCGAGGGCGACCAGGGAGGTGCCGAAACCGGTGAGCGCGGCCGCGTACAACCAGCGTGGGGATCGCACCCGCGCGGCGAGGGCGCCGGCGAGGGGGCCGGCGAGCAGGTGCGGCGCGGTGAAGGAGGCGAGGACGAGCGCGGCGAGCCCGGCGCTTCCGGTGCGCTCGACGGCGAGCAGGGCGATGGTGACGCCCACTCCGTCGTCGGCGAGGCGGGCGAGGAAGGCGGCGGCGAGGTAGCGGGGGAGGGCGGCGAACACCGGAACACTGTAACGTGTTGGAAGATAAAGACGTTACTATGTGCGTCCCGGCAGGTGAGGAGGACAATCGGCCCGTGAGCACCGGATTCCAGCCCGCGCGCCGTCTGGTCGACCTGGCCAACCTCGTCCACTCCCGGCCCGCCGCGACGCGCTGCGACTTCGTCGCCGTCCTCGCCGAGCACGGCGAGCGCTCCGCCGACCTCGTCGACAGCGCCCTCACCGACGGCGACCTCGACGAGCTGCGGGCCGCCGTCGTCCGGCTCACCGGCCTGCTCGCCGAGTCCGACGTGGACGAAGCGGCGAGGGTCGTCAACGAGGTGCTGGCCGGCAGCGGTGCCCGGCCGCGCCTGTCCCGCCACGACGGGCATCCCTGGCATCTGCACGTCGACGGCGAGGACGCCGGTTGGGGCGACTGGCTGCTGGCCTCCTCGGCGCTGTCGCTGGCGCAGCTGCTCAGCGAACGAGGGCGCCCCGCGTGGGGCCGCTGCCCGATGGACGGCTGCGCGGCCCCCTACTTCATCGACGACGGGCCGGGCTCGCCCCGTCGCTACTGCTCGACGACGTGCGCCAGCCGTGCCCGCGTCGCCGCGTACCGGCAGCGCAAGCGCGAGCAGGCGGCCGAGTAGCCCGCGCCATCGTTGTGAAGGCGCGGGCCACCGGTCAGGGCGGGGCGGTCCTGTGTCAGGGCAGGGCGTGCACGTGCGGGCCGACGGTGTTGGAGAAGGCCTCCCCGCCGTGCTTGTCCCAGTTGATCGACCAGGTCATCACGCCGCGCAGGCCCGGGTAGGTCCGCGGGGGCTTGAAGGAGCCGCAGTTCGTGCCGCGCGCGAGGCAGTCGACGGCCTGGTTGACGACCGAGGGGCCGACGTATCCGCCGCCGGCGGCCGAGGACGTCGCCGGGACGCCGAGGGCGACCTGGTCGGGCCGCAGCCCGTTCTCCAGCTGGATGCAGGCCAGCGCGACGATGAAGTTCACCGTGCCCTGCGAGTACGCCTGGCTGTTGTCGCAGCCGAGCATGGTGCCGGAGTTGTAGAACTGCGTGTGGACGGTGGTCAGGATGTCCTTGATCGCCAGCGCCAGCCGGAAGTAGGAGCCGCCGGTCGACTGCATGTCGATCGTCTGCGGGGCCATCGTGATGATCAGGTTCGCGCCGACCTTCGCGCGGATCTGCCGCAGCGCGTTGCCCATCGCGTCGGGGTTGAGGCCGTTCTCCAGGTCGATGTCGACGCCGTCGAAGCCGAAGGACGTCATGATCGCGTGGATGTTGCTGGCGAAGGTGGTGGCCGCGCCGGAGTCGCCGACCGCGACGTTGCCGCGTTCCCCGCCGACGGAGATGAGCACCTTGACACCCCGGGCGCGCAGGGTGGCCACGTCGGACCTGAACTGCGCGTCGGTGTAGCCGCCGAGCGCCGAGGACAGGCCCGGGTCCACGGTGAAGGAGACGCCGCCGGGCTGGCCGGTCGCCTCGGCGAAGGCCACGATGACGACGTCGTAGTCGGTCGACACGTCCCGCAGGCGCAGGTTGGTCGAGCCGTTGACGAAGTTGTGCCAGTAGCCGGTGAGCGTGTGCTTCGGGAGGGTGCCGGTGGGCGGCGGGTCCGTGGGGCTCGGGCTGGGACTGGCCGTGGGGCTCGCCGTCGGGGTCGGGCCGGGGCCGCCGGGGCCGTCGAGGGCGATGTCGTCGGCGTAGAAGGTCGGCTGGCCGTACCAGCCGTGCACGTAGACCGTGACGCTCGACGTCGACGGGGTGAAGGTCAAGGTGAGGGCGGCGTACCCGGTGCCGGTGCCGGGAGTCCAGGTCGAGCCGCCGCCGTTGACGCCGATGTAGACATAGGAGCCCTTGACGTGGGCGGTGTAGGTGTACGCGGTGCCGGGGGTGACGGTCACCGTCTGCTCGCAGCGGGCGTTGGACGAGCCCGCGGGTGAGCCGGCGAGCGCGTAGCTGCCGGTGCGGGCCTGTCCGGAGGCGACGGCGGCGCCGGTGCCGCAGGCCCAGCCGCCGAGGGTGCCGCTCTCGAAGCCGCCGTTGGTCAAGACGTTGGCGGCCCCGGCCGGGAGCGTGGTGACCAGGACGGCCGTAACGGCGGTCACCACGACGGCGAGGGCGGCGATTAAGAGCCGGAATCGTTGCTTTCGGTGCTGCATGGCGAGCTCCTTCATGAGTCGTTGCGGATAATTGAACACTTTCTTGGCTGTTTCTCAAGAGTTTCCCGCCGATCAGTTTCGGTGGGTGCTCGCGGTTGCCGGAGTGAGTACTCACTCCGTACAGTCGGATCATGACCGAGACCCGAAAACGCGCGCCCGGGATGACCCCCGACCAGCGCCGCGACATGATCGTGCGGGCCGCCCTGCCACTCGTCGCCGAGCTGGGCGCGGCCGTGACCACCGGAAAGATCGCCCGCGCCGCAGGGATCGGGGAGGCCACCGTCTTCCGGGTCTTCGCCGACAAGGACGAACTCCTGCGCGCCTGCCTCACGCAGGCCTTCGACCCTGAGCACGTCCTCGCCGAGATCGCCGACATCCCCCTCGGCCAGCCCCTCGCCGACCGCCTCACCGAGGCCGCCGAGTCCATGCGCGCCTACATGGAACGCATGGGCGCCCTCATCGGCGCGATCGGAGCCACCCGCCGCCCTGCACCCGACGACGACCGCCCCCACCCCGGCGCCGACCGCGACGCGGCCATGGCCCGGACCGTCGAGGCGCTCGCCGGCCTGTTCGAACCCGAGCGCGACAGTCTGCGCCTCACTCCTGAGGAAGCGGCCGAACTGTTCCTGCGCCTGACCTTCACCCGCCCGGCGCCCGAGGGCGTCCACGCCCTCGACCTGCCCCGCACCATCGACGCCTTCCTCAACGGCGCCGTCGAGAGAGGATCGGCATGACCGTCACCCTCAACCACACGATCGTCCCCGCCGTCGACAACGAGCGCGCCGCCGACTTCTTCGCCGAGGTCATGGGCCTGCCTCGACTGCCCGCCGTTGGGATGAACGGCCACTTCGCGCCCGTGCGCGTCAACGAGCAGCTGACCCTCGACTACATGACCGTGGAGGAGCCGGAGGGGCACCACCTCGCCTTCGACGTCGACGAGGCCACCTTCGACGCGGTGCTGGCCCGGCTGCGCCGGATGGGCGTCGCCTACGGCAACAGCCCACGGGACCCCGCCAACGGCCGGGTCGACCACCCGTTCCGCTCGCGCGGACTGTTCTTCGTCGACGACGCCCGCAACCTCTACGAGGTGATGGCGCCGGAGTGAGAGGTGTCGCAGGCGTGACGCAGGATGGCGACATGCCCGTCACCTACCTTCGCGGCGACGCGACCTCCCCGCAGGCGAAAGGCCCGAAGCTCATCGCCCACATCTGCAACGACGCCGGCGGCTGGGGCAAGGGCTTCGTGCTCGCGGTCTCGAAGCGCTGGCCCGTCCACGTCTACGACCACGACTGACCCTCGCCCGGCACCTTGCCCAACGCCCGAGCCCACGACCAAGGGCCGCCCCTCACAGGGCGGCCCTTGGTCGTCTGAAGGCGTCAGCAGCCGACGTACTCCGACAGCCGCTCGGCGCGCGAGGGGTGACGCAGCTTCAGCAGCGTCGTCTTCTCGATCTGGCGGACCCGCTCACGGGACAGCCCGAAGTCGCGGCCGACCTCCTCGAGGGTGCGCTGGCGACCGTCGTCGATGCCGAAGCGCAGCTTGATCACGGCCTGCTCGCGCTCGGTGAGCGTGGTCAGGACCTCGGCGATCTCGTTGCGCAGCAGCGCGTACGAGACGTTGTCGGAGACCGGACGGGCCCGGTCGGAGCAGTCGAGCAGGTCCGACAGCGGAGTGTCGGAGTCGTCGCCGACCGTCTGGTCGAGCGAGAGCGGATCGCGGTCGTAGGACATCAGCTCCAGCACCCGGAAGGGCTCGACCTCGAGTTCGGCGGCGATCTCGAAGTAGCTCGGCTCACGGCCGATGCGCATCGTCAGCTCGCGCCGCACCCGCGCCATCTGGTTGACCTTGTCGAGAGTGTGGGCCGGGATGCGGATCGTGCGGGCCTGGTCGGCCATGGCGCGGGTGATGGCCTGTCGGATCCACCACGTCGCGTAGGTCGAGAACTTGAAGCCCTTGGTGTAGTCGAACTTCTCCACGGCGCGGATGAGACCCAGATTCCCCTCCTGAATCAGGTCCAGCAGCGCCATTCCCCGCCCGGTGTAGCGCTTGGCGACGCTCACCACGAGCCGAAGGTTCGCCTCAAGGAGGCGGTTCTTCGCCGCGCGCCCCTGCGCGGCGATGGTCTCGAGATCTTTACGCAGCTGCTCTTCGAGCACCGGGCTCTCCGGGTCGGTGAGCCGTACCTGCGCGAACAATCCGGCCTCGATGGCCTTGGCCAGCTCGACCTCTTCGACGGCGGTGAGCAGCTTGTGCTTGCCGATACCGTTGAGGTACGCACGGACCAGATCCGCGGAGGTTCCCCGTTCGGTTCGGTCAACCGTCGACGAGACTTCGTGTTCGGTAACCGGAAGTGCCACGTTTCTTCGCCTCCCCAAGTTCTCAGCACGCCTTTCGTGCCGGGCTTGGTCCCAGCTTGCCGAGTAGCGCGTGAAACCCCGGTGAGTCAAGCCTCGCCGTGGCACAAACACGGGAGACACAAGTCGGAGAAGTCGGGCAATTCGGTCGGTGCGGCGACCTTTCTACCAGCGGTAGAATCGTCCTGAGCCGTCCGCCACCCGCCGGAGAGACACCACAACATGGCCCGACTTGGAGAGCTGGAACGCGCCGTCATGGAGGTCCTGTGGACCGCCGGACGTCCCGTCACCGCACGTGAGGTAGTCGACGCGCTACCCGACCGCAGCCTCGCCGCCACCACCGTCCTGACCGTACTGTCCCGCCTTGAGCACAAAGGATTCGTCGCCCGTGATCGTAACGGGCGCGCGCACCACTACCGCCCCGTCGCCGGACGCGAGGAACACGTCGCCGCTCTCATGCGCGAAGCCCTCGACACCGCCTCCGACCGCGGAGCGGCGCTCGCCCGTTTCGCCGAGGAGGTGAGCCCGTCGGAGGCCGCCGCGCTCGCCGACGCCCTGACCGAGGCGGTGCGACGCCGAAGCGACGGCGAGCCGTGACCGCCCTACGCCCCGGCGGTGGGTCATGAGCGTCTCCGTCGCCGGATACTCCCTGGCCGTCCTCGCCGTCGCGCTCATCGGCCCCGTGCCCGCCCTGCTGGCCCGGGCCCGCTGGACGCACCGCGAGCCGCGAGCCGCGCTCGTCTGCTGGCAGGCCATCGGCCTGTCCGGCGGTCTCGCGTTGCTCGGATCGATCACCGCGATGGCCCTGGCACCGCTCGGCGGGGGCCTCCTCGCCGCGCTCGGCACCTGGGTGACCCGCCTGGCCGGAGGCGACCTCACCGGTGGCCTCGGCACCTGGCACCAGGTGCTGCTGGTCGCCACCTTCGTGGTCTACGCCCGGCTCGTGGGCGTGCTCGCCGCGACGGTGTACCGGACCTGGAACGACCGCCGCCGCCACCGCGACCTCGTCGACCTGGTCGCCGATCCGTGGCCGACCGGTCGCCCCGGTAACGGGCACGTGCTCCAGCACCCCGGCGCGGCCGCCTACTGCCTGCCGGGACGCGCTCCCCGGGTCGTGATCACCTCGGGTGCCCTCGACGCCCTCGACGACGCCGAACTGCGCGCCGTGCTGGCTCACGAGGACGCGCACCTGCGGGAGAGGCACGACCTGGTCGCGCTGCCCTTCGCCGCGTGGACCCGGGCCCTGCCCTGGTTCCCGGGCATCCGCCGCGCCCGCTCGGCGGTGGACTCGCTGCTGGAGATGGTCGCCGACGACACCGCCGTGCATCGCTGCGAACGCAACGCCCTGGCCTCGGCCCTGGCGCGCATCGCGACGATCGGCGGCGCGGCGACCCCCGACGGGGCCTTCGCCTCGACGGGTGGGACGACTCTCGCGCGCGTCCGGCGGCTGCTCGACCCGCCGGAGCGTTCAGGTGCACTGCGCGCTGTTTTGTACGGGACGGCGGCACTGCTGTTCGTGCTGCCGGCCTTGGTGCTGTTGTAGAGGTAGAGAACGCAAAAAGGGCCGTCCCCTCCGCTTGCGGAGGGGACGGCCCTTTTTCAGGCTAGAACGCGGGAATGACGGACCCCTGGTACTTGTCCTCGATGAACTTCTTCACCTCGGGCGAGGTCAGCAGGGTCGCGAGCTTCTGGATCCGCTCGTCGTTCTCCTGTCCGGTCTTGGTGACCAGCAGGTTGGCGTACGGGTTTCCTTCGGCCTTCTCGATCACCAGGGCGTCCTTGGCCGGGTTCAGGTCGGCCTGGAGTGCGTAGTTGCCGTTGATGATGGCGATGTCGACGTCCTCCAGCGAGCGGGGGAGCTGCTCGGCGGCGAGGGGCTGGAACTCGAGGTTCTTGGGGTTGCCGGTGACGTCCTTCTCGGTGGCGTTGGTGCCGACGCCGTCGGCGAGGGTGATGAGGCCGTTGTCGGCGAGCAGCTTCAGCGCGCGGCCGCCGTTGGTGGCGTCGTCGGGGAAGGCGACGGTGGCACCGTCGGGGAGCGCCGCGAGGTCGGTGACCTTCTGGGAGTAGGCGCCGAGGGGTTCGACGTGGACGGGTTTCACGCCGACGAGGCTGGTGCCGTTCTCCTTGTTGAACTCGTCGAGGTAGGGCTGGTGCTGGAAGTAGTTGGCGTTGATCTCGCCGGTGTCGACGGCGGTGTTGGGCAGGACGTAGTCGTCGAAGATCTGGACCTCGAGTTCGAGGCCGGCGCCCGAGGCGAGGGCGTCGCGGACGTATTCGAGGATCTCGGCGTGGGGTACGGCGCTGGCGCCGACGATCAGTTTGGCGTTGGGGTCGTCGCTGGCGGCGTCGTTGCCCGCGCCGCAGGCGGAGAGCAGACCGACGGACAGGACGGCGGTGGCGGTGATGGCGGCGGTGCTGAGCAGCCGGCGGCGGTTCATCGTGGTGCCTTTCGGTTTCGTGTGAGTGGGACGTTGCGTGTTCGTGGAGGTCGGGCGGTGGTTCACCGGCGGTCGAGGTGCCGGGAGACGAGGTCGCCGGCGAACTGGATCAGCTGGACGAGAACGACCAGGATGATCACGGCGACGATCATGGTGTCGTACTGGAAGCGCTGGTAGCCGTAGCGAACGGCCACGGCGCCGAGTCCCCCGCCGCCGATCGCGCCGGCCATCGCGGAGTAGCCGATGATGGCGACGACCGTGACGGTGAGGCCGCGGATCAGCGAGGGCAGCGACTCGGGGATGAGGACGCGGGAGACGGTGCCGAAGCCGTGGGAGCCCATGGCGCGGGAGGCTTCGATCAGGCCGGGGTCGACGTCGAGGAGTGAGGACTCCACGAGCCGGGCGAAGAAGGGGACGGCCGAGACCGCGAGCGGGACGACGGCGGCGGCGCTGCCGATGCTCGTGCCGACCAGCAGTCGGGTGAGCGGGATGATCGCCAGCATCAGCAGGATGAAGGGGACCGAGCGCCCGACGTTGACGATCAGGCCGAGGACCTTGTAGACCGAGCCGACGGGCCGCAGTCCGCGCGGGGACAGGGAGAACAGGGCGACGCCGAGGGGGAGTCCGGCAAGGACCGTCCACAGTGTCGCCAGGCCGACCATCTGGAGGGTCTCCAGACACGCGGGGCCGAGCAGTTCGGCGAGTTCGCTCCAGTCGAGGTTCATCGCTCCTCCACCCCGTATCCGCGCGTCCGCAGCCAGGTGAGGGCGTCCTCGGTGCGCGGGCTCTCGGGGACGGCCAGGCGCAGGCGCCCGACGGTGACGCCGCCTTCGGCCGAGGCGGTCTGGACGGCCGCGTCGAGGATGGACACGTCGAGGTCGAAGCGGCGGACGAGCGCGGCGACGACGGGTTCGCCGACTTCGGCGCCGGTGAAGGTGATGTCGACGGTGCGCGCGTTGCCGGGGGCGCCGGCGTCGCCGAGGTGGAAGGCCTGGCGGCCGAGCTCGGATCCGGGTTCGGCGAGCAGGTCGACGACCTTGCCGGTCTCGACGACGCGGCCGGCGCGCAGGATCGCCGCGGAGTCGCAGATGCGGGTGACGACCTGGAGTTCGTGGGTGATGAGCAGGATCGTCAGGCCCAGGTCGCGGTTGAGCCGGCGCAGGAGGTCGAGGATCTCGACGGTGGTCTGCTGGTCGAGGGCGCTGGTGGCCTCGTCGGAGAGCAGCACGTCGGGTTCGGCGGCCAGGGCGCGGGCGATGGCGACGCGTTGCCGCTGCCCGCCCGACAGCTGCGCGGGGTAGGCGTCGGCCTTGTCGGACAGGCCGACGACGTCGAGGAGCTCGCGGACGCGGGGTTTGCGGTCGGCGCGCGACTTGCCGGCGATGCGCAGCGGGAGGGCCACGTTGGCCGCGACGGTCTTGTTGCGCAGCAGGTGGAAGTGCTGGAAGACCATGCCGATGCGCGAGCGGGCCGCGCGCAGTTCGGCGCCGCCCAGGGCGGTGATCTCGGTGCCGGCGACCTTCACCGAGCCCGAGTCGGGGCGTTCGAGGGCGTTGACGGTGCGCAGGAGGGTCGACTTCCCGGCGCCGGAACGGCCGAGGACGCCGAAGACCTCGCCTTTCCCGACGGTGAGGTCGACGCCGTCGAGGGCGGTCGTGTCCCGGTATTTTTTGCGCACTTCGGACAGTTCGATCACAGTGTGGTCCTTCGACGCGTCCATGCGGACGTGGGGGATCCATGGCTGTGGTCAGCTCATGGATTTGCGCGCGGATCCGTCAGGGACGGTCGGCTCGCGGGGATGCCTGCTTCGGGGCGCTAGCGGAAGGGGGCCCTCAGCACTCGCACATTCGGCGCATCATGCGCCGGCGGGAACACTGGCACGCGCTCATCGCCGGCATCGAGACGCGCTTGGCGGCGTCGCGGCGGCAGGAGGGGGTGCTGTGGGTGTTCACGGCTGGAAGTCTGCCAGTGCGATCGCGCGGGCTCCAAGGACTAGTGAGATATGTCGCTAGCCGTGCCCGTGGCGCCATCCAGCGTCCTCGGCGACGTCGTGCAGGAGGCCGAGGAACTCCGCGACGAGGGGTGTCGCGGACGTGTCGGCCAAGGTCACGGCGAACAGTTCCCGGTACGGGCCGGGCTGCGCGAGCTCGCGGTAGGCCGTGCCGGGGACGCCGGTGAGAGCAAGTCGGGAGACCAGGCCCACACCGATTCCGGTGGCGATGAGGGCCTGCATGACGTCGTAGGACTCGGTCTGGAAGCGGACGCGCGGGGTGAACCCGGCCTCGGCGGCGGCCTTGTCGAAGTGCCGCCGGGCGGCGTACCCGGCGAGGATCGTCACCCACGACTCGTCGCGCAGCTCGTCGAGGTGCAGCGCAGCGCCGGCGGACCGGGCCGCGGCCAGCGGGTGGTCGTCGGGCAGCACGACGACCATGGGGTCGACGAGCAGCCGGTGCACGGCGACCTGGTCGGGCGGCACGAGTGGCGTTCCCCAGGAGGCGATCACGGCCATGTCGAGCGCGCCGTCCGCGACCTGGTCCATGCCCTGCGTCGACACGATGTCCATGACCGACAGCTCGGCGTGGGGCCGTCGGTGCCGCAGTGCGGTGAGGGCCGGCGGGAGCAGGTGCAGCGCGGCGGCCTGGAAGGAGCCGATCCGCAGTCGCAGCGAAAGATGGCCCAGCAGGGTCGCCAGCCCCTCGGCGGCCTTCACCGACTCCGCGTCGACGACCCGGCCGTGCGCGGCCAGCAGGGATCCGGCGGCGGTCAGCGACGCGCCGCGCGGCCCGCGCCGGACCAGCGGAACCTGCCACTCGCGCTCGGCCTTCGCGACCTGCTGCGTCACCGCCGCGGGCGTCAGCCCCAGTTCCCCGGCCGCGCCGGAGAGCGAACCGTGCCGCTCGATGAGCGCGAGCAGCCGCAACCGTCCTGGATCGATCGCCATTCATAAATCTTAAGGCCGACCGTCATCAAATTAACTTCTCTAAGGGGCCGTACCTGGGCAGTCTTGGCCGCATGCTCGCCAACCTGCCCGTGTTCGTCCTCACCACCGGGCTGCTGGCCATGCTCCCCGGCGTCGGCCAGGCCCTCATGGTCCGCCAGACCCTCCACGGCGGACTCCGCACCGCCTGGGCCAGCGTCGCGGGCACCTGCACCGGTCTCCTGATCTGGACCACCGCGGCCGCCGTCGGCCTCTCGGCCGTCCTGACCGCCAACCCCGGCGCCTACACCGCGCTGCGCGTCGGCGGCGGCCTCATCCTCGCCGTGCTGGGCGCGGCGACCCTGTGGTCGGTCCGCAAGACCGCACCCGCCAAGGTGAGACCTGAGCGCCGTTTCGGCCCCTGGGGCGCCTACGCCGTCGGCCTCGCCACCAACCTCGGCAACCCCAAGGCGGGCGTCTTCGCCGTCTCGCTGCTCCCGCAGTTCATCACCCCCGACGGCCCAGTGCTCGCCGAGAGCCTCGTCCTCGGCGTCACCTGGGCGGTCGTCACGGGCAGCTGGTATCTGCTGTTCACCTGGGCGGTCGACCGCGGCCGCGTCCTCATGGCGAGGCCCGCCGTGCAGCGGCGCGTGCAACTCGCCACCGGCGGCGTCCTCATCGTCCTCGGCGCGGCGGTCGCCGCCGGTGCCTGAGCTAGCCGGCGTCGATCTCGCCCCGCCGCACCGCCGCGGCCAGGTCGGCGTGGTCTTGCTCGGTCCGCTCGGCGTACGCGAGGGCGTAGCCGACCATCGAGTCGTCGAGGCCGTCGCCGTCGCTGCAGTAGCCCGCCAGCAGCCGCGCGTCGAGCGAGCGGGCGTGCGCCCGCGCGAGCAGCGCGCCGGCCAGGCGGCCGTAGTCGTCGAGGTCCTCGCGGTCGAGGGACTCGGGGTCGATCTTCCCCTTGCGGTTGCGGAACTGCCGCACGATGTAGTGGAGGCCGTCGATGGTCGTCCAGCCGAGCAGGACGTCGGTGTCGGCCTGCACCAGCCGCGCGCCCCGCACGATCCGTTCACCGTCGTGGGCTGCGGGCGAGGAGGTCAGGTACGGCGTCAGGGCCGAGGGAATCGCCTGCTTGACCTGCAGGATCAGCGGCTCGTCGCCGTTGCCGCGCAGCAGGATCAGGTAGTTGCGCAGACCGACGCTGCCCGTCCCGACGATGCGGAAGGCCACGTCGCACACGGCGTACCGGTTGATCAGCTCGTGCAGCGAGTCGGGGAGAGTGTCGGCGTAGTCGTCGAGGCCGCCGATCACGTGCTCGGCCGTCCGGGGCGTCACGGCGGTCAGGACCGGCGGGTCCGGCACGAACCTCCACACGCCGTTGCCGTCGCGGCGGGTCCACTTCGCGGCGGCCTTGGCGCTGGTGTTCTTCCGGGCCTTCGCCGTCGCCACGCCGATCTCGTCGAGGAGGTCGGTGGTGTCGACGCCGGCGAGCACGGAGCGGTCGCCGAGGGCGTACCAGGAGTCGAGGAAGGGATGGCCGGCGAGCAGCCCGACGACCGTCCGGTAGGAGTGGACGGTGTCGGCGACGGCCCCGCGGCAGCCCCTCTCCGACACGCCGCCGGCGCGCCCGGCGAGCACGAGGCTCGTCACGAGGCGCTTGAGGTCCCACTCCCAGGGACCGGGGACGGTCTCGTCGAAGTCGTTGAAGTCCATCACGATCTCGCCGTCGGGACGCCCGAAGAGGCCGAGGTTGGCCGCGTGGGCGTCGCCGCACAGCTGCGCGGTGATGCCGCTGGTGGGGTCGTCGGCGAGGTCTTGGGCCATGAGCCCGGCGGCGCCCCGGAAGAACGCGAAGGGGGAGGCCAGCATCTTGCCGGTCCGCACCGGCACCAACTCGGGGATGCGCCCGCGCGCCGAGGCCCGGATGAACTCCGCCATCGTCGGACGGCCCGGCGTGGGGCTCACATGGCGATGGGCCGCGTGCTCGACCTTGTCCCGCAGGGCCCGGCCGTGCGCGAAGACCTCCCGTGGGTCGGTCCAGCGCGTCCAGTGCGTGTTCGTGGCGTCCTCCTCGTGTCGGCTGCCGGCCCGTGCGGGCCCTTGTGTGCGACGCAACGCCACCGCCCGGTTTCCCGGGGCGGGCGACTGCGCACACATAGTCTGATCGGAGCGCAAACCTGGGAGTGGCCATGCTCGTACTCGACCTGCTCGGCGTCGCCGTGTTCGCCGCATCGGGTGCCTCGGCCGCGGTGGCCAAACGCCTCGACCTCTTCGGCGTGGTGTTCATCGGCATGGTGACCGCGCTCGGCGGCGGGGTCGTGCGCGACCTGGTGATCGGAGCGGTGCCGCCGCTGGCCTTCACCGACTGGGAGTACGTGACCACCGCCTCGGTGACCTCGCTGGCGGTGTTCTGGCTGCACCCGCAGGTGGACCGGCTGCGGAGGACGATGCTCGTCCTCGACGCGGCCGGACTCGGGTTGTTCAGCGTCGTCGGCGCGCTCAAGGGCGTCGACTACGGTGTGCCGTTCGTGGGGGCGATCCTGGTCGGGATGATCACCGGTATCGGCGGCGGCGTCCTGCGCGACGTGCTCACCAAGGAGATACCGGTCGTCCTGCACCGGGAGATCTACGCCTCCGCCTCGCTGCTCGGCGCGGCCGTCATCGTGGCCAGCACCAGTCTCGGCTGGCCGAAGCAGGTGCCCATGGCCGTGGCGATCGCACTCGTGTTCGGACTGCGACTGCTCTCGCTGTACCGTCGCTGGTCGGCGCCGACCCCGAAGGTCGGCCCGACGTCGGGGTAGGGCGGCGTCAGTCGCCGAGCATTCCCTCGTGGATCTCCTTGCACTCCGGGCAGATCGGGAAGCGCTCGGGATCGCGCGAGGGCACCCACAGCTTGCCGCAGAGTGCCCGGATCGCGGTTCCGTTCACCATCGCCTCCATGAGCTGGTCCTTCGGCACGTAGTGCGCGAACCGCTCATGGTCACCCTCGTCGTAACGGAGATCGGCGTCGGTCCGCTCCTGGATGATCGTGCCGCCGTCGGGGTTGGTCACGTGTGGCTCCAAAACTCTGTCGCAGATCTGTCACAACTAGTGTCGCACGCCTATTCGTCCGGATCGACAACCTGGTGTTCGCGCTGCGTGAGCGCTCGCGGGTCGTCCGGGGAGGGCGTGCGTCGCAGCCACGAGCGCATCCGGTGCTGCTCCTTGGGCGGACGGTCGTTGGCGACGAGGACGGCGACCCACGGCAGCAGCGCGCCGCCGGCGACGCACAGCGGGATCCACACCCACAACAGGGGCGCCTCCGCCATCACCAGCACCGTCGCCACGATCAGCAGCACGACGCGAGTACCCATCAGCAGCACGTACCGGACCTTGCGGTCGTGCAGCTGTTCGTCCTGGCTCTTCTCCGCGCTCGTGATGAGCACGGGCTTGCCTTCGGACCGGGCTGTGGCCATGCCTTCAGCCTGCCAGATCGCGGCCGGGACCGGCGTGCCAGGATCGCGCGTACGGGTGGTGTGATTTCGCAGGGGAGTTGATGTCGTGCGCGCCGTGGTGCAGACGGTCGGGGAAGCAAGGGTCACCGTCGAGGGCGAGATCGTCGGCGAGATCGGGGAGGGACTGCTGGTCCTGGTGGGTGTGACGCACACCGACGGGCCGGCGGAGGTCGAGAAGGTCGCGCGCAAGATCTGGGAGCTGCGCATCCTCGACGGCGAGAAGTCCGCCTCCGACGTCGGCGCGCCGATCCTCGTGGTCAGCCAGTTCACACTTTACGGTGACGCGCGCAAGGGCCGCCGCCCCACATGGACCGCCGCCGCGCCCGGGCCGGTCGCCGAACCGCTGGTCGAAGCCGTGGTGGAATCCCTGCGCAACAGGGGTGCCACGGTCGAGACGGGACGCTTCGGAGCCTTCATGTTGGTGTCGAGCGTCAACGTAGGTCCCAGGACCGTCCTCCTCGATGTCTGAGGACTCTTAGACTCGTACGGCCGTCCGAATAACCGCCGCCGTCCGGGAGCTGATGCATGTCCACGACCGTCGATATCGATGCCCTGCCGCCACTGCGTGCCTGGCAGCGAAAGGCTCTCGTGATGTACCTGCGGCAGCGGGACCGCGACTTCCTCGCCGTGGCCACGCCCGGCGCGGGAAAGACGACCTTCGCGCTGCGCCTGGCCGCCGAACTGCTCGCCGACGGGACGGTCGAGCAGGTCATGGTGGTCGCCCCCACCGAGCACCTGAAGGTCCAGTGGGCCGGGGCGGCGGCGCGGGTGGGCATCTCACTCGACGCGGCCTTCCGCAACGCCGACATGCACCAGTCCCGCGACTTCCACGGCGCCGTGGTCACCTACGCGCAGGTCGGCGCCGACCCCGGCGTCCACCGCCGCCGCACGATGACCCGCAAGACCATGGTCATCCTCGACGAGGTCCACCACGCCGGCGACTCCCGCAGCTGGGGCGAGGGCGTCCGGCTGGCCTACGAGCACGCCGAGCGGCGCCTCCAGCTCACCGGAACGCCGTTTCGCTCCGACGACAACCCCATCCCCTTCGTCCACTACGAACGCGGCCCCGGCGGTGTGCTGACCTCGCGCCCCGACTCCGTCTACGGCTACTCCGAGGCGCTCGCCGACGGCGTCGTGCGGCCGGTGATGTTCCTGGCGTACTCCGGCGAGGCACGCTGGCGCACCAAGGCCGGCGACGAGCTCGCCGTGCGGCTGGGCGAGCCGTTGACGAAGGATCTGACCTCCCAGGCGTGGCGGACGGCGCTCGACCCGACGGGGGAGTGGATCCCGCAGGTGCTGCGCGCGGCCGACGCGCGCCTGACGGCGCTGCGCACCGCCGGTATGGGCGACGCCGGAGGGCTGGTCATCGCCTCCGACCAGACCGCCGCGCGCGCCTACGCGCGCATCATCGAACGTGTGACCGGGCTGCCCCCGGTCGTGGTCGTCTCCGACGACGCCGGCGCCTCGGAGCGGATCGCGAAGTTCACCGAGTCCGACGAGCGCTGGATGGTCGCGGTGCGCATGGTCAGTGAGGGCGTGGACATCCCCCGCCTGGCCGTCGGCGTCTACGCCACCAACGCCCACACGCCGCTGTTCTTCGCGCAGGCCATCGGCCGTTTCGTGCGCGCCCGCCGCACCGGGGAGACCGCGACGGTGTTCGTGCCGAGCGTCGCGCCGCTGCTGGAACTGGCCGCCGACCTCGAACGGCAACGCGACCACGTCCTCGGCGGCCCCAAGGACGACGACCCCGAGGCCCTCCTTCGCGAGGCGAACCGCGAGGAGAAGGAACTCGGTGAGGACGACCGCAAGACCACCGAGACCCTCTCCACGACCGCCGAACTCGACCAGGTCATCTTCGACGGGACATCGTTCGGGACGCCCGTCGGCGCGGGTTCGGCCGAGGAGGAGGAGTTCCTCGGCCTGCCGGGACTGCTGACGCCCGACCAGGTGTCGATGCTGCTCAACAAGCGCCAGGCCGAGCAGATGGCCCGCAACGGCGGCCGCACGAACGCCGACCGCGGACTGGCCCCGTCGAGCGTCATGCGCTCCCAGACCGCCGCCGAGAAGCGCATCCTGCTGCGCAAACAGCTCAACGCCCTGGTGGCCTCACGACACCACGCGACCAACGAGCCGCACGGCAAGATCCACGCCGAGCTGCGCCGCCTGTGCGGCGGGCCGCCGAGCGCGCAGGCGAGCATCGAGCAGTTGCAGGAGCGGATCGAGAAGATCCGGGAGTGGTGACGGGGACCGGATGAAGGGCGGGGTGGGGCGGAGGGGGCAGGCGGGGTGAAGGGGTTAGGTGGGGTGAGCGGGACGGTTGCGGAGGGGCAGACGTGACGGGGCGGGCTTCGGAGGGGCAGTTCTCGCCGGCTCGGCGGAGGTGATTCGCTGCCTGCCCTGGCTCGTGCACCTTGGGCCGGCCTGGGCCGCGCCACCCAGCCGCCCGCGCTCGCCCTGACCCAGTTGACTGCGCAGCATCCGCCCACGCGTCCACGCCCGCGCTCGCGCTCGCGCGCGTCGTGCGCCCTGGTTCGCCCTGGGCCGCCCCACCCACCCTGGCCCGCCCTGCGTCGCGCCACACACCCTGAGCCAGTTGACTGCGCAGCATCCGCCCACGCGTCCACGTCCACGCCCGCGCTCGCGCGCGTCGCGCACCTCCGCCCGCACTGGGCCGCGCCCACTCGCACCCGCCCACCCGTACCCGCGCTCGCGCACCCGCCTACCGCCCCACCCACCTTGGCCCGCCCTGGGCCGCGCCACCCAGCCGCCCGCGCCCGCCCACACACCCTGGCGCGTGCTCGCCCTGGCCCGGCTGACTGCGCCTCGCCGGATGCGGGCGCGCGCGGTGGGAGTGATGTTGCGGGACTCGTGGCACTGCGAACACAGCGGCACGGCCGGTGTGACGTGTTCGGTTTGGAAAGTCCGGCGGGCTGGCCAGGTTGGCCAGGCTGGGCCGCCGGCTCCTTCGTGCGGCCGGGCCACTTGTCGGCAGCTCGCGGGGGCGGGTTGCTGTGCGGCGAGCGGCCCACGAAACGGCTTCTGTTCGGGTTCGTCGCCGTGCGCGCTGGCCCGGCTCAGCAGACGCCTCCTTCGCGCGCGGGCCGGTTGCGCCGAGGCCACCGGCTTCGGCGAGGCGAAACGCGGCTTCTTCGCGCGCGGGCCGGTTTCCCGGCAGCCCGCGCAGGCGGCTCGCTGTGCGGCGAGCGGCCCACACGGCATGGGCCCCGCCAAGCCGCCACACGGTAGAAGCCGGTCCACATGGCCGTCATGCTCGCGGCCGCCGGAGCCGACTGCGCCCCTCAGGCCAGCCTCGCCGCCGAGCCGAGGCCGCCTGCCAGCCTGCCCGCAGGCGCTCGCCTTGACCGGCCCACTGCGCCGCGTCCAGGCCGCCGCACGTGAGCGGAGGCCGCGTGGTGCGGGCAATGCGGGCCGCCGGTCATCACACTCTGCCGGGCGCTCGTGGAGCCGTCGCCGATCCGATATATGCGCGACGCCGGTCCGCCGTTGAGGTGCCGGGCCTCACTTCGGATCGGCTGTTTCGCCGGGCGACCGAGTGGGTGGCCACGGCAGGGCGGGGAGTGCCGCGCAGAGCCGTTGCCAGGCCGTCTGACTGCCGACGCGGACCCGCGCAGACCTTTCCGTGGTGCCCGGCGGCGAGTTGGGCGGTCTCCGCCGACTGGGCCCCGTCGGTCCGTCGCACGGCGGGGACTTTCCGACCCGTCTCGTCGCGCGTGGATCTCCGGGCGTGAGCGGTGGCGCTGCGTGGGAAGCCGGGACCGCTGCGGAGTCGCTCGCCACGCGTGCCCAGCCGGACGGCGGGCGGCGGGTGGCGGTGGGGGTGGACAGCCTTTGCAGCTGGTCCAACCGCAGCTGGTCCCAAGACACTTGCTGCTCCCCGCCTTCCCGCCTGCGGGCGCCGTGCTTCGCGCTCAGGCGTGTCCGTCCGGCCTCGTCCAGGCCGGACACCGGCGGACGGCTGCGCTATGAAGCGTCTTCGGGATGATCTCTCGGCTCGGCGTCGGCCCGCCTAAGGACGCCGGTCGCCCTTGGAAGGTCGGCTTGCGCTGACCTTGCGCCGCGACTCGTCGACGCGTGAGCGGTGGCCGCAAGGCGTGTGGCGCCGGGCGGCCGGTCGCCGCCGGTCCAGGTTGACGTTGGTCAGCGCGGCGGCAACCGCTTCCCACCCTGCCCTGCCGCTCTCATCCATCCCCTTCACCCCGCCGCGTCGCGCTGACCCTCACCTATCGCGCCCCCGCCTCCCAGCGCGCTTCTTCACGCCACCCGGGCCACCCACCCACCCCGCCGCCCCTACCCCTCCCGCCGGCGCCGGTAGTGCCGCGCAACCCGCACGCGGTTCCCGCACCGCGCCGCCGAGCACCACCGTCGGCGCGGGTGCGCCGGCACGAAGAGCAGCACGCAGTCGCCCGCCTCGCACTCGCGCAGCCGCGCGACGGCGGGGTCGGCGGCCAGCTCCGCTGCGGCCTCGGCCAGCGCGGCCGCCAGCCGCGCACCCGGCCCTCCGGCACGGCGCCGAGTCGTGACCACGGCGGAGCCGTCCCACGCCGGAGCCGTCACTGCCGGCGCGGCGTGTTGGGCGTCGGTGAGGCCGGCGAGGGCGGAGGCGGGGGGTTCGTGCCCGTCGAGGAGTGCCCTCAGCACGGCGGCGGCGTCATCGCGCACCGAGCGCACCGCCAGGAGGTCGGCCTCCGACAGGTCCGCCGCCTGGGTCCCGGTGAGCTCGGTGAGCTCGGTGATCCGCGCGCCTTGGAGTGCGAGCCAGTCGCGAAGCTGTTGCGGCGTGGCCAGCACGTCGCCGTCGGCGGTGCGGGTGTTCACCAGGTCGAGGGCGAGGTGCTCGCCGGTGAGGGGTGTGGCGTCGGTCATGCACTAATGCTAACTCACCCCCTTGACGCATTAGGTTTCCCCGACTAGAAATTGAGCCGACACCCCAGGAGGAACCGAGATGACCCACCCCGCCATCGCCCGCACCGCCCACCGCAGCATCGACGTCGACGGCGTCGAGGTCTTCTACCGCGAGTCCGTCCCCACCCGCCCCGACGCCCCCGTCCTGCTGCTCCTGCACGGCTTCCCCTCGGCCTCCCACCAGTACGCCCGCCTCATCGACACCCTCGGCACCGACCACCGCCTCATCGCCCCCGACTACCCCGGCTTCGGCCGCACCACCGCCCCCGCCGACTTCGCCTACGACTTCGACGCCCTCGCCGAGGTCACCGAAGCTTTCGTCCAGGCGCTCGGCCTGACCCGCTTCGTCATGTACGTCTTCGACTTCGGCGCCCCCGTCGGCTTCCGCCTCGCCCTGCGCCACCCGGAGTGGATCGCCGGCATCGTCGTCCAGAACGGCAACGCCTACACCGACGGCCTCACCCAGGGCGCCCGCGACTTCATCGCCCTGCGCCCCGAGGACGACGGCGCCGAGGAGACCATCCGCGGGCTGCTCACTCTCGAAGGCACCAAGGGCCAGTACCTCGCCGGCACCCGCGACCCCGCCTCGATCGCACCCGACGGCTGGACCCTCGACCAGCACTACCTCGACCTCCCCGGCCGCAAGGAGGCGCAGATCGCGCTCGCCTTCGACTACCGGACCAACGTGAACTGCTACTCCGCCTGGCAGGCGTGGCTGCGCGCGCACCGGCCGCCGACGCTGATCGTGTGGGGCACCGGTGACCCCTTCTTCGGCCCCGACGGCGCCCGCGCCTTCCTGCGCGACGTGCCCGGCGCCGAACTGCACCTCCTCGACACCGGCCACTTCGCGCTCGAAGAGGACCTCGGCCCGATCGCGGCGCTGGTCGGCGACTTCCTCGACCGGACCTGGCCCCGGGACTAGCGACGGTGTCGCCTTGCGCACAATCGTTTGTCCGGCGTGAGGCCACTGGAGACGATGACCTTCCGGCGAGGGAAAGGCCGCTCACATGAGGATCCGCTACTCCGGACGCGTGGCGCTGCTCGTCTCGGCGCTCATCGTCGCGATCACCGCGGCCGTCAACGCGTTCCGCTCGGCGCCGGAGCCGTTCTGGCCCTTCGTCGTCGCGGGGCTCGCCGCGGTCCTCATCGTCTTGGTGAACCTGTTCTTCCTGGCCTACGGCTGGGCGAAGGTCGACGAGAGCGGTGTGGCCTACCGGGGCAGGTACGGGGGCTTCCAGAGCGGGCGGTTCCTGGCCGAGGGCGAGTGTCTGGTGATCGCCGGTGCCCGGGTGTTCGTGCGCAAGCCCGACGGGACTCTGGAGGGGACGGGGCTGGTCCGCTGGATGGTCGCCGGCCGCGACTGGCGCCGCCTGGAGGGCATGCTGCCGACGGTGGAGCGCGGCTCGGGCCCGGTCGTCCCCGCGTCCCGGCCCACGTCGCGCTGACTCAGTCGCAGCACCACGGTCCGTCGCAGGGGTCGCCGCGCTCGCTGCCGTAGGCGGCGAACCCGGAGATGGGAGCCACGGCCTCCCATGCCTCGTCGGCGTCGAGCGGCGGCGCGGCGCGCGAGGCCGGTGAGCGCAACGATGCCGGGGTGCTGTCCAGGTCGCACAGCGGTACTCCGCCGACGAACAGCGTCCACATGGGATGGTCGGGGAAGCCGTTGAGCCGCAGGACGCACCACGCCCCGCCGGCCCGCAGTGCGGCGGGGAAGCGCCCCTGTCCGGTCTCGCGCCAGACCGCCCGTTCGCCGGTGAGACCGTTGAGCCCGGTGAGTTCGTCCACCCGTCGAGTCTGCCGGGTCAGACGTGCCCCATGCCGCCGACCAGTCCGCGAATCAGCCCCACCAGGGTCTCGATCCGCTCGCGGGTGGCGTGCCCGGTCAGCAGTGAGGTGCTGACCGCGAACGGCTGCGTCTCGGCGGGAAGGCCGGGGACCGCGACGGCGAGGCAGGTGATGCCGTCGGTGGTCTCCTGGTCGTCGACGGCGTAGCCGCGCTCCCGGGTCTCGTGCAGTGCTTCGATCAGCGCGTCGATGCCGGTGATGGACCGGCCGGTGTAGGCGGGAAACGGCTCCAGGCCGGCGAGCATTTCCCGGACGCGGTCGTCGGGGAAACCCGCGAGCATCGCCTTGCCCAGCGCGGTGCAGGTCGCCGAGATCCGCGACCCGACGCGGCTGGTGATGCGCAGCGGCTGGCGCCCTCCGTGGATGGCCAGGTAGACCACGTCGGTGCCTTCGAGGGTGCCCAGCTGGAGGGTCTCGTCGATGGGCGTCATCCGCCGCGTCCAGGTGCCGAACTCGCGCACCGGGTCGAGGGTGTCGAGGTAGGCCTGGGACAGGGCGACCAGGCCGGGACCGAGGACGAAGCCGTTGCCGCCTGCGCGGATCAGCCCGATGGCGGCCAGGGCCGTGCACACGTTGACCGTCGAGGAGCGCGGGATGCCTCCGGCGGCCTTCGCGAGTACGGCGGGGGTGAGGGGCTGTCCGCCGGCGTCGGCGAGCGCTCGGAGGATGGCTCCGGCGCGCAGGACGGCGGGTGCGGGGGTGGCGCTGTCCCAGCCGTTGAGGTCATGAGTGCCCATGGTCGCCCAATCTACGAGGCGGAGGCGAGTCCTCTGCCGTCAATATATTGACAGGTGTGCAGTATATTGACAACCCTGGTCGTGATCATTACCGTCGTGTGGCACCGGACTCGATCCCCGAACAAAGGAGTTCGCGATGTCATCCCCGGCACCCGCCGCCGCACCGGCGTCCCGGCCGGCACCCCGAGGCGCGAGCCGCATGCGCTGGGCGATCATCTGGCTCGCCTTCGCCGGCCTCACGATCAACTACCTCGACCGCTCCAGCATCAGCGTCGCGCTGCCCTTCATGGGCGAGGACATCCACCTCGACAAGACCCAGCAGGGCCTCATCCTCGCCGCGTTCTTCTGGTCGTACGACTTCTGCCAGCTCGCGGCCGGCTGGTACGTCGACAAGGTCGGCCCCCGACGCTCCTTCAGCATCGCCGCCGTGTGGTGGTCGATCTTCACCATGGTCACGGCCGCAGTGCACAGCTTCTGGACCCTCATCGCCGCCCGGCTCCTCCTCGGCATCGGCGAGAGCCCGGCGCCGGCCACCTCCGCCAAGGTCGTCGCGACCTGGTTCCCCCAGCGCGAGCGCGGCCTGGCCACCGGCATCTGGGACTCCGGCTCCCGCGTCGGCGCGGTCATCGCCATTCCGGTGGTCACCCTGATCATCCACTTCGCCGGCTGGCGCACGACCTTCATCATCATCGGCATCCTCGGCCTCGCGTGGGCCCTGGGCTGGTGGAAGGCCTACCGCGACCCCGACAAGCACGCCCGCGTCAACGCCGAGGAGCTCGCCTACATCCGCGAGGGCGGCGCGCGCGTCGCCGAGGCCGACGACGAGGCGGCCGCGAAACTCCCGTGGCGCAGGCTCTTTCGCTACCGCACGGTCATCGGGATGATGTTCGGCTTCTTCTGCCTCAACAGCGTCATCTACTTCTTCATCACCTTCTTCCCGACCTACCTCGTCGAGGAGCGCGACTTCAGCCTCCTCAAGCTCGGCTTCTTCGGGATGATCCCCGGCATCTGCGCGGTGCTGTCGGGCTGGCTCGGCGGCTGGCTCGCCGACCGGGCGATCCGCCGCGGCGTGTCGGTCACGAAGGTCCGCAAGACCATCATCGTCGCCGGCATGGCGGGCGGCTCGGTCATCATCGCGGCCGTGATCGTCCCGCAGGCGTGGATGGCGCTGGCCCTGCTGTCGCTGGCCTACGCCTCCCTCACCTTCGCCGGGACCGGCATCTGGGCCCTGCCCGCCGACGTCGCGCCCAGCTCCGCGCACGTCGCCTCGATCGGCGGTATCCAGAACTTCGCCTCGAACTTCGCCGGGATCCTCACCCCGATCATGGTCGGCTACCTCGCCGACGAGACCGGCTCGTTCGTCATGCCGCTGACCATCATCGGCGTCATCGCGCTCATCGGCGCGCTGAACTACCTGTTCGTCGTCGGCAAGATCGAACCCCTACCCGTGGCGCGCGCCGCCACCCGCTAGACAGTTCAGAGAAGAGAGGAAGCACCCGCATGCCACGCATCACGGCGATCGACACGCACGACGTGCGATTCCCGACCTCGGCGGAACAGGCCGGCTCGGACGCCATGCATCCCGACGGCGACTACTCCGCCGCCTACCTGACCCTGCGCACCGACCACCCCGAAGGGCACGAGGGGCACGGGTTCACGTTCACCATCGGGCGCGGCAACGACATCTGCGTCGCCGCGATCGAGGCCATGGGAGCCACCCTCATCGGCCTCGACCTCGACGAGGCCTTCGCCGACATGGGCGCCTTCGCCCGCCGCCTCACCGGCGACTCCCAGTTCCGCTGGCTCGGCCCGGAGAAGGGCGTGGTGCACCTGGCCGCCGGCGCCCTGATCAACGCGATGTGGGACCTCTACGCCCGCGTCGAGGGCAAACCGGTCTGGAAGCTCCTCGCCGACATGACCCCCGAGCAGATCGTCGCGCTCGTCGACTGGCGCTACCTCTCCGACGCGCTCACCCCCGCCGAGGCCCTCGAACTGCTGGCCGCCAAGGCAGGCGGAAAGGCCGAACGCGAGGCCGAACTCATCGCCACCGGCTACCCCGCCTACACCACCTCCCCGGGCTGGCTCGGCTACGACGACGCGAAGATGGTCACCCTCGCCAGGCAGGCCGTCGCCGAGGGCTTCACCATGATCAAGCTCAAGGTCGGCGGCAACGTCGAGGACGACGTGCGCCGCTTCCGCGTCGCCCGTGAGGCCGTCGGACCCGACATCCGCCTGGCCAGCGACGCCAACCAGAAATGGGACGTCGCCGAGGCCATCGACTGGATGGGCCGCCTCAAGGAGTTCGACCCGTACTGGATCGAGGAGCCCACCGCGCCCGACGACATCCTCGGCCACGCCGCCATCCGCCGAGGCGTCGCGCCGATCAAGGTCGCCACCGGCGAGCACGCCCACAACCGGATCCTGTTCAAGCAGCTTCTCCAGGCCGAGGCCCTCGACGTCGTCCAGATCGACGCCGCCCGCGTCGCCGGCGTCAACGAGAACATCGCGATCCTGCTGCTCGCCGCCAAGTTCGGTGTCCCGGTGTGCCCGCACGCCGGGGGAGTGGGGCTGTGCGAACTGGTGCAGCACCTGTCCATGTTCGACTTCATCGCCGTCTCCGGCAGCCGCGACGACCGCGCCATCGAGTCGGTCCCGCACCTCCACGAGCACTTCGAGGACCCCATCGTCGTCGAGAACGCCGCCTACCGCGCGCCGACCGCCCCCGGTTTCAGCGCGAAGATGAAGGAGACCTCCCTGAGCGCCCACGCCTTCCCCGGCGGGAAGGTGTGGTCGTGACCATGTCGAAGCAGCACGCGGCCCTCGCCCCTCGCACAGCGGATCCGGTGACCGCGGGAAAGGACAAGTCATGAGCGACCGGCCCCTCGCGTTCGTCACCGGTGCCGCCTCCGGCATCGGCTACGCCACCGCCCTGCGCCTCGCGCGCGCCGGCTACGGCATCACCGCGGCCGACGTCGACGCCGTCGGCCTCCAGCGCACCGCGCACGCCATCGAGGAAGCGGGCGGGTCGGCGACCGTCCACGCCTTCGACATCCGCGACGACACCGCCCTGGCCGCCGTGCTCGACGAGACCGGCACCCCCGCCGTCCTGGCCAACATCGCCGGCGTGGGCGTCGCGGCGCCGCTGGCCGACACCAGCACCGAGGACTGGGACCGCATCATCTCCATCAACCTCACCGCGGTCTTCACCACCTGCCGCGCCGTCATCCCGCGCATGCTCGAAGCCGGCGGCGGCAACATCGTCAACGTCGGCTCGGTCGCCGGGGTCGTCGGCGTCGCCAACCGCGCCGCCTACTGCGCCTCCAAAGGCGGCGTCATCTCCCTGACCCGCTCCATCGCCGCCGACTACGCCGCCAAGGGCATCCGCGCCAACGCCATCTGCCCCGGCACCGTCGCCAGCGAATGGATCGGCAAGATCCTCGCCGACGCGCCCGACCCCGAGGCCACCCGCCGCGCCATGGAGGCCCGGCAACTCGACGGACGCATGGGCAGCCCCGACGAGGTCGCCGCCGGAATCGCCTTCCTCGTCAGCGAGGACGGCCGCTTCGTCAACGGCACCGCCTTCGTCATGGACGGCGGCATGACCTCCGTCTGACCCGCGGCCCCCCACCCACAGCCTCCACAAAGGACACCACCATGCACCTCGTCACCCACGACGACAACGGCACCGAGACCCTCGGCGTCCTCCGCGACGGACACGTCCACGCCGTCACCGGCGCCGCTACCATGGCCGAACTCATCGAAACCCCCGGCGCCCTCGACAAGCTCACCGTCGCGCCCGAAGGCACACCCCTGGCCGACGTGCGCCTCCTCGCGCCCCTCCCGCGTCCCCGCAACGTCATCTGCATCGGCCGCAACTACCGCGAACACGCCGACGAGGAGGGCACCGAGACACCCGCCGAACCCGCCGTGTTCCTCAAGACCACCACCAGCGTCGTCGGACCCGGCCACGACATCACCTGGGACCCCGCCTATACCGCCCAGGTCGACTACGAGGCCGAGCTCGCCGTGATCATCGGGCGCACCGCCCGGCACGTCGACGAGTCGCAGGCGCTGTCGTACGTCTTCGGGTACACCTGCCTCAACGACGTCAGCGCGCGCGACCTCCAGTTCGGCGACCTCCAGTGGTCGCGAGGGAAGTCCCTCGACACCTTCTGCCCGATGGGGCCCGCGCTGGTGACGGCCGACGAGGTCGCCGACCCGCAGAGCCTCGACATCCGCTGCGTCCTCAACGGCACGACCGTCCAGGAGGCCAACACCGAGGTCATGTACCACTCGGTCGCCAAGATCATCGCCCACTGCTCGCGCGCCTTCACCCTCCACCCCGGCGACGTCATCGCCACCGGGACCCCGGGCGGCGTCGGCATCTTCCGCGACCCGCCGCTGCTGCTCGGCGACGGCGACGAGGTCGTCATCGAGATCGACGGCATCGGGCGCCTGGTCAACCGCTGCCGCACCGAGAAGGCCTGACCGTGCGCGTCCGCCTCGCCTACGGCGAGCACGGCCTCGATGCCGACTTCCCCGCCGAGCGGACCGTCGTCGTCGAGCCCGCCTACGTCGACGGCGCTCCCGACCCCGCCGCGCTGCTGCGGCGGACCCTGCGCGAACCCGTCGCCGGGCCGCCTCTGCGCGAGATCGTCCGGCCCGGGCAGACCGTCGCCATCTCCATGTGCGACGGCACCCGGGCGCAACCACGGCATCTGATGATCCCGGCCGTCCTCGCCGAACTCGACGGGATCGTCGACCTCGACGACGTCGTGATCCTCGTGGCGACCGGCACCCACCGCGGCAACTCGCCCGAGGAGATCGCCGCGATGCTGGGCACCGACCTGGCCGCACGGGTGCGGGTCGTCAATCACGACGCCCGCGACGAGTCGTCGCTGGTCTGGTGCGGAACCCACGGCGACGGGGTCCCCGTGTGGCTGAACCGGCTGTGGGTCGAGGCGGACGTGCGGATCACCACCGGCTTCGTCGAGCCGCACTTCTTCGCCGGCTTCAGCGGCGGACCCAAGCTAGTCGCCCCCGGCCTGGCGGGCTTGGAGACGGTGCTGACGCTGCACGACGCCAAGCGGATCGGCCATCCCTCGGCGACGTGGGCGATCTGCGAGGGAAACCCCGTCCACGACGACATCAGGGCCGTGGTCGCCGGTGCGGGGAAGGTCGACTTCGCCTTCGACGTGCTGCTCAACCGGGAGCAACAGGTCGTGGCCGCCTTCGCCGGGGAGTTGTTCGCCATGCACGCCGCCGCCCGCTCCGCGGCCAGAGAACTGGCGATGCGTCCCGTCGACGGACTCTTCGACGTCGTGGTGACGACGAACTCGGGTTTCCCGCTGGATCAGAACCTTTATCAGGCGGTGAAGGGCATGACCGCCGCCGCGACCGTCGTCAAGGAGGGCGGCGTGATCGTCTGCGCCGCCGAATGCCGCGACGGTTTCCCCGACCACGGGTCCTACCGCGAGGTGCTCTCCTCGGCGGAGTCGCCGAGAGCGCTGCTCGACGGGATCATGGCCAGGCCGGACACGCGGCCCGACCAGTGGCAGGTGCAGATGCAGGCGAAGGTGCAGTGCAAGGCGCGTGTGGTGGTGTGCGCCGACGGGTTGGGGGAGGAGGACCTGCGCGCGGCGCACCTGGAGTGGACCGACGACGTGGGCGCGACCGTGCGGGAGGCCCTGGCGACGGCGGGGGAGGGAGCACGGGTGTGCGTGCTGCCGGAGGGGCCGCAGACGATTCCGTACGTGGGGTAGCGCGGGTAGGGCGGGGCAGGTGGTCAGGACGGGATGAGGCAGGGGCAGGCATGCGGTAGGTGCCTGGGTGGAGTGGCGTCTGGGCCGGCGGGACTGGCGTGCTCGGAAATGCCGGTGGTGGGCGCGGAGGGGACGGTTGTAATCTAGTCGGTCGATAAGGCTTAGTTATGTCATACCCTGCATCCATGCGGAGTGTTCCACGAAGGAAAGCCCGCAACGGCTGGAGAGGCCCATTTGTCCCGGTCGGCGACGGGTAGGAGTGGCGGCGGCCGCCGGGGCGTCGGGCCGTGCTTCGCCGCCGACGCCAACACGGACGGCGGCGTCGACTCGCGGGCGCCCTCGCGCCGTCTCCGCCGGACGATCCGCGGCGGCCTCCTCCCGCAACTACCGAGAGCGAATCCCGGGTCAGGCCGTGCATTCGCCCCAGCGCCCGGCTGAACCTCTATCCCTCGCGCGCGACCATCCCACGCCCGTCACCATTTCGTCCCGCGCCTCCCACGAACGCTGAGGCGAACGCGGAGCCGGCGCGCCGCCCGGCTCCACTCCCGCAACCTCAACCGATCCAGCCGGCTCGGCCCAACCTCACCTTGCTCGACCCACCCCCACCCGCCACCTGACCTGAGCCGGCCCCGCCCGCCTTGGCTCAACCCCCTCCGCCCACCTGCCTTTCAATCAGCCCCGCTTGGCATGCGGCCCAGCCCCGCCCGCCCGCACGCATCACTCACACGCACCCCCCGCCCACGCAAAACACCACGCCCCCGGCCGAAGCCGGGGGCGTGGTGGTCAGTCTCGCCGGGAGAGTCTTTGTGGACCCAACCTAGTTCTTAGACATCAGGTCGCTGCCGCGCCAGGTGAACTCGGGGTCGGCGACGAAGTCGACCGCGATCTTCACCAGCTGCTCGGCGTACTTGTTGGCGTGGTGTCCGCAGAACACCAGGTCGCCGGCTTCGTCGGCAAGGACAATACGTACCTTGGCCGCTGCGGAGCACCGGTCGCAGCGCTCACCGGTGATAGGACGCGCCGCCGTCTCCGGCGGGGGCATCAGGGTCGGGGTCATTGACTCCTCCTCGTCCGCTGTGACCGGTCAACGCCACTCGTCCTGACGTGGGCTGGTCCGGGGGTTACATGACTCAAGGTCCAACACGCATCCGACGCCAATGCCTTCCCCAATCTCGTCGTCGGCGACGTGTCTCACACCGCCTTGCGCTTTCTTCTTCCATTGTCACCGATCGGACCGACAGTTCCGTGGGCCCGGCGTGTACGAAGTGGGTACCCGATCTGACGACCGGGCATACCTCTCGTAGCGCCATGACCACTGGCAGATCACGGTATACAACCGATGCCATGATCGGCAACCCATGACCACGGACGATCCGCGTACCGATGACGGACAGTGACCGAAGGGTTGAAATACTCAGTCCAAATAGTCGCGAAGTACCTGCGAACGTGACGGGTGCCGCAACTTGGACATCGTCTTCGACTCGATCTGGCGGATCCGCTCGCGGGTCACACCGTAGACCTGGCCGATCTCGTCGAGGGTGCGCGGCTGGCCGTCGGTCAGACCGAACCGCAGCCTGACGACACCCGCCTCCCGCTCCGAGAGCGTCTGCAGAACCTGCTGAAGCTGGTCCTGAAGCAGAGAGAACGACACCGCATCGACGGCGACGACCGCCTCGGAGTCCTCGATGAAGTCACCGAGCTGGCTGTCGCCCTCGTCACCGATGGTCTGGTCCAGCGAGATCGGCTCGCGAGCGTACTGCTGGATCTCCAGAACCTTCTCGGGGGAGATGTCCATCTCCTTGGCGAGCTCTTCCGGGGTGGGCTCGCGGCCCAGGTCCTGGAGGAGTTCACGCTGTATGCGGCCGAGCTTGTTGATGACCTCGACCATGTGCACCGGTATACGGATGGTGCGGGCCTGGTCTGCCATCGCCCGTGTGATGGCCTGTCGGATCCACCATGTCGCGTAGGTCGAGAACTTGAAGCCCTTGGTGTAGTCGAACTTCTCGACGGCACGGATCAGGCCGAGGTTCCCCTCCTGGATGAGGTCCAGGAAGGCCATGCCGCGACCGGTGTAGCGCTTGGCGAGCGATACGACCAGGCGGAGGTTGGCCTCCAGGAGGTGGTTCTTGGCGCGGTCGCCGTCGCGGGTGATCCACGACAGGTCCCGGCGAAGCTGCATCGGCAGCTTCTCGCCGGCCTCCTCGGCGGTGCGCAGTCGTTCGACCGAGTAGAGCCCGGCCTCGATGCGCTTGGCGAGCTCGACCTCCTGCGCCGCGTTCAGCAGAGGCACTTTGCCGATCTGCTTGAGGTAGGCGCGGACGGAGTCGGCCGAAGCGGTCATCTCGGCGTCTTTACGAGCCTGCTTGAGGGCTTCGGAGTCCTCGTCGTCCCAGTCGAAGTCGAGACCGTCGGACCCGAGGTCGGGTTCGTCGTCGTCCTTCTTCGAGCTCGTCTTCTTGGCCGTGGTCTTCTTCGCGGTCTTCTTGGCGGCGGTCTTGCGTGCCGTCTTGCGCGGAGCTGCGTCCTCGGCCGCCATTTCGGCTTCGAAGGCGGCCTCGTCGAAGTCGTCGCCGGGCTCGTCGACCAGGTCGGGGTCGGCGGGCTTTGCGGCGGCGGTCTTCTTGGCGGTCGTCTTCTTCGCCGCGGCCTTCTTGGCGGTGGCCTTCTTGGCCGCCGCCTTCTTCGCCGGTGCGGAGGTCTCGTCCGGGGAGTCGCCCTCGGGGTCGGCGTTGACCGAGCTGGTCGTCACCTTCGCCGGGGTCGCCCGCTTGCGGGTTGTGCGCGCGGTGGTCGCCTTGGACGCCGGTGTGGCGGCCCTGGCGGCCGGCACCCGGCGGCGGGAGGTGTTTGCCGAGCCGTCGACGACGACGGTGACGTCGGCGTCGGCGAGCGCGCGGAGGATCTTCTTCCCCTGTGCCGGGGTCACCCCCGCGCTCTCGAGTGTGTGGGCGACTTCTCCGGAGGTGACCTGCCCGCCGTTGTTGGCGGCCTGCTCCAGAATGGACTCAGTGAGAGAGCGGATGTCAATGCCGGTGGGGCGCGCTGCTGTCACGAACTACCTTCCGAGGCGTTGGCGGGCACACCGAACCGTAGCCGGTTCGATTGGGTTTCTTGGTCTGCGAACCCCCGCGTCGCTTCGGCGTCGCGTGGGCAGGCGTGAATTGTAACGCCCTACTGCCCCGATCATCTTCTGTCAAGGCCGCTGTGATGAAAAAACCCACCTGAAGATCGACGTGGGTCCTCACTTGGCACGATGGGTCCGTGGACAGCGAAGAATTCTCCGATCATCCCATCACGCCTGAGTGGCCCCTGCCTTTCGGGTCGATTCCGGGCGAATACGACATCGATCTGCTTCTGGATCTGGCTCTGGAGGTGGCTGCCGAAGCGGCCGGCCTCGCCCGGGCCGAGCGGCTCGCGGCGGTGTCGCAAATCAGCACGAAGTCGACAGTTAACGATGTGGTCACAGCTGCCGACAAGGCGGCCGAGGAGCTGATCGTGTCCCGGCTGTCGGCGGCGCGCCCTCACGACGCCTTCATCGGCGAGGAGGGCGGCGCCCGGACGGGTTCGGGCGCCGACGGGGTGCGGTGGATCGTCGACCCCATCGACGGGACGGTCAACTACGTCTACGGGATGCCCTTCTACGCCGTCTCGCTGGCCGCTGAGGCCGGCGGGAGGCTGCTGGCCGGGGTGGTGCACAACATCGCCACGGGGACCGTCTATCACGCCTCGGCGGGGTCGGGCGCGTTCCGCGACGGCGAACGGGTCACCTGCAACGCGCCGGTTGACCTCGGGCGGTCGATGCTGGCGACGGGGTTCGGTTACGACCCGGAGCAGCGCGCCCGTCAGGGGGCGGTGCTGGCCGGTGTGCTGCCGCATGTGCGCGACATCCGGCGCACGGGGTCGGCGGCGCTGGACCTGTGCATGGTCGCCGACGGGACGGTCGACGCCTACTACGAGAGCGGCCCGAACGTGTGGGACTACGCCGCCGGGGGGATCATCGCCGCCGAGGCCGGTGCCGTGGTGAGCGGACTCGACTCGGACGTGCCCGGGCGGGCGATGATCCTCGCGGCGGCTCCCGGTGTGCACGGTCCACTTCGTGGACTTCTGCGAAGTCGGAAAGCCGACAGTGCCTTCCGGAGTGTCACGGGTTGATCGGGCAGGTTCCCGTCGGAGCGGTCGGCCGGCCGATCTCTCCGAGGGACTGCACCTTCTCGCTCTCGGTGTTGACCTGGCGGAAACCGGTGCCGATGATCACATCGACGACGGCGTCATCGCGCTCGGGATCGAACTTGCGGGCCGAGTCGAGGAAGTAGGCGCTCAGCACGTGGCCGGCGCCGACCGCCTGCGGTCCGAAGCGGACCTCGGCGCTGACCTCCAGGTCATCGCGCTTCTTGTTGCCGACCTTGACGACCTTGTAGCCGTACTCTTCGAGATCGCCCTTGACCTGCTCGGCGAGTCCCGGTTCGCCCGTTCCGTTGAACACGCGGACCTCGACGTCCTTGGGTTCGGGCATCTCCAGGCTCACGCGGACCTTGTCGCTGGCACATCCCCCGAGGTCGGCCTGCGAGTCGTTGAGGATCGCCCAGCCGGCGGTCGCGGTGGCCACCAGAGCGAGCACGCCGACGATGATCAGCGCCCGGACGCGAGCGAGCCGCATGAGGCCTCCCCTTTAGTTGACGACGGCAAGAGGCTATCTTGTCCCGGCGCCCCTACGGATTCGCATGGTCGACTCCGGCGCGCCGAACTTCCCTCTGACCGCGCGAACACCTAACCTTCTGAGTCGCCTGGGTCACATTGGGAACATTTTTTGGGCGGCGGGTGTAACTAGGATGCGCTGACGCGGTAAGGTACCGCGCCTCAGGGGGAACCCCGCCGGGTGACCGTGGACCGCAGTGTTGTCGACAAGGGACGGCGCGGGAGCTTGCCGCGGGCAGGAATATCAGTGCTCGGATGCCGGGCGCGAACAAGACATGGGAGTGTGAACACCAATGGCTACCGACTACGACGCGCCGCGTCGGGACTCGGACGACTCGAGCGAAGACAGCCTCGAAGAGCTCAAGTCGCGTCGTACCGATGCGCAGTCGGGCAGCGTGGATGTTGACGAGGCGGAGGTGGCCGAGAACTTCGAGCTGCCCGGGGCGGATTTGGCCGATGAGGAGCTGACGGTCAAGGTCCTGCCGATGCAGACCGACGAGTTCCGTTGCTCAAGTTGCTTCTTGGTCCATCACCGCAGTCAGCTTGCCTCGCAGAAAAAGGGAAAACTCATCTGCCGAGACTGCGCCGCCTAACGCGGGGCCGTCACCGGGGCGTGGGGCCCGACAGATCAGGACACAGGGTGTGCGTCGTCCACGGGACGGGGCGCACCCTGTGCGCTACGCAAGGCCTCGGCCAGCCGTTCGGGACGGCGGGTCGACACGATCCAGTACGGGGTGGGGTCGTCGGCGTCGTTCACCTCGACGCGGACGGCGCCGCGCACCCACGGACGCTGAACCACGAAGGCCAGGGGGTGCAGGCCGACGCTGAGGGCGTCGCGCAATGCCGTCCCCTCCAGGGGCGTCACCTCGCCGATGAACTCGACGGGGAGGTTGGCGTCGTCGACCTCGAGGCGTCCCCCGACCACCGACACCCGCAGGCGCCCGAGCCACAGCAGCAGCGCGGTCGCGGCCGGCAGGCCCACGGCATAGGGAAGCCACACGCGCACGCCGGGCGCGCCCATGTGGATCTCGGCGGCCAACAGTGCGACGATCGCCAGGGTCACTGGCCAGGCCCACCATGGCACGTACATGCGTTCACGAAACGAACCGTCGGTCACGGTTCGAGGTTAGCGAGAGGCTTGACGACATGTCGGAGCGGACCGAAGAGGTCACGGTCGGGTTGCGGTTGATCGACGCCGGGCTCCCCGCGCCGGCCTACGCCCACGACGGCGACGCCGGTGCCGACCTGTACGCCGCGCAGGACGTCGAACTGCCCCCGGGACACCGTGCCCTGGTGCCCACCGGTGTGGCCGTCGCGCTGCCGGACGGTTACGTAGGGCTGGTCCATCCCCGCTCGGGGCTCGCCGCCCGGCTGGGCGTGACCGTGCTCAACGCACCGGGTACGGTCGACGCCGGTTACCGTGGCGAGATTCTGGTCAACCTGATCAACCATGACCGAGACGACACCGCGAAAATCGCCCGCGGTGACCGCATAGCGCAGCTAGTCGTCCAGCGCGTCGCGCGAGCCCGGTTCAACGTCACCGAGACGCTGCCCGACACCGAGCGAGGCGCCGGCGGGCACGGATCGACCGGCGGCCACGCGGCGCTGGACCGGACTGATCGGAAGGACTGAGGGAAACGGTGTTTGGACGCCGCAAGAAGAAGGACGCCGGCCGCGGCGAGCCCACGCCGGTGGAGAAGGACGTCGCCGACGACGACCTCACCGAGACCGAGGACGAGGAAGGCGGCGCCGGTCCCTACGACGCCTCCGAGGCGCCCAAGGACGGCGTGAAGCGGCTCGACCTGGGCAGCCTGCGCGTACCGGTCGTCGAGGGCGTCAACGTCCAGATGCAGGGCGACCAGCAGGGCAACATCAAGCAGATCGTGCTCGTGCACGGCGAGAGCGCCCTGCAGCTCACCGCGATCGCCGCACCCCGCACCGAGGACATCTGGGACGAGGTCCGCGAGGACATCCAGGCCCAGATCCACCGCGAGGGCGGCAGCGTCAAGGAAGGCGAAGGCGAGTGGGGCCCCGAACTCCACGCCCGCCTCAAAGGCCCCAAGGGAACCGTCCAGGCGCGGTTCATCGGCATCTCCGGGCCGCGCTGGATGGTCCGCGCGGTGTTCCAGGGCAAGGCCGCCATCGACGACGAGGCCGCAGAGGTCCTCGACGGATGCCTGCGCGGCGTGATCGTCGACCGCGGCACCGAGGCGATGCCCGTGCAGGAGATCCTGCCGATGCAGCTGCCCAAGGAGGTCGCCGAACGCGCTCGCGCGCAGGCCGAGGCCGCGCAGAACGGCGGAGCGCGCAAGCCCTCACCGGGACCGTCGGCGGCCGCCGACGAGTGACCCCCGGCGGGGAGACACACCACTGACGGGACGTCCCACGAGTGCCCCACGGCACCCGTGAGACGTCCCGTTCGCATACCGGCTGAATACCCTGCGCACACACGGTTGTGGCGCACATCCCCTCCGGGGACCCCCGGTCTGCACCCCCGATCACAGCCCCCGCCACCCTTTGACCGCCCGGCGTACGCTGGATCGAGGAAGTCCTCTCACAAAAGGGAGCAGGAGTCGTGCCGGCCACGAGAGAACGTCGGTTGTCACCGCTGAGACGGGCGATCGCACGCCTGTCGGCCGACGACTCGGAACTCGACGCCCAGGAGCTCCAGCGAGAGTGCCTGCGCGCTTCGTGCAAGCCCATGGGCCTGATCGCCGCCGGCGAACAGGTCGCGGTCACCGGACGCCTCAAGTCCGTCACCTTCACCCCCTGCACCAACCTGCCGCTCCTCGAAGCCCTTCTGTACGACGGAAGCGACATGATCAGCCTCGTCTGGCTGGGCCGTCGCAGGATCGCCGGAATCGAACCCGGACGACTTCTCACGGCACGCGGACGGGTGGCTCTGCGGGAGGAACGTAAAGTTATCTACAACCCGCACTACACCCTGGCGGCGCCTACGTCGTGACCGGATGAGGAGCAACGTGACCGAAGAACAACGCGCGACCGCGAGCGAGCAGGCAGAGCAGCCCTTCGGCGAGCAACTGGCCGCCCAGCTCGGGGGAGTCCGCGGCCTGATCGAGGCCAGTGTGCCCGTCGGCGTGTTCGTCGTGGTCAACCTCATCTGGGACCTGCGCCCCGCGATCATCACGGCGGTCGCCTCGGCGCTGGCCATCGCCGCGTGGCGGCTGTTCCGCAAGGAGACGATCCGGCACGCCCTCAACGGCCTGTTCGGCATCGCCGTCGGCGCCTACCTCGCCTGGAAGAGCGGTGACGCCGAGGACTTCTACCTCCCCGGCATCCTCATCGGCCTCGTCTACGGCGTCGCCATGCTCATCTCGGTGGTGTTCCGCCAGCCGGCCATCGGCTGGGTCTGGTCGGTCGTCGCCGGCGGCGGCAAGGGCGAATGGCGCGCCAACCCGCGCCTGCTGCGCATCTTCACCTGGCTCACCGTCTTGTGGGGCGTGGTGTGGCTCGCCAAGAACATCGTCCGCTGGGCCCTCTACGCCATGGGCGCCGACACCCCCCTGGGCGTGGTCACCATCGCCGCGGGATACCCCGTGACGGGCGCGCTGGTCGCCATCACCATCTGGGCGGTGCGCAAGGACCTCTCGCTGAAGTCCAAGCCCGCCTAGGGCCTGCCCGGCGAGCCCAGCAGCACGACCTTCAACGCCTCCTCGGCGTCCTCGGCGCACACGAACACCAGCTCGTCACCGGCCTCGATCGGGTCGTCGGGCGTGGGCGTGATGACCCGCCGCCCTCGCAGGATCGCCGTGAGCGCGCTGTCCGGCGGCATCGGGATCTCCCGCACCGGCCGGCCCACGTAGGGCGCGTCGTCGGGAAGCGTGATCTCCACGAGGTTGGCCTGCGACTGCCGGAAGGTCATCAGGCGCACGACCTCGCCGACAGACACCGCCTCCTCGACGAGCGCCGCCAGCAGCCGGGGCTTGCTCACCGACACGTCGACGCCCCACTGCTCGGTGAAAAGCCACTCGTTCTCGGCGCGGTTGACGCGCGCCACCACGCGGGGGACACCGAACTCGGTCTTCGCCAGCAGCGACAGCACCAGGTTGGCCTTGTCATCACCGGTCGCGGCCACCACGACCTCGCAGTCGGCCAGCCGCGCCGCCTGGAGGCTCGACAGCTCGCACGCGTCGGCCAGCAGCCACTCCGCCTCCGGCACCCGCTCGGGCCGAAGCATCTTCGGGTTGCGCTCGATCAGCAGGATCCGGTGGCCGTTGTCGGCCAGTTCCGCGGCGATGGACCGGCCGACGTTGCCCGCCCCCGCGATCGCCACCCGCATCACTGTGCTCCTTCCGGCGCCGCGGCCGCCACGCGCCGCACGTTCCTGGCCAGGTCGTCGGTGACCAGCGCGAACAGCTGGTCCCCGTCCTGGATCACCATCGAAGGAGTCGGCAGGACGCCGAGCCCGAAGCGCACGACATAGGTCGTGCGCACCCCGGTCGCCGTCTCCAGGCGCTCCAAGGGCTGGCCGATCCAGTCGGCGTGGAGGAACAGCTCGATCATCGCCACCGAACTCGTCGAGTCGCGCCACACCTCGATGTCGGGGCCCGGGTCGAGGTGGCGCATCAGGCGGCTCGCGGCCCACCGGACCGTCGCCACCGTCGGGATGCCCAGCCGCTCGTAGACCGCCGCGCGCCCGGAGTCGTAGATGCGGGCCACGACGTTGCCGACGCCGTAGACCTCGCGCGCGACCCTGGCGGCGATGATGTTGGAGTTGTCGCCGGAGGAGACCGCGGCGAAGGCGTCGGCGCGGGAGATGCCGGCCTCGGTCAGCACCGTGCGGTCGAAACCGACCCCGGTGATCATCTGACCCTCGAAGTCGCGGTCGAGCCGCCGGAACGCCTCGGGGTTCTGGTCGATGACCGCGACCGAATGCCCGCGTTCGGTGAGCCCGCGAGCGAGGGTCGAACCGACCCGCCCGCAACCCATGATCACCACATGCACCCGTGTGTCTCCCGTTTGACGTGCGTGGACGCGCGCACGGCCCGTCCCTGTTCCTGACAGCCTGCCACGTGACCCATCGTGCCCGGTCGTTCACGTGGGAACGCGCCTGCGACGAGTTGCGGCCGGGCGGGCGCGCGCCGCCGTCACCGGTGGCTACTCTGTCGCAGTGGCAAGTCCAACTTCGCTGGTGAAGCGTCTGCTCCTGGGCCGACCGTTTCGCTCAGACCGGCTCTCGCACGCCGTGCTACCCAAACGCGTCGCGCTTCCGGTGTTCGCCTCCGACGCGATGTCCTCGGTCGCCTACGCGCCCGAGCAGATCTTCCTCGCGCTGAGCATCGCCGGTGCCGGCGCCTACGTCTACAGCGGCTGGATCGGCCTGTTCATCTCCCTGGTCATGATCGCCGTGGTCGCCTCCTACCGGCAGAACGTCAACGCCTACCCCTCCGGCGGCGGTGACTACGAGGTCGCCACCGTCAACCACGGGCCCGCCTTCGGCCTGGTCGTGGCCAGCGCCCTGCTCGTCGACTACGTCCTCACCGTCGCCGTGTCGATCTCGGCGGCCGCCGCCAACATCGGCTCGGCCTGGAACCTCGTCGACGAGCACAAGGTCGCCTTCTCCCTGATCGCCATCGCCCTGCTCGCCGCGGTCAACCTGCGCGGCATCCGTGAGTCGGGCGTCGCCTTCGCCGTGCCGACCTACGCGTTCATCTTCGGCGTCGCGGCCATGATCGTCTACGGGCTGTTCCGCGTCTTCGTCCTCGGCGACGAACTGCGCGCCGAGAGCGCCGACTACGGCCTCATCGCCGAGGAACCCGACCTGGCCGGCGCGACGCTGGTCTTCCTCCTGCTGCGGACCTTCGCCTCGGGCTGCGCCGCCCTCACCGGCGTCGAAGCCATCGCCAACGGTGTCCCGTCGTTCAAACCGCCCAAGGGAAAGAACGCGGCCACCACCCTGCTGCTCATGGGCGGCATCGCGGTGACCATGTTCATGGGCCTGGTCGCCCTGGCCAGGATCACCCAGGTCAAGATGGCCGAGAACCCCGCCGACCTCACCGGCACCCCCGACGGATTCATCCAGAAGACGCTCCTGGCGCAGCTGGCCGACACCGTCTTCGACCACTTCCCGATCGGTTTCGTCTACGTCACGGCCGTCACCGGGCTCATCCTCGTCCTGGCCGCCAACACCGCCTTCAACGGCTTCCCGGTCCTCGGCTCGATCCTCGCCCAGGACCGTTACCTGCCGCGCCAGCTGCACACCCGCGGCGACCGGCTCGCGTTCTCCAACGGCATCGTCATGCTCGCCCTGGCAGCAATGGTCCTCGTCGCCATCTACGACGCCGACGAGCACAAGCTCATCCAGCTCTACATCGTGGGCGTGTTCGTGTCCTTCGTGATGTCGCAGAGCGGCATGATCCGCCACTGGAACCGGCTGCTGCGCACCGAACGCGACACCAAGGCACGCCACCGCATGCGCCGCTCCCAGGCCATCAACGCCTTCGGCCTGCTGATGACCGCGACCGTTCTGGTCATCGTCATCATCACGAAGTTCACCCACGGCGCGTGGCTGTCCATCGTGTTCATGGTGATGTTCTACCTGCTCATGCGGGCCATCCGGAAGCACTACGACAAGGTCTCCCACGAGCTCGTGCCGCCCGACGAGCGGCCGCCGCTGCCCTCGCGCAACCACGTCGTCGTCGTGGTCAGCAAGCTCCACCTGCCGACCCTGCGCGCCCTGTCCTACGCCCAGGCGACCCGTCCCGACAGCATCGTCGCGCTCACCGTGAACGTCGACGACGCCGAGACCCGCGCGCTCCAGGCCGAGTGGGACCGCAGGCGCATCCCGGTGCCCCTGTCGGTCGTCGAGTCGCCCTACCGCGAGATCACCCGCCCGATCATCGACCACATCAAGTCGCTGCGAAAGGCCTCGCCGAGAGACGTGGTGACGGTCTTCATTCCGGAGTACGTGGTGGGCCGCTGGTGGGAGCATCTCCTGCACAATCAGAGCGCCCTGCGCATCAAGAGCCGCCTGCTCTTCGAGCCGGGCGTGATGGTCACCAGCGTGCCCTGGCAGCTGGTGTCCAGCGAGAACCGTGATCCAGACCGCTTCGACGACAGGATGACCCCGCACCGATGAGCAACGACAGAGACCTCCTCACCGTCGAGGTCGGGGCGGTCGCCCACGGGGGGCACTGCGTCGCTCGCCACGACGGCCGTGTCATCTTCGTCCGGCACGCCCTCCCCGGCGAGACCGTCCGGGTCAAGATCACCGAGCGCAAGACCGGGTACCTCCGCGGCGACGCCGTCGAGATCCTCACCCCCGCTCCCGGACGGCGCGAGGCGCCCTGCCCCTACGCCCACCCCGGCGGCTGCGGCGGCTGCGACTTCCAGCACGCCGACCCCAAGACCCAGCTCGACCTGAAGACGGCGGTGCTGCGCGAGCAGCTCGTGCGCCTCGGCGGGATGAGCGTCGAAGAGGTCGAGCAGTACGAGGTCGAGGCCCTGCCCGGCGGCGAGGCCGGCTGGCGCACCCGGATGCAGTACGCCGTCGACTCCACCGGCCGCGCAGGCCTGCGCGGCCACCGCTCGCACCACGTCGTCCCCATCGACAGGTGCATGGTCGCCACCCCGCGCATCCAGGAAGCCGACGTCTTGGAGACCGACTGGAGCGGCTTCGGCTCCGTCGGCGTCGTCGACTCCGCCGCGCCCGAACTGTCCGTCCACGCCACCCGCGGGCGCCAGGAAGGGCACGGGCGCCGCGCGCACGCCGAGCAGATCAGCGGGCCGGCGCTGATCGGCGAGAACGTCGGCGAGCGCCGCTTCGAGCTCATGTCGGAGGCCTTCTGGCAGGTCCACCGCCACTCCGCGAGGACCTTCACCCAGACCGTGATCGAACTGCTGGACCCCCAACCCGCCGAGAGCGCGTGGGACCTCTACGGCGGGGCGGGGCTGTTCGCCGTCGCCCTCGCCGAAGCGGTCGGCGAGCACGGAGACGTGACCCTCGTCGAGACCGACCGGCGGGGGAACGCCACCGGCAACCTCGCCGACCTGCCGCAAGCGCGCGCGGTTTACGGGGACGTGGCCGCGCTCGTCGACGAGCTGCCGCAGCCTGACGTGATCGTGCTCGACCCGCCGAGGTCAGGTGCGGGGGAGCGGGTCATCACGGGGATGGTGGACGCGGTGCCGCGGGCGATCGCGTATGTGGCGTGCGATCCGGCGGCGCTGGGGCGTGACGTGAAGACCTTCGCGAAGCTCGGCTGGGGGCTGCGGACGCTGCGGTCGTACGACGCGTTTCCGATGACGCACCACTTCGAGACGATTGCTTTGTTCGAGCGGGTGTAGGGAGCGGGAGGGGCTGGGTTCGGCCGTGGGCGGGGCTCATGCGCCGGCTCGGCGGCGCTTTTCGCTTCGCCTTGATGGCTGCGAGATCCGCAATGCCATCTCACAGCCCATCCCTCCGAACCCTCTGGCCACCCGCCCCCTCACCCATCAGCCTCCCTGACTCCATGCGCGCGACGCGGTCGGCGAGCACGGCGAGCCGGTCGGCGTCGTGGCTGACGACGACCAGCGCGGTGCCGTGCTCGTCGGCGGCCGTCCGGAGGAGGCGGGTGATGCCGGCGGCGGTGGTGGTGTCGAGGCCGGCGGTGGGTTCGTCGGCGAAGACGACGCGGGGGCCGGCGATGAGGGCGCGGGCGATGGCGACGCGCTGGCATTGACCGCTCGACAGGACCGTCGGCCGGGCGTGTGGGTCGAGATGGGCGAGCCCGACGCGCGTGAGCCAGTCCTCGGCGGCGGCGCGGCGGGCTGCCTTGTCGCCGGTGGTGGGGATGAGAGGTTCGGCGACGGTGCGCCAGAGGGGCCAGCGTGGATCGAGGCTTCCGCGCGCGTCCTGGAACACGGGCATCGCCCAGCCGGGCGGCGGCCTGCGCTCGGCGGGGCGGCCGTCGCGGAGGATTTCGCCGGCGTCGGGCCGTTCGACGCCCATGAGCAGGCGCAGCAGCGTCGACTTGCCGGACCCGGATCTGCCTTCGACGCCGAGGATCTCGCCGGGCGCGAGCGCGAGGTCCACATCGGACACCGCGTGCACGGTGAGGCGTCCTTTCCGGTATGTGCGCGACAGTCCGCGCGCCTCGACGACGAGGTTCATCCGCTCACCACCGGGCAGGCCACGCCGTCGGCGAGGGCCGGATCGCTGTGGTGGCAGGCGTTGACGGCCAGCGGGCAGCGGGGGGCGAAGGCGCAGCCGACGATGTCCGCCCGCAGATCGGGTGGGGTGCCGGGCAGTTCGGTCGGCAGTCCGTGGCCGGGCCGGGGTGTGGCGGCGACCAGGGCGCGCGTGTAGGGGTGCCGGGGTGCGGTCAGTGCATCGCGCCCGACCTCGACGACGCGGCCGGCGTAAAGGACCGCGACCTGGTCGGCGACGGCGGCCACGTGGCGCAGGTCGTGGCTGACCAGCAGCAGGGCCCGGCTGTCGCGGCGGAGGACGCCGAGTGTGATGGCGGCAAGTTCGGCGTCGAGGGCGCTGGTCGGCTCGTCGGCGAGCGTGACGAGCGGGCCGTGGACCCCGGCTCCGGCGATCTGCGCGCGCTGGAGCATCCCGCCCGACCACTGGTGCGGGTGCTGCCGCAGGCGCTCGGCGGGGCGGTCGATGCCGACGGCGCGGGCGCGTTCGGCCGGGGCGCCCGGTGGCGGGCGCAGTCGTCTGGCGCGCCACGCTTCCCGCAGACTGCGGCCCACGGTCCATAGTGGATCGGCGGCGGTGTGCGGGTCTTGGGCGACGTGACCGAGCAGGCCGCCGCGCAGGCGCCGCATGGCCGCACGGTCGGCGCCGACGGCCTCGACCCCGCCGACGATCGCCGAACCCGTGACCACGCTTGCCCTGGGCAGCAACGAGAGCAGCGCGCGCAGGAGCGTCGACTTGCCCGACCCGGATTCGCCGACGAGGGCGAGGCACGCGCCGTCGGCGAGCGCGAGGCTCACGCCGCGAAGCGCGCGCGTGCCGTCGGGGTAGGTGACGTGGAGGTCGTCGACGGTCAGAACCTCGGCCACGCTCGCCTCCCCGGATCGACGCGCTCGCGGGCGCCGTCGGCGACCAGCGAGACCGCGGTGACGGCGAGGAAGATCGCCGTGGTCGGGACGATGATGAGCCAGGGGGCGGCGATCACGTCATGGCGGCTGTCGGCGAGCATCCGGCCCCATTCGGCGGTGGGCGGTGCCGCGCCCAGCCCGAGGAACGACAGGGCCGCCAGGGACAGGATGAGCTGTCCGACGCCGAGGGTGGCGACCACGACGACGCGCGCGGCGGCCCCAGGGAGCACGTGGGCGCACATGGCGCGGACCGGGCCGATGCCCGCCATGCGCGCGGCGATCACGTCGGGGCGCTCGCGGGCGGCGTGGACGTAGGTGTGCGCGAGCCGCGCGGTCGGCGCCCACGCCGTGGCCGACATGGCCAGCACGAGCTGCCAGAGTCCCGGCCCGAGGGCGCCGGCGATCGCCAGGGCCACCACGGTCTGGGGCAGTGCGAGCGCGAGATCCACCACGCGGGCGACGACCTGTTCCCCGAGGCGTCCGGCGAGGGCGCCGAGGGTTCCGGCGAACAGTCCGACGGCGACCGAGACGAGCCAGACCGCGCCGACCGAGCCGAGGGTCGTGCGCGCGCCGGCGGCGAGGCGGGCGGCGAGGTCGCGGCCGAGCTGGTCGGTGCCGAGAGGGTGGGCGGCGCCGGGCGCGGTGAGTTCGGCGGTGTAGTCGACTCGGTCGGGGTCGGGCAGGGCCAGCGGTGCGGCCACGGCGAGAACGGCGAGCGCCACCAGCAGCCACGCTCCTATGTGGAGGGAACGGGGGATCACCGGGTCCGGCTCCGCAGGCGCGGGTCGACGGCCGCGGCGAGGAGCCGGGCCGCCAGGTCGGCGGCGAGGTAGGCGATGACTCCGAGCAGCACGATCGCCTGGACGACGGGCAGGTCTCCGGCGTCGATGGAGGTGATGAGAAGCCTGCCCACGCCCGGCCAGGTGAAGAGGGTCTCGATGACGGCGGCGCCGGCGAGGAGGCCGCCGGTGCTCATCGCCGCGACGGTGAGGAAGGGCGCGGCGGTGTGCGGGAACCCGTGCAGGAGCAGCAGTCTGAGCCTTCCGGACCCGCGTGCTCGCGCGGTGTCGGCGTGGGGCGCGTCGAGGGCGTCGCGCAGGCCGCCGCGCAGGACGCGCGCCCACTCGGCGCCGATGCCGACGGCAAGGGGGATCGCCGGGAGGAGAGCCCCCGACCAGCTCCCGTCGGCGACGACGCGGCCGATCCCGGCGCCGACCACGACGAACTCCAGCAGCACCACGCCGAGGGCGAAGGACGGTACCGCCGAGCCGCCGAAGACGAGTCCCCGTGCGGCCAGATCGGTGCCGCCGCCCGGATTCCCGACGCCGGGCACCGCCAGGGCCACGGCCAGGACGACGGCGAAGAGGAGCGCGACGAGGGTCAGCCGGATTGTCGGGGGAAGCCGTTCGGCGAGCTCGGCGGCGACGGGATCGCCGGTGCGCCAGGAGATCCCGAAGTCGCCGTGGGCCGCGGCGGTCAGCCAGCGGCCGTACTGCACCAGGTAGCCGTCGTCGAGGCCGAGCGCGTGCCGGGTGGCGTCGACCTCGGCGGGGGTCGGGGCCGGATCGCCCTGGGAGAGCAGGATCTGGCGTGCGGGATCGACGGGCGCCAGCAGCATCAGCGCCCACACCAGGGCGCCGGCGGCGAGCAGGATCGCGACCGTGGTCGCCAGACCGCGCAGGACCAGCCGGGTCATCGCTCGCCGGGAGAGGTGCCGCCGTCGACGTGCTGGAGTACCGAGGACACGCGGTAGCCGGCGTGGGCGGGGGACGCGACGACGCGGACGGGCCGGTCGGCGATGAACAGGGCGTAGGTCCGCTCGGCGACGGCGATGCGCTGGACCTCGCCGAGGAGCCGGGCGCGTTCGGTCTCGTCGAAAGCGGCCGACAGTTCGTCGAGGATCCGGTCGAGTTCGGCATCGCCGACGGCGCCGAAGTTGTACTGGCCCCCGGTGTGCAGGAAGTCGTGCAGGCGGCCCAGCGGGTCGTAGGTGGTGCCGAGGGCGCTGTCGAAGCTCATGCCGACGTCCCAGCCGCTCGGGTCGGCCATGGCCTCGTAGTTGGCGGGGACGTCGCGGACCTCGACGGCGAAACCGGCGGGCGCGAGCTGGGCCTGGAGGGCGGTGGCGATGACGGCGGTGTCGGGCTGGCTGCCGTAGGACAGGATCGTCACGGTCAGTTCGCGGCCGTTCTTGACGCGGATCCCGTCGGCGCCGGGTGTCCAGCCGGCGGTGTCGAGCAGGTGGGCCGCTTCGGCGGGGTCGGTGCGCAGGTCATCGCGTGCGTAGGGCACCGAGGTCGGGAACATTCCCACCGGTGGGGTGTAGAGCCCGTCCATGGCGTCCTCGGCGAGGGTCCGGTAGTCGATCGCCAGCGCGAGGGCTTTGCGGACGTCGGTGTCGCCGAGCACGCCCCGGGTGTTGACGAAACCGCGCAGGGGAGATGGATTGGCCGGCGCGGTGAGGATCCGGGCGTCGTCGCCGAGGTTGCGCAGGGCCTCCGACGGCGGGTAGAAGGCCAGATCGGCCTCGCCCGAGCGCACCGCGAGCACCCGGGCCTGGCCGTCCTCCACAAAGGACACCTCGACGCCGGTGAGCAACGCGGGGCCGAGCCGGTAGTTCTCGTTTCGCTTCAGGGTCAGGCGATCGGAGGTCAGCGAGGCGACGGTGAACGGCCCGGTGTAGATCCCCAGCGCGGCCAGGGCGGCGTTGTCGGACAGGTCGGGCGCCTCGGCCAGCGCGGCGGCGTCGAACACGGGCAGGACGCCCTCGTCGGCCAGGAGGTTGGGGAGGTTGGGCCTCGGCTCGCCGGTGTCGAGCACGACGGTCAGCGGACCGTCGACGGACGCCTTCGCCTTTCCCAGCAGTGATCGCGCGCGCTTGTTGTCCGCGAGGTTGGTCTCGATGAGGCTCGCGAGGGCCTCGGCGCCGAGCTCGTGACCATTGTGGAAGGCCAAGCCGGGCCGGAGTGTGAGGTGCCAGGTGGTATCGGTCGCCCGGTACAGCTTCTCCAGCAGCCAGGGCTCGACCGTGCCGCTCTCGGTGGCGCGCATCAGAAGTTCGCCGTAGCCCCACTCGGGCGCCCACAGGCCCTGCTGTAACGGGTCGAGGGACTTGACGCTGTAGGGCGTCACGACCCGCAGGACGCCCGCGTCGGCGTCCTGCGCGGGGGAGGAGCAGGCGGTCAGCGTCGCGGCGGCCAGTAGCGCGAGGGCGCCGGCCAGGCGGGTCAAGGGGCGTCGGGGCAAGGTCTCGACCTCCAACTCGTCAAGAGACGACCCTGCCACAGAGAGTGGCCGCGGGGAAGGCTCAGACCGTCAGCGCGAGCACCACGCCGCCCAGCGCCGTCGCCCGGTCCCCGAGAGTGGCCGGCGCGATGTGCACCGCCTCGGCCGCCGCGGGCATCGCCGTGCTGGAAAGCCCGGTGCGCAAGGGATCCAGGAACAGCTGCGCCGCCGCGCCCAACTCGCCGCCGACCGCGATCAACTCGGGGTTGACCAGGTTCACCAGGCCGCCCAGCGCGATGCCCAGATGCCCGCCGGCGTCGTTGAGGAGCCGCCGCAGTCGCAGATCGCCCTCGGCGGCCAGCGCCGTCAGGTCCGAAAGGGACGTCAGCGTCGGATGCGTGTGCCGGGCGTGGTCGAGCAGTGCCCGGCCGCCGACGTAGAGCTCAAGGCAACCGCGGTTGCCGCACTGGCAGACCGGACCGTGCGCGTCGAGCGTGATGTGCCCCAGTTCGCCGGCGGTGCCGGTGATCCCGCGAAACAGCACGCCGTCGAAGACCAGCCCGGCACCGACGCCGGTGGCGAGCTTGACGTAGACGAACACCTTCGTTCCGCGTCCCGCGCCCCAGCGCTGCTCACCCAGGGCGCCGAGGTTGGCGTCGTTGTCGGCGTGCACCGGAACACCCAGACGCGCCGACAACTCCGCGGCCGGCGCTAGATCGGCCCAGGCCGGCAGCAGCGTCGGCGAGCCCAGCACTCCCGCCCGCGTCAACGGCACCGGGATGCCCAGCCCGACTCCGACGATGTCGCCGCGCACCGCGCCGACGTCGGCCAGCGCGTCGTCCACCATGGACGCCGTGTGGTCCAGGACCTGCGCCGGGCGGTCGTCGGCGTCGCGGTCGAGCGGCTCGGAGCGCTCGGTGAGGATCCGCTGCCCGAGATCGGCCACCGCCACCCGCACGTGCCTGCGCCCGATGTCGACTCCGACGGCCAGGCCCGTCTTCCGGGTCAGGCTCACCACCGCCGCGCGGCGCCCGCCGGTCGCCTGCGCCGAGGCCTTGGACTCCTCGGCGGCCAGACCGCCGTCGATGAGCTCCACCAGCGCCGCCGACACCGTCGGACGCGACAGGCCCGTCCGTGTCACGAGTTCGGCGCGCGTGCTCGGCCCCGACTCGCGCAGCGCCCGCGCCACCCGCGAAGTGTTCCCGCGCAGGCCGTCCCGCCACAGCCCGGCCGCCTTCGAGCCGGCGGCGCGAGGTCGGGTCGATGGGGAGACGTGGTCACTCGGCACGGATGTCCTCCGGTCTCGCCGTCCCCGCTTCAAGGGGGACTCGGTCGGGAAAGTTTAGTCAACCGTTCACAGAACATCGTCCGGCATAGGCGACTTGGCCCGCTTTTCCGGGGCCGAACCTGGCGCGGCTTAACGGATTCGCAACAGAATCATGGCATCCGTTGACAGATCTGACGACCCGTGGTGAGGTTCGCCTTGCGTAAGTATCCAACACCTGGGAGGTGGCAATGGGCCTTCGACGGAGAGGGTTCGTCGCGCTGGCCATGGCGGCCGCGCTCGTGGCTTTGCCGGCCTGTTCGAAGGACGCGGACGACGGTGGCGGGGGTGACAACACCAAGGTCGAGGTCTTCTCGTGGTGGACCGGCCCCGGTGAGGAAGAGGGTCTGGCGGCGATGATCGCCGACTTCAAGACCAAGAACCCCGACATCGAGTTCGTCAACGCGGCGGTCTCCGGCGGTGCCGGTTCCAACGCCAAGGCCATCTTGCAGACCCGTCTCAAGGACGGCGACGCACCGGACTCGTACCAGCGGCACGCGGGCCTCGAACTGCAAGACGACATCCGCAACGGATGGGTCTCCGACATCACGAGCCTCTACGACTCCGAGGGCTGGCGGGACGTGTTCCCGGCCGAGCTGCTGGAGTACCTGACCATCGACGGCAAGCTCTACGCCGTCCCGGTCAACATCCACCGCTCCAACCTGATGTGGTTCAACCCCAAGACCCTCAAGGATCTCGGCATCGACGAGAAGGTCCCGGCCACCTGGTCGGAGTTCCTCACCGTCGCCGAGAAGATCAAGGGCGAGGGCAAGATCCCGCTGGCCATCGGCCCGGGCTGGACGCAGAAGCACCTGCTGGAGAACGTCCTGCTCGGTGAGCTGGGCAAGGCCGGCTACGACGGCCTGTGGAACGGCACCACCGACTGGACCGGCCCGGAGGTCACCGAGGCCCTCGGCGTGTTCGCCAAGGTGCTGGAGTACAGCGACATCAAGTCGCCCTCGGCCGACTGGCAGCCGATGATGGACAAGGTTGTCTCGGGCGACGCGGCCTTCGCGGTCATGGGCGACTGGGCCGACGCCTACCTCAAGGGCGACAAGGGCCTGGCGGTCGACACCGACTACAAGGTGGCGGCCTCCCCGGGGACCGACAACATCTTCAACTTCCTCTCGGACAGCTTCACGCTGCCGGCGAAGGCGAAGAACAAGACCGCCGCAGAAGCGTGGCTCAAGGAGGCCGGTTCGAAGAGCGGCCAGGACGCCTTCAACCCCAAGAAGGGCTCGGTCCCGGCGCGCACCGACGGTGACGCCGCGCTGTACACCGGCTACCTCAAGTGGGGCCTGGAGCAGTGGCAGGGCACCAAGGACGGCTCGGTGCAGCTGGTCGGCTCCCTCGCCCACGGCGTGGTGGCCAACAACGCCTGGAACGCCGAGATCGACACCGCGCTCGGCCTCTTCATCGAGGACGGTGACGTGGCGAAGTTCGCCGCGGCCGTCAAACAGAAGTACGAAGAGACCAAGTAGTCGCGACCAGGTGTGCCGTGCCGCGCAGGCACGGGCGGCACGGCACACCATCCTTTGTGGAGTTACCTGATGAGACGCTTCCGGCGCTGGGGTCCGGCGCTGCTGCTGGTCACACCGTCACTGCTGCTGATCGGCGTGTTCGTCTACGGCTTCGCCGGATGGAACGCCAAGGTGTCGACGTCGACCTCGCGCGGCTACCAGATCACCGATGACAGCGTGGGCCTGGAGAACTACCAGAACCTGCTCAAGGACGAGCGCTTCGGCTTCGACGTGCGCAACGTCTTGATCTTCACCCTGGTCTTCGTGCTGGGCGCGCTGGTCACCGGGCTGATCCTGGCCATGCTGCTCGACCGCGGCGTGCGCTTCGAGTCCTTCTTCCGCAGCTCCTTCATCTTCCCGATGGCGCTGTCGCTGATCGCGGTGGGCATCATCTGGCGCTGGCTGCTGCAGAACGGCGACCCGCCCGGCGGGCTCAACAAGCTCCTCGGCGACGTGGGCCTGGGCTTCCTCGCCGGCGACTGGTACAACTCCGACTCCAGCTGGGCGATCGCCTCGATCGCGCTGCCCGCCGGATGGGCCCTCTCGGGCTACATCATGGCGCTGTTCCTGGCCGGGATTCGAGGCGTGCCCGACGAACTGCGCGAGGCCGCGCGCGTCGACGGCGCCAACGAGCCGCGCGTGTTCTGGCACGTCGTGCGGCCGATGCTGTGGCCGGTGGTGATGAGCGCGCTGGTGATCCTCGCGCACATCTCGCTGAAGACCTTCGACCTGCTGCTGGCCATCGTGCCCAAGGGCGACCTGGCCCTCGACACGCCCGCGATGTACATGTGGTTCACCACCTTCGACGGCGGCTTCTACGGCCGCGGCGCCACCATCGCGACGCTGCTGCTGGTCGGCATCGCCGTGGTGATCGTGCCCTACATCTGGTACTCGGTGCGATCGGAGCGACGCAAGTGACCGTTACCGCCGAGAAGGCGACCGGCAAGTCCGCCGCGAAGGCGGGAGGCTCCCCGCGCCAGTACCGCATCCAGTCGAAGTACGCGCCTTACGCGCGTTTCGGCAAGTACGTGGCGCTGCTGGCCTTCCTGGTCTTCTTCCTCATGCCCATCTACGCGCTGATCGTGACCTCGCTGAAGGATCCGTCCGAGGTCAGCGTCCAGCGGGTGTGGGAACTGCCCTCGACGTGGTCCTTCGCCTCCTTCGAGGCGGTGTGGCCGAAGCTACAGGACGGGCTGCTCAACAGCGTCATGCTCGCCGTGCCGGCCAGCATCATCTCGGCCTTCCTGGGCGCCGCGAACGGGTTCGTGCTGTCGAAGTGGCGCTTCCCGGGCGCCGACTTCGTGTTCCCGCTGATCCTGTTCGGGATGTTCATCCCCTACCAGTCGGTGCTGATCCCGATGACCGAGACCATGTCCTTCCTCGGGCTCAAAGGCGGCCTCGACGGGCTGATCCTGGTGCACATCATCTACGGGCTCCCGCTGACCACGCTGATCTTCCGCAGCTACTTCTCCGGGATCTCCGACGAGATCATCGAAGCGGCCGAGGTCGACGGCGCCGGAATGCTGCGCACCTTCTTCCACGTGGCGCTACCGGTCGCCCCGCCGGCATTCGCGGTGGCGATCATCTGGCAGTTCACCTCCGCCTGGAACGACTTCCTGTTCGGGGCGGTGCTGACCACCGACAAGACGTACTGGCCGGTCACCATCGCGCTGAACAACATCGCCGGCGGCCAGTCCATCCCCTTCAACGAGGCGATGGCCTCGGCGCTGATCGCGTGTCTGCCGACACTGCTGGTCTACGTCCTGCTCGGCCGCTTCTTCATGCGCGGCCTGATGGCGGGAGCGCTGAAGGGATGAACTCGCCCCGCGAGCGACACCGACCCGAGCCGATGGGAGCCCGAGGATGAGCACGGTATTCGAAGACGTCGGCCATCCCCGACTGCTGCGCGGCCTCGCCGCCGGCGAGGCCGAACACCTCATGGACAGCATCGTCGCGGAGTTCCGGGAACCGGACGGCTCCGGCGGCAACGACCACCACGGCGCGGGCGGCACGGGGCCGTCGGCGGCAATCCGGAAAGGCTGACTCGTGTCCGACACCGAAGCGATCGCCGAGACCGATGTGGCACTGCCCTCGGTCGGCGTCTCACTGTCCAAGGTGGACAAGGTCTACCGCGGTGGCGTGCGCGCCGTGGACGGCGTCGACCTGGACATCGAGCCGGGCGAGTTCATGGTCCTGGTCGGGCCCTCGGGCTGCGGGAAGTCGACGCTCCTGCGGATGATCGCCGGCCTTGAGGAGGTCAGCGGCGGGCAGATCCACATCGGAGGGTCCGAGGTCACCAACAACCTCCCGCAGCAGCGCGACGTGGCCATGGTCTTCCAGAGCTACGCGCTCTACCCGCGCATGTCGGTGCGCCGCAACATGGAGTTCGGGCTGCGCATGCGCGGTACCAAGCGCGACGCCCGCGAGCAGCAGGTCACCGACGTCGCCGAGACACTCGGCCTGTCGCACCTGCTCAAACGCCGGCCGGCCGCCCTGTCCGGCGGGCAGCGCCAGCGGGTCGCCATGGGCCGCGCGATCGTGCGCCGCCCCAAGGTCTTCCTCATGGACGAGCCGCTGTCCAATCTGGACGCCAAGCTGCGCGTCAGCATGCGCGCCGAACTCTCCCGGCTGCACAAGCGCCTCGGCGTCACCACGGTCTACGTGACCCACGACCAGATCGAGGCGATGACGCTCGGCCAGCGCGTCGCGGTGCTCCGCGACGGCGTCCTCCAGCAGTGCGACACCCCGTCGAACCTGTTCCACAAGCCGGTGAACCTCTTCGTGGCCGCCTTCATCGGCTCCCCGTCGATGAACTTCGTCGCCGCGAACGTCGCCGGCGGCAAGGTTCGCTTCGGCGAGGTCGAGGTCCCGCTGCCGGAGGGTTCCTCGCTGGCCTCGGCCGACCGCCCGGTGATCCTCGGCGTGCGCCCGACCGGTCTGAGCACGGCCGGCAACGGGCACCCGACGATCCGCGCGGTCCCCGAGATCATCGAGGACCTCGGCGACGAGCGCCACGTGGTCTTCCCCGTGGCCGCTCCCCGCGTCGACACCGACGCGACGCGCGCGGCCGTCGACGCCGAGACCGCCGACGATGTCGCGCTGCTCCCCGACGACCACGCGCGCTTCACCGTCAAGCTCGGCATCGAGGTGCCGGTCGCCGTCGGCGAGCCCATCGACCTGGCGATCAATCCGTCGAGGCTCTACTTCTTCGACCCCGAGACGGGCGAGGCGCTTTCCTGAGACCGGCGCAGGCCTGCCGGGACCGGTCCACAGACGGTCCCGGCAGCTCGGCCGCTCCTCACGCGCGTTCGCGTGGTGCCACCAGGCCCGCCTCGTAGGCGAAGACGACCAGCTGCGCCCGGTCGCGCGCGTCGAGTTTGACCATCGCCCGGCTCACGTGCGTCTTGGCCGTCGCCGGGCTGATGACCAGCCGGTGCGCGATGTCGTCATTGCTCAGGCCGTGCGCGACCAGGGCCACGACCTCCCGCTCGCGCCGGGTCAGCACTTCCAGGCCCGGGCCGTGCTGCACGTTCGGGGGCCGGGACACGAACTCCGAGATGAGGCGCCGGGTGATCGCCGGCGACAGCAGCGCGTCACCGCGAGCCGCCGTGCGCACCGCCTGGACCATGTCCTCGGGCTCGATGTCCTTGACCAGGAACCCGCCCGCCCCAGCCCGCAGGGCGTTGTAGACGTACTCGTCGATCCCGTAGTTGGTCAAGATCACCACCCGCACCGCCGCGAGGCCGGGTTCGGCGCTGATCAGCCGGGTCGCCTCGATCCCGTCCATGACCGGCATCTGCACGTCGATGACGGCCACATCGGGCACCAGCTCGCGGACCAGCTCGAAGGTCTGCCGGCCGTCGGCGGCCTCGCCCACGACCTCGATGTCGTCCTCGGCGTCGAGCAGGGCGCGGAAGCCGCCCCGGATGAGCGCCTGGTCGTCGGCGAGCAGGACCCGGATCACACCGCCCCCAACGGAAGTACGGCGTGCACGGCGAAGCCGCCGGCCTCGGCCGGTGCGGCCTTGAGCGTCCCGCCCAGGGCCGTGACGCGCTCGCGCATCCCGGTCAGGCCGACGCCCGGTGTCGGTGGAGACGCCACGACGGCCGGGCCGTCGTCGGTGACGCGCACGTCGAGTCGGTCGGCGGCGTAGGCGAGCTGGACCCGGGCGGTCGCCGGTCCGGCGTGGCGGGCGACGTTGGTCAGCGCCTCCTGCACGATCCGGTAGGCGGTCTGGCCGACCTCGGCGGGCACCGCCCGCTCGGTTCCGGCCGTCTCCAGCGAGGCCGCGATGCCGGCCGAGGAGGCCCTGGCCACGAGCGCGGGGAGCCCGGCGAGGCCGCCGACCTCACTGCCGGGGCGCCGATCGCGCAGTACGTCGAGGGTCTCGCGGAGCTCGCGGGTGGCGACGGTGCTCGCCTCCTGTATCGCCGCGAGGGCGGTGGGGACCTCCTCGCCGCGTTTGCGGGCGAGGTGCACCGCGACACCGGCCTGCACCTTGATGACCGAGATGCTGTGGGTGAGCGAGTCGTGCAGGTCGCGGGCGATGCGCAGCCGCTCCTCGCCCGCCCGCCGCAGCGCGGCCTCCTCCTTGGTGCGCTCCGCCTCGGCCGCGCGCTGTTCGACCGCCTGGACGTAGGCCCGGCGCTGCCGCGACACCTGCCCGAGAACGGCGGCGGCCACGAACCAGCCGAGCGGCAGGCCCGCCTCCTGAAGGTGTTCGCGCAGCGAGGTTCCGTCGTCGGTCAGCACCCCGGCCACCGTCGTCAGGAGCAGCACCGGCGCGACGATCGCGAGGACCGGCTTCCAGTGGCCCGCGTCGATGACGGCGTACACGGCGAACAGCAGCGGGATCGCCTGGATCATCGAGGGCGGCTCGATCGTCCCGTAGGCCATCAGCGTCGCCAGCGCGACCAGCATGACGACGCGCGGGAAGCGGTGCAGGAAGAGCACGGCGACCGTCGCCACCCCGGCGAGGACGAACGTGAGCGGAGGTATCGGGCCCCCGGCGAGCAGCATGTCGGTGACCTGCGCGGAGCCGACCACCACGGCGAGTCCCAGGTCGGACCGGGAGGAAGAGATCTTGCCCATGTGGGCACGCTATCCCGCCGGTCAGGGCCGCGCCTCGGCCCAGGCGGGGAGATCCCGGCTACCCCAGCGGGAGTAGGCGTCCGCCGGCCTACCGTGCGGCGCGCAGCGCGAAGAGCCGCCGCGCATCCGACGACACCGCCCGCCTGCGCCCGTCAGGATCACTGCGGCGCGAACACCGCCGGAGAGGACCATCAGCCATGACGACGGAATCGGCCCGCACCGCGCTGCCCGCCCTGGCCCGGATCGAGGCCTTCGACTGGGTGCTCGTACTCGGCTGCGGCACCGGCTGGACGAGCCGCCGCGCCGCCCGCAGCGCCTACCGGGGCCAGGTCCTCGCGCTGGACGCGAGACCGGAGAACCTGGCCAGGGCACGCGAACTCGCCGCCGCCCAGGACATCGGCAACCTCCGCCACGCCGACGCGGCCCTGTTCCCCGAGGCCCTGGGGGCCGGCGACTTCGACCTCGCCATCGTCCACGACGGCCTGCCACCGGACGGTTTCCGCGCGCTCGCCGGGCTTCTCGCGCCTGGCGGGCGGGTGATCGTCGAGACCGGGGAGCCCGCGACCGTCGGCGTGCTGCTCACCGGGGCGGGCTTCGACGCCGTGTCCACGGGGCCGGGCGTGGCCACGGGAACGGTTGCGCTGCTCGGGGCCGGCCCCGGACCGGAGCCCGGGGCCGGCCTTCGTTGACCGGTCAGGGGAGTACGGGTGGCCCGACCCTGCCATCGGTGACCCGAGTCTTGGCCCGTTCGACCGGGCGGTGCCCGGTGACCGCGGTGACCAGGACGGCCGAGCCGATGCCGACGAGCACGCTTCCCGGCAGGAAGGGGAACGGGTGCTCGATACCCGTGTGCCCGGAGGCGGCCAGCAGACGACCCATCATCGGCTGCGCGAGCGCCGCGCAGAGGATGGCCAGCGGCATGCCGGCGACGGCGGCACCGACCAACGCCCCCGCCCAGCCGGCGGCCGAACGCGCTCGGCCGTTCCAGCGGATGGTGAACAGCGTCCAGACCGCCAGGACGGGACCGACGGCGAGTACGAAACCGAGACCGCCACTGAAGGTGGCCAGAATGGTGAACAGTGCGGTCTTCCCCGCCAGCGCGGGGATCACGACGAACGGGTTGGGCCGACGCTCCCGGGCTCCCAGAGCGGCGCTCCCGGAGAGCACGATGAGCATGGCGACGACCGCGTGGGTCAGGAGTGGGTAGCTTCCCGGCACGTCCACCGAGTATCCATCGGCGTCGGCCTGTACGAGCCCGGCGCCCAGGCCGGTGACGGCGAAAGCGGCCAGCAGCGCCACGATGGTCAGCGTCGTTCGCGTCGCGTCCGTGCGGCCGGGGAGGATCCGTGCGCTCAGCCACCAGGCGGCGGCCAACAGGAGAGCGGCGAGTCCCATGGCCTGCGCGATTCCCGCCGGACCGGTGACACCGAGGCGGTCGAGGAGGAGGTCGGCGCCCAGTAGCGGCAGTGTGACGACGGCCGCCGCGAGCAGAGGGCGGCCGAGGCCGCTGAGGGCCGTCACTCCACTCAGGACCACGACCAGCAGCGCCGCCAGACGGGTCTCGACCGCCCACGGTTCGAGGATCGAGCCACCGCCGAAGTTCTCGGCGTGCCCTGTGGCGACGGCGAGGGTGAAGGCCCAGATCCCCAGCGCCATGGTGCCGACGGCTCCGGCGGTCCATCGAACGGCGACCAGCCGCCGCTCGCCCGCTGTCGCCGTGGACGTCGCGGGATTGGTGACCACCTTGGCGGCCTTGGCGTAGCGCGACCGCAGGACGTAGCCCATGGTGAAGGCCGTGACCCCCAGCAGCGAGCTGGTCAGACCATGGGCGGCACTGGCGATGGAGTTGTTGGCGAGGTCGCTGGTGACGCCGTGAATCTCGGTGGACACCAGGGACATCGGGAACCAGAGCGGGGCGTCGGCCATGTCGAGGACACCCGATCCGCCGGTCTCCGTCTGGAAGGAGAGGCCGATGAAGGAAAGGGCGATCATCGGCGCGATCAGTTCGAGCAGTATCAGGGAACCGAGGGCCGCGGTGAGGACGGCCGCGATCCGCCGTCGGATGACCCTTGTGGACAGTGCGGTCAGACCGGCCGTCGCGAGCCCCCAGGCCGCGATGGCGATGACGGGAGCCGGCGGTTGCCGACCGGTCAGGTTCGGGGCCACGAACGCCATGACGGCCATGGTCGCGGTCACCGTCGCGAAGGCGACGAGCACCGCCCGAGTGCGGCCCCCCTTCGTGCGAAGCGGGAGCCTCACGGCGAGCCGTACCCCCAGCAGAGCGAACGCCACGGTCGTCACGAGGACGGCACAGGCCACGGAGAAGACGGCCCACCCGCTCAGGATGAGGTTGCCGGCGTGGTCCTCGGTCGCGCCCCCGGAAAGAGAGCTGACCAGTTCGGGGAGTCTCGCCGCGGCTCCTGCGGCGACCATCGTCCCCACCACCAGCAGCAGCAGCGGTGTCAGCCGCCGCATCCGCTCGGGCAGCACTTCACGCCAGCCGCGGGGCACCCCGTTCTCGTCCCCGACAGGTGGTGACGCGGCCAGACTGAAGGCGAAGCGCAGCCGGCGAAGACGGCGCAGCAAGGGACCGGTGGACATGTCGTGGCGGATGGCGTGCATCTCGGCCTCCCATTCCATGGCTTGCTCGGTACGGATGTCGGCCGGCCAGCGCCGGGCGGCGACGGCCAGGAGTCGGTGCGACAGGCTCATACGGTCGTCAGCTCCTTCACTTCTGCGGGCTGGTTCCCTGGCGGAGGCGCGGTGCGGCGGGCGGCGACGATCGCCGTCGGAACGCCGAAGAGCATGGCGCCGACGAACATGGGGATCCCGTCGTGCGGCAACCCGATGCCCGCGGCGTACAAGAGCGGGTCGGCCAAGGTCATTCCCAGGTAGATCCCCAGGTAGACGGCGAGAATCTGGACGGCCACGGCCGGCACCAAGGCCACGACGGTCAGCCCGATCCGCAGCGCCGGGCGCCGGGTGCGGTCCCAGCGGATCACCGTGAAGGCGACCAGCAGCAGCGGGAAGGCCAGCGACCCGGCGAACATGAGCGAGCCGGTGGCCTCGGTACCTCCGGCGAGCCCGATCCCGGCGAACAGCAGAGCCGGTAGGACGACGAGGATCGCGGCCTTCACCCTCGACAGTGGACGAACGCGCGCGGCGCTCGCGGCGGTCATGGCGAGCGCGGCCAGCGCGGCGCAGACGATCGCCGTCCCGAGCCGCAGCGCCGGCGGTGTCCCGCCCTCATCGGTGTCGGCCCAGGTCATCTGAAGGAACACCAGGGGAGCGGCGTAGGCGGCCAGTAGCGCGATGAAGACCCGCCCCCGGCGTGCGGACGCGGCATCCGGCCCGCCGCCCGCCAGCGCCAGCGCCAACCACCACACTCCCCACGCGACACCGGCGGCCACGGCCAGCGCGACGGCGAACGCGGTCGGATCGGGGATCACGTTCGCGTCGAGGACGAGGTCGGTGATCAGCAGCGCGGTCCCCCCGAACAGCGACGGCACGAGCGGGCGGGCGCGCCCGTTGAGGGCATGGGCCAGCGACAGCATCGCCAGCAGGATCGACGCCAGCCGCAGTTCGAAACCCCAGATCATGAACTCGGGGTCGCCCGGCAGCGACTCGGCCTCGGACGAGGTGAACGCGACGGTGTATGCCCAGACACCGAGCGCGGCGGCGGCGCTCGCCAGGGTGGCGAGTCGCGCTCGCCGGGGTGTCCCTGGTGCGGGTGCGGGGGTCGCGGTCCTCGCCGGGACCACGATCGGCCGGGCCGTCCGTGCCGAGCGCACCGTGTAGCCGACGAGGAAGACCAGCGCGAGCAAGTAGGCCGTCATGGTCCCCGACAAGCTGGTCGCGATCGCTCCGGTGAAGGTCGCGTCCTCGGGGAAGAACAGGAAGGGGTGCGGCTGGGTCAGGGAGAGCGGGAACCATACGGGGGCGGTGGCCATGTCCAGGAACTCGGCGGGGACGTAGGTCTCGGGCGTCGGCGCGCCCTCGATGGACGTCATGGCCCAGCGCATGCCCACGTCGACGGCGACCAGGTCCAGCAGGACCAGTCCGCCGGCGACCCCGAGGATCCGCGCCGTCCAGCGCCTTCCACCACGCGCGATGAAGACGGCGCCGACGCTGACGGCCGCGCACACCGCGCACCACAGTGCGAGGCCCGCCCAGTCGTACCAGCCCGGTGTTCCACCCAGGGCGACCGCGAGGGCCGCGCCCAGCGCCACCAGGCCGACGGTGCCGACGGTCGCCAGGACCCGGCGCGAGGCGGTCCTCGGCGCGGCGACCAGGGCAAGGCGCCGGCTGACGGCGGTGCCCAGCCAACCGGCGAGGAAGGCGCCGGCGACGGTGAGGGCGAAGCCGACCGCCAGCCGGGCCGTGCCCTCCTGCGGTGCGGAGGCGTAGACCTCGACCTCGCCGAAGGCGATGCTCCCGATGAAGGCGGCCAGCTGCCCGAGCATGAAGGCGACCTGGCCTGCGGCCACGCCGATTCCGATCAGGACGAGCGAGGGCCACAGCAGTCGGCCCCGGGCGGGCAGGAACTCCCGCCAGCCACGCGGCACGCCGTTCTCGTCCTCGACGGGCGGTGAGGCGGCCAGACTCACCGCGAACCGCAGCCGCCGCAGTGTGCGAAGTAAAGGGCCCGCACCGGGGTCGGTGCCCATGGCGTGCATCTCGGCCTCCCACTCGGCCGCCTGTTCGGCGCGGATCTCGGCCGGCCAGCGCCGGACGGCCAGGGACAGGAGTCGGTCGGGCAGCGTCATATGGTGGTCAACCTTCCGACTCGGACGGCACGGACATGCGGCGGCGGGGCGACTTTTCGCGTGAACGCGATCGCGAGGGGCACACCGAAGATCATGGAGCCGAGGAAGAACGGGACGCCGTCATGGCCGATGCCGGTCCCGGCCGCCTCCATCAGCGGTCCGGTGAGGGCCACCCCACCGAGGTAGACCCCCGCGAGGACGGCGGCCATCTGAACGGCCATCGCGGGCACGAACAGCACGGCGACCGCCGCGGCCCGAAGTCCCGGACGGCGCACGCGGTCCCAGCGGACCACGTTGTAGGCGATGACCAACATGGGCAGGGCCAGGCAGCCTGCGGCCACCAGGAACCCGGCCGACTCGCCGCCGGCCGCGAGCCCGATCCCCGCGAACAGGACGGTCGGCAGCCCGACCAGCAGCGCCCGCCGGACTCTCGCAAGTGGACGGACGCGGGCGGAGGTCGCCGCGACCATGCCCAGGCCGATCATGGCGGCCGCGACGACCGCCGTCCCGACGCGCAGAGCGTCGGGCGAATGCGCTGAACCGCCCGAGTCCATCGAGGTCGTCTGCAGGAACACCAGGGGAGCGGCATAGCTGGCGAGCAGTGCGATGAGCACCTGCCCGCGGCGCGCGCTCGCCGCGTCGGGCCCGGTTCCGGCGAGCGCCTGCGACAGCCACCACACGGTCCAGGCGGTGCCCGCCGCGAGGGCGGCGGCGACGGCGAAGGTGGTCGGGTCGGGGATGTCGTTGGCACTCAGCACAATGTCGGCGATGAGCAGCGCCGTGCCGCCGGCGAACGCCGGGACGAGCGGTCGGCCGCGTCCGTTGAGCGCGAAGGCGAGGGCGAGCATGGCCAGCAGGATCGACGCCAGCCGCAGCTCGAAGCCCCAGACGAGGAGTTCGGGGTGGTCGACGCGGGGTTCGATGGCCGAGGCGGTGAAGGAGACGGTCCAGGCCCACACGGCGAGCGCGGCGGTGGTTCCGGCCAGCGCGGCCAGGCGCGGTCGCAGAGGGATCGTGCGGCGGCGGGCGGGCGTGGGTGTCGCCGCGATCGTCGCCGGGACGGTGAGGACGGCCAGTGCGGTGCGCACGGTGTAGCCGACGATGAAGACCAGGGCCAGCAGGTAGGTGGTCATCGTGCCCGACAGCGCCGAGCCGATTTCGCCGGTCACGGCGGTGGTGGTCCACTCGGGCGCGTTGAAAAGGGACGGATCGTGGCTGCCGAGCGCCAGCGGGAACCACAGGGGCGCGGCGGCCATGTCGACGAGGTCGGCGGGGACCATGGTCTCGACGCCGGTCTGGGCGCCCTCGACCGGTGTGGTGGCCCAGCGGACGCCGATCTCGACGGCGACGAGGTCGAGCAGGATCAGTCCGCCGACGATCCCGAGGATCCGGGCGAGCCAGCGCATTCCGCCCCTGGCGATGAACACCGCGCCGACGGCCACGGCGGCGCAGACCACGGTCCACAGGACGAAGCCGAACCAGTCGTGCCACCCGGCCTGGCCTTTCCAGGCGACGCCGAGGGCGGCGCCGAGCGCGACCAGGGCGACCGCGCCGAGCGCCGCCGCCGCTCGGCGCGGGGCCGTTCGGGGTGCCGGGACCAGGGCGAGGCGGCGGCTGACGACGGTGCCGAACCAGCCGAGGAGGAAGGCCCCGGCGGCGCACACGACGATGCCGACGGCGATCTTGCCCGCGACGGCCGCGCGCGAGTCGCCGTAACCGGAGCCGTCGCCGAACGCGAGCCGGCCGATGAATCCGCCGGTGACCGCGACGAAGGAGGCGAGGATTCCCGAGGCCATGCCCATCGCGACCAGGACCAATGCCGGCCACAGGGTGCGGCCCCAGGCGGGCAGGAATTCCCGCCAGCCGCGCGGGACGCCGTTCTCGTCCTCGACCGGCGGGGCGGCGGCGAGGCTGAGGGCGAAGCGCAGGCTCCGGACCGTCCGGGCGAGGCGGCCGGAGCCCGGGTCGGCCGACATGGCGTGGAGTTCGGCACGCCACTCGGCGCGCTGTTCGTCGCGGATGTCGGCGGGCCAGCGGCGTGCCGCGAACTCCAGGCAGTGCCCGGCCACACCGTCGACGAGGCTCATGCCGTCCTCGGTTTTCCGGTGGCGCCCTCGGCCTTCGACAGGTGCTGGTAGAGCGCGGCGAGTTCGGTGCGGGCCGAGGCGAGCCCGTCGGGGGTCAGGCGGTAGTAGCGGCGGGCGGGGCGGCCGGCCTGCTCGGGGTCGATGTCCTCCCATTCGGCCGTGACCCATTCGGCGCGCTGGAGGCGGACGAGGATCGGGTAGAGGGTTCCGCTGGGCAGACCGGTGTCGCCCATGAGGTCGAGGCCGTAGCGGTCCGAGGATGGATCGGACAGGAAGGCCGCGAGGACCTTCGCCACGGCGGCGGTGACACGAACTTTCTCAGGCATAGCAGAAACTCTACATAGGGTAGGGCCAGCCTGTCCACCGTCGGGTCGGGGGCGGCGGCCCCGGCGCGTGCCGGGGCCGCCGCGGTGTCAGGCTCCGGCGAGCGGGCCGAAGAAGGCCCGCAGCTCACCGGTGACCAGCTCCGGCTGCTCGATGGGCAGGAAGTGCCCACCGAGCTTCGGCTCACTCCAGTGGCGCAGGTCGGTGGCGGCGCGCTCGGCGATACTGCGCGGGAAGTTCGCCATCACCGGCTCATGGGCCAAGGTCACCGCCACCGGGACGGTGATCGGCCGGCCGGGCTTGTTGTGCTCGTAGTCGAAGTACTGGCGGAAGGACGAGCCGATCGAACCGCTCGCCCAGTAGACGGTGAGCATCGTCAGCAGGGTGTCGCGGTCCCAGGTGGCGTCGAAGTCGTCGGTCCAGTCGCGGTACTTGTCCACGATCCAGGCCGCCAGCCCGGCGGGGGAGTCGACCAGCGCGGCCGCGATCGTGTCCGGCCGCGAACCCATGATCTCGCTGTAGCCCTGGTCGGTGACGTCGTAGGCCTCCTCGGCGTCCATGAAGGCCTGCTCCTCGGCCGTCGGCGGCGGGTCGAACTTCCCCGGGAACGGCGGGTGGATCGTATGCACCCCGGCGACGGTTTCGGGGTACTGCGCCGCCGTGCGCATCGACACGGCACCGCCGATGTCGCCGCCGAAGACGCCGAAGCGCTCGTAGCCCAGGACGCCGGTGACCAGCTCGTGCCACAGGTCGGCGACACCCCCGCGCGTGAAGTGGCCCGCCATCGTCTGCGACCAGGCGAAGCCCGGCAGCGAGGGGACGATGACGTCGAAGGAGACCGCAGGGTCGAGTCCGTGCGCGGCCGGGTCGGTCAGCGGGCCGACCAGCGGCAGCATCTCCACGAAGCTGCTGGGCCAGCCGTGCGTGAGGACCAGCGGCAGCGCGTCGGGCGAGGCCTTGCTCTTGACGTGCACGAAGTGCACGTCGCGGCCGCCGGCCTCGGCGAGGAACTGCGGGTACTCGTTGAGCCGCGCCTCGGCGGCGCGCCAGTCGAAGCCGCCGGCCCAGTGGGCGATCAGCTCGCGCAGGTAGCCCGGGTCGGTCCCACCGGCCCAGTAGGCGTCACTGGAGGCGGTGGTGAAACGGGAGTTCAGGAGCCGGGTTCGCAGGTCGTCGAGGACGGCGTCGGACACGTTGATCCGGAAAGGTCGAACAGACATGGTTCTCCACATTCGAAAGCGGTGTGGACCCGCGTCCGGCGAGATTCAGCCGTTGGTCTGGGAGACGCGCGCCCGATCGTTGTTGTTGATCATCGCGGTCACCTCCCGTAAATGTCGTGGACCGTGGATGAGTCTAGCCCACGGACTACGCTCGCCGCCATGCGGATCATCGGGATCATGTCCGGCACCTCGCACGACGCCATCGACGTCGCCGCGGCCGAGTTCACTCACACCGGCGCCGAGCTGCGGCTGAAGCCGCTCGGCGACCTCGCCGTCGAATACGACCCGGACCTGCGCGCGGCCGTCGTGGCGGCCCTCCCGCCGGCGAAGACGACGATCGGCGACGTCTGCGAGCTCGACGCACGCCTCGGCAGGGCATTCGGCGCCGCCGCCGCGCGTGGCCTCGCCGAACTCTGCGACGGGCGCGCCGACCTCGTCGTCTCCCACGGCCAGACCGTCTTCCACTGGGTCGCCGACGGCCGCGCCCACGGCACCCTCCAACTCGGGCAGCCCGCCTGGATCGCCGCGGCCACCGGACTCGCCGTGCTGTCCGACCTGCGCAGCGCCGACATCGCCGCCGGCGGCCAGGGCGCCCCGCTGGTCCCCGTCCTCGACGCCGCCCTCCTCGCGCCGGGGCAGGCCGCCCTCAACATCGGCGGCATCGCCAACCTCACCGCCATCGCCGCCGACGGCACCGTCACCGCCTACGACATCGGCCCCGGCAACGCCCTCGTCGACGCCGCCGCCCGCCGCCACTTCGGCCTCGCCTACGACGAAGGCGGCGCCCTCGCCGCCCGCGGCACCGTCGACGAGGCCCTCCTGGACCGGCTCCTCGCCGAGCCCTACTACCGCCTGCCCGCGCCGAAGTCGACGGGCAAGGAACTGTTCCACCCCGGCTACCTCGACGCCCTCGACTGGCACGGCGAAGCCCACGACCTGCTCGCCACGCTCACCGAACTGTCCGCCGCCACGATCGCCGAGGCGCTCGCCGGGCAGGGGGCGGCGGTCGTGTTCGCCTCCGGCGGGGGAGTGCACAACCCGCTCCTGCGGTCGCGGATTCTCGTGCGCGGCGACAGGCGCTTCGAGCTGCGCGAGACCGGCGAGCTGGGCGTGCCGGTGGACGCCAAGGAGGCCTACGCCTTCGCCCTGCTGGGATGGCTGACCGCCCACGGACTGCCCGGCGCGCTGCCGGAGGTGACGGGCGCGTCGAGGGCGGCGGTGCTGGGATCGCTGACGCCGGGGACGACGCCGCTGCGGCTGCCGGAGCCGCTGGAGGGGTGGGGCGGGCGGGTGGTGGTGGGTTGACCGCCCACCCAGCCCGAAGGGTCGTGCCTTCCTAACCCCTCCGCTGCCCCATCACCCGCATGTCCCCCGCGTCGGCGCACTCCCGCACGTGGAACCCGTCCAGGTACCCCAGCAGCTCCGCGCGGCGTTCGGCCGACGTGAATCCGGCGCGCACCGCCGTCCTCGTCAGCTCCAGCAGCTCCTCGTCGCCGAGTCCCAGCTGGGCGGCGGCGGCGTACTCGTCGCCGATGGTGGTCCCGATCTGCACGGGGTTGTCGGTACCGAGGGCGACGGCGATGCCGTGCGCCTGGAAGCGGCGCATGGGGTGTTCGGCCAGCCTCGGCACGGCGCCCAGCAGCACGTTGCAGCTCAGGCAGCACTCGACGGTGAGCCCGCGCTCGGCGAGCACGTCGAGCAGCCACGGGTCACGGAAGGCCTGGGTGGCGTGCCCGATGCGGGTCACGCCGTCGAGGTGGGCGACGGCGCCGATGTTGGCGGTGGAGAACTCCCCGGCGTGCACGGTGACCCCGAGACCGGCGTCGACGGCCCGGTCGACGACCTGCCGCCCGACCCGCCAGTTCGCCTCGGTCGCGTAGGGCACGTACAGCAGGTCCATCCCCGCGAGGCCCTCGGCGGCCGCGCGGACGCACTCGTCGACGATGGCGGCGAGCCGGTCGGGCTCGTACCAGAGGAGGACGCTGGCGATGGCCTCGGCGTAGAACATCGGGTGCTCGTCGCGGACCTTCGCCTCGGCGCGCCGGAACAGTTCCATGAAGCCCGGCCGCAGCATCGACTCGTTGCCGAAGCGGACTTCGGTGAACACCGAACCGGCCTCGGCGCTCTCCCGCAAGGTATCTGTGACGCGGTCGACGAAACCCCCGTCGTCGTCGGCTCCGATCGGCGCGGGGAAGACCTGCGAGAGCCGCTGCAACCTCGCCATGCCGGGAGGAGCCTCGTCGAGCAGGTCCCTTCGCCAGGCGGACCAGTCGTACGGCGCCCGCCCGGCGCGTCGGGCGAGCACGCGGTCCAGTCGCGGGGACCACTCCTGGTGAAGGTGAACATCGGCCTTAGGCATCATGGGCGGATCCTCTCACTTTCTCCGTTTTGCAGTGGTATATAAGCCCCGGCGCGTCCATCGGACGCGTGTGTTGTCGGGAACATGACGATCGACACGGATAGACTTTGCCGCTATGAGTTCACGTGACGAGGCCGACCGGCCGGCTGGGCCGGGGAGCATCCTTCCGCGCATCACGGACGCCGCCGCCTTCCGGAAACTGCCGGTCGAGGCGCTGCCCACGCTCGCCGGCGAGATCCGCGACTTCCTGGTCGCCTCGGTCTCCAAGACCGGTGGACACCTGGGCCCCAACCTCGGGGTCGTCGAGCTGACCATGGCGGCGCACCGCGTCTTCGAGTCCCCGCGCGACCGGATCCTATTCGACACCGGCCACCAGTCGTACGTGCACAAGATCCTCACCGGCCGCCAGGACGGCTTCGTGGGCCTCCGCCAGCGCGGCGGCATCTCCGGCTACCCCGCGCAGAACGAGAGCGACCACGACGTCATCGAGAACTCGCACGCCTCGACCGTCCTGTCCTACGCCGACGGCCTCGCCAAGGCGTACCGCCTTCGCGGCGAGGACCGCCACGTCGTCGCCGTCGTCGGCGACGGCGCCCTGACCGGCGGCATGTGCTGGGAGGCGCTCAACAACATCGCCGCCGGCAAGGACCTGCCGCTGGTCATCATCGTCAACGACAACGGCCGCTCCTACGCGCCGACCATCGGCGGTCTCGCCAACCACCTGGCGACCCTGCGCCTCAACCCGACCTACGAGAAGGTCCTCGACTCGGTCAAGGAAGCCCTCGGCCGCACCCCGCTCGTCGGCCCGCCCATGTACGAGGTCCTGCACGCCATCAAGCGCGGCATGAAGGACGCCGTCGCCCCGCAGGCGATGTTCGACGACCTCGGCATCAAGTACGTCGGCCCCGTCGACGGCCACGACATCGACGCGATGACCAGCGCCCTGGAGCGCGCCAAGCGCTTCGGCGGCCCGGTGATCGTGCACGCCGTGACCCGCAAGGGCTTCGGCTACCGTCCCGCCGAGGACGACGTGGACGACTGCCTGCACTCGCCGTCGATCTTCGACCCGCAGACGGGCCTGCCGCTCAAGTCCGGCGGCACCCGCTGGACCGGCGTCTTCGCCGACGAGCTGGTCGCCGTCGCCGACGAGCGGCCCGACATCGTCGGCATCACCGCCGCGATGGCGATCCCGACGGGCATCCACAAGCTCGCCGCCAAGCACCCCGAGCGCGTCTACGACGTCGGCATCGCCGAGCAGCACGCCGCGACCTCGGCCGCCGGCCTCGCCATCGGCGGGCTCCACCCCGTCGTGGCCGTCTACGCGACCTTCCTCAACCGCGCCTTCGACCAGGTCCTCCTCGACGTGGCGATGCACAAGCTGCCGGTGACCTTCGTCCTCGACCGCGCCGGCATCACCGGCCCGGACGGGCCCAGCCACTACGGCATTTGGGACCTCTCGGTCTTCAGCGTCGTCCCGGGTATCCGCATCGCCGCCCCGCGTGACGCGGCGACCCTGCGCGAGGAGTTCCGCGAGGCCGTCGCCGTCGAGGACGGCCCGACCATCGTGCGCTTCCCGACCGGCGCGGTCCCCACCGACATCCCCGCGATCGAGCGCGTCGGCGGTGTCGACGTCCTCGGCCGTGACGAACGCAAGGACATCCTCCTCGTGGCCGTCGGCGCCTTCGGGCAACTGGCCATGGAGACCGCCGAGCGCGTCCGGGAACAGGGCTTCGGCGTCACCGTCGTCGACCCGCGCTGGGTCACCCCCGTCCCGGGCGTGCTCGCGGACATGGCCGCCGAGTACCGCCTGGTCGTCACCGTCGAGGACGGTGTCCGCAGTGGAGGCTTCGGCGACTCGCTGGCCCGCACCCTGCGCGACAACGGCGTCAACGTGCCGCTGCGCGACTTCGGCGTGGCCCGCGACTGGCACCCCTACGGCACCCGTCAGGAGCTGCTGACCGACCTCGGCCTCAACGCCCAGGACCTGTCCCGCGACGTCATCGAGGCCGTACTCCGTCTCACCGAGGCGTCCGAGGTGCGCGTCTAGGCGCGCACCGGACCACGAAAGGCGGGGCGGTGCGGATCCTGGTCATCGAGGACGAGTTCAGCCTCGCCGACGCCATTGCCAGAGGGCTGCGCAAACGCGGCTTCGCCGTGGACGTCGCCTACGACGGGACCACGGGCTACGAGGCCGCGACGATCACGCGCTACGACGTGATCGTCCTCGACCGTGACCTGCCGGGCATGCACGGCGACGAGATCTGCGCGTCGCTCGCCCGCAACGGCGCCCTCACCCGCGTCCTGATGCTGACCGCGTCCAGCAGCGTGGCGGCCCGGGTGCAGGGCCTGGGGCTCGGCGCCGACGACTACATGTCGAAGCCCTTCGCCTTCGACGAGCTGGTCGCCCGCGTGCGCGCCCTCGGGCGCCGCGCGACCCCGGCGGCACCGCCCGTGCTGTCGGTCGCCGACGTGGAACTCGACCCCGCGCGGCACAAGGCGACCCGCGCGGGAGTTCCGCTCGACCTGACCCGCAAGGAGTTCGGCGTGCTGGAGGAGCTCATGAAGGCCGGCGGGGCCGTGGTGTCCAGCGAGGAACTGCTCGACCGCGTCTGGGACGCCAACACCGACCCCTTCACCACGATCGTGCGGGTCACCGTCCGCACGCTGCGCCGCAAGCTCGGGGACCCGCCGATGATCGAGACCGTCATCGGCGCGGGGTACCGCATCCCGACCGGTGAGTGAGGTGCCGGGGCGGTGGCCGTGGGCGCGGCTGCCGCGCCCGACGCTGCGACTGCGGCTGGGCATCTGGTACGGCGTGGTCGCCGTCGTGGCCGGCACCATCGGCCTGATCCTGCCGCTGGCATGGGTGACCATCCCCGTGGTCATCGTCGGGGGCATGGGCCTCGGCTACTACGTCGCCGGGCGCGCCCTGCGGCCCCTCCACGACGTCACCGCCACCGCCCGCAGGCTGTCGGCGGAGACCTTCGACGAACGCATCCGCCACGACGGGCCCGACGACGAGATCCACGAACTCGCCGACACCTTCGACGACATGCTCGACCGCATCTCCTCGGCCTTCGAGGCGCAGAAGCGCTTCGTGGCCAACGCCAGCCACGAACTGCGGACACCCCTGGCGGTCATGCGCACCGAGATCGACGTGACGACCTCGGATCCCGACGCCGACATCGACGAGTACCGGCGCATGGCCGAGGTCGTGCGCGGTGCCACCACCCGCGCCGGGGACCTGATCGAGGCGCTGCTCCTCCTGGCGCGCACCGAGATCGAGATCGCGCGGCGGCTCACCACACGGGTTCCGACCGATCTCGGCGAGTGCGCGACGGGCGCGATCGGTTCGGCGCAGCGGCTCGCCGACGAACTCGGCCTGGCGATGGCGACGTCGATGATGCCGGCGCCGGTGATCGGCGATCCGTCCCTTCTGGAGCGGCTGGCCGGGAACCTGATCGAGAACGCCATCCGCCACAACGTTCCCGGCGGGCGCCTGTGGGTGCTGGCGGGCGCGCACTCGACGGCGGCCTGGATGGTCGTCGGCAACACCGGATCCGACGTCGAGGCCGACGCCGTGCCGACGCTCTTCGAGCCGTTCACCCGCGGCGGGGTCGAGCGGGTCGGCGCGCGCGGGGCAGGGCTCGGCCTGTCGATCGTGCGGGCCGTGGTCGCCGCGCACGGCGGGACCGTCGCCGCACACGCCCTGCCCGACGGCGGCGGCCTCGAGTTCCGGGTGGAGATCCCGCTGCCACCGGCGGACAGCGCGATCCCCGACCGGACAGGCCTCTGACCTGCTTGAATGACCACATGCTGCACTTGCTGCTCTTGACCTTCACCGGTGCGCCCGAGGACGCCGCGCCCTACACCGCCGCCCACATGGAGTACCTCGAACGGCACTATGGGGCCGGCACCTTCCTGGCGTACGGCCCCACAGTGCCGGCCTCGGTGGGCGGCGGGATCATCGCGCGGGGCGTCGGCCGCGAAGAGGTGGAGCGGATCACGAGCGAGGACCCGTTCGTCGCCGCCGGCGTCATCTCCTACGCGATCACGACCATCGACCTGGCCCAGGCGCATCCCGCGCTGGCCGACCTGCTCGCCGGCTCCTAGGGCGTGTCCTAGACCGCCGGTCTGCCTGCGCGCTGCCGCGCCACGGGACCGAGCGCTCGAAACGAGTTGCACCGGACCGCGACACTGGGGGGCATGTCAGGCACACCGCCGCTGCCGTTTCGGTGGGACCTCGCGCGTCCCGACCGGCTGGGCCCGCTGGTCCCGCCCAACACCGGGCGACCGCTTCTGTGGGCCGCGGAACTCGCGGCCTGCGCGGCGAAGGTCCTCGCGCGCGCCGGCGACGCCGAGCTCTACTTCGTCGGCAGGTCCGCCGACAGCGTGCACGACATCCTGCGGGGAGCACTGCGGAACACTTCGTGGCACGGGAGGGTGCGCCGCCTGCCGGTGTCACTGGATTCCTACGACCGCTACACCGACGCCGAGCGGCGCCGTCTGCGCGAGATCCTGGCCGCGACGCTCCCGTCGCCGGCCGGCATGGCGAGCGGCCGCGACCTCGCGTTCGTCGACATCGTCGCCGAAGGCCGAACCTACGAGAGCCTGTTCCGCGCGGTCGAGGGCTGGGTCGGCGCCGAGCGCGGGAACTGGCCGGTCATCCGCCGCGGGCTCCGCTTCCTCGGCCTCACCGAGGAACTGCACACCAGCCCGAAGACCTGGCGCTGGTGGCAGCACGCCGAATGGACGCGGCGGCTCGCCCCCGGAGCGATCGTCAACGTCTCCATCGACAGCCACCTGTTCCACTACCTCGGCGGCAGGCAGTCCAAGACCGCCCCGTCGTTTCGCGTCTCGCGCTGGTGGGACGAGTCCGTGGCGCGTCCTTCCCGTGAGGGCGAGGCACTGCTCGGTTTGACACTGGCGGCGGGATACACCGAGTTCGGCGCGCTGGCCTCGACGCGCGCGGCGCTGGCGCGGGGGATCGAGGCGGAGCCGGCGGTGCGCGAGGGGTGGGCGCGACGGCTGGCGGGGGAGCTTCGGCGGGGTTAGCGGCGGTTCCCCGGCGCCGCGTCCGGCCTCATCGGACGCGCCGCCGGGCGACCGGTTCTAGTTGGTCACCACCGCCACGACCTCGACCTCCACCAGCAGTCCCGGCCGGAACAGTCGCGAGACCTCGACCAGCGTGCTGGTGGGCGGCGTGCGCCCCTCCAGCCACCTCATCCGGACGGCGCCGTGCTCGGGGCGCAGGTCCATGTCGGTGATGAACGTGCGGATGTTGACGATGTCGCCGAGCGTCGCGCCCTGCGCCTCCAGGAGTGCCCGGAGGCCCGCGAAGACGTGCTCGGTCTGCGCGGTCATGTCACCCTCGCCGACGACCTTGCCGTCGTCGTCGAGGGCGACCTGCCCGGACACGAAGATCATCGCGGTGGCGCCGAGGTCGACGCGGGCGGTGTGGGTGTAGGCGCCGCCGGGGGCGGGGACGTTGTCGGGGTTGAGGTAGGTGACGGTCACAGGGTGCTCCCCAGGTTGTGGTGGACGTGTGCCACGACGCTGCTCAGGTCGGCCTCGCCGTCGGCTCCCCGCAGGACTTCACGTGCGGCGGTCGACATGGCGAAGGTGTGACCGGAGGCGGCCTCGGCCAGAGCCAGGTCCTTGGCGGCGTGGGCGACGGGGAAGGCGGCGGTGGTCGAGCGGGCGCGGGTGAGGGCGGCGGCCAGCGGCCCCGCCGACAGGGTCTTCTCGATCAGATCGGCGGGCAGTCCCAGGGCCTCGGCGAGCGCGAGGGTCTCCGCCACGGCCGCCACGGCGGTGATCATCGCGGTGTTGACGACGAGCTTCAGCGCCGCTCCGGCGCCGATCTCGCCGCAGCGCACGACGGCCCCGAGGTCGCCGAGCACCTCCGCGTCGGCCGAGCCGCCGACCAGGACGGTCAGCGTCCCGGTCGCGGCCTTGTCGACGCTGCCCATGACCGGCGCGTCGACCATCGCGACGCCCTCGGGCAGCCGGGCGGCCAGTGCGCGGGCGGCGTCCGGGCCGACCGTCGACATGTCGATCAGCGTGCAACCGTCCGGGAGGGCCCCGATCGCCTCGTCGGCGACGGCCTCCAGGGCCGAGGGCCCCGAGAGCATGGTGATCACGAATTCGGCCTCGGCGACGGCGAGCGCCGGGGTCTCGGCGACGACGGCGCCGGCCTCGGCGAGCGGTGCGGCCTTGGCAGTGGTGCGGTTCCACACGGTCACGTGGTGGCCGGTGGAGAGGAGGCGCCCGGCGATGGCGGCGCCCATGCGCCCGAGTCCGAGCACGGCGATACGCGGCATGGTGGTTCCCTTTCGAGGTGGTCGCCTCGAACGGTAGGCCGGGTGCAGTCATTCGACCAACGAATGTCTAGCATGTATCTCATGCGTATTGAGCATGGCTCGACTCGATGGACCTGACCTGGCTGCGCGTTTTCGAGGCCGTCGCGCGCATCGGCTCCTTCACGGCCGCCGGAGGGGAACTGGGCTACACCCAGTCGGCGGTCTCCCGGCAGATCTCGGCCCTGGAGGCCGAGCTCGGCGCGGTGCTCTTCGACCGCCTCGCGCGCGGTGTCGTGCTCACCGAGGAGGGTCGCCGCTTCCGGGCGCACGCCAAGGGCGCGCTGGCGCAGGTGGACGCGGGGCGCCGCGAGCTCGGCGAGCTGCGCGACCTGACCGCCGGGCGGCTGCGCGTCGGCGCCTTCGCCACCGCCAACGCCGCGCTCGTCCCGCGCGCCATGGCCGCCTTCCAGGCCGTCCATCCGGCCGTCCGCGTGTCCCTTGTGGAGGGCAGGACGCCCGACCACGTGGCCGGGCTCGCCGACGGGAGCGTCGACGTCGCCGTCGTCAGCGGTTACACCGACCAGCTCGACGCACTGGACGCGCTGGACCTTCGTCCGCTGGGCGCCGACGCCATCCTGGTCGCCCTGCCGCGCGGGCACCGCCTCGCCGGGCGTCGCCGGCTGGGCCTCGCCGAACTCGCCGACGAGGTCTGGATCGCCGGTTTCCCCGACGCCGAGCGCACTCTCTTCGCCACCGTCGCCGGGGCGGGCTTCGAGCCGCGCATCGACTTCGTCGTGCAGGAGTGGACCGCCAAACTCGGCTGCGTCGCCGCAGGGCTGGGCGTCACCCTCGTTCCCGCGCTGGCCGCCGGGGCCGTCCGCGACGACGTGGTCCTCGCCGAGCTGGAGGCCGCCGACGCGCCGGTCCGCGCCGTCTTCGCCGCCACCCTCGCCGGCCGTTCCGTGCCGGCGGCGGTCGAGGCGTTCCTGCCTTTCCTGACCACGGCGGCGATCGACGTCCTCGCCGGGGGTTGACAGAACCGGGTGTGCCGTAGGTATGCTTCCCCGCGATGCCAGACAACGAGAGGAGGTGCGGAATGATCAGCAGCTCGCTTATGACGAGCAAGTCCGCGCCTCGGCGGGTGCAGTCTTAACCGACGCATCGAAAGCACTTCGCCGAGGCGCGGGCCTAGCCCGCAACCAGGCCCTTCCAGCGGCCGCCTCGAAAGGCTCTCCTTAGATACATGGCTTCCTCCTCCATTCGGCACGTCACCATCGACTGCGCCGACACGTACAAGCTCGGCAGCTTCTGGGCCTCGGTGCTCGGGCACCCGCTCGCCGAGGACGACAACCCCGGTGACCCCGAGGCGCTGCTGCGCCTGCCCGAGGGCCCGGACCTTCTCTTCATCGCCGTCGACGACGCCAGGAGCGTCAAGAACCGGCTCCACTTCGACATCGCGCCCGACACCTCCCGCGATGAGGAGGTCGAGCGCCTGATCGCGCTGGGCGCCACGGTCCACGAGGATCACCGCAGGCCCGACGGCCCCGGCTGGGTGACCATGAAGGACATCGAGGGCAACGAGTTCTGCGTCGAGCGCAGCCAGGCCGAACGCGACGCCGCTCCCGCCTCCTAGACCGAGCTTCCGAAGCCGCCCGGACTTCCCGTCCGGGCGGTTTTTCGATCTTTTCGCCGCCGGGGGCAACCTGATGCCCCTCTGGGGTCGTCTGTCATGTATCTAGGATGTCTACATAGGTCAGTCCCCTCCATCCCTTCAGGAGAATCGATGCGACGAAGGAACCTCCTGCGCGGCGCCGCTCTCGGCACCGGCGCGACCCTCATCGGAGCCGCCGCGACGGCGTCGACGGCCAACGCCGCGCCCGCCCTGCTCAAGCAGCGGCCCCAGCTGATCTACGGTGCCCAGAGCGGGGAGGTCGGCGCCGCGAGCGGCATCGTCTGGACCCGTGCCGACCGCCCCTCGCGCATGTGGGTCGAGGTCTCCGACCGCCCGGACTTCCGGCACTCGCGCCGCCTGCGCGGTCCCGCGCTGACGCCCGAGACCGACTACACCGGCAAGGTGCGCGTCGACCGCCTCTGCCCCGGCGAAACCGCCTACTACCGCGTCTGGGCCGATGGCGAGACCGCCAGCCTGCCCGTCGAGGGCAGCTTCCGCACCACGCGCACCGGCGGGCAGGACGTGCGCTTCGTCTGGTCGGCCGACCTCGCCGGACAGGGCTGGGGCATCAACCCCGAGTTCGGCGGCTTCAAGATCTTCGACGACATGGCCGCCCGCGACCCCGACTTCTTCCTGTGCAGCGGCGACTTCTACTACGCCGACAACGTCATCCCCGAGACCGTGACGCTGGCCGACGGCCGCGTGTGGCGCAACATCGTCACACCCGAGAAGTCGAAGGTCGCCGAAACGCTCGACGAGTTCCGCGGCCAGTACAAGTACAACCTTCTCGACGAGAAGCTGCGCGCGTTCCTGCGCAAGGTCCCCGTCGTGTCGCAGTGGGACGACCACGAGGTCATCAACAACTGGTACCCCGGCAAGGTCCTCACCGACGACCGCTACACCGAGAAGAACGTCGACGTCCTGGCCGCTCACGCGTGGAAGGCGCTGGCCGAGTACACCCCGAGCGTGCTGCGCTCCGACGGCGACGGCCGCATCTACCGCAAGGTCGCCTACGGCCCGCTGCTCGACGTCTTCACCGTCGACATGCGCTCGTTCCGCAACGCCAACGACGCCAACAACGACCCCGCCGCCCCGAGCGGACTGCTCGGCCGCACCCAGCTCGACTGGCTCAAGCAAGCGCTGAGCGAGTCGACGGCGACCTGGAAGGTGCTGTCGGCCGGCATGCCCCTCGGCGGGATCGTCAGCGACGGCAAACCCAACCAGGACGGTGTTCCGCAGGGCGACCCCGGTCAGCCTCTCGGACGCGAGCTGGAGATCGCGGAGCTGCTGACGCACGTACACCGCGAAGGGATCGCCAACCTGGTCGTGGCCACCGCCGACGTGCACTACACCTCGGCGCAGCACTACGATCCGGCCCGGGCGTCCTACACCGAGTTCACGCCCTTCTGGGAGTTCGTGGCCGGTCCGATGAACGCCGGCTCCTACGGCCCGGTCAAGTTCGACAAGACCTTCGGTCCCGAGGTCCGCTTCCACAAGCCGCCGGCCACCGCAGGCACCGGCCCCATGGACGGCGGTCAGTTCTTCGGTGAGATGTCCATCGACGCCCAGACCCGTGCCTTGACGGTGAAGCTCGTCGAGATCGGCGGCACCGAGCTGTACAGCGTGGAGATCCCGGCCGCCTGAGCGGGCGGCCCCGACGACCGGTTCGCCTCATCGAGGCGAACCGGCCGTCGTCTTCCGATAGGGTCGCCGGCCAGGGCCCGGTGGCGACCGCGTCCGGCCCGGACCCGCCCAGGACACGACCAAGGAGCCGCACATGACCGACGACCGCGCCGCGCTGCTCGCCCGGGGATGGGACGAGGCCGCCGACGGCTACGAGCGGTACTTCGTGCCGCGTTTCGCGCCCTGGGTCGCCGACGCCGTCGCGGGGCTGCCCGGCACGCTTCCCGACGGCCCCGTCCTCGTGCCGTGCTGCGGGACCTTCCCCGAACTCCCCGCGCTGGCCGCCGCCCACCCCGACCGCGAACTGGTCGGCGTCGACCTCTCCCAGGGAATGATCGACCGGGCACGGCGCCGCGCCGACGGGATGCCACGGGTACGACTCATCCGCGGCGACGCGACGGCCCTGGAATCGCGGTGGCCGGGAACCGCCGCCGGCGTCGTGTCGGTCTTCGGTCTCCAGCAACTGCCCGACCCCGTCGCCTCCATCACCGACTGGACCGCCGCCCTGCGCCCCGGCGGTCACCTGTCGGTGGTCTACTGGCCGCCCTCGACCGAGGCCGAAGGGCCCTTCGCGCTCGCGCGGACCGTCGTCGGCGAAGCCCTCGACGACGATGCCGAGGACGACGACCCGGCCTGGCCGGATCGCCTCGCGGGGGCCGTCACCGAGGCGGGCGGCGTCGTCGGTCGTGACGGCGAGCTGGCCCACACCATCGTCCATCCGGACGCGCGGGCGTACTGGACCGCCGTGACCGCGGCCGGGCCGATGCGCACCCTCGTCTTGTCCCGAGGGCAGGACTTCGTCGACCGGCTGCGCGCCGAGTATCTTCGCCGCGCTCCCGAAGGCCCGTGGAGCCACCGCCCGGGCGCCCGCCTGCTCACCGCGCACCGCCCGGCCTGACCGCGAACAGCGCGAAGGCGCGGCCGGTTTCCGGCCGCGCCTTCGCGCTGCAGTCGTGCCGAGGCCCTCAGGCCTCGTGGAACTTGCGCCCGTTGACCTTCTCCGAGACGCCGGTGCGGTCCAGGTACGGCGTCACGCCGCCCAGGTGGAACGGCCAGCCGGCACCCAGGAGCATGCACAGGTCGAGGTCCTCGGGAGCGGCGACGACGCCCTCGTCGAGCATCCGGCGGGCCTCGTCGGCGACGGCGGCGACCGCGCGCTCGCGCAGCTCCTCCGAGGTCGACGGCTTCCCGTCGGTCACCAGCAGCGCCTCGACCTCGGGGTCGACGTAGGGCTGCCCCTTCTCGTTCCACAGGTAGATGCCCGTCTTGCCGGCCTCCACGATGCGGTCGAGGTTCTTGCTGACGCCGAAGCGGTCCGGGAAGGCCGAGTGCAGGGTGCTCGCGACGTGCCGCGCGACGGCCGGTCCGACCAGCTGCAGGAGCACGAAGGGGCTCAACGGCAGACCGAGCGGCTCGACCGAACGGTCGGCGGTCACCGGGTCGGTGCCCTCGTCGACGGCCTTGAGGATCTCGCCCATGAAACGGGTGAGCAGGCGGTTGACCACGAACGCCGGAGCGTCGGCGACCAGCACGCCGTTCTTCTTCAGCTGCTTGCACACCGCGAAGGCGGTCGCCAGCGTGGCGTCGTCGGTGGCCCCGCCGCGGGCGATCTCCAGCAGCGGCATCATGCCGACCGGGTTGAAGAAGTGGAAGCCCACGACCCGTTCGGGGTGCTTGAGGTCGGCGGCCATGTCGGTCACCGACAGCGAGGACGTGTTGGTGGCCAGCACGCACTCGTCGGAGACGATCGCCTCCAGCTCCGCGAAGACCTGCTTCTTGATCGACAGCTCCTCGAACACCGCCTCGATCACGAAGTCGGCGTCGGCGAAGACCTGCTTGTCCACCGAACCGGTCACCGCGGCCTTGAGCCGGTTGGCCTTGTCGTTGGACATGCGGCCCTTGCCGAGCAGCTTGTCGATCTCGCCGTGCACGTAGGCGACGCCCTTGTCCACGCGCTCCTGGTCGAGGTCGGTCAGCACGACCGGCACTTCGAGGCGGCGCGCGAACAGCAGCGCGAGCTGCGAGGCCATCAGGCCCGCGCCCACGACGCCGACCTTGCCCACCTTGCGGGCGAGGGACTTGTCGGGAACGCCGACCGGGCGCTTCGCGCGGCGCTGCACCAGGTCGAAGGCGTAGAGGCCGGCCTTCAGTTCGGGGGAGAGGATGAGGTCGGCGAGGACCTCGTCTTCGACCTTGGTGCCCTCGGTGAAGTCGATGTCCTTGGCCAGCGACATCAGTTCGAGGGCCTTGTACGGGCCGGGCGCCGCGCCGTGGAGCTTCATGTCCGCCACGGCCTTGCCACGGCCGAGCGCGGCGTCCCACGCTTCGCCCTTGTCGACCTCGGGACGCTCGACGGTCACCTCGCCGGAGACGACCTGAACAGCCCAGGCCAGCGACTCCTCGATGAAGTCGGCCGGTTCGAGCAGCCGGTCGAACATGCCGAGCTTGTAGGCCTCGGCCGGGCGCAGCATCTTGTTCTGGTTGAGCGGGTTCTCGATGATGACCTTGACGGCCTTGTCGGCGCCGATCAGGTTGGGCAGCAGCATCGTGCCGCCCCAGGTCGGAGCCAGGCCGAGGAAGGTCTCCGGCAGGGCGATGACCGCCGCGCCGGAGGACAGGGTCCGGTAGTGGCAGTGCAGCGCGAGCTCGACACCGCCGCCCAGTACGGCGCCGTTGACGAAGGAGAAGGTCGGGATCGAGGAGTCCTTCAGCCGCGCGAAGACCCGGTGGCCCTCGCGGGCGATGGCCAGCGCGTCGGCGCGGTCGGTGATCAGCGGCATGCCGGTGATGTCGGCTCCGGCCAGGAAGATGAACGGCTTGCCGGTGATCGCGATCAGCTTCGGCTCGCGGGCGAAGACCTCGTCGAGGGCCGCGTCCAGCGAGGCCAGACCGGCCGGGCCGAAGGAGTTCGGCTTGCGGTGGTCGTGGCCGTTGTCGAGGGTGATCAGCGCGGCCTCGCCGTCGAGGCCGGGTACGCGCACGAAGCGCACGAAGCTCTTGGTGACGACCTCGTTCGGGAATTCCTTCAGTGCGGAGCTCACGTCACTTCCCTTCCCAAGCGGGGTTCTCCCAGATGACCGTTCCACCCATGCCGATGCCGATGCACATGGCCGTCAGGCCGTAGCGCACCTCGGGGTGGGCGGCGAAGTGACGCGACAGCTGCGTCATGAGGCGCACGCCGGAGGCGGCCAGCGGGTGGCCCATGGCGATGGCACCGCCGCTGGGGTTGACGCGCGGGTCGTCGTCGGCGATGCCGAAGTGGTCGAGGAAGGCCAGGACCTGCACCGCGAAGGCCTCGTTGAGCTCGTAGAGGCCGATGTCGGAGATGGACAGGCCGGCCTTGGCCAGCGCCTTTTCCGTCGACGGGATCGGTCCGGCGCCCATGACCTCCGGCTCGACGCCGGCGAAGGCGTAGGAGACCATCCGCATCCCGACCGGCAGGCCGAGCTCGCGGGCGACGTCCTCGGCGGCGATGATGCTCGCCGTGGCGCCGTCGTTGAGTCCGGCGGAGTTGCCGGCGGTGACCCGGCCGTGCGGACGGAAGGAGGTCTTGAGCTTGGCGAGCGCCTCCATCGTGGTGCCCGGGCGGGGCGGCTCGTCGCTGGTGGCCAGTCCCCAGCCGCTCTCCGCGGAGCGGGTGGCGACGGTGACGAAGTCCTTCTCCAGGTCGCGCGCGGCCGCGGCGTACTTGGCCTGGCTGGCCACCGCGAAGGCGTCGGCGCGCTCCTTGGTCAGGTGCGGGTAGCGGTCGTGCAGGTTCTCCGCCGTGGCGCCCATGATCAGTGCCGAGGGGTCGACGAGCTTCTCGGAGATGATGCGCGGGTTCGGGTCGACGCCCTCGCCCATCGGGTGACGGCCCATGTGCTCGACGCCGCCGGCGACGGCGATGTCGTAGGCGCCGAAGGCGATGCCCCCGGCGACGGAGGTGACCGCGGTCATCGCGCCGGCGCACATCCGGTCGATGGAGTAGCCCGGGACGCTCTTGGGCAGCCCGGCCAGCAGCGCCGCCGTGCGGCCGAGGGTCAGGCCCTGGTCGCCGATCTGGGTCGTGGCCGCGATGGCCACGTCGTCGACGCGCTCGGGCGGCAGCTGTGGATAGCGGCGCAGCAGCTCACGGATGCAGCGGATGACGAGGTCGTCGGCGCGGGTCTCGGCATACATGCCCCCGGCCTTGCCGAACGGTGTTCGCACACCGTCGACGAAGACGACCTCTCGGACGGTACGGCTCACAGGTGCCTCCCTGAAGGGCTCAACGATGAGACTCTCCGCCGAATGTTACTCCCCAGTAACCGAGCTCGGTAGCTCAGTCCTGGACCGCCTCGGACAAGGCCGTGGCCAGCAGTCCGATCTGCCACTCCCGGGCGCCCTGCCCGCGCAGGAACTCAGCGACGGGCTCGGCGCCGGCCTCCGCGGGTGGCGTCCAGCACAGCGCGCGGACGGTCGCGGGGGACATGAGGTTCTCGGTGGGGAGATTGTGCTCGGCGGCGGTCTCGGTGACGATCGCGCGGGCCCTGGCCAGCCGGGCGGCGGCGACCGGGTCGCGCTCCGACCAGCGGTGGGCCGGGGGCGGCCCGTCGTGGGAGGGACTCGTGCGCGGGAGTTCGGCGTCGGGGAGGTCGCGGGCCTTGGACAGCGCGCGCAGCCAGTACCGGGCGTGGCTGCGGCCGAAGCGCCCGCGGAAGCCGGCCAGGCCCACGAGTTCGCGTTCGGACTTCGGGTCGGCCTGCGAGGCGGCGATGATGGCCGCGTCGGGGACGATCTTCGACGGCGCGAGGTCGCGGCGGGAGGCGAGCTCGTCGCGGGCGTGCCACATGGCGCGGACGCGCGCCAGGGCGCGGGCGCCGCGCACCTTGTGTATTCCCGACGTGCGTCGCCACGGGTCGTTGCGCACCGTCGCCACGGGGGTGTGGGTGAGGGCCTCGAATTCTTCGGCGGCCCACTCCTGCTTGCCCTGCGCGGTGAGCTCGGCGGCGAGGGAGTCGCGCAGGTCGATGAGCAGTTCGACGTCGAGCGCGGCGTAGGTCAGCCAGGAGTCCGGGAGCGGACGGGTGCTCCAGTCGGCCGCCGAGTGGTGCTTCTCCAGGCTGTAGCCGAGCAGCCGCTCGGTGATGGCGGCCAGGCCGACGCGTTCGAAGCCGGCGAGGCGGGCGCCGAGTTCGGTGTCGAAGAGCGTCTGCGGGCGCAGGTCCAGCTCGCTGAGGCAGGGGAGGTCCTGGCTGGCGGCGTGCAGGATCCACTCGGCGTTGTTGATGGCCGCGCCGAGGGTGCGCAGGTCGGCGAAGGGCAGCGGATCGATGAGGATCGTGCCGGTTCCCTCGCGCCGGAGCTGGATCAGATAGGCGCGGGCGCTGTAGCGGTATCCGGAGGCGCGCTCGGCGTCGATGGCCACCGGGCCGGTTCCGGCGGCGACCGCTTCGACGGCACGCGCGAGTGCCGCAGCGGTGTCTATCGTGTCGGGCACGCCTTCTCGTGGTTCGGTGAGGAGCACCGGGGCCACGGTGATGGCGGAGGCGTCGCCCTGAGTCGGGGGTTGGTCGGTCACGCTGCAAACTTACGGGTGATCGGGAGGCAATGGGGGCTCTACCCCTCAGCCGGACGGTTGCTTCTCCCGTTCGAGTCGCAATCGAGACGTGATGTTGACGTAGGTCGATCGTTGCGTCACGTGTCTACAGTGACTCCAGGCTGCCAGAGGGTGCAACGCAGCGTGGTGGCCCCGACCTCGCCCGCTCAAGTCGCCAGGAGCCCATTCATGACCACTCCGTCCGGTGGCTGGAACCCCTACGACGGACCCAGTGCCACGCCGGCGCCGGGGCAGCCGTACCAGCCGCCTCCGCAGCCCGCGCCGTACCAGGCTCCGCAGCCCCAGCCCGCGCCGTACCAGCCCGACTACTCCACCGCCCAGCTTCCGCAGGCCGGCACCGACCCGACCTCGGCCCCGCCGGCCTGGTCGGCGACGCAGCCGGTGACCGGCCCGCCCGCTTTCGGCGAGCCCGCGCAGGGCCTGCCGCCCGCCGGCGCCAAGAGCGGCCGCTCGCCACTGCTGCCGATCGTGAGCGGGGTGGGGGCGCTGTTCTTCATCGTCTCGGTGATCCTGCTCGTGCTGCTGCTCAACACCAACGGGAAGCTCGACGACACCCGCGCCGACCTGTCGGCCTCGGAGACCACCGTCGGGGAGCGCGACACGACCATCGCCGACCTCAGCGGGCAGGTGAGCGACCTGGAGGACGACGTGGAGGAGCTCAACGGGCTGCTCGACGAGTCCGGTGACGACCTGGAGTTCCAGAAGGAGGCCAAGGCCGCCATCGAGGAGTGCCTCGTCGAGGTCGAGTCCTTCCTGGCCGCCTTCGCCGACGGGGATCAGGACGCCGCCGAGAAGGCCATCGAGCGCACCGACAAGGAATGCGGAGAGGCCGAGGCCTACCGCTGATCCCGTCGGGCCTCACACCCTAGGAGATGCGCGCGACGCCGGGCGGGGGAAGCCCGGCCATCGTGGCGAGCAGCTCGCACCAGGCGCTCAGGTGCCTCGACAGGTCCTCGCCCACCGGGGTCCAGGACGCGCGCATCTCCACTTCGGCGGTGGCCGGCTGCCCGGCCAGGTCGCCGAAGCGGGTCGACGAGGTCTGGGTGACCGTGCCGCCGGCGGCACGGTAGCCGGCCTCGGCCGCGGTGAGCGCGTCGGTCAGCCATGACCAGGCGACCGTCGGCAGCAACGGGTCGGCGGCGATTTCCGGGTCGAGGTCGGCGCACACGTAGGTGACCAGGCGCAGGGTCCCGTCCCATGCCTCGTGCCCGGCCGGGTCGTGCAGCAGGATGAGCCGGCCGGTCGCGGCCTCCGGGTCGCCCTGGCTGTCGACGTTCGCGGTGAGCGCGAAGGAGTACGGGGCCAGGCGCTGCGGCGCGGTGATCTCGTCGAGGCGGATCTCGGCACGCGGGCGCAGCGCGCGCAGTCCGGTGACGGCACGCGCGAACGACTCGGGAGGGGACGCGGTCGACGGCGTCATACCGGAGACCTTAGGGCCTCGGGACCGCGTCGCGGGCATCCGGCGCGCCGTGGCCTGTGTCGCGCCGGGCGCTCCCGCAGGGTGGCGGACGCCGGAGGCGTGGAATCATCCGACATTGATGACTTCGATGACTCCGGCCGATGGCCGCAACGCAGCGCCCGCCGACTCCGCGTTCATCCGTGCCTGCCGGGGTCTGCCCGTCGAGCACACTCCCGTGTGGTTCATGCGGCAGGCGGGGCGCTCCCTACCCGAGTACCGGGCCCTGCGCCAGGGCGTGGCGATGCTCGACGCGTGCGCGCGTCCCGACATGATCACCGAGATCACGCTCCAGCCGGTGCGCCGGCACGGCGTGGACGCCGCGATCTTCTTCTCCGACATCATGGTCCCGCTGCACGCGATCGACCTGGGCGTCGAGATCGTCCCCGGTACCGGCCCGGTCGTCGAGAAGCCGGTGACCGGTGAGGCCGACCTCGACCGCCTTCGCGACCTCGCGCCCGAGGACGTCTGGTACGTCACCGAGGCCGTGCGGATGCTGGTCGCCGAGCTGGGCTCGACACCGCTGATCGGCTTCGCCGGCGCGCCGTTCACGGTCGCCAGCTACCTCATCGAGGGCGGCCCTTCGCGGACCTACACCAAGACGAAGGCCCTCATGTACGGCCGCCCGGAGCTGTGGAACGCGCTGTGCGAGCGGCTGGCGGCCATCACGCTGTCCTTCCTGCGGGTCCAGATCGCCGCCGGCGCCAGCGCGATCCAGCTCTTCGACTCCTGGGCGGGCGCGCTGTCGGCGCGCGACTACGAGCGCTTCGTCGCGCCCCACTCCCGCGCCGTGTTCGCCGGACTGTCCGACGTGGACATCCCGAAGATCCACTTCGGGGTCGGCACCTCGCACCTGCTGGAGTCCATCGCCGAGGTCGGCGCCGACGTCGTCGGAGTCGACTGGCGCACGCCGCTCGACGCCGCCGCGGCCCGGGTCGGCGACCGCTCCGTCCAGGGCAACCTCGACCCCACGGTCCTCTTCGCGCCCGGCGAGGTCCTGGAAGCCGAGGTCCGCCGGATCCTCACCGAGGGCAAGGCCGCGCGCGGGCACGTCTTCAACCTCGGCCACGGCGTGATGCCCGACACCGACCCCGACGCGCTCACCCGCACCGTCGAGCTGGTCCACGAGCACTCGTCATGACCCGCGTCCTGGTCATCGGCGGCGGCATCACCGGACTCGCCGCCGCCCTGCGGCTCCGCGAACTCGGCGGACCCGCCCTGGAGATCACCGTCGTCGACCGTGCCGACCGCCTCGGCGGGAAACTCCGCACCGGCCAGATCGCCGACACACCGGTCGAACTCGGCGCCGAGACCTTCCTCGTGCGCCGCCCCGAAGCCCTGCGCCTGGCCGCCAAGGTCGGCCTCGCCGAGGCCGTCACCCATCCCGCGGGACTGCCCGCCGCGCTCGCCGTCGACGGAGCCCTGCGGCCCATCCCGAAGGGCACGCTGCTCGGCGTTCCCGGCGACTTCGACGCCGTCGCCGAGGCGGGCGTGCTCACGCCCGATGGCCTGGCGCGGCTGCGCGCCGAGGAGACCTCCGAGGGCCCCCTCCTGACCGGCGAGGACACCACCGTCGGCGCACTCGTCCGCCGCGCCTTCGGCGACGAGGTCGCCGACCGGCTCGTCGACCCGCTCCTCGGCGGCGTCTACGCCGGTCGCGCCGACGAGCTCTCACTGCGCGCCACGGCCCCCGCCCTGGCCGCGGCCGCCCGCGAACACGACCGCCTGTCCGACGCCGTCCGCGCCGCCGCCAAACCCGCACCGGCCGCGCCCGCCCCCGTCTTCGGCACCATCGAAGGCGGCTTGAGCATGCTCGTGGAGGCCACCGCGCTCGCCTCCGGCGCCGAACTGCGCCTCGGCCTGCCCGTCCGCGAACTCGCCCGCGAGGGCGAGCGCTGGCTGGCGACCGTCGGCGACACCCGCGATCCTGAGGTCCTGGAAGCCGACGCGGTCGTCCTGGCCGTCCCGGCCCGCCCGGCCGCCCGGCTGCTGGCCGGGATCGACGCGGGGGCCGCCGACCAGGTCGGCGTGCTGGAGTACGCGAGCATGGCGCTGGTGACCATGGCACTGGACCTCGACGAGGAGCTGCCGCGCCTGTCGGGCTTCCTCGTCCCGGCGACCGAGGGCCGCGCGGTCAAGGCCGCCACCTTCTTCTCCCGCAAATGGCCGCATCGCAACGACGAGCTGACCGTGCTGCGCTGCTCCATCGGCCGCCACGGGCAGGAGGCCGAGCTACAGCGCACCGATGCCGAACTGATCGAGCTGGCCCGCACCGAACTCGGTGAACTGATCGGGCGGCCGCTGCCGGAGCCGGTCGAGGCGCACGTCACGCGCTGGGGCGGAGGCCTGCCGCAGTACGGGCCCGGCCACGACGACCGGATCGCGAGCGTGCGCGAGGCGCTGTCGGCGCACCCGACGCTGGCCCTGGCCGGCGCGGCATTCGACGGCGTGGGCATCCCGGTGTGCGTCGCCTCGGGGGAGCGCGCCGCCGAGCGAGTGCACGCCGCTCTGGCAGCCCCCGGAAACGGCTGAACGCGCGGCGGGGGGAGAATCGCGGCATGGCCGAGTCGATCAATCCGAACGCCGCCCGTATCCGCGAGCTGAACGACACCATCCGCTACACGATGTGGTCGGTCTTCAAAGCGGTCACCCCGCTGCCCGGCATGCGCGACGACCTCGCCGAGGACGTGGAGGCGCTGTTCAAGTCCCTCGCCGAGAAGGACGTCGTGGTCCGCGGCACCTACGAGGTCTCGGGCCTTCGCGCCGACGCCGATCTGATGATCTGGTGGCACGCGGAGTCCTCCGACGAGCTGCAGGCGGCCTACGCGGCCTTCCGGCGCACCTCGCTGGGGCGGCACCTGGAGCCGGTGTGGTCGTCGATGGCGCTGCACCGCCCGGCGGAGTTCAACAAGAGCCACATCCCGGCCTTCCTCGCCGACGAGGACCCGCGCGCCTACATCTGCGTGTACCCCTTCGTGCGCTCCTACGAGTGGTACCTGCTCCCCGACGAGGAGCGCCGGGCGATGCTGGCCGAGCACGGCAAGCAGGCGCGCGGTTTCCCCGACGTGCGGGCGAACACCGTCGCGGCCTTCGCCCTCGGCGACTACGAGTGGATGCTGGCCTTCGAGGCCGACGAGTTGCACCGCATCGTCGACCTGATGCGGGAGCTGCGGGCATCCCGGGCGCGCAGGCACGTGCGCGAGGAGATCCCGTTCTACACTGGTCGCCGCCGCTCGGTCGCCGAGATCGTCGGCGCGCTTCCCTAAGGGGATCGGCTGAAACAAAACGGTGCCGACCGGCGCAATTCGCTCCTCGCGCACCGTTTTTGTTCCTCCCGTGCCGGGGTCAAGGGTGGCGCGGGTCACGCAAATCTGGTAACTGTCTCGCATGACAAATACCGATGTGACCGAATCGCCCCCACCGGACGGAGAGGCTCCGCCGACGGAGTTGAAGCGCGCCATCGGGCCGAAGCTGCTGCTGCTGTTCATCATCGGCGACATCCTCGGCACCGGTGTGTACGCGCTGACCGGAAACGTGGCCAAACAGGTCGGCGGCGCGTTGTGGGTCCCGTTCCTGTTCGCGTTCGTGTCGGCCTTCCTGACCGCGTTCAGCTATCTCGAACTGGTCGGGAAATACCCCCGGGCCGCCGGTGCGGCGCTGTACACGCACAAGGCGTGGGGAATCCACTTCTTCACCTTCATGGTGGCGTTCACGGTGATGTCGTCGGGCATGAGCTCGGCATCCTCGGCGGCGCGGGCCGTCGGTTCGAGCTATCTCCCGAAGCTGTTCAATTTCAGTGACCACTTCCCCGACCTGTACAACGCCGACGGGACGCCGAGCGAGGCGCTGATCATCCCGATCGCGATCGCCTTCCTGCTCATCTTCGCCGCGCTGAACCTGCGCGGGGTCAGCGAGTCGGTGAAGGCGAACGTGGCCTTCACGATCATCGAGATGTCCGGTCTGGCGATCGTCGCCGTCGTCGCCGTCATCGGCATCTTCGAGGGGAAGGGCGACGCGGGGCGTCTGACGGAGTTCAACACGGCCGACTCGCCGGTGTTCCTGGCCGTCATCGGGGCGACGTCACTGGCATTCTTCGCGATGGTCGGCTTCGAGGACTCGGTGAACATGGCCGAGGAGACCACCAACCCCCGGATCTTCCCGCGCGCCATGCTGCTCGGCATGTGCATCGCGGCCGGGATCTACCTGCTCATCGCGATCCTGTCGTCGACCCTGCTCAGCTCGGCCGACCTCAGCAAGGGCGAGGCCGGCGCGCTGCAGAACGTCGTGCAGTACGCGGTTCCGGGCTTCCCGCTGTGGATCTTCCTGGCGATCTCGATCTTCGCCGTGTCGAACTCGGCCCTGATCAACATGATGATGGCCAGCCGGCTCGTCTACGGCATGGCCCGCCAGCGCGTGATCCCCGCGGTGCTCGGCAAGGTCGCCCCGACCCGCCGGACCCCCTGGACGGCGATCATCTTCACCTCGCTCATCGCGATGGCCCTGACCTCGTACTCCAACACGCAGACCCTCGGCGCGACGACATCGCTACTGCTGCTCGCGGTGTTCACCGTGGTCAACGTCGCCGTCCTGGTGCTGCGCAAGGACCGGGTGGAGCACAAGCACTTCCGGACCCCGACGCCGCTGCCGATCCTCGGGATGATCATCAGCCTCATCCTGATCGTGCCGTGGTCGTCGATCTACAAGGGGGAGTGGGTCGCCTCCGAGCGGGACAAGTTCGCCCTGGCCGGATACCTGCTGGCCATCGGGCTCGTCCTGTGGGCGGTCACCTTCATAACCCAGCGCATCACCGGTCAGCGCCAGACGCGCGGTGACGTCCCCATCGACGAGGAGCCGCACCCCTGACCACGTCGGAAGCGGGCGAAGGCCCCGGGTCGAGCAACCCGGGGCCTTCGCGCTGTCCGCGGTGGCCGGTGGTGGGCGGCCGGTGCGGAGCCGATCAGACGGGGAGCACTCCGAAACCGATTCCGGGGCAGGAGTCGTCGATCTTGTTCGAGTTGTCCTCGTAGGCGTCGACCGCCTTGTCGTCGATGCCCTCGGCCTCGAGCTTCTCGATGGTGTCGTAGTCCTCGGCCTCGACGGCCTTCTCGTACTCCTCCATCTGCGGGGTCTCCTCACCCCACGTGGTGACCCGGGTCCCGAGGTCGGGGTCCTCGAAGTCCTTGCCGTTGGCCGCGGCCCACGAGGCGAGCGCGAGGATCTTCTCGGGCTCGAACTCGTCGAAGGACGCCGTGGCGTTCGGAGCGTTGTCGTCCACCTGCTCCTTGAGGTCGGAGCAGTCCAGCGAGGGACTGTCGTCCGAGCCCGCCCCGGTACCGGTCCCGGCACCGGTGTCGGAGCCGGTCAGACCGCAACCGGCCAGGGCCGCGCCGACGATCGAGACGGCGGCGGCGGTGGACAGAACGCGTCGTGCGAGGTGACTCATAACTTCCTTTTGTCTTTGTTGAAAGGGTTGTGGGGCAGCAGGCACCATATTCGGCTGATGCCACATTCGGCCGCACTCGTCTACGCTTCCTTGTGGGGAGGGCACAAAGACGGTCTCCGTTGTATGTGGGAAGGCGCCCTGCCGGGGCGAAGTCGGCGCCCGAAACCTACAAAGGATTTCGATGGAACCGATAGTGTCGAGGGGTTCTCACGCAAGGCGATCGATGCTACGAGCCGTGAACGGATGATCGGGATCGGTCAGGGGGTCGCCGGGCGGCGCATCGGGATGTGCGGGATGCCGTCCTCGTCGAGGTACTCGGCTCCGGCGTCCTCGTAGCCGAAGCGCGCGTAGAAGTCCCGGGCGTAGGTCTGGGCGTCCAGGACAGATTCGCGGGCTCCGATCGCCTCCATCGCCGCCGCCATGAGCCGGCCGCCGACGCCTGTCCCACGCGCGGAGAGTTCCGTGCAGACCCGCCCGATGCGCGCCACTCCGTCGGCGTCGGACAGCACGCGCAGGTATCCGGTCACCCGCCCGCCGTCCTCGGTCCACACGTGCAGAGTGCCGGGTTCGGTGTCACGGCCGTCGAGCTCGGGATAGACGGCCTTCTGCTCCACGACGAAGACATCGACGCGAAGGCGCAGCAACGCGTAGAGAAGGGACGTGTCGAGTTCACTGAAAGGCGCGCTGTGGATCGTCGTCATCCGCACATGACAGCACAATCGAAGTAGCGTCGCAGGGCCAGGTCAAGTCAGTGAAACTCTTCGCGAACGACCAGGTCACCACCGTGTCACAGCATGATCTCGCCCTCGCCGTTACTCACTCGTAAGCGCTAGGGTGCCAGAAAGCTCGTTACCAGCCTCACAAGATCCAACACACGCGATCCGCAAGGAGCCACCCGATGGACGCAGCGCTCACACAGTCGCAACTCGACGCGCTACACAAGGAGTTCACCGCCAACCGGGCCTACAAGGTGGCCCAGAACGCGGTCGCGAAGACCTCCCTGCACAACGTTGTCCTCGACAACGTCAAGGCCAAGGGCGTCGACCACACGATGTCCCACCACCTCGACGACTGGAAGGTCACCAACCAGAAGCAGAGCGGCCGCTGTTGGCTGTTCGCCGGCCTCAACCTGCTGCGCCCCGGCGCGATGGCGGCCATGAAGCTCAAGGACTTCGAGTTCTCCCAGAACCACATCATGTTCTGGGACAAGATCGAACGCGCCAACTACCTGCTGGAGCAGGTCATCGACATGGCCGACCGCGACCTTGAGGACCGCACCCTGCACAAGGTGCTCGCCACGGCCGCCGAGGACGGCGGCCAGTGGAACATGTTCGTCGCCCTGGTGCAAAAGCACGGCCTGGTCCCCAAGTCGGTGATGCCCGAGACGCACGCCTCCTCCGCCACCCGCGAGATGAACAACGTCCTGCGCAAGGTCCTGCGCGAGGGCGCGCTGCGCCTGCGCGAGCAGTCGGCGACCGGCGCGGCGATCGAGGCCCTGCGCGAGACCAAGGAGGAGATCCTCCAGGTCGTGCACCGGGTGCTCTGCATCCACCTCGGCACGCCCCCGGCGTCGTTCAACTGGCAGTGGATCGACTCCGACAAGGAGTTCCACCGCGACGGTGAGCTGACGCCGCAGGAGTTCGCCGCCAAGTACGTGACGCTGCCGCTGGAGGAGTACGTCTGCCTCGTGCACGACCCCCGCCACGAGTACGGCCGCACCTACACCGTCGACCGCCTCGGCAACGTCGTGGACGCCCCCGGCGTCGTCTACCTCAACGTCGACATCGACGTGATCGCCGACATCGCCGCCAAGGCCATCGTCGACGGCGAGCCGGTCTGGTTCGGCTGCGACGTCGGCCCGCACATGTCGGGCGACGAGGGCATCTGGGACACCAAGCTCTTCGACTACGAGTCGCTGTACGACACCGACTTCGACCTCGACAAGGCCCAGCGTCTCCACTACCAGGAGACCGCGATGACGCACGCCATGCTCTTCACCGGCGTCGACGTCCGCGACAACGAGCCGGTCCGCTGGCGCGTGGAGAACAGCTGGGGCGACGAGAAGGCCCAGAGCGGCTACTGGACCATGACCTCCGACTGGTTCCGGGAGTACGTGTTCGAGATCTCGGCCCGCCGCTCCGCCCTCCCGGCCGAGCTCGCCGCCGGCCTGGACACCGAGCCGATCGTGCTGCCCGCGTGGGACCCGATGGGGTCGCTCGCCCGCTAGCCACAACAGACACGACCGGAGACCCACCGGGGCGGCGGCGTCCGCCCCGGTGGGTCTCCGTTTTGCCGTGTCCACAATGGATCGTCATCCGCCGGAAGGCCGCTTTCGGCGGCCGACGGGACAGTGGGTTCTGCGTCGATGAGGCAGGGCGTGCCGGTCGCCGACTTCTGTTCCCGGACAAGAAAACCCGCGCCGGCAGCGAACCAAAGAAGCGGTGCGGGCCATCTGTATGTTTGATCCACTCAACCGAAAGGGACACACGTGTCACCGAAGATCAACCGTAGGGGTGCGCTGGGCTTCGGCACCGCCGTCGCCGCCGGAACCGTCCTCGCCGGCGGGAGCGCCGTCGCCGCGGCGACCGGCGCCTCGGCCCTCGAAGCCGGGGAGACCGCCGAGGAGATCTCGCCCGCGACGAGCGTCAGCCAGGCCTGCGAGCGCGTTCGCCGCATCTACGAGCGGCACAGCGCGGTCGCCGGTGGGACCTGGCGTGCCCACATCACCGTCGCCGACTCCGCCGGCAACCAGCACGTCGCCGTCTCCGACGAGTCCGACACGGTCGTCGACGCCCTCAGCGTCAACAAGATCGCCATCGCCACGGCGGTGCTGGACAAGGCCGACCGCGGCCTGATCGCCATGACGGACCTGATCGACGTCACCCAGGAGATCATCATCCCCGGTGGGGACGGGATGTTCCGCTTCGACGGCTGGTACCCCAGTCATGTGACGGTCGGCCACGCCCTGGCCAACCTGCTCACCATCTCCTGCGACACCTCGGTCCGGCTCTCCGGACTGAAGGCGCCGACCCTGGAGATCAACGAGATCATGGTCGCCAAGGGCTTCCCGAAGACCCAGGTCGAGCCCGGCTCCAACCCCAACCGCATGTTCATGGGCTGGACCACCCCGCGCGAGATGCACGACCTCTTCTCCGCGCACATCCGCGGGCAGCTCCTCTCGGAGACCGCGACGACCTTCCTGTTCAACCTGCTGCGCTCGCCGATCGCGTTCACCGACGGCATCCGCCTGAACCTGTCCACCAATGACCGCATGCGCATCGCGACGAAGGCCGGGTGGCTCGACAACGACCGCCACGAGGCCGGGATCGTCTTCGACGCCGCCGGCGCGCCGATCCTGACCTACTCCATCTTCGCCACGCTGCCCGACAGCGACCCCGAGAACTACGGCAGCACCCACCCGCTGAACGCCGCCCGCGCCCGCATGGGCGAGCGGTTCTTCAACGTGGTGAGCCGCCTGTCCGGACCGGCCCGCTTCGCCGAGGCCGCGCCGGAGTACCAGCCGACCAACGGCGGCTGAGCCGGATCGCCCGGCGGCCGGGACCCACCCGCAAGGGCGGGTCCCGGCCGTTTTCACCGCCGCCGACGGCGTGGGGCATCACTCACCCGCGCGCGCCGGACCCTCCGCGCGGCACCGGTCGGGAATAATCACGATCGTGCCCGCTCGTCGGAGTGTGGGGGAGGAGCCCGATGCCCTACCTGTGCGAGATCGAGATCACCGGTCCCCGAAGCGACGACGAGGGAACGGCGGTGGCCGAGGCGGTCCTGGCCGCCGTCGAGGAGGGCTGGCGCTCGCCGCCCATCGAACGTGACGTGGAGGCCGAGGCCGCCGAAGGCGACACCGACACGGTCCTCGACTATCGCGTCCTCGGTTACCCCGGCGGCGCCTTCGTTGTCGTGGTCCTGCCCGACGTGGGGCTCGAAGCGGCCGCGCTGGCCGCCGCCTCGCTCGCGCGGCACGTCGTCACGTGGAGCCCGGGGCTGCTGGAGTACTCGGTCGGCAAGCTCAACATCGCTCCGCTCGACGAGCCCTTCGACGCCGAGAACTGGCTGCCGCCGTTCACCGACGAGATCGCCTTCGCCGCCGGCCCTCTTCCCGACCTGCTCAGCGAGGAGCTGCGCGCGCTGTGCGCCCGCTACCTGATCGTCTCGGCGCTGCCGTCGCTGTGGGACCCCGCCTCGCCGGAGGGCGCGCTCGACGCCGCCGACGTGGTCGCCGGTGCGGCCGAACAGCCCTGGGACCGTGACCTGGTGACCCAGCTGGGCATGCTCGTCGTGCGCGCGGCGCGCCTAGAGGCACGCCAGGACGGCAAGGCGCGCCTGGTGGTGCGGGGCAGCGGCGAGCTCGACCTGGCCGAGGACCTGCTGGCCAGGGCGCGCGGCATGGCCGCCGCCGAGGAGCCCGGGTGGCAGGACGACGAGGTCCGCGGCCACGAGCTGCTGAGTTACTTCACCGCCGACCACGGCCTCGAATGGCGCCGCCCGGTCGACGCCGACGACGACCGAGAGCACCGCACCCGCCGTCTCCACCATGTCCGCGAACTCCTGTGGGCGGGCCTTCGGACGCTGGCCACGCTCGCCTCGGGACTGTCGGAGGTCAAGGGCGCCTGGCGGGTGCTCGACGCGCTCGGCGACGATGACGTCGTGGCGGCCTACGCCGCGTGGGAGACCGGCCGCCTGGAAATCTCGGGGGAGCACGACGAGGAGGAGATCTACTCCGCCTCGACGGCGCTGGCCCTGGTGTGGACGGCGATTCGGCATCCGGCCCTGCTCGACGCGATGGGCGAGGCCGAGGGCTTCCGGGAGGTGTTCGTCCACGACCCGACGCCCTTCCACTTCTTCACCTGCTCGGCGCTGATCATGGCCGGCGCCAAACCGACGGCCGCGGCCGTCGATGCCTCCGAACTGCCCGAGGTCCTGCGCACCTCGCTGCGCGAGTTCGCCGCGGCTCTGGAGGAGACCGAGCGCGACGGCGGCGCCCGCGAGGATCCCTACGACGACATGAACGACGCCCTGGAGGCGGTCATCACCGCCGAGGACGACCGCGCGGGATCCATCCTCGCGGTGCTCGCGGTGATCGGCGCCGCCGCCCGGCTCATCCCCACCGACCTGGCGCAGCGCGCCTCCGCCGGCATCCGGGCGCCCGGTCACCTGGCCGTCGAGCTGGTCGCGCACCCGTCCATGCACGGCACGGTGCTCCTCGACGACGACACCGACGGGGACAACACCATCCGGCTGCACACGCTCGCCTTCGTCGCCGCGATGGACTCCGTGGCGGCGGGGGACCTGGCCGCGGACTTCCCCGACCTCGCGGGCGCCGACCCGCGGATGGAGCCCGCCGCGCTCGAACGGGCCCGTACCTGGGTCCTCGCGGCCGCGCGGCTCGCTGAAGGCGACGCGGAGGTCGCCTACGCCACCGAGGACGCGCGGGCCTACGCCGAGTCGGTTCTGGGAGAGAACTCTCCGCCGGCGGACTGGCCCATCAGGCGGGCGGTGTCCGCCGCCGCGACGGCGGCGGCGGACCTGCTGCGCTCGGCGGGTCGCGAGGAGGCCCTCACCGAGGTGTTCGCCGTCGGGTGAACCCGGCCGTTATTCCTTCTCGTGCAGCCGCAGGCTGATCGAGTTGATGCAGTACCGCTGGTCGGGCAGTTCCTTGGGCGCGATGCCCTCGCCCTTGAACAGGTGCCCGAGGTGCGAGTCGCAGTTGGCGCAGCGCACCTCGGTGCGCACCATTCCGAGGGAGCGGTCCTCGATGAGGCGGACCTTCTCCGGGTCGGCGTCGGCGAAGGAGGGCCAGCCGCAGCCGCTGTGGAACTTCGTACCGCTGGTGAACAGCTCGCTCCCGCAGGCCCGGCACACGTAGACGCCCTCGGTCTCGGTGTCGGTGTACTCGCCGGTGAAGGCGGGTTCGGTGCCGCCCAGGCGCAGGACCTGGAACTCGGCGGGGGTGAGCTTCGCGCGCCACGGATCTTCGGTCATGCCTACGACAGTACGTCGCCGCGCACGCGCCGGTCCTTACGACCGGCCGACCCCGGCGGGCCCGTGCGCGGCGCCGAGGATGCGGTCGAGGACGACGAGGGAGTCGCCGAGCTCGCCCATCTGGCGGACGATGCGCTCACGGACGGTCGTGAGTTCGGCGACCAGGTCGGGCGCGGGCTCGGCGTAGGGTTCGCTGCCGTCGCCGCTGACGCAGCCGAGTACCTCGCTGATGCAGGAGCTGCGCAGGCCCGCGGAGTACAGCAGCTGGATGCGCGCCACCCGGTTGACGTCCTCGGCGGAGAAGTCCCGGTAGCCGTTGGCGCCGCGCGCGGGCTTGAGCAGACCCTGCTCCTCGTAGTAGCGCAGGGAGCGGATGCTCACGCCGGTCCGCTCGGCCAGTTCCCCGATCCGCATGTGACGGATACTACCTTGACCCTCACGTCGGTGTGAGGCTTTATCGTCACTTACATGTATGAGCAAATAATTCCCTCGCCGCTGCTGACCCCCTACCGCTCGGCCCACCTCAACCTGCCCAACCGCGTCGCGATGGCCCCGATGTCGCGCGCCAGAGGCGACCTGGCCGGCCTACCGCACGCCCTCACCGGCGCCTACTACGCCCAGCGCGCCGGCGCGGGGCTCATCGTCACCGAAGGGCTGTGGCCGAACTGGCACGGCCGTGGCGGCCCGTGGATCCCCGGCATGGCCTCGCGGGAGCACTCCGAGGCGTGGAAGCCGGTCACCACCGCCGTGCACGCCGCCGGCGGCCGCGTCTTCGCGCAGCTGTGGCACGTCGGACGCCTCAGCCACCCAACCCTCAACCCCGACGCCGACGCGCCACTGGCGCCCTCCGCCGTCGCCGCCCCCGGCCAGACCCACCTCGAACACGGCAAGGCCCCCTTCGTCACACCACGCGCGATGACCCTCGCCGACATCGACCGCACGATCGCCGACTACGCCGCCTCGGCGAAACTCGCCGTCGACGCCGGCTTCGACGGCGTGGAGATCCACGGCGCCAACGGATACCTCATCTCGCAGTTCCTCTCCGACAACGCCAACCTCCGCGCCGACGGCTACGGCGGCGACGCGACGGGCCGCATCCGCCTCGCCGTCGAGATCACCGAGGCCGTCGCCGACGCGGTGGGCGCCGGCCGCGTGGGACTGCGCCTGTCGCCCGGCAACCCCGAGAACGGGCTCGTCCAAGCCGACCCGGCGGCCACCGCCCGCCCGCTGGTCGACACCGTCGACCGCCTGGGCCTGGCCTACCTGCACATCAGCGAGAAGAGCGCCTACCCGGCGCTGGCCGACCTGCGACCGCGCTGGAACGGCACCCTCATCGGCAACTACGACCCGGCCGAGGCGACCACCCGCGAACAGGGCGAGCGAATGATCGCCGAAGGACTGGCCGACGTGGTCGCCTTCGGGCGGCTGTTCATCGCCAACCCCGACCTGCCGCTGCGGTTCGCCACCGGCGCCGCGCTCGCCCCGGTCGACGAGCCGAGCGTCTACATCGGCGGCGCCCGAGGCTATGCGGACTATCCGGCGGAGGCGGCGATGCGTCTCCACGCGGGCGAATCCGCGCGAGTGTGAGGCGACGGGGGCGGTCCGCCGCCCCCGAACCGCCACACCCGGGTGAGTCCGGCCTCCACCCTTGTGGCGTATTACCCACTGAACGGGGACATTCGCGCCGACCACATGGGACGATCACCCGAAACCACAAGGGTGTGCACGTGTCAGGAGGCGGCCCGTGGCAGGTGGGAGCACGTCGTTGTACTTCCGCCCGACCTGGAGACAGGTATGCGGGCGGGGACTGTTCGCCGGTGTCCTGGTGGCCGCGGTCGCGGCGCTCTTCCTGCTGTGGGAGGTGTTCGCCGGAACCGTCGAGCCGCCGGACTTCCTGCCGATCCCGGCGGGCTTCCTGCTCGGCGCGGCCTTCGCGATGCCGCTGGCCTACCGAAGCGGCGCGAGCGTCGACGAGTCGGGCGTCCACCCGATCGCGGTGGGGCGGGCCGCCGCCGGGTACGCGCCCTGGACGAGCATCGTCGAGATCCGCCCCGAGCGGCGCGGCACCCGGACCGTGCCGGTGATCTACCTGAAGGACGGCCGGACGCTGCGCATGCGCGCGCCCTACACCGGCCGGGTCTTCGCCGCCGACTCCCACTTCGACGAGAAGGTCTTCATGCTCCGCAACCTCTGGGAGACCTACCGCTCGTGGCTGCCGCAGCCCGGCGGCGGCGGTCGTTGACGACCGTCGCCGGTAACCTTTCGCGCATGTCCCACGATCTGAGCGGCCTGGTCCTGCGCCCCTGGCGGGTCGAGGAGGCCCCGCTCCTCCACGCCTTCCACCACGACCCGCTGATGCGCACGCAGGCTCAGTTCGACGACGTCGAGGGCGCGCGGGCCTGGATCGAGTGGGTCAAGGGGCTCGACAACGGATACGCCTTCGCCATCGCCGGTCCCGACGACAGGCCCTGGGGATCGATCGGCGTCACCAACATCGACAAGCACGACAACGCCTGGGTCTGGTACGCCACCCACGCAGAGGTGCGCGGCAAGGCGGTGGCCACCGACGCGCTGCGCGGCGCCTCCGCCTGGGCGCACGGCCTCGGCGTCCACCGGCTCGAACTCGGCCACCGGCTCGACAACCCCGCCTCCTGCAAGGTCGCCACCCGCGCCGGATACGCCGCCGAGGGCCGCCAGCGCGGCAAGCTCGTCCACGACGGCGTGCGCTTCGACACCGAGATGCACGCCCGCCTGGCAGGCGACCCCCTGCCCGAGCCGGGCCGGCCGGTCACCGTGCGCCCGTGACGCTGCACCGGCTCTGGGAGCGGGAGGCCGCCGCCCCGGTCTGGCGGCAGGGCGGACAGGTCGTCGTCGCCGACCACGCCCTCGTCCGCCGGGTCCTCAACGACCAGGCCGCCTTCGCCCCCGACAACGCGCTGGACGCGGTCACCCCCGTCCCGGTGGCGGCGTTGCGGGTCCTGTCCCGCAACGGCTTCCGGTTGCCGGCGACCCTCGCCAACAACGGCACCGACACGCACCCCGCCCTGCGCGCGATCGTCGGGGAGGCCATGACCCCGGCACGCGTCGACGCGCTGCGCCCCTGGCTGACCGGCGTGGTCCGCCGCCGCGTCGCCGGCCTCTCGGCACGGTTGCGCGAAGGCGGCACCGTCGACCTCTACGACACGCTCGCCGCCGACCTGCCCCTGCTCGCCCTCGCCCGGCTGATCTCCATGCCCGCGCAGGACGTCGCGGTCGTCAAGGCCTTCTCCCGCGCCGCCCTCGAACTGTTCTGGGCGCCCCTCGACACCCCGCGCCAGGAGCGCCTGGCACACATCGTCGGCGAGCACCACGCGCGATTGCGCGAACTGGCGCGCACCGCGCCGGAAGGGCTCGTCGCCGACCTGCGCGCGCACTGCGGCCCTGGCGGCGAGGACCAGGTCGTCGCCGCGCTGTTCTTCCTGCTCGTCGCCGGCCAGGAGACGACTTCGCAGTTCCTGACCCTCCTCCTGCACCGCCTGGCAACCGAGCCGGACGTGTGCGACGGCCTCGCCGACGGCCGCCACGAGGTCGCCGACGTCGTCGAGGAAGGACTGCGGCTCGTACCGCCGATCGTCAGCTGGCGGCGGGTCGCGGCCGGCGACACCGAACTCGGCGGCCTGCGCGTCCACGCCGGAGAGAGCGTCCTGCTCTGGCTCGGCGCGGCCGGACGGCAGGCCGCGAGCGGCGACTTCACGCCCGGCCGGCGCGGATCCCGGCGGCATCTCGCCTTCGGCGCCGGCGCCCACCGCTGCCTCGGCGCGCACCTGGCCCGGATGGAGTCGGCCGTGGTCGTCGCCGAGGCGGCGCCACTGCTGCGCGGCGCCGAAGTGGTGAAGGCGCCGGACTGCCCGGACAACATGTCCTTCCGCATGCCCGACGCCCTCGTGATCACAAAGTCCCGTACAGCGCCCCGGTCAGCCAGCCCGGAGCGGCGGCGCTGAACTCCGCGAGCGACAGCCTCCCGGCGTTCTCCGGGACGACACCGGCCAGCCCGCCCGACATCTCCGCGAGCGTGACCAGGTTCGTCTCATGCACGGCCTCCGGCTCCGACGGCATCGCGCCGACCACCACGTGCGCGCCGATACCGCGCGCGTCGAGGGCCTCCAGGGTCAAGGCGGTGTGATTGAGCGTCCCCAGACCGGCCCGGGCCACGACGATCGCGGGCGCGCCCAGCGTCGAGCACAGGTCGGCCACGGTCCACCCGCGCTCGCCCATCTGGACGAGCAGCCCGCCGGCGCCCTCGATGAGCAGCACGTCGGCCTCGGTGGCGTAGACCGCTTTGATCACTTCGGTCATCGGCAGGGGAGCGGCGCCGCAGGCGCGCGCCGCCGCCAGCGGGCTCAGCGCGTCGGGGTAGGCGGCCAGCGCCCGGACGTCGGTGATCCCGGTGAGGCGGGCGACGGTGCCGGCGTCGTCGTCGCCTCCCGACTGCGCCGGTTTGAGGACGGCGACGCGCAGCCCGGCCGACTGCGCGGTGGCCGCGATTGCGGCGGTGACGATGGTCTTGCCGACTCCGGTGTCGGTGCCGGTGACGATGAGTGGGGTCATGGCCGTGCCTCCGCGATGGTCTTGAGGGCGCGCTCGAAGTCGGTGCGGTCGATCCCGGCGTTGACGGTCAGCCGGAGCCGGGAGGTCGAGTCCGGTGTGGACGGCGGCCGGAAGCAGCCGACGGCCACGCCGGCGTCCCGGCAGCGCGCCGCCCAGGCCACGGCCTCGGCGGCGCCCGGAGCGGGCACCGAGAGCACGCCCGCGGCGGGAGCGGCGACTCCGAGGGCCTTCGCCGCCTCGCCCGACCGGGCGGGGACCTCGGCGCGCAGGGCCTCGTCGGCTACGGCGATGTCGAGCGCGGCGTGCGCGCCGGCGGCCACGGCCGGTGGGAGAGCGGTGTCGAAGATGAAGGTGCGCCCGGTGTCGACGAGGTGCCGGCGCAGCGCCGCCGGCCCCACCACGACGCCCCCGGCGGCGCCCAGCGCCTTCGACAGGGTCGCGGTGACCGCCAGTCCCGGCGCGCCGGTCAGCCCGGCGGCGGCGACACCGCCCGCGCCGCCCGGCCCGATCACGCCCAGAGCGTGTGCCTCGTCGACGAGCAGGACCGCGCCGTGCGCGCTGGTCACCTCGTGCAGCGCGGCCAGCGGCGCGAGGTCGCCGTCGACGGAGTAGACCGACTCCACCAGCACCACCGCGTGCCGGCCGCAGGCCGCTCGCAGCATCGCGTCGAGGGTGTCCACGTCCGAATGCGGCAGCACCTCGGGCACCAGCCCGGCGAGGCCGCAACCATCCACAAGGGACGCGTGCGCGTGCTCGTCGCGGATCAGCGTCGTGCCCGTGCGGCACAGTGCCCGCACCGCCCCGAGATTGGCCAGATAGCCCGAGGAGTACACCAGACCACGCCCGCCGGGACCGCCCAGCAGCGCGCCCAGCCGCACCTCCAGGGCCTCGTGCGCCTCGGTGGAACCGCGGACCAGCCGCGAGCCCGTCGCCCCGAGCCCGTAGGCGTCGAGCGCCGCGCGAGCCGCGTCGAGCACCACCGGATGCCGCGAAAGGCCGAGATAGTCGTTGCCCGCCAGGTCCACGAGTCCGTCGGCGGGCGATCGCGGCACCAGCGTCCGAGTGAGCCCCGCCTTGGCGCGCAGGCCGGCCTTGCGGTCGAGGACGTCCCACCACGAACTCACGCGTAGACCTCGGCGATGGCCTCGTCGAGGGCGCCGACCAGCAGCTCGGCCTCCTCGTCGCGCAGTGCCAGCGGCGGCATCAGCACCACCGAGTTGCCCAGCGGCCGCAACCACACACCGCGCTTCTTCGCCGCGCGGCACACCGCGACACCGGCACGCTCGCCCTTGTCGGCGACGTCGACGGCGGCCATCACGCCGAGGCGGCGGATGTCGGTGACGGCCTCGCGCTCGGCCAGCGGCGCCAGCAGCACGCCGAGCCGGTCGCCGAGCTTCTCGGCGTGTTCGACGAGCGAGCGCTCCCTCATCAGCCGCAGGTTGGCCAGCGCGGCGGCCGCGCACAGCGGGTTGGCGGTGTAGGTGTGCCCGTGGAAGAAGGTGCGGGCCTCGGCGGGCGCGCCGAGGAAGGCCTCGTAGACCTCGTCGGTGGTCAGCACCGCCGAGAGGGGCAGGTAGCCGGCGGTGAGGCCCTTGGCGGCGATGAGCAGGTCGGGGACGATCCCGGCGTGCTCGCTGGCCCACATGCGCCCGGTGCGGCCGACGCCGACGGCGACCTCGTCGCAGATGAGCAGGGCGCCGTGCCGGTCGGCGATGCGGCGGGCCGCGGCGAGGTAGGCGGCGTCGTAGGTGAGGATGCCCGCGGCGGCCTGCACCATCGGTTCCAGGATGATCGCGCAGACCTCTTCGCCGTGCTCGGCCATGACCTTCTCCAGGCCCGCGGCCGCCTCGGCGGCGGCTTCGGCCTCGCCGGTGGCGCGACGGTCGAAGTCGGCGGGGGAGGGAGCCTCGACGGTCTTGAGCAGCAGCGGTTTGTAGGTGGCGTGGAACAGGTCGATGCCGCCGACGCTGACCGAGCCGAGCGTGTCGCCGTGATAGGCCTGGGCGAGGCGCACGAACAGGGGTTTGGCGCGGCCGGTCTGCACGGAGTACTGGTAGGCCATCTTGAGCGCGGCCTCGACCGCCGAGGAGCCGTCGCCGGCGTAGAAGACCTTGCCGAGGGCGCGGTCGCCGCGGGGCGCGGTGGCCAGCAGCTCCTCGGCGAGTTCGATGCCCGGGCGGTGCGTCGCGCCGAGGAAGGTGGCGTGGTCGAGGCGGCCGAGCTGGTCGCGGATCGCGGCGTCGATGGCCGGTTCGCGGTGGCCGAAGGTGGTGACCCACAGGGAGGAGACGCCGTCGAGGTACTTGTTGCCGTCGATGTCGTAGAGCCAGGGACCCTCGGCGCGTTCGACGACGGTGGGTTCGTCGTCGAGCCAGCGGCTGTGCTGGGTGAACGGGTGCCAGACGGCGGCGGCGTCGCGGGCGAGCCAGGCGCTGCTCTCGGTCTTCGGCACTTCGAGCCCTCCTTTTGTAGGTTTCATACGACCTTGTTTGGAGGGTACGACAGGCGGTGCGTCAGTCCACTCGCGGATGCCTGATGCCGGGGTGGTCCGGCGGCAGTGAGCGGCGCAGCACCCACCAGCTGACCGCCAGGCACGCCGCGATCAGGGGCCAGGTCATCACCACGCGGGCGGCGGTCAGCCAGGCGACCTGGCCGGCCCACCATAGGGGCAGGAAGACCGCCAGGCGCAGCACGTACTGGAAGACCCAGACGACACTGGCGCGGCTGTAGGCGCGCAGAAGGTCGGGGTCGCGACGCCAGCGGGTCTTCTGTCCCAGGGCCGCGCCGACGATCAGGCCGAGGAAGGGCCGGCGCACCACGATGGAGATGAGCCAGGCGAGGACGCTGGCGCCGTTGCTGAGGATCTGCAGGAGGAAGAAGTCCTCGGCGCGGCCGGTGTAGATCGCGATGAGTCCGGCGACGCACACGCCGAGTAGTCCGATGAGGACCGCGCGGGGGCGCGTGCCCCGTCGCCATCGCCATGCGGCGACAATGGCACCCACGACGAGTGCGGAGACGACCCCGATCCCGATCGAGTGGCCGGAGACGAGCCATCCCACTCCGAAGGCCGCAGGCGGTAGCGTGGCGTCAACCGCGCCGCGGCGCCCACCCAGTAGCGCGGTGAGAGAGTCCGGCCGTTCGAGGTCGTGGGCACTCACCCGCACACCGTCCAAGGTCGTCGAAGTGGCAGATCGCGTAGGTCGAAACGAGAATTGAGGTTAGGCAAGCCTAAAGGTTCACCCCGGTCGCGGCCAGTGTCCGGGGCCACTGTGAAGATCGACAAGAAGATGGCAGGATGCGCAGATGCTCGGTACCAAGCGCCTGACCGACCAGCAGCTGGACGATCTGATCGCCCGGCTCGGTCGTGTTGACTTCGGACGCTGGCGCGAGGGCGATCTGGTGCGGGCGATGGAGTTCCTCGGCTGGGAACTCCACCGAGGCCAGGCCGGGGAGGAGGGCCTCGGGGCGTTGCGCGCCGAGACCGGCTACACCACCGGCGCGGCCTTCGCGGACATGGTTCCGTCGTCGGCGAACATCAACACCGACGCGGAGTACTACGCGATCGAGCTGATGGTGCTGAAGTCCGCCGAGCGCGGCAAAGCCGGGGAAGAACACCGGATGATCGTATTCCGTGAGGTTCTGCGCCGGATCTTGAGAGTCCTCGGGCAGCCCGACATCCGCGGCGGCGACGGCGGCCCCTGGGTCCGCTGGCGCGACCCGGTCGCCACGCTCGAACTGCATCTGCGCCGCTTCTACGGCGGAGTGAGCCTGCGGATCCTGGCGACCGAGGCGATGGAGGCCCTCGAAGGGCGCAACATCGTGCACGGCGACACCTCCGGCTGGCGGGCCTACAGCCGCGACGACACCGAGCTTCCCGGCGAGCCGGTCGTCAAGGACATCGCCGAGTTCGCCGACCGCCTCACCGGCTGCATCAACGACATGGCCGGCGACATGCCGATCATGGACACCGCGGCGACGCTGATCCTGCGGACCAACGACTGGTCGGGCCGCTTCGTGCAGACCGTCGTGGACGGCTCCATCCGGGTCGAGGCCTCCGACGCGGTCCGCGACCCTTATCGCGGCGGGCTCGGACGTCTGGCCGACCTGGGCTTTCGGCCCCCCGGCGGCGGTGTGCCGACCTGGTCGAGGACCTTCGAGCACGGCAACCGCGCCGACTCGGCCGCCGCGGCGCACATGCTCGTCGAAGGCCTCAAGCTCTTCGGGATCGACGACCTCTTCGACATCCAGTACGACGGCTTCACCGCCGACGGCGAGCGCCTCTACCTGCCGGTGCTGGGCATCGCGGGGCGCTCGGCCTTCTAGTCGGGCGAGTGCGGGGTCGGCCGGTCTCAGGGCATCCGGCCGGCGGCCCACAGATCTCCGACGATTCCCACCGCGCCGATGCTAGCCGGGCATGGAGAACCGGGCGGCCCGAAGGCGCGCCCGGTTCGAGTCCACGGTGGACGGCGGGATCAGTAGTCGATGCCCTGCTCGTCGAACTTGTCCTTGCAGCCCTCGTTGTAGAAGACCTCGACCGTCTCGCCTGGTTTGAGCATCGTGCCCGCGGCGGGCTCCTGGGTGTAGGAGGTGCACTTGGTTCCGTCGCCGCCGTCGCCGAGCTTGACCTTGAATGCGAGGCCGCGCTTCTCGACCCAGGCGCGGGCGTCGGGCACGTTCATGTCGGAGCCGGGGGGAGAGACCGGGGGCACCTCGGCCGTCGCCTCGTCGTCGCCGCCCTCGTCGCCCCCGTCATCGGAGGGCTCGCCCCCGGAGTCGGGGTTGTCGCTGTGCTCAGGGTCGGTGCTCTCGTCGCCGGTGTTGTCGTCACCCTCGTTCGAGCCGTCGCCGGTGTTGTCGCCACCGCTGTTGTCGGTCTCGCTGGTGCCGGGGTCTCCGCCCAGGTTCCCGGAGGTGTCGCCGCCGGTCCCGTCATTGTCGCCGCCCAGGTTCGACAGCAGCACGGCACCCAGTACGACGACCACGACCGCGGCCGCGACCGCCAGGAAGATCGGCGTCTTGCTCTTGCCCGATCCGGAACCGGCGACGCGCGCCGGCGGGGGAGCGGCGGGCGGCGAAGCCGCGGCGGCCCGCAGCGCGGCCTTGGCCTCTTTCGGCGTGCGGACCGGAACGGCCGCGGCGCCGGCGATCTTGGTCGTCTTCGCGGCGGGCGCGGCGGTCTTGGGCATGACCCTGGTCAGCGGCGCGTCGGTCAGCGGCGTGATCGCCGCCATCGACGCGGTGGTCTCACCCTTGGGGATGAGGCCGTTGAGGGCCTTGGCGAAGGTGAGGCAGTCGGGGTAGCGGTCCTCGGGCTTCTTGCGCAGCGAGCGCAGTACCGCCGCCGCGAGCGCGGGCGGGGTGCTCTCGGGCAGGTCGGGCACCGGGTCGCGCAGCTGCTTGATGGCCACCGACATGGGCGTGGTGCCGTCGAAGGGCAGCTCGCCGACGATGCAGCGGTAGGTGACGATGCCGAGCGAGTACTGGTCGCTGGCCGGGACCGGCCGCTCGCCGGAGACCTGCTCGGGGGCCATGTAGTAGGCCGTGCCGATGACGGTGCCGTCGGCGGTGAGCGTCATCGACATGTCGGTGCGGGCGATGCCGAAGTCGGTGAGGACGACCGTGCCGTCCTCCTTGACGATCAGGTTGTCGGGTTTGATGTCGCGGTGCACGATCCCCCGTTTGTGCACCGCGTTGAGCGCCTGGGCGGCCTGGACGACGATGCCGGCGGTCCGCTCGACCGTCATCGTCTCCTTCTCGTCGCGCAGGATGTCCCCGAGCGAGCGGCCGGGCACGAACTCCATGACGAGGAAGGCGCTGCCCTCGCTCTGCCCGAAGTCGTAGATGTCGACGACGTTGGCGTGGTGGATCTGGGCGAGCGTGCGCGCCTCGGCCTCGAAGCGGGCCTGCTGTTCTGAGTTGTCGCGCAGATTGGCGTGCAGCATCTTCACGGCCACGGTGCGGTGCAGCGTCAGGTCTTCACCGCGCCACACCTCTCCCATGCCGCCGGCGCCGATGCGCTCATCGAGTCGGTAGCGGCCGTTGATGGTCTTCGTCATCGGCGTGTTTTCTCCCCCAAGCCGTCGGTCGTGAACTCGCCACACGATAGACGCTTGCGGTACGTGAAGGCGTTGTCTACCTTGCGGGGCAAACGGTCCCGGGTGGGGGGACCGTCAGGTCTGTCAGATACCCGTTGACGGCATCGGCGATGCACGGCGTCTTGGGATAGGCGGTGTGCCCTTCGCCTTCCCAGGTCAGCACCTCACCGGTGCCCAGCTGGGCGGCGAGTTTGGCGGTGTTGGCGTAAGGCGTCGCGGGGTCGCCTTTCGTACCAACCACGACGATTGTAGGCCCGCCGGTCGAGGCGCCCGTCGGATAGGGGTCGCGTGGCGCCTGCCACAGCGCGCAGGCCAGCAGAGTGGTGGCCAGCGGGGCGCCGAACATCGGGTATGAGGCCCGCCACGTGGTCTGCAGGCCCCGGACCGACTCGGCGGTCTCGACGGTGGCGTCGTCGGAGCAGTTGACCGCGTTGAAGGCGTCGGTGGAGTTGTCGTACTCCCCGCTGGGGGAGCGTCCGACGTAGCCGTCGGCGATCTGGAAGACCAGGGAGGGGTCGCCGGCGGCGGCTTCGGACAGGCCCGCCGAGAGATAGGGCCAGGCGCTCTCGTCGTAGAGGGCGGCGATGACCGCGGTCAGGATCCAGCCGGAGGTGGCCTGGCGGCCGTTGGACACCGCCGGGCTGGTCGTGGCCTTGGCTAGCAGGTCCATGACGTACTTGCGCGGGTTCGGGCCCAGCTCGCAGGTCGAGCCGCGCTCGGTGCACCAGGCGGCGAAGTTGTCGAAGGCCAACTCGAAGGCGGCGGCCTGGCCCTCGCTGGTGGCCACGTCGTCGAGGCCGGGGTCGACGGCGCCGTCGAGGACGGCCGCGCGGAGCTTGGCGCCGTTCTGCTGGGCGTAGATCGAGCCGAGCAGGGTGCCGTAGGAGTAGCCGAGGTATGTCAGCTTCTCGTCACCGACGGCGGCGCGGATCGCGTCGATGTCGTGGGCGGCCTGGACGCTGGCGTAGCGCGCGAGGCCGTCGCCGTAGGCGGTGTAGCAGTCGCTGACGGCCTGGTTCTGGAGCGCGACCAGCGCGTTGAAGTCGGCGTCGGACACCGGGTCGGGCGCGAAGCCGTTGATGGCGTCCTTGTCGGCGTCGGAGATGCAGTCGACGGGCGTGGAGCGCCCGACGCCGCGCGGGTCGAAGCCGACGATGTCGAAGCGGGAGAGGATCTCGGTCGGCAGCGTATCGGCGAGGTAGGCGGCGAAGTCGACGCCGGAGCCGCCGGGCCCGCCGGGGTTGATGACCAGTGAGCCGATCCGCTCGGTCTGGCGGTCGTTGCGGGCGCGCAGGAGCGCGATCTCCATCTTCTCGCCGTTGTCGGGGGCGTTCCAGTCGGCGGGAACCGTGATCATGGCGCATTCCAGCGTGGTGCCCCGTACGCGGTCGACGTCCTCGCACTCGCCCCAGTCGGCGCCGGCGGCCGGTGGCCGGAGTTCGGCGGTCTGCCCGGCGCAGGCGGTCGCCAGAAGGAGTACACCGATCGAGAGTGCCGTGATCCGGCGAACGCGTCCCCATTGCATCGCCCTACCCAACCACAGTGGAGTGAGCGTCGGCCCGGCGACTCGCGGCGGGGGAGTTGCACCGGAGATCATGGACATGTAATGTCTAGAACTATGAAGATGAACGAGGGCGTCGAGTGGGCGCTGCACAGCTGCGTCAATCTCACCTGGGTCGACCCCGACCGCGCGGTGACCGCCGCGCGGCTCGCCGCCTTCTACGACCTCCCCGCCGCCTACCTGAACAAGCAGCTCCAGGCACTCGCCCGGGCGGGGATCCTCACGTCGATCTCGGGGCCGCGCGGCGGCTTCCGGCTGGCCCGCCCGCCCGAGCGGATCAGCCTCATGGACGTCGTCACCGCGATCGAAGGTCCCGAGGACGCCTTCCGCTGCACGCAGATCCTGCGGAAAGGGCCCGGGGGAGACCCGGATGTGGACTACCGGTCCGTCTGTCTGGTCTCGCAGGCGATGGGACGCGCGGATCTGGCCTGGCGCCGGGAACTGGCCGGCCAGACCATCGCCGACGTGAAGGCCTCGGTCGAGGCCGCCTATCCCGACGCGCCCGAGCGCACCCGCAAGAGGCTCACCGAATAAGCGAAGGGCTGGAATCCGGCCCTTTCCCTCGCTTAGATTCTGGACATTCCAGATCCTGATTACACAGTTTGGAACAGACATGGCGACCATCACCCGCCCCATGGCGATCGCACCGGCGGCCGTCCGCCCACGCGCCGCCCGCGCCACCGTCCCCGCCGTCTGGCTCGTCGTCCTCTCGGCACCGCTCGCCCTGAGCGCCAACAGCCCCGCCATGATCCTGCCGACCCTCGCCGCCGACCTCTCCGTGTCCCTGTCCACCGTCTCCTGGCTCGTGTCGGCCTTCGGCTGGGCCATGGCCCTGGGCACCCCGCTCATGGGCGGCCTCGTCCGCCGTCGCGGCATCCGCGCGGTCCTGCTCACCGGCAGCGGTCTCACCGCCGCGGGCACCGTTCTGGCCGCACTCTCCCCGTGGCTCCCGCTCCTGCTCGCCGGACGCGCCCTCCAGGCCCTCGGCGGCTCGGCGCTGGTCGCCGTCGCCATGAACCTCGCTGGCGGCTCCCCGCGCCGAATGGGCCTCATCGCCGCGGGCTTCGGCGTCCTCGGCGCGACCGGCCCCCTCGTCGGCGCGACCCTCACCTCCGCGGCGTCCTGGCACGTCGCCTTCGCCGTCCAGGCCGTCACCCTCCTGGCCGTCCCCGCCGTCCTGCGCCGCGACCTCCCCTCGGTCGCCGACCCCGGCAGCCGTTTCGACGCCACCGGCGCGGCGCTGCTGGCCGTGCTGGTCACCGCCCTGGTCGCCGTCCCGCACTACCCCCTCGCCGGCGCCGTCGGCGTCCTGCTGGCCGCCGTCCCGCTCGAACTGCGCATCCGCGCCAACCCCGAGGGCTTCGTCCCGGCCGCGCTACTGCGCACCCCCGCGTTCCTCGTCAGCAGCGGCCTGACCCTGCTGCTGTCCACCTCCTACTTCGCGATGCTGTTCGCCGTCCCCAGGCTCCTCGGCGCCGCCACCACCTGGTCGACCGGCGCGATCGGCGCCGGCCAGATGGCCGCGATGATCACCGGCTCGGCACTCGTCTTCGGCTTCGCCGCGATCTCCCCGCGCCTGCCCCACCGGCTCATCGCGCCCCTCCTCGTCGGCATCGGCACCCTCGCCCTGGCCCTGGCCCTCGTCACGCCCTGGGCGCCACTGCTGCTGGCCGTCTCCACCCTGTCCCTGCTCGCCAGTTCCGGAGGACAGGCCGTCCTCGGCGTCCGCGCCATGCGAGCCGCCCCCGAGGGCCAGCGGCCCGTCGCGATCGGGCTGTTCAACCTCGCCTTCCAGCTCGGGGGAGCCTTCGGGCCCACCCTCGTCGTACTGCTCGCCGTCTGAACACATCGCAAAAGGAGAAGACCATGACCCGCCGCCTGCCCACCTTCGCCGAGCACGCCGCCAAGGGCTACCGCGCCATGCTCGACATCGGCGCCTACCTCGGCGCCAGCGAACTGCCGCACCGGATCCTCGAACTCGTCAAACTCCGCGTCAGCCAGATCAACGGCTGCGGCTTCTGCGTCGACATGCACAGCCACGAGGCTGCCGCCGCGGGTGAGACCGCCACCCGGCTCTACGCGGTCGCCGCCTGGCGCGACACGCCCTTCTTCACCGAGGACGAACGGGCCGCGCTCGCCTTCGCCGAGGCCGCGACCCGCATCGCCGACGGCGGCCACGTCGGCGACGAGGTGTGGGCCGAGGCCGAGAGGCACTTCGACGAGGGACAACTGGCCGCGCTCGTCATGTCCGTGTCGACCATCAACGCCTGGAACCGGATCAACGTGGCGCTGGCGAACCCCGCGCCCACCAGGTGAGTGGGAGGCGTCACGCGACCGACGCTTGACGCCTATATTCAGGACGCGTAATATCCAGGATAGAAGCTATCGAGAATTAGGAGCCCGCGATGACCGACATCACCCTCTCCCGCGCCACCGAGGCCGAGACCCTCACCAGCGACCCGGCCGCGATCATCACCCTGCTCGCCGACTCCGGCACCACCGGCGGCGCCATCACCGCCAACCGCTCGAAGTTCACCGAGGGATCCTTCGGCGCGCCGCCCCACTTCCACGCCCGCGCCACCGAGGCCTTCTTCGTCCTCGGCGGGCGGCTTCAGGTGCTCACCGGCGAGGAGATCGTCACCCTCTCCGCCGGCGACTTCCTGGTCGTGCCGCCCGAAACGCCGCACGCCTTCGCACCCGCCCCGGGACACGAGGCCGACGTCCTCGTCGTCTTCACCCCCGGCAACGACCGCTTCGACTACTACCGGCTTCTCGACCGCCTCGCCCGCAAGGAGGCCACCTACCAGGACCTCAGGGACTCCCAGGAGCGTTTCGACAACCACTACACCGAGAGCGCGGTCTGGAGCGGCCGCAAAGGCTGAGCCCGATCACCTCGCGCGAACGGAAAAAGGGCGGCACCGAAAGGTGCCGCCCTCCTTCATGCCCGAGGTAAACGAGCCGCCGCGCGCAGACCGCGCTGAAGCAGCCGCTGATCGCCCAGCAGCGCCCGCAGGCGCTTCTCCAGGCCGGCGATCGGCGTGAGGTTCTGCGGCGCCCTGGGATCCTTGTACGGCGTGGAGGCCAGCCGGGGCAGAACGCGCGAGGAGCTGTCGGCGAGCTTCGTCACCTGATCGAGGGTCAGGTCGACCGAGGCCTCCAGCCGGACCAGGCCGGCGGCCGGCACGTCGGCGCCCGGCAGTCGCAGATACCAGCTGTAGCGCTCCCACGACGTGTCCAGCGCGAACACCGGCGTGCGCTGCCCGGCGGCCAGCGAGTTGACCACCCGGATCAGCTCCGGCGCGAGGTACTGCACCCGGTGGGACTTGATGTAGCCGAGCGCGCGCGGCACGTGGGCCCGGCCGTGCAGCGGCCCGTCGACGATGAGCAGCTCGTCCTCACCGGCGCCGGCCTCGTCGGTCACCGAGATCTCCAGCCCCCGCAGGTGGGTCTGCACGGCGTTGACCAGGTCGCCGGTCTCCGCCTCTCCGACCCGGTGGGCGGTGTAGACGGCCGTGGGGTGAGCACGCAGCGAAGGCGCGTCCTTGGTGGACGTGAACAGCCCGTGCATCACCCTGCTGGCCACGACCTTCGCCCCGCCGGCCGGCGAGCAGCGCACGACCCCGGCGGCGTAGGACGCGCAGATGCCCGGCCTCGCCTCGCCGTTGTCGTCGGGTGTCAGCCACAGGTGCGCGTCGAGGCGGCGGACGCCGTCGACGAGCAGGACCGACGTGGGAACGGTCGTGTCGACCGGATCGCGCGGACCCCACTCGGCGAGCGGGACCTCGATCCCGGCGTCGACCTTGGCCTTCGACTGCTGGACGCCGTCGGGGGACACGTAGGCGGGATCCCACGCGTCGACCTGGATGTGCATAAGCCGCCCTCAAAGTCTCGTCGCACGACAACGGTGCCGCCGCGAGCCGGTGCGCGCACCCGCTACGTCACCACCTTCTCGACCCTCGCGCCCGCCGCGTCCTTGGTGACCTCGAAGCGAATCGGGATCCGGTCGGCGAGCGCGGGCACGTGCGTGACGACGCCGACCATCCGGTCGCCCTTGACGGCCAGCGCCTCAAGAGTCGTCGCCACAGTGTCCAATGTGGACGCGTCCAGGGTACCGAAGCCCTCGTCGAGCATGATCGACTCAAGGTGGGCCGTACCCGCCGACATCCCCGCGAGCTGCCGCGACAGCGCGAGCGCCAGCGCCAGCGAGGCAGCGAAGGTCTCCCCGCCCGACAGCGTGTACGCCGGCCGCTTCTGCCCGGCGTCATGGTGGTCGACCACGTAGAACTGGTCGCCCTCGTACTCCAGGTCGTACTGCCCGCCGCTGAGGTCGCGCAGGATCGCCGTGGCGTCCTCCAGGAGGATGTCCAGCGCCGCGCGCGTCAGCCAGGCGAGGAAGTTGCGCGCGTTGAGGTGCCGCGCCAGCTGCTCGGCGACCAGCGCCTCGCCCTGCTTCTCCTCCCGGTCCAGCCTCAGCTGCCCGGCCTGCTCGCGCTGCTTGACCAGCTGCTTGTAGTCGTGCTCGGCCTGCGACAGCGCCCGGGCGGCCTCGGTCAGGTAGTCCGAACCGTCCGCGCTCGACGGCACCGGCCGGTCGGCCTCGGCCAGCAGCGACAGCAACTCGTCATCGACGGCCGCCGCGTTCGCCCGGGCCTTCTCGACCTCCGCCCTGGCCTCGCCGTGCAGGCTCAGGGCCTCCGTCAGGCGCTCGCCGACCCAGCCCGCGAGGTCGTCCCAGGCGGCGCGCAGGTCGCGGCGGTCCGCCGGTGGTGGGCCGAGCCGGGCGAGCCGGTCGCGGGCGGTGTCGAAGGTCAGCCACTCCTTGGCGACCCGCTGCCGTACCGCGTCCAGGCGGGACTCGGCCTTGCGGTGCTGTTCGCGGGCGGCGGCGAGGGCGCGGCCCGCCTCGGTCAGCGCCAGGCGCTGCCGCTCGGCCTCCTCGATCGCGGCGATGGTCTCGGCGCGGCCGGGCACGCCTTCGAGGCGCTTGGCGGTGGCGGCATGCTCGGTGACCAGCTCTTCGAGCAGGGAGATCCCGTTCTGGAGCTGCGTCTCGGCCTTGGTGAGCAGGGTGGCCGCCGCGGTGTGCTCGTGTCGGGCGAGCTCGTGCGCCTTGCCCGCCAGCTCCAGGGCTTTCGCGGGCAGGGGCGCGGGCAGCTCGTCGACGCGCCGGTCGCAGACCGGGCACGGCTCGCCGGCCACGAGGTGCGGGCGCAGCGCGGCGGCGACGTCGGTGGTCCTGGCGGCCTCCAGCGCGGCCTCGGCGTGCTTCGCCGCGTCGGCCGCCGTCTCGGCGGCCTTCCTCGCGGCCCCGGCGGCGGTCTCCATCTCGGCGACCTTGCGGCGGCCCTTCTCGATCCGGGCGGTCTTGGCCTCGTGCTCGTCGTAGGCGTTCAGCAGGGCCTGGAAGCGCGCCGGATCGCTCTCGCCGAGCGTGGTCCGCAGCCGTCCCTCGGCGTCCTCGGCGGCGTCGCGGGCGGCGCCCGCCTCGGCCACCGCCGTCTCGGCCTCGGCGACGGCCTGCGTGGTGCTCTCCAGGTCCACCGGAGGGCTCACCGCGCGCAGCACGGCCAGGTGCTCCTCGACGTCGCCGAGGGTCTTTCGGGCGACCTCCACGGCCGCGCGGGCCTCGCGCAGTTCGGGGACGCGTTCCTTGAGCCGCGACTCCAGCCGCCGGGTGCGCTCGATCTGGTCGGAGGCGGCGGCGATCTCCTCCTCGCCGACGGCGCCGAGCTCGGCGAGCTGCCGGTCGAGCTGATCAAGGCCGCCCTTGGCGGCGCTGGCGCGGGTGTTGGCCTGCTGGCCGATCTTCTTGTACACGTCCAGGCCGAGCAGGTTCTCCAGGATCTTCTGGCGCTCGGCGTTCTTGGCGCGCAGGAACTCCGCGAAGGCGCCCTGCGGCAGGACGACGCACTTGGTGAACTGGTCGTAGGGCAGGCCGATGACCTGCTCGACGCGCGCGGCCATCTCCGATGGCGAACCGGCCAGGACCTGGCCGAGCTTGGCGGCGTCGACCTCGTCGATCTTCGAGACGTCGACGCCCTCGGGGATGCGTTCGAGGCCCGCGCTGAAGGTCGACACGTCCCCTTTGGAGTTGCGGCGGACGACACGGGTGGCCACATAGCGCTTGCCGCCGGCGGCGAAGATCAGCCGGACCCGGGCCTCACCGGTCGAGGGCGCCAGGGCGTCGCGCACGCCGGTGCCGTTCCAGCGCGGGACCTTGCCGTAGAGGGCGAAGCAGATCGCGTCGAGGACGGTCGACTTGCCCGCGCCGGTCGGGCCGACCAGGGCGAAGAAGTCGGTGTCGGTGAAGTCGAGGGTCGTCTGCTTGCGGAACGCGGCGAAGCCGATCACGTCGAGCCGAAGCGGCCTCATGAGCTGGCCTCGTCGTACAGCTTGTCGAACAACTCGGCCACCTTCTCGTCCTCGTACCCGTTGTCGGTCAGGTAGTCCCCGAACAGTTCGCGCGGGGACCGCCCGGCCCGTCTCGCCACGGACTTGCCCGCGCCCCCGTCGAGCATGCTCGGATCGATGCGGACCTCGACGGCGTTGGGGAACAGCTCCTGGACCTCCTCGCGCAGGCCCGCGCGCGGCTTCTCCTTGATGTAGACGCGCAGCAGTGCGTCGGCGTCGATGCGGCCGTCGGCCTTTTCCTTCTTGAGGCCTTCGAGTTCGCCCCGGTAGGTGCGCAGCTTGGCGGCGCTCTTCAGCGGCACGTGCCGCACCACCGCAGGGGTGGAGACGGTCACGTCGATCATGAGCACGCCCGGCACGGCGTCCTCCTCGCCGAAGTCGACGATGATCGGCCCGCCCGAGTAGCGGATCGGGCACGGCCCGTCGATGCGCTGTCGCTTGTGGATGTGCCCGAGAGCGACGTAGTGCGTCGTCGGCGGGAAGATCGTCGCCGGGATGTTGTAGGAGGCCACCGTGTGCGCCTCGCGCTCGGTGCGGCCCAGTTTCGACCCGTAGACGGTCAGGTGCCCGGTGACCAGGTTGACCGCGTTCTTGTCGAAACCGCCGGTGAGCGCGGCGAAGAGGCGGCGGACGTGGTCGGCATAACTCTGGTCGGCCTCGGCGGCGGTCAGCTCGAACATCTCCGTGGCGCGCACGGCGTAGCGCTGGGAGATGAAGGGCAGGGCGGCGCAACGCCAGGCCTCGCCCTCGCGGGTGGTGCCGCCGACCAGGTGGTCCTTGGCGGTGCCGATCTTGCCGCGCACGATGATCCCGGCGGCCTCGGCCCAGGTGCGCAGGGCGTCGATGGCCGGGCCGTTGTCGTGGTTGCCGGCGATGGCGATCACGTCGGCGCCGGTCCCGCGCAGTGCGCTGAGGCTGTCGTAGAGCAGGGCTTCGGCCTGGGCCGACGGCGCGGAGGTCTCGAAGAGGTCGCCGGCCACGATCACCAGGTCGGGCTTGTCCCGCTCGGCGATCTCGACCATCTCCCTCATCACGGCCCGCTGCTCGGGCAGTCGCGACTGTCCCTTGAGGACCTTGCCAAGATGCCAGTCCGAGGTGTGCAGAATGCGCACTTTAGGTAGACCTCACCGTCTCGATGCCGTTGTTCGCTTGGGTATTACCGCACTGTCCGCGCCGCTCGCACCGCCCCTGCTCCCAGCACTGTACGGGCTGTGACCGCGCAGGCGCGCGGGCCTCACGCGGGGGTGAACTCGACCCTTCTGCGCTCGGTGTCGGCGACCGTCAGCCGGACTCTCAGCCGCTCGCCGAGGGGCAGGCCCTCGCCGGCGCAGCGCGCGATCACGGCGGGCTCGGCGATCTGCACGCGACCGGCGGGCTTGCGGTCCTCGACGTCGATCACCACCGAGTCGAACTCCTCACCGATCCGGGGCGACAGCACGGTCGCCTCGACCAGGTCCACCGCGGCGCGCTCGACGCTCCCGGCCCGCCGTCCGGAGACCGCCATCTCCCGCGGCAGCGCCTCCAGCGCCTCGCGCACCCACGCGGGGACCTCCCGCCCGGCGCTCAGCGCAAGGCAGACCTCGGTGGTGTAGCGGTCGACGAGACGGCGCAGGGGTGCGGTGACGTGCGCGTACGGCGCGGCGACCGCCGAGTGCGTGCTCAGCTCCGGGCGCGTGCCGTCGAAGGCCTCGTAGCCCGAGCCGCGCAGCAGCATCATCGACTCCTGCAAGAAGGCGGCGTGCTTGGTCCGGGACGGGTCGAGACCGGCGACGACCTCGCCGTAGCGGGCGCCTTTCGGCCACGGCACGTCCAGGCCGAGCGCGACCCGGCGCACCTTCGCCAGGTCCTGTTCGGACGGCTGCGGCAGAACCCGCAGGACGCCGACGCCGCCGTCGAGCATCATCCGTGCCGCCGCGATACCGGTGAGCAGGGAGATCTGGGCGTTCCAGCCCTCGGCCGGCATCGGGAAGCGGAACTCCAGGCGAAAGCCGCCGTTCTCGCCGACGACCTCCTGCTCGGCGGTAGGGATGCTCACGCCGCCGCGGGCGCGTTCGAGCACCTGCCGCAGGGGGCCGACCTCGGACAGCAGCACGAAGGTGTCCTCGGCGGTGCCGGCGTCGAGGGCCTCCTGGACCGCGCGGTACTCGTGGCGTCCCCGGCTGCGGACCAGCGCGCGGGAGACTTCGGCGGAGGCGATCTCACCGGTGGCGTCGAGGTCGATCCGCCACAGCGCGGCCGGGCGGGTCTCGCCCGGCAGCAGGCTGGCCGCGCCCTCGGACAGCGCGCGCGGATGCAGCGGGACGTTGCCGTCGGGCAGGTAGACGCTCTCGCCGCGCAGGTGCACCTCGGCGTCGAGCGCACCGCCGGGAGTGACGAAGGAGCCGACGTCGGCGATGGCGTACCAGACCCGGAAGCCCTCGCCGGCCCGCTCGATGTGCATGGCCTGGTCGAGGTCCATGGACCCTGGCGGATCGACCGTCAGCAGCGGGATGTCGGTGCGGTCGGGATGGTCCGGGAGCGGCCGGGCCGCGGCCTGGCGGGCCTCGGTCTCGGCGGCCTCGGTGAACTCCACCGGAAGCCGCATTTCGGCGCGGATGCGGGCGAAGCCCTCGGTGAGGTCGGGCTGGACGGCATCGGCGACCTGGAGGATGCGGCGAGGCATACCGACGAGACTAGGCGCTGGGTATGACGGAAACGCGCAAGCGCGCGAAACGGCGGATCCGCGCGGTCACTTCCTTCGGCGCGGGCGCTTTTCGGCGGCTCGGCGAGCGGCCGGTGCGGCGGCCTCGGTCGCGGGCGTGTTCTCCTTGGCGCCCTTGCGATCCCGGGCCCGGCCGCGGAGCCTGACGGGGATGAGGACGGTGGCCAGGAGCACCGCGAAGATTGCGATCACGCTGAACGTGCGGGCCGACTGCACCGGGTGGCCCACGGGGTAGACGCGGCCGTACTTCTCGTCGGCCTTGCGGTCCTCATCGGTACGGCGCTCGACGGCGACCTCGCCCGACAGCGCGGACATGGAGTACACCGCCACGTCCTCCCGCCACGGTTCACCGGTGACCTTGTCGGTCCAGGTCACCTCGGCCCGGCACTCGTAGGGGGCGCCGAACCAGGACGGCGCGCAGTTCTCCACGCGCGCCGTCCCGGTCAGGATGGCCCAGCCGCTCGCCGAGCCGAGGCGTTCGAGGCCGGACAGCGCGACACCGCCCACGGCGAGTGCCGCCGCGGTCCAGACGACGAAGATCGCCGGGGACACCCACTTCTTCGCCGTCGTGCGTCCGGGTTCGGCCATGCCTACTCGTCCTTGCCGCCGTTGATGTTCTCCTCGCCTTCCTTGTACGCCTTCGCGCTCTCCTTGCCGGTCTTCTGCGCGTAGGAGTCGTTGAGGGCGCCCGGGGCGTCGCCGAACTTGCTGTTGAAGTCGCCGATCGGCTCGGTGAACTTCTTCAGCGAGGAGCTGTTCACCAGGTCCTGGATCCCCTTGATCTTCAGCCTCTGCGGGCTGGTCTTGACCGCGCGGTCGGCCCAGTTGTGCATGGCCTGCGAGCGGTCGCCGAGCGTCTTGGCGACCTTCTTGCCGGTCTCGCCGAGCTTCTCGAACTTCGCCACGAAGCGCTTGATGATCGTCAGCAGCTTCGCCATGCGCTTGGTCAGGTTGCTCGCGGTGATCGTGAGGTCGACGCCGAGGCTGGTGAAGAACGCCGCCATGGAACCGCCGAGGGTGGGCCCGGCGGCGGCCGCGGCGACGATCGCCTGGGTGATGATGCGGCTGACGAAGGAGGCGATCATGTCGAACACGATCGCGCGTTCGGTCGCCACGACCATCCCGGCGATGGCCACGCCCTGACCGACGTCGTCGGAGTGCGACGCCATGGCCCGCAGGCCGGCGATGTAGTCGCGCGCGTTGGACCGGTAGCCCTCGGCGGCCTCGCCGGCCCAGGTCGAGATCCCGCCGAGGGCGGTCTCGTAGTTCTGGGCGGTGGTGCTCATCTGCTTGGCGATGTTGCCCCAGGTCTGCGACACGGCGGTGATGGCGGCGGGGTCGCCGGTCAGCATTTCGAGGGGCTCGCGGATCCAGGCGATGTGCTCCATGAGCCAGCCGACGCCGGCCTTGACGATCTCGCCGAGGGGGTTGAGCGCCATGCCCAGCAGGTCGAGGCCGACCGACAGGCCGTCGACGGCGAGGGTGACCCAGTCGGTCTTGCCGTCCTGGCCGATGTCCTTCCAGGCGCTGTAGCCGCTGTCGAGCAGCCCGGCGCCGGCGGTTCCCGAGGGGCCCTTGTTCTCCGCGATCAGTGGGTTCGTCACTTGAAGATCCCCGCCCCGTTCACGTCGTCCCACATCTGCGTGATGGCCGTCTCGGTGGCCATGTAGCACTCGTTGTTGGCCTCGACGCTCTTGTGGAAGGCCGCGGCGAGCTCGGCGGCCTGCTTCATCATCTCGCCGGTGTCGCCGACGCACATCTCCAGGATGGGCGGGACCAGGCCTTGCAGGAACAGGCCGTAGGCCTCGAACCCGCCGAAGCCGACCTGCTCGGCGGCGTCCTTGCAGCGCTCGACCTCGGACTTGAGCGAGCTCAACGGCGTCAGGTGGGCGCTGAGCTCCTCGGGTGACACTTCGAAACTCATGACCGGTACCGTCCCTGTCCGTACGGGTCGTAGCCGTACCCTCCGGGGGAGCCGCGGCCGTCGTCCGGCTCGTCCTCCTCGATGTCGGGCATCGTGCTCTTGAGGAAGTTCATGGCGTCGGTGTCCTCACCGACCACGTTCGACATGATGTCGAGCATCTTCGCCGAGGCCTCGCGCGTCGCCGTCCGATAGGCCTCCATGAGCGCCGCCGTCAGCTGCGCGGGGGCTGCTCCCTGCGTGCGCGGCGAGAACCACGCGGACATGAGGACGCCGGAGGGGTTCACCGTCACGGTGACCAGCCCTGCCCGGTCGCTCGCCTCGACGTTGGCGCGCGCGAGTTCGGCCGTGGCCTCCTCGCTGCTGGCGCGAAGCGCGGCGATCCGCTGATCCTGCTGCCGGAGCCACTCGTCGGGGTCGAGCAGCTTGCGGTTGAGCCCCTCGATGGGGTCGGTCATCGTCTCTCCTCCCAGGTACTGCCAGCGGCACAGTAACCCCGGAGCGCAAACCCCGACGGTGCCCGCGAGGTCCGTGACGGACGCGCGGGCCCACCGGTCAGAACGGGATGTCGTCGTCCTCGTCGGTCAGGGCGAAGGGATCGACCTGACCGGTCGCCGAGCGCAGTGTCGAGGTCGGCGGCTCCCCGGCCTCCTGCGGACGGGTCGCCCAGGCGGGGAAGGGGAACTCGACGACGAGCGGGACCGGAAGTTCCGGCTGCGCGACGAACATCGTGCCGGGCTTGGCCATGAGCACGCGCTGACGCTGCGAACTGGGCAGGAAGCCGTACTCCGGCCGGCCGGCCTCGGCCGGGTCGAGGCGGCCCACGACGCGGATCGCGCTGTTGGCGGCGATGCGGCGCTCGACCTCGCTGGCGGTCTGCTGCGCGCCGACCAGGATGACGCCGAGGGAGCGGCCGCGCTCGGCGATGTCGAGGAGGATCTCCTTGATGGGGCTCGTACCGTCCCGGGGCGCGTACTTGTTGAGCTCGTCGAGGACGACGAACTGGAGCGGGCGGGCGCTGCCGGCCTTCTCCTTGCGCTCGAACTCCGTGCGCAGGACGACGCCGACGACGAAACGCTGCGCGCGGTCGGGAAGGTTGTGCAGGTCGACGACGGTGACCTGGGCGCCGTCCTCGGTGGACACGCCGTGCGCCCGGCGCGGCGGGAGATCCCCGCGGACGAGGCGGCCGATGTCGCGCTTGGAGTTGATCATCCGGCGGATGAAGGCGTTGACGGTGCCCATGCCCATCGCGCTACCGGCCCACTGGCCGCGCGTGTCCTCGTCGCCGAGGCGCTCGACGAGCAGGTCGACGAGGTCGCCGTAGGAGCGCAGGAGCACACCGTCGACCACGGCCGCGCCGTCGTCCTTCGGCTCCGCCTCGCGGGCCAGGCGGGCCGCGACCTGACCGACGACCATCGTGTACTGCTGGCGCTCGTCGTCGCCGTCGGCGAAGACGTAAGGGAGCAGCCGCTGCTGGCAGAACTCCGCGACCGTCCAGTAGAAGGACTCCACGCCCGTGGTGCGGCAGGCCACGTCCGGTGTGCCGTTGCGGTCGCCCTCGCGCGGGGGAGCGAAGACCGTCACCGAGGCGAACGGCCCGGCGGTGAGGCCGAGCCGCTGGTACTGGGTGCGCAGCTTGTCGTCGAGGTGCTTGTTGGGGTGGTCGAGCAGGAGAAGGTCCTCGCCCTTGACGTTGAAGATGAGGACCTTGGTGTTGACCGCCTCGGCGCCGAGGGCGTCGGAGTGCAGCAGCGAGTAGAGCAGCCAGGTCGCGAAGCTCGTCTTGGTGGCCACGCCGGAGATGCCCGAGATGGACACGTGCGCGCCGCGGCTGCCGTCGAGGAAGTCGGCGTTGAGGTAGACCGGTTCGCCGTCGCGGCCCAGGCCCAGCGGCACCATCCTGACCATGCGGTCGAAGTAGAGCGCCGCCGAGCGCGCCTCACCGGTGGCGCGGTAGACCGCGTCGCCGGGACGCGGCGGCACGAACACCTCCGGCTCGACACGGGTCACGGTGATCTCGGCGGCCTCCTGCACCTGCGCGGGCAGCATGCCCTCGCTGATCAGGAAGACGTCGGAGTCGAACTGGGCGCCCTCATGGCGGGCCCGCACCGAGGTGACCACCCCCGAGACGGTGACCGGGTCGCGGCCGGGCACCTCGCGCGAGGTCGTCACGACGTCATCGAGTTGCAGGTACTCGCCCTCGGTCACGGCCACCCAGAACGACAGGGGGGTCGCGTCCTCGGTGCCGAGCACCCGCCCGACGGGCCTCGCGTCCAGCTCAGTCACGGAGGTCATCCTCTCACCCGGCTGTGACAGCGCGCACGTAGCGCAGGATCAGGTTGCCGTCGGCGTGGAAAGCGTGGGCGAGACGCAGCGAGCGGACCGGGGAGGCCGGGCCCGCGGTGATGCGGCCGGCACCCGCTCCCGCCAGCAGCGGGGCGAGCGTGAGGCACAGTTCGTCGAGGGAATCGGCGGCGGTCAGCTCGCCGAGGATGTGCGGCCCGCCCTCGCACAGCATCTGGTTCAGGCCGCGCTCGGACAGTTCCCGCCTCATGGTGGCGAAGTCCACAGTCGACTCTCCGCAGTCGACGATCTCGGCCACCTCCGACAGGGCCCCGCGCCGCTCCGAGGGAGCGTTGGCGCTGGTGAAGACCAACGGCCGCACGGGCGCGCGGGTGAACAGGGGAGAGGCCGGGTCGAGGTCGAGGGCGGCGCTGACGACGGCCATCACCGGCTGCTCGGCCAGATCGTGATCGCGGCGCCACGCGACGCGCTTCTCGTCGAGGCGCAGGTCCTCGTACCCCTCCGCGCGGACCGTCCCGGCGCCGACGACGAGCACGTCGCAGAGCATGCGCAGGATCTTGAACACGCGCTTGTCGGCGCCGCTCGACAGGCCGGCCGACTCGCCCTCGACCGTCACCGCGCCGTCGGCGCTGGTGACGAAGTTGACCCGCAGGTGCGGCAGGTTCCGGTCGGGCTGCTCGTAGTGCGCGATGAGCTCTTCGTCGGACAGCTCGATGGGGGCGTCGGCGGGCCACAGGCGCGAGATCATGTCGACACCGTAGCCGGTGCGCTGATCGTCACGAGGCGGTCGCCGCGACGCAGCGGGCCGGACACGTCGCAGTGCAGGCGCTGCCCGTCGCGGACGACGACGACCACGAGGTCGGCCAGTTCGCGCGGTCCCTTGCCGACCTCGGTGGGGGCGACCACGCGCTCGGCGAGGTCGAGGCCGCGCCCCTGGGTCAGGAGGTCCTCGATGACCTCGCAGACGTCGGGGGTGACCGTCGAGAGGCCGAGCAGGCGCCCGGAGGCGTCGGAGGAGGTGATGACCGAGTCGGCGCCGCTCTGGCTGAGCAGGGGGGCGTTCTCCGACTCGCGGACGGCGGCCACGATCGTCGCGCGCGGATTGGCCTTGCGCGCGGTGAGGGTCACCAGCACCGAAGTGTCGTCGCGGTCGGCGGCGACGATGATCCGCCGCGCCTCGCCGACCTCGGCTCGCGCCAGGACCGAGGAGCGCGTCGCGTCGCCCTGTACGGCGACGTAGCCGTCGGAGGTCGCCTCCTCGACGTGTTCGTGGCTGCGGTCGACGATGACGATCTGCTCGGCGGGGATGTCGGAGGCGCGCAGTGTCGCCACGGCGCTGCGGCCCTTGGTGCCGTAGCCGATCACGACGGTGTGGTCTCGCAAAGCCCTGCTCCAGCGTTTCTCGCGCCACACGTCGCGCGTGCGGCGGGTCAGCACCTCGACGGTCGTGCCGACGAGGACGACGAGGAAGATCACGCGCAAGGGCGTGATCACGACGATGTTGAAGAACCGCGACCTGTCGTCGATCGGGACCACGTCGCCGTAGCCCGTGGTCGACAGCGTGACGGTCGCGTAGTAGATCGCGTCGAGGACGGAGACGGACCCGTCGGCGGAGTCGCGGTAACCTCCCCGGTCGATGATGACCAGGAAACAAGCGAGGGCGAGGCAGGCGACGGCGGCGGCGAGTCGCACCAGGATCGCCCTCGGCGCCGACAGCCGCGTTCTCGGGTGATGCACGGGGGAGCGGTGGTCGGAGGGCACGGGGGTAATTTAGCGCACCGGCCGCCTCGCCCCCGCCATCTCCACCCCCGCCCACCACCCCCTCCGTCCACTTCGGACCGCCGTTTCCCTCGCACCCCGCCCGGTCAGCCCCGCGGCTCCCCGTCCGCGCCCGGCCGCCGCGCCGTCTCCCCAGGAACGCCCACACCCGCAGAAAACAACCCCTTGCCAACCCGCAGCGCGTACGCGATCCTGTCCAGCGTGATCCTTACGCCGCAGCAGTTGTCGATTCAGCTGTACACGATGCGCTCGCTCGCCGAGAACGACCCGGCGGCCGTGCTCGCCAAGCTCTCCGAGCTGGGCTATCGCTCGGTCGAGATGGCCGGCACCTACGGGCGCACGGCCGGCGAGTTCCGCCGTCTCCTCGACGACGCGGGCCTGCAGGCCACGTCCAGTCACGTGAAGCTGGACGACGCCATCGTGGACACGATCAACGACGCGCTGACCCTCGGCCACTCCTTCATCGTGGTGCCGTGGGCGCAGTTCGACACCGCCGACGAGTGGCGCCGCTTCGCCGACGAGCTGACCGCCGCGGCGGTCCTGGCCCAGCAGGCGGGCATCAGCCTCGGCTACCACAACCACGCCCACGAGTTCACCCAGACGATCGACGGCGTGCGCCCCTACGAGCTGATCACGGCCAACACCGACCCGCACCTGGTCCACCTGGAGGTCGACCTCTACTGGGCGGTCCACGCCGGCGTCGACCCGCGCGACATCCTCGCCGCCAACCCCGGCCGGGTCCGCCAGGTGCACGTCAAGGACCGCACGATCGACGGCGCGATGGCCGACCCGGGCGAGGGCGTCATCGACTTCACCGACCTGATCCCGACCGCCGCCCGCTCGGGCGTCATCGAGTTCATCGTCGAGCGCGACGACGCCCACGACCCCTACGGCACCGCCGAGACGGGCCTGGCCTTCCTCCGCCGCTTCTGCTGAACAGCGCCCGAACCCGCCCCCCCGAACCCGCCTAAACCCGCCGCAACGCCACGCCGCCGCCGCGCTGCTCCCAGCGGCGGCCCTCGGCGAGGTGCTCGACGAGCGCGCGCTGGAGGCCGTTGTCGCGCGGCAGCGTCGCCAGGTCGACCTTCTCGGGCGAGGGCACGACGGTCTTGAACACGAAGCGCAGGATGTCGAGGGTGCCGTGCAGTCCGGCGTCCTTCTTGGCCGGCATCAGCTCGAAGCGCCGGCCGAAGGCCACGATGTTCGACGACGCGGGCAGGCGCTCGCCCAGCTGCGGGTCGAGCAGCCACGACAGGCACGTCGCGCGCGTCGCGGCGTGCTCGGGGAAGTGCTTCGGGTAGAACTCCGCCGCCCACGCGAAGGACGCGTCGCACGCCTCGGGGCTCATCGGCCCGCCCGTCTCCGGGATGTGCACGCCGAGCACCGGCGCGCCCTCTGAGAGGTGCATGTCGAACTGGAGCCTGCCGAGCCGGTAGATCGAGCCGCGGAAGTGCAGCGTGAACCAGAACGAGACGTCCAGGCCGGCCTCGCCGTAGATCTGCCGGTTGATGCGCAGTTTCTCCCCGACGTCGGCGAAGGTCGCCCAGGAGATCTCCTCCGGCACCCCGCGCTCGGCGTGCCACGCGAGGGTCGAGGGCAGGTGCGCGAGGAACGCGTAGAGATAGGTGAGGCGCGCGCGGGGGTCGCGCTGGTCGGCGAGCGACGGCCAGGAGAGCATGCCGTGCCCGCCCATGTCGGAGCGCAGGTGCTGAACACAGCGCTCCAGGACCCACCACATGGCCGGGTCGGCCTCGGGGTCGGGCCGGGCGGCGACGGCGTCGGCGACGTCGATCTCGTCGGCGCCCATCCGGTGCAGGATCCGGATCACCTCCGCCCGGTCGGGCAGCGTCACCTTCTCGGCGGGCGCCCCTAGCCCGTCCCAGGTGTCCAAGATCTCTCGCGCGGCGTCCGGCCACCCCAGGCGCTCGCGCACTTCCCGCACGTCAATCACCGCGCTATCTCACCCGACGGCGACCGGCTCCGTCAACTCTCAGGCGCGCGGCCTAGAATCCGCGTGTGTCCCGGTTCCTGACCCGCCGCTGGTTGCTCGTCCACGCCGCCCTCATCGTGGTGTGCGCGGCCTTCGCCTGGCTGGCGTGGTGGCAGATCGGGCGGGCCGCCGGAGGAAACGCCCTGAGCTGGGCCTACGCCTTCGAATGGCCGCTGTTCGGGCTGTGCGCGATCGCCCTGTGGATTCGCGAGATCCGCGAGGAGCTGCGCAAGAACGGACCGCTGGAAAGGGTCGGGGAGGCTCCCATGGAGGCCCCTGACTTCGCCGACGTGACGAAGACCGCTGCGGCGGCCACCGGCGAGCCCGACGACGAGCTGTCGGCGTACAACGACTATCTGGCCTGGATGAACCAGAACCCGGACAAACGAGCCAGCGAATACCCAGGGAGACAGACCACATGAAGGCCGCCCTCACCCGCTACCGCGTGATGTCCTACATCGTCGGCACCCTGCTGATCGCCTTGTTCTTCGTGGCGATGCCGCTGAAGTACATGGGCGCCAACGACTCGCTCGTCGCGATCATCGGGCCGGTCCACGGCTTCCTGTACGTCTTCTACCTGATCGCCGCCTTCGACGTGGCGCGCCGCGCGGGCTGGCCGCTGAAGCAGACGCTGCTGGTGCTCATCGCCGGCACGATCCCGGTCGTCTCCTTCGTCGCCGAGCGCTGGGTCCACCGCCAGGTGACCCCGAAACTCGCCGCCGAGACCGCCTGATCCGGCGCCCTCGCGACCAGCGGTGGTCGCGCTCCCATCGGGTGCGATTTAGCCCGAATCTCTTGTTTACTTGGCGGACAAGTCTCCGCTAGGCTGCCGACAATCACGGGTCTGTCCATTGTGGTTGGAGGCGCTCATGGCCGAGGTAGGCATCCGTAACGTGCACAATGCCGGGTCGTCGGGTGTACGCGCCGAGGGCGACGCCGACGACTTCAAGAGCGTCCGGCGCTCCTTCGACACCTTCTGCGACGAGGCCGGCAGCGCGGCCGCGGAAGGCCCGATGGTCCGCGGCATCCAGAGCTTCCAGGAGAAGAACGCCAAGTCCCTGGAGTCGATCGCCACGCACGGACGCTCGGTGGGCACCAACATCAGCGGCGGGGCGGGCAAGGTCACCCGGTACGACACCGACACCGCCGACGGCTACTTCCTGATCACGCCCGAGCTCGGCGACGCGCGCTACCACCAGCTTCGGAAAATCAACCGCTAGGAGGCCGCTGTGGCATGGGACGCCAGCCCCTGGGAGACCAAGGCCAAGGAAGACGTGATCCGGGCGCAGTCGGAGCAGTTCCACGGTCTCGCCGGCCGCATCACCGGCCGGGGTACGAACCTGAAGGGCACCATCGACAAGGGCGCGATGGAGTACAGCTCACTGGTCGCCGACCCGATCGAGTCGGTCAACGGCGACAACATGAAGGTCTGGCAGGAGGGGACGCAGGCCTCCTTCTTCGGTGGGACCGTGCTGGGCGCCTGGGCCACCGAGATCGGGACCCTCAAGGACGGCCTCGAAGCCCTGGAGAATCGCTACAAGAGCGAACTCAACAGGATCTACGCGATCGGCACGGGAAGCCCGACCGCCGGAGACGCCAACACCGGGCGCCTCGCGCAGCAGGAGGAACTCGAGCGCGAGCTGACCCGCGAGGCGACCCGCCTGAAGGCGACCTTCGACGCCGACACCGAGAAGCGCGGCGGCCAGATGGCCAACGGCGCCACGCCCGCCGTCCTCAAGGAGCTGGTCACCGAGGGTGACATGGGCTGGGCGGCGTGGAACCTGTGGGGCGCCAAGGCCCCGGTTCCGCTGGGCGCCAAGGACGGCGACGCCATCGCCAAGATGCTCGCCAAGCTCAAGAACGGTGAGAGGCTCACCAACGCCGACCGGGAGCTGCTCATCCAGCTCAACGCCCTCGTCGGGCACGCCGCGTGGCTCCAGAAGAACGGCGGCGATCTGACCAAGGGGGAGCTGGGCTACCTCAAGGCCCTCTACGGCGGTCTCGACGGCAAGCGCGAGTTCGTCGATCCGACGTCTCCGAGGAACGTCGCCACCGGTCTGCTGTTCAGCGTCGACGAGTTCCTCACCAAGGGGAACTACTCCGAGTCCGACGCCGACCTGATCCGCGGCGGCCTGGGCGGCGGCCTCCTCGCGCTCAGCGACGAGGGCATCGGCGGCGGGTTCGAGATGCTCCCGAAGGACATCCAGGACATCGTCAACAAGGAGATCGACAGCGACATCCAGGACAACCGCAACCACACTCCCACGGAGTGGGAGGAGACCTGGGGAAAGCTGGCGCCGTTGTTGGGCGCCGCTCCGCTGGCCGTCAAGGGCGGGATGGAGTTCTCGGCCAAGACGACCATCCGGATGGCCGAGTACACGCGCTACGTCGGCGGCGAGAAGATCGTCGGCCAGATGCAGGATCTGCTCAAGGTCAGCACCCGCAACTGGGAGGCAAACCGGCAGGTCCTCACCGGCGGCTACCAGAACGAGAAGTACGGCGCCGACACACCGGAGTTCGTGCTGCGCGAGTTGTTCGGCCGCGACGACTGGACCGACAAGGGCGAGGCCGCGGCGAGCCTCATCGACTGGATTCCCGAAGCCGCCAAGAGCGGCGACAGCTACGACCGGCATCTCGCGGGCTACTCGGCCGCGGCCCTCATCGACATCACGACCAACACCCAGAAGAGCGAGCACTGGGACGAGACGGCCTTCCAGTTCTTCACCGACGCGGGCGGTGAGATGGGCGATGACAAGCTCGCTCCCGTCGGCCAGCGCAACCCGCTGATCGCGCAGGCGATGGGCGACGTCGCGGGCACCTACCTCGACTCGTGGGGAGAGCTCGACCCCGGCAAGGAACTGACCACCGAATGGTCGCAAGGGCACCTGTCGGTCGACCACAGCGACCGCTCGCGCTTCTTCCAGCTCGTCGCCGGCGACCCCGTGGCGCGTGGCAAGCTCGGCGACGACATCCTCGCCCAGCTGGCGGTCAACGCCGAGGACATGGTGCGGGCGGGCGAGGGGGCCGAGGCCGACGGTCTGCGCGGGCAGCTTCGCGACGCCAACGGCATGCTCCTGGGCTACTACAACCACGCCGTCGAGAACAACATGTTCGACCAGGTCGCCGGTGTCGAGAAGGGCCAGCAGGACGAGTACGCGGAGAAGGCGGCGGCCCACGCCCGCAACGACGCGATCGCGGCGGGGCTCCTCGGTGGCGCCGGCACAGCGGTCAACAGCGGCATCGGTGTCTACAACGACTACCACCCCGCGCCCGGAACGCCCGCCGTCCGTACCCCGTGGGGATACGTGTGGCGCGTCGTCCCGAGCCTCGCGCAGACCGCGCTCGGGTTCCCGGTCTCCGAGATCAACCAGGCGCCGGACGCCTACGACCCCAACGACGTCGCCTACAAGAACGTCGAGTCGATCAACTACAAGCAGATGTCGATGCTGACCAACCAGGCCATGGTCAACGCGGCCCTGGACACCGGAAAGATCGACATGGCCGACCTGCCGGAGGGTCTGCGCAGTGAGGGCAACTCGGTGCGCTCCTTCGACCGCGACGACATGCTCAACGCCTCGGCCGTCAACGGCCAGCTCGAAGGCGTGCTGAAGAGGGCCGGCTACGACTGGGTCGGTGACGCGCACAGCAACACCTACCAGACCTACGACGACCTCTTCGACGACCGCGAGAGCTACGAGGACTACCTCCAGCACCGCAACGATCCCGAAGTCGGCAAGGACAAGGACTGACCCTTGCGTGCTCGGCGGCCCCGGACCCGTCGGTCCGGGGCCGCCTCGCGTTCCTGGCTACTCCAGTCCCCACGCCCTGATCGTCGTGGCGGTCACCGAGGCCCCGTTCGCGTCGGTCGCCGACACCCTCGTCGACACGAAGTCCGCCCCCGCCGGGTGGTTCAGCGACGCCGTGGCGTGGTCGCCGACCCTGCTGACCGTCACCGTCTTCCACGTCGCGCCGTCGTCGTAGGAGACCTCGAAGCGCAGCCTCGTCGCCGCCGTCGGCGCGGTCCCCGGCTGCCGGTACACGTCGAGTGTCAGGTCCTGCCGGTGTGCCCGTGACACGAAGCCGTCGCGCATGGTCGGCGAGTCGATCCGCACGGCGTTGAGGCCGACCGGCGTCCCGTCCATGCGGTGGTGCTCCATCACCGCGAACTTCCAGGTGGCCGTGGTCCTCGTGCCCAGAACCGACCAGGGCACGTCGCGCTCGGCGACACAGTCGAGCGTGTAGAGGCCGTGCGCCATCGTGTCGACGACCACGCCCCCGAGGCACGGCTGCTCGGTCGCCAGGACCTCCATCCCGTGCGGATCGAGGAGGCTGGTCGTCCCGGTCGCCATCGGCCCCTCGTAGTTCGAGCGCACCCGCTGATCGGAGCCGGTGAACATCGGCATCCAGATCGCCAGGTGGCCGCCGTGGTGCAGCCACGCCCCGCCGGAGTTCTCCCACCCGCCGACACCGGCGCCCAGCGGCGCCGCGTTCCAGTGCACGGTCTGCGGCGTCAGCGTCCGCTCGCCGGCCCAGAACAGCTGCTCGTACTGCTGCCCGTCGCCGACGAAGGCGAAGCCGCCCCAGGTCAGGCCCTCGCGGACGGTGAAGAACTCGATCCGCTCGGAGGGCCATGGCACCTCGGTGATCGAGGCGAAGCCGGCGAGGCCGTCGGGGGAGTCCTCGACCTGGTTGAGCCGTGATCCCTCGATGTTCGCGGTGCCCTGCGCGTGGAAGATCGCGCGTTCGCGTGAGAGCTCGCGGTCCTTGACCGTGTACGCGGGCGCTGAGGGGAGTTTTCCGGTGTGGGGGAAGTAGAGCGTGTACACGTGCTTCGCGACGCCGCCGGAGAGCACGTGCAGCACCGGTTGGTAGGAGTAGTAGAGCGAGGTGGCCGGTGCCGAACCGGTCGGGGCGACGTACACGACGCTGTCGGCGGCGGCGTTCATGCCGATCGAGGCCTCCCCGTGGCTCAAGGTCACGTTGGTCTCGCTGAGCACGGCCGCGCGGTCGAGCGTGATCTTCGGGCGGGTGCCCTTGGCGGTGTCCCACACGGTGTTCTTGTCGCCGCCGGCTACCGTGACACGGGTGTCGAACACGGTGACCCTGTTCTGCGGGCCGCTGGTCCGCACGACGCCGAAGACCTGGTAGCGGCCCGGCTTGACGCGCTGGATCCCGACGCTCGGGTCGGTCCAGTCGCTGAAGTAGCCCGTCTCCCCGGTGTCGAGGTTCGCCCAGGCCGCGTCGGCGCCGTCGACGGTGTCGCCCGGCCGGGCCTTCGAGATCACCTTGAGGGTGTAGAGCTCCGGTTCGAGGACCAGGCCGAGGGCGGTACGGGCGGTGCTGACGCCGTCGGTGGCGACGAGGGCGGCGCTGATGTTCCCCAGAACCTCGCGTACCGAGGGGTGGAGGGTGACCGTCACTGTTGCCGTCCCGTTCGCCGGGATCGTCACGGCGGTCTTGTCGAGCGTGAGGAGGCCGGCGGGAATCGTGGTGCCGGTGCCCGAGACGGAGAGGTTCACGGACAGGGCGGTGCCGGAGTCGTTGGCGTAGGTGATGGTCCGGGCCGGGTCGGGCCCGGTGTGCGTCCAGGGGAACAGCCCGAAGCTCACGCTGCCCTGCGAGACGCTCAGCGGCTGCGTGACGGCGCGCAGCGCGTCGAGCCGGCCGGTGCCCTGCTGGTAGACGCTCAGCCCTTCGACGGGGTGCGCGCTGCCCATGAGGCCGGCCTTGAGCTCGGCGGCGGTCCACGCGGGGTGCGCCTGTTTCAGCAGCGCGGCGGCCCCGGCGACGTGCGGCGCGGCCATGGAGGTGCCGCTCTCGGTGCTGTAGAAGTCGTCGACGGGCGTGCCCAGTGCGGTGCCCTCCGCGCGCGCCGCGGTGATGCCTCCGCCGGGCGCGGCGATGTCGGGTTTGACGGCGTGGTCGCCCCAGCGCGGGCCCTGGCTGGAGAAGTCGGAGAGCGTGTCCTGCTTGCTGACCGAGCCGACGGTGAGGGCGGCGTCGGCCGAGCCGGGAGTGCTGATCGAACCGGGGACTCCGTAGTTACCGGCGGAGACGACGATGAGCATGCCGGTCCGGCCGGTGATCTCGTTGACGGCCATGGCGAGCGGATCGGTGCCGTCGCTGGGGTAGCCGCCGACGCTGAGGTTGGCCGCGGCGGCGCCGTTGGCGGCGGCCCACTCCATGCCCTCGATGACGCGGCTGTCGTCGCAGGCGCCGAAGTCGTCGCAGACCTTGCCGATGAGCAGTTCGGCCTCGGGGGCGACGCCCTTGTACCCGCCCGACGAGGCGGAGCCGTCACCGGCGACGATCGACGCGACGTGCGTGCCGTGCCCGTGGCCGTCGACGGCCTCGGGGGAGGTGCCGGTGAAGTCGGCGACCTCGCTCACGCGCCCTGCGAGATCGGGGTGACCGGGGTCGTAGCCGGAGTCGAGAACGGCGACCGTGACGCCCGCACCGGTGTACCCGGCGTCCCAGGCCTGCGGCGCACCGACCTGCGGGACGCTCACGTCCAGGGTCACGCGCGCCTTGCCGTCGAGCCAGACGTGCTCGACACCCGCGCGCGAGCCGGACACCAGCGACGACCACCACCGGCCGCCCTCGGTGGAGACGGTGACCGCCTCCGCGCCGATCGAGCCGAGGGTCGCGGTGACCGTCTCGACTCCGGCGCGCCGGGCCGCGGATCCGTCCCCCGCGACGATGAGGGGCAGCGTCGTGTCACGGCCGAGGCCGTCGGCGGCCAGCCTGGTGACGTTGAAGAGGCGGCGGTCGAGCCATCCTTCGCGCAAGCCCGCGGCGGCGTCGGCGGGGATCACGAAGACCTCGCCGGACCCGTCGTCGGCGAACACGCGGCTGTACCCGACCTCTTCGCGGCCCTCACCCGCCCGGTAGCCCACCGAACCGTCGGGATAGAGGTGGACGGTGTCGCCGGTGACGAGATGGACCGGTACGCCCGGACCGGCCGAAGGCGCCGCGTCCGCTCGCGCGGACGAGGCGGGCGGTTCGGCCACGGCGGCCTCGGGACCGGCGCCGGCCAGGGCGAGAGCGGCCAGGAAGGCTAAAGCGGGACGTGTGCGCATGGGTCACCCTGTTCATCGCGGACGGACAAGACGCGCTTTTGCAGTGGAAACGCGCCGTACCGGGAAATGGTTGCAGTCCTAACGATTGAGTCCGGGCCCGCCGCGCCGAGCGCACCGGCGATCGGCGATCATGGTCGGCATGGTGCACCTCGGAGAAGTCGTCCTCGTCGTCCGCGATTACGACGAGGCCATCGCGTACTACGTGGACAGGCTCGGCTTCGAACTCGTCGAGGACACCGAGCTCGCCCCCGGCAAGCGCTGGGTGAAGGTCCGCCCCGCCGGTACGCCGGGCGCCGCGCTGCTGCTGGCCAAGGCCGTCGGCGAGCACCAGGAGTCCCGGATCGGCGACCAGACCGGCGGCCGGGTCGCGTTCTTCCTCTACACCGACGACTTCGCGCGCGACCACCGCCGCATGCTCGACGCCGGCGTCGCCTTCGAGGAGGAACCGCGCCACGAGCCTTTCGGCACCGTCGCCGTCTTCGCCGACCTGTACGGCAACCGCTGGGACTTCATCGAGCGCAAGACCGCCTGACGCGCCGCCGGGATCGCACCCGGCCGCCGGTAAGGTCCCATGGCGAAGCCCGCCCGTCCTTGGGAGCCGTCATGCCCGCCCCTCTCCCCGTCGTCTTCGAAGTGCCCGCAGGTCACCGCGTGAGGCGCTCGATCGCCGTGTGGATCTCCATCGTCCTGGCCGTCGCCTGGATCGCCGTGGCGGCGACCCTGGCCACCGGCGGTGTCGGACCCGACCCCCTCAGCCTGCTCCCGCCCGCCGGGCTGTTCCTGATCACCATCGGCGCCGCCCTCGCCCTGCCCCGGCTGATCCCGGCGCGCGCGTCGGCACTGCGCGTCGAACCGGCCCGCCTCGTCACCGAGGACCAGCGCGGCGGCACGCGCAAATTCCCCGCGCACAAGGTCACCGCCGTCCTCGGACGCGACGGCGGCGAGCTGATCCTGACCCTCGACGACGCCGAGCGCCGCCGCCCCGCCAACCCGGTCCGCGTCGTACTCGCCCCCTACGGGACCACCGACCCCGCGAAGGTCGCGAAACTCCTCGCCCTCGCCAGGGTTCTCTCCGGCGCACCCGACGCCGAGACCCGGCGCACCGTTTCGGCCCTCGGCGGAGAGGCCGACACGGTTACATTGGCCCGATGAACCGCGAAGGCGTTCTCCGCTACCGGTACTTCGCGCAGGGACTCGACCGTCCCGACGACACCGCCGGGGCGGTGATCGGCCTCGGCGTGCAGGACACCCCGCCGGGCTCGGCCGAGGTCGCGCTCGCCGCGCGCGGGGCGGCCACCGAGGGGACCACCGCCACGTGGACGGTTCGCGGCGCTCCGCACCTGCACCGGCGTGCGGATCTGCCCGCGCTGGCCGCCGCGCTGTGGCCGCACTCCTCGGCCGACGCGCTGGCCCGGATGGCCGGTGCCGCGCCCCAGCTGTCCGCGGCGGGCGTCGACGGACGTGAAGCCCTCGCCGCTGTCACCGCCGCCATGCGCGAGGCGGCCGGCGAGCCCCGCACGAAGGGCGAGCTCAGCGCGGCGGTGACCGCCGCCGTCGACGACTCCTACTCGCGCCTGTGCCCCGGCTGCGGGACCGTCCACGTCTACGAGTCGCTGTTCCGGCTCGGCGCGCTGCCCGCCGGCCTGGTCTTCGCCGAGGGCTCCGGCCCGCTGACCTTCGTCCGGCTCGACGACTGGCCCGGCGTGCCCTCCGAGCCCGCCGGGACCGACGCGCTGATCGGCCGCTTCCTCGAACTGACCGGGCCCTCGTCGCTCGCCGACGTCGCGGCCTTCCTCGGCACCGCTCCGGCCCGGCTGAAGGAGTTCTGGCCCGCCGGTCTCACCGCCGTCGAGGTCGAGGGGCGGCAATGCTGGTTCCCGGGCGATCCGGACAAGGCCGTCGCCGACGCCGAGCGGCCCGAGTCGGTGCGCCTGCTCCCGCGTTCGGACCCCTACCTCGGCGGCGATCGCGAACTGCTGGTCCCCGACAAGCGGTACCGCGCCGAGCTGTGGCGCAACCTCAGCCGCCGGGGCGCGCTCCTCGTCGACGGCGAGATCACCGGCTACTGGCAGATGAAGGCCGCCGGGAGCAGGCGCCTCGACCTGACCGTCACGGCTTTCGGCACGCTGGACAAGGCGACGCGCCGCCGCGTCGAGTCCGAGGCGGAACTCGTCGCGGCGGCGCGCGGCCGTACCGAGGCTCGCGTGTCGTTCTAGATCAGTTCGCGCTCCCGCGCCGGTTCCGCCTCGGCGGCGGCGGCGGTCTTCGCGCGGCTCTTGCCGACGGCGTGGACCGCGGTCATTCCGGCGGCGACGACCACCACGATGAGGCCGAGGGTGGCGAGGGTGCGGGCGTCGGGGTGGATCAGCGACTGGCCGCGCAGCGCCTGCCAGGTGACCAGTGCGGTGAGGCCGGCGTAGCCGACACCGGCGACGGCCACGACCGAGCGGCGGGTGCGCTCGTCGCGCAGCCAGGCGACGCGGGCGGCGAGCAGGCTCAGCAGGAGGCCGAGGAGGAGCAGGACCTGCATGCCGTGCATGCCGACGAAGTGCGGGATGCGCAGGTCGCCGCCGGTGCTGCTCCAGCCGGTGAAGGGCATGACGGCGGTGTCGTCGCGGATGCCGACGTTGTGGCTGATGGCCAGCTCGACCGCATTGCCGTTGCCGTCGGTGTAGACGCCGCCCATGGGTTCGGGGTTGAAGCTGATGAGCAGGCCCAGGCCCATGCCGGCCACGGAGGAGAAGGCGGCCAGGCGGATGGCCAGAGCGGTGGCCTTGTCGCCGATGCGCTGGACGATGAGGGTGATCGCGAGGATCAGGTTGGCCAGCATGAGCAGCGGGACGAAGATGCTGAAGATGGTCTGGGTCAGTTCCGCGCCCCAGTCGCCGGAGCTGTTGAAGTGGCTGAACATGCCGCGTGCGCCCTGGATGAGGACGACGCCGACGTCGAGGACGCCGCAGAGGGCCAGGACCGTGCCGAGCCACCAGGTGAACCGTTTCCCTTTGTGGGGGAGGGAGAGCATCCAGGCGAGGGTGAGTCCGTAGGCGACGAAGGCGATGCCGAACTTCATCGGCTTCTCCCACGGGGAGACGCCCATCTGCACGCGGTCGTCGAAGAGGACGCCGGCGAAGGACACCAGCGTCACCCCGGCCATCGCTACGACCATGATCATGAGCGGCCGGTGCCAGCCGATGGCCTGCCGGAGAATGCCGGCGGGGCGGGTGCCGGCGGGGGCGGATGCGGTGGCCATTTTTCCTCCGGAGGGCGCGATCGGTGCTTGCACCACGAATCCTGCGCCGCTTCGTGCCGATCCACATTGGCCTTGGCCCCACTTCACGAGGGGGGCTAGACCCACCAGGGCTCATCCGGTGGGTCACCACGACTCGCACCCACAAGACCCACGGGACAAGCCCTAACCTGATTCCTCCACGACCGCGTAGGGCCCGTCGTTCCACCACATCGCGTCGACCGTGTACACCTTGCCGTCGCGGTGGAAGCGCACGAGCAGGCGGCTCTTCTCCTCGTCGTCGACGATGACGGCGAAGCCGTCGCGCGGGGTCGCCGAGACGAGGGTGACCTTCCCCTTGGTCGCGCGGACGGTGACGCTGCCGCCGTCGGTGTGGAAGCCCTGCTCCCACACGCCGCCGCGGATCTCGTGCCAGCCGTCGAGGGTGCGCGGTTCGGCGCGGCTGGTGGCCGAGTCGCTGGGGGCGTAGGAGGGCGGGTCGTCGCGGACCTCGGAGATGGGTACCGGCAGCCCGTCGTCGGTGACGGCCGCGGCCATCACCGGGTGCATTCCCAGCCAGGCGGCGAAGGCTGCGACGGCGGTGGTGGCCAGCCAGACCAGGCAGGCCGCGACGGGTTTCGGCAGGCGTCGCACGGGCCACATCCTGCCACAGGACCGCGTCCATCCGGCGAGGCGAGAGCGTCTCACCGCCATATGAGGATGAATCCAGGCATGTCCGTTTGTCGATGCCCTCTCGTCTTTCCCCGTGGGAGCGCTAACGGTATGGTCTGGCGCCATGGCAACCGTCCTGCTCGTCGAAGACGACGCGAACGTGCGCGCGGCGCTCACCCGGGCGTTGTCCAACGCCGGGCACGCCGTCCGGCCGGTCGGCGCCGCCCTCGAAGCGCTTCGCCACATCGGCACGGCGGGCCCCGGAACCATCGACCTGGTGATCCTCGACCTCGGGCTGCCCGACCTCGACGGCGCCGACGCCCTGCGCATGCTTCGCGGCATCACCGACGTCCCCGTCATCGTCGCCACCGCCCGCAACGACGAGACCAGCATGATCCGGCTGCTCAACGCCGGCGCCGACGACTACGTCACCAAGCCCTTCTCCGCCGCCCACCTCCAGGCCCGCGTCGCCGCCGTCCTGCGGCGCGGCGGCCAGCGCGGCGAACAGCACACCGCGCAGGTGACCACCACCGGCTCGCTGCGCATCGACCAGTCCCGCCGGCACGCCGAACTCGACGGGACCGCCCTCGACCTGACCCGCCGCGAGTTCGACCTGCTCGCCTACCTCGCCGAGCACGCCGGGCGGGTGGTGACCCGGCGGGAACTCGTCGAACAGGTCTGGCGCCAGCCCTACCTCGGCGCCGAGGCGACCGTCGACGTGCACCTGTCGTGGCTGCGCCGCAAACTCGGCGAGACCGCGGCCAGCCCGAGACTCCTGCGCACCGTGCGCGGGGTAGGGGTCATGCTGGTGGACGAACGTCGGTGAGATGGGCCTTCGTCCGCGTCGCGCTGGCCACCACGTCGATGGTCGCGCTGGCACTGCTGATCCCGCTGGCGCTGATCGTCGGGCAGCTCGCCCACGACCGGGCGGTCACCGCCGCGCGTGACCAGAGCGCCGCGATGGTGACGGTCCTCGCCGTCACCGACGACTCGCAGGAGATCCTCCGCGCGATCCTGAGCACCCGCTCGGGCGCCAACGGCCACATGGCGGTGCACCTCCCCGGTCGCCAGGTGCTCGGCAGCGAGCACGCCAGTGCCGAGGACGTCATGCTCGCCGCCGGCGAGGGCCGCTCGCTGACCACACCCGTCGGCACCGGACTGGTGTACCTGCGGACGGTGGCCCTCCCGGCGGGCAAGGCCGTCATCGAGGTGTACATCCCCGACTCCGAACTGACCCGCAACGTCGCCGGGGCGCGGCTCGCCCTGATCGCGCTGGCGCTGGTCCTGGTCGTGATCTCGGTGGTCACCGCCGACCGCCTCGCGGCGCGCTTCGTGCGCGCCGCCCGCGGCCTGGCCGCCGTCGCGGGCCGCTTCGGGGGCGGCGACCTGGCCGCCCGCGCGGACCCGGACGCGCCGGCCGAACTCGCCGAGGCGGGCGTCGCCTTCAACGCGATGGCCGACCGCGTCGTGCGCCTCGTCGACGCCGAACGCGAGATCGCCGCCGACCTGTCCCACCGGCTGCGCACTCCACTGACCGCGTTGCGCCTCGACGTCGACACCCTCGACGCCGGCCCCGAGGCCGACCGGATCCGGGACGCCGTCGACGCCCTCCAGCGGCAGATCGACGAGATCATCCTCGGCGCACGCAAGTCCGTCGCCGAGCGCTCCACCGAGACCTGCGACGTCAACGAGGTCCTCACCGAGCGGCTGGCCTTCTGGTCGGTCCTGGCCGAGGACCACGGCCGCTCCTGGACCGTCGAGGGCAACAACCGTCCACTGTGGGTTCCGGTGCCCAAGGGCGAGCTCAGCGCGGCGATCGACGCGATGCTCGGCAACGTCTTCGCGCACACCCCCCAAGGCGCCCCCTTCCAGGCGGTCCTCGACGTGCGGCGCCGCATCCTCGCCGTCGAGGACGGCGGCCCGGGCATCGAGGATCCAGGGCAGGCGCTGACGCGCGGATCGTCGGGAGCGGGTTCCACCGGTCTCGGCCTCGACATCGTCCGGCGGGTCGCCGACACCACCGGCGGCAGCCTCCACATCGGACACAGCCGGCTCGGCGGGGCGCGGATCGCGCTGGTCTTCGGGCAGCCGGCGGGGGAGAAGAAGCCCCGGCGGCACTGGCGCAGCCGCCATCGCGCCGAAGAGACCGGCCGCAAGAACGCCAAGGAGATTTGAGCGCGCCGCTAGGCTGGAGCGCGTGACAGGACGTACCGCGCTGCTCGTAGGCGCCACCGGACTCGTCGGCGGGCACTGCCTCGGGCGGCTGCTGACCGAACCGGTCTACAGCAAGGTGACCGTGCTCGCCCGCCGCGACTCCGGGCACCGGGACGAGCGGCTCGACGAACGCGTCGTCGACTTCGGCGCACTGACCGCCGCCGACGTCCCCGCCGTCGACGACGTCTACTGCGCACTGGGCACCACCATGGCCAAGGCGGGGAGCAAGGAGGCGTTCCGCCGCGTCGACCACGACCACGTGCTCAAGGTCGCCGAACTCGCCCACGCCGCCGGCGCCACCAGGTTCGCCCTGGTCAGCTCCATCGGCGCCGACCCCGACTCCAGGACTTTCTACCTGCGCGTCAAGGGCGAGACCGAGCGCGACCTCGCAGCGGCCGGCTTCGAGTGCCTTGAGATCTTCCGCCCCAGCGGACTCGTCGGGGAGCGCGACGACCGCCGGCTCGCCGAGCGGGTGTCGATCCCGTTGCTGCAGGCCGTTTCCGGGCTCCTGGCGGGCTCGCTGCGGCCCTACCGGGCGGTGCGGGCGGTGACGGTCGCCAGGGCGATGGTGACGGCTCTGCTGGCGGGGGAGGCGGGCTCGCGGGTGAGGACCTACGCGGAGATCGAGGCGCTGGGGGCTTGAGGCGAGGGCTCGCTGCGCCGGGATATCGTGCCGCGGCGACTCAGCGACTCAGCGACTCAGCGACTCAGCGACTCAGCGACTCAGCGGGCCAGCGGGCCAGCGGGCCCGTGGTTCGAGGACTCTGCGGCAACGCCGACCCGTGCGGTGCGGTCAGCCCGGCGCGGCATCGCCTGTGGACTGACCGCCCCGGACGCTTTAGCTTCTCTGACGGCGTGGCACTCCTTCACGCCATGCGGTCGGCCCAGGCCGCCGCCGCAAGGTGTGCTCCGGCGACGTCCGTGACCAAGCCCTAGCCTTCACGCCCGACTCCGCGCCGCGAAAGCGGCGGAACCGGAAGCCTTCAGATGAGCGCCGCCAGGCCGTGGCCAATGCAGTCCGAGTCCGCACCCGGCTCGCCCCGCCCGTCCTGGCTCGCTCGCCCCGCCCTTGCCCTCGCGACGCTCTCTCGTCCACGGCTCGCGATCCCTCTGCCACCTCACCCCTCGGGCAGACTGCCAACCCGGACTCGCGCCGCGCTGTCGGCCACACGCGGCATCGTCCGTGCTTCAACCGTCCCCGCCGCGCTTCCCGAGCGGCGCCGCCGCGCTGCCCGGGCGGCCGCCGTACGAGCGGCATGCCGGGCCGAAGGTTTCCGGGTTGAGGGAAGTGGGGCCGGTGGCATTCGTCTACGCCTGCGAACCCTCGCCCCGCCGCGCTCCGGGAGCAGCGCCACCTACCCTCGCCCTGCTGAGGCCGCCTGCGAGCCCTCGCCCCGCTTCGCGCAGTCGCTTCGCGAGCAGCGCGCTCGGCAGCCGAGGTGACGCCGCATTGGGCGGCGCGGTGGCCCGGATCTGCGGGTTGAGGCCGGTGGCGCAGGTGGCAGTCGTCTCGCCGTCGAGCCCTCGCCCAGCCCGCTCCGCGTACAGCAGCGCAAACCCAACCCGCGCGATGTAGTCAAGCCCGCGTGGGTCTTCCGTGCTCCAACCGGCCCAACCGCCGCAGCCGCTCCGCGAGCGGCGCCGCCTCGCCTCTGAGGCGAGGCCCGCCGGGGGCATCCAGCGGTCCGCCTTCGCGAGCTAACAGCACCGGGTGTTCTGCCGTCGCCACTCCGCCCCAGCCCTCGCCGACCCCGCTCGCCCCCGCCCCGCGAGCCGCATCGCCAACCCCGCGCCCCACGCGGCGCCGGCAACAACCCAACCCCCGCCACGCGCTCGCCCCACCCCTCCCCGCAAGCCAGCCCCCCTACCCCCTCCACCCGGCCGCGCCCTCACCTCATCTTCCCCAGCCACTCCGCCAGCAGCGCCGTCTCCCCGTCCGTCAGTCCCCGCAGTGTCCCCGCCCGCACCCGCGCGCGCAGCTCCCCGACCGGGTCGGACCCCGCCCCGGACCCCACCCCCGCCGCCCCCCTGGTCGTCACCGCCGCCAGCACGGCGTCGCGGGTGCGGTCCGCCAGCGCCGGGTCGCGCTCGTCCTCCACGGTGTTCACCAGGGCGAACACCACCCCGACCCCGGCGGCGTGCACCATGTCGGCGGCCTGTGCCGCAGGGAGCCGGAGGAGCCCGGCGGCTTCGGCGCGGTCGAGGATCGACAGCAGGATGCGGTGTCCTTCGGCGGCGGCCGCGGGGCGGTTGCCGGGCCGGACTCCGCCGTACATGAGCTGGTAGAACGCGGGGTAGGCCAGCCCGAAGGCGATGTGGGCGTCCCAGCCTTCGCGCAGGTCGGCGATCGGGTCGGCACTGGGGGTGTTGGCGCGCTTGACGGCCAGGTAGCGCTCGAAGCCGTACTCGGCGGTGGTGTCGAGGAGCCCCTGCTTGTCACCGAAGTGGTGGTAGAGGGTCGGCGCGCCGACGCCGGCGGCCTCGCACACCGCCCGCGTGGAGAAGGCCGCACCGCCGTCGGCGAGGAGTTCGGCCGAGGCGTGCAGGATGCGCTCGCGCGTTCCCGGGACGGTGTCGTTCATGGCCCGATCTTACCCGGCGGCCTATAGGGCTGCTATACGGAAAGTGCCCATCCGACTGAACTTCGCTCTACGGCGATGTATCGTCGCTATAGTCAGGTTAGAACGTCGCTATACGGGAGTATCCATGCGCGCCGCAGTCATCACCGAACCCCACGCACCCCTCACCCTCGTCGACCGCGAGGTCCCCGAGCCCGGCCCCGGCGAGATCCTCGTCAAGGTCGTCGGCTCGGGCATGTGCTTCTCCGAGATCAACCAGCAGCGCGGCCACTACCCCGGCGCCGTCTACCCGGCCATCCCCGGCCACGAGATCAGCGGCGTCGTCGCCGAGCTCGGCCCGGGCGTGACCTGGCCCGCCGTCGGCACACCCGTGGGCGCCCAGTTCCTCTACGACTCCTGCGGACACTGCGACCAGTGCGCCCGCGGCGACCAGGTCGTCTGCCGACGGATGCGCATCACCGGCGTCGGCGTCGACGGCGGCTACGCCGAGTACTTCCTCGCCCGGGCCGGCTACCTCACACCACTCCCCGCGGACCTCGACCCCATAGCCGCCGCACCGCTCATGTGCGCCGGCATCACCGCCTTCAACGGCCTGCGCAAAGCCGGCACGCGACCCGGCGCGAAGGTCGCCGTCATCGGCATGGGCGGCGTCGGCGAGCTGACCGTGCGCTTCGCCCTGGCCATGGGCGCCCGCGTCGCCGTCCTCGGCCGCTCCCGCCGAGCCGAGCCGAAGGCGCGGGAACTCGGCGCCGAACTCTTCGTCGCCACCGCCGAGCAGGACCCCGCCGAGGCCCTGGCCGCCTGGGACGGCGGCGCCGACATCGTCGTCAACGCCGCCCCCGACTCCAGGACCGCCGCCGCCTCCATCGGCGGACTCGACACCGACGGCACGCTTCTCCTGGCCGGCTCCAGCGCCGACCCGCTGCCCCTGCCGGTCCCGCAGATGCTCTTCCGGCGCCTGAGCGTCATCGCCAACCCCTCCGGCTCACCGGCCGACCTGCGCGACACCCTCGCCTTCGCCGTCGCCGCCCGGATCGTCCCCGACGTGGTCCCGGTCTCCCTCGACGAGGCCCCCGACGTCCTCGCCCGCATGGGGGAGGGCACCTGGAGCGGCCGCGCCGTCATCGACCTGCGCCGCTAAACCCAGCCCAGCACCGGCTTAAAGCTTTCTAAAGACCCGCCCGGGCACACCCCGGGCGGGTTCTCCTTGAGCGGTCCGATCCCCTCGGCGTCGAAAGGGAGGAGAGTCCCGTGCGACTGAGCAGACGACTCCTCCCGCCCCTGCTCGCCGGTACGGCCGTGGCGCTCTTCGGCGGCCTGGTGACCGGCATCGCCATGGCCGCCGACACCGACGGGCTCACCGCGACCTACCGGACCACTCTCCTGTGGGACGGCGGCCAGGCGGGCGTCTACCGCCTCGTCAACGCCGGCGACTCCGCCGTCGACGGCTGGAAACTGACCTTCACGCTCCCCGGCGAGGCCGTGGTCATCGGCGTCTGGAACGGCGAACTCGACCCGGCCGGCGAGGCCTACACCGTCACTCCCCGGCCCGGCGACGCCGTCCTTGAGCCCGGCGCGGTCACCGAGATCGGTTTCACCGCGACGGCCCCCGCCGAGGTCATCCCCGGCGACTGCCGTGTCAACGAGCACGAATGCGCCGGAGGCGCCGACCCCGGCCCCGCGGCCCCGCCGACCACCGGCGCGGCCGCCCACACGCCACCTCCCTCCCCGCACAAAGGGCGGGCGTCACCCTGGAGATGGTGACGCCCGCCCGCAAAAAGTGCTCGGTCAGACGGTCGGCGGGGGCAGCGCGCTGCCCTTGACGAACTCTTCCCAGCTCATGTTCCAGCAGGTCCAGCCGTTCCCTTCGGTCACCGGCTCCTCGGTGCCCTTGACCACGATCGGGTCGCCGACCTCGGTCCAGTTGTACATCCACTCGGCGTTGTCGCGGGCGACGTTGATGCAGCCGTGCGACACGTTGCGCTCGCCCTGGTCGGCGACCGACCACGGCGCGGAGTGGATGAACTGGCCGTCCCAGGTCATGCGCTCGGCGAACTCGATGTCGGTGCGGTAGCCGTCGGGAGAGTCGACCGGCACGCCGTAGGTGGAGGAGTCGAAGACCGTCTTGCGGAGCTTCTCCATGATCACCATGGTGCCGTAGAAGGACGGCTTCGAAGGCTTGCCGAGGCTGACCGGCATGGTCTTCTTGGTCTTGCCGTCCTGCTTGGCGACCATGTTCTTCTTCTTGTTGTCGACGATGATCTCGCGCTTGGTGTCGCTGATCGCGAAGTCGCCGGTGATGTCGGTCTCGCCGAAGTCGCCGTCGCCGAGCGGGTGCCCCCCGATGCCGACGCGGACCTTGAGCTTGGTCCCCGGCTCCCAGTACTCCTTGGGCCGGTACTCCAGCACCGAACCGGTCACCCAGCGCCAGGCGCCGGGCTGGTGCGGTTCGGACTCGACGAACAGGCGCTTCTCGACGCCCGCCCGGTTCTTCTTGTCGATGGCGTAGCCGTCCTTGAACTGGATCAGGACGGGCATGCCGACGCCGTACACGGCGCCGTCGGCGTTCCAAAGGTAGGCGCCGGCGCGCTGCTTCGGAGAGGCCATGGTGGTGAAGGTCGTCGTACCCGTCGACTCGACACCGTCGGCGCCCTTGGCGGTCACCGTCGCGGTGTAGGTCGTCTTGTACTTCAACGGGTCGGTGGGCACCCAGCTCGACTTGTCGAGCCGGAACTTGCCCTTCACACTGTCGCCCTTGTCGTTGACGAGCGTGACGGCGGTGACCTCACCGCCTTCGGCCGAAGCGGCGATCTCCGTGGAGACCGCGAGGCCCGTGCTGTCGGTGGGGGGTTCGATCGCCAGGGTCGGCCCGACGGGGGCCGAACTGGCCGTGTCCCCGGGAGACTTGGAGGCACCGTCGTCGCTGCAGGCGGCAAGGCCGGCGAGCGTGAAAGCCCCGGCGGTCGCGCCGAGGACAGCGCGACGCGAGGTCGTGGGTCGTTCCATAACGAACAAAGGTACAGCCCGAGGTCGAGCCGCCACCGCCCCACGACCCCTCACCGGGGTCATATGTGCGCGTGATGTGCGCGCGTTTTGTCCCTATCTGACGGAAAGGTGCACGTGGTTGGTGTGATCGGAGTTGGGTTCGCCACCCGCTCCGTCATAGGTCGTCCAGCCCTGACCGGGCATCCAGATTTTTCGGTACCAGATCACATAGAGGACACCGAGCGCGTCGGCGTGCTCCACGTACCATCCGGCGAGGTTGTCGCCGTATGCCTTCGCCTCCCCGTACGCCTCGCCGCCGAACCCGCCCGGAGTGACGGAGAAGTCACAGGCGCGGCCCTGCGGGTGCTCACCGAAACTGCCTCCCCGGTAGCAGGCGACGAAGCGGCTCCACCCGGCGATCTCGGTCTCCTCCAGGTTGTGGAGGGTCCGCGGGGTCAGGCAGCCGCTGGGGTTGGTCGGGTCCTGCTTGCTGCATCCCTCGCCGGGGAGGGAGCCGTTGGGATCGCGGTCGACCGGTCGCGGCGCGGGGGCGTCGGAGGTGGTCGGGCCGGTCGTGGCGTCGCCGCCGAAGGCCGCGATGGCCTGGGCCGCCTTCGACCGCTCCTTCTCCATCTTCTCGACGTTCTCCTTCTGCTCGGCGATCTCGTCGTCGAGCAGGGCGACCTTCGCCTCCAGGTCCTCGCGGGCGCCGGTCAGCTCCTTGATCTTCTTGGCGCTCTCCTCGCCGAGGTAGGAGACCAGGACCATGCCGTCGAGAGTGTCGTCGGGGGTCGAACTGGCCAGGAAGGCCTTCGCCGAACTCATGCCGCCGTTCTCGTACATGGCGCCGGCGATGTCGGCGACCTGTGCGGTGAGGACCTTGACGTCCTCCTCGCCCTCGACGACCTGCTTTTCGAGCTTGTCCTGCCGTTCCTTGGAGCCTTTGAGCGCGTCGCGGGCGTCGTTGTAGTTCCCGATCGCCTCGTCGAGCTGCTCGCGCATCTCTTTCGTGCCGCCCTCGTCGTCAGGGTCGGCGATCGCCGCGGGGGAGTTCACCAGCACGGCCAGCACGGTCACCAGAACGGCGACGAGCATGGCCGGCGCTGTGTCACGCCGATGGATCTTCGGCACGCATTCGCCTCTCTTGCCGACCGCCTACCGAGTTAGCTGACGGGCTCGGGCCAAGAGACGCCCTACCGCGCGAGGGTGCACGCGGATTCGCCCCGGGATTCGGTGGGTCCCCGGTTCGCCCCGAAGGGCGATTCGGCGGTGAACCGTCGCCGACGCTCAGCCGGAATGAACGCCTTAGGGGAGCAACGGTCCGGCGCCAGGCTACCGGACGCCGCAGCCCAGGTCAGGGCCCCACCATGCCGTCGCCGCGTGTGGGAACGGGGCGACACAGGGTGATCGGGGCGAGGGGGGCACAACGGGCATCCCGGTTGACGGCCGGCGCGATCATGCGGCAGAATCGACACATCTCGTCCCCGACCCGGGAGTCCGCCCAAGTGGAGAACTGACCGCCGGCGCTGAAAGTCCCTTGTGGTCCCCGCGACCCCTCTTCAGTGCCAACAGAAGCCGTGTCGAGCCGACGCTCCGCAGCCTCTGCCGGTCGTTCCCGCGCATCCCCTGTCCGCAGGGGTACGCCTCCGGTCGCCGACGCTGTCGCGCGCTCATCGCGGTATCGCCCGTCCCATCCGCGACGATCCCGGGAGCCCTCTTGCTACTTCGCACCACCGCAGTTTCCAAGGACTTCGGCCTGGAGCCCCTCTTCGCCCAAGTGAACCTCCTCGTCAACCCCGGCGACCGGATCGGCCTGGTCGGGCCGAACGGCGCCGGCAAGACCACCCTGCTCAAGATCCTCACCGGTGAGGAGCCCCCCACGGCCGGCCGCGTCGAACGCGGACCGCGCGTGCGGGTCGGCTATCTCGCCCAGCAGGTTCCCGACGCCGGGCAGACCGTCGGCGAGTTCCTTCGCGGCGGCGACCCGGAACTGCGCGACCTCACCCGGCGGATGGCCGAGCTGGAGAAGGCGCTCGCCGAGGGCGGTGACGTGCTCGACGAGTACGGCGCGGTCCAGGAGCGCTGGGTGGCGCGTTCGGGCTGGACCTTCGAGTCGCGGCTGGCCGAGGTGCGCGAGCGTCTCGACATCACCGCGCTGCCGGAGGATCTGGCGGTCACCGAGGTGAGCGGCGGTGAGCAGTCCAGGCTGATGCTGGCGCGCCTGCTGCTGTCGGCGCCCGACGTGCTGCTCCTCGACGAGCCGACGAACCATCTCGACGCCGAGGGCAGTGCCTGGCTGGGGGAGTGGCTGCGCGGTTTCGGCGGCGGGGTGGTCATCGCCAGCCATGACCGGGCGCTGCTCGACCGGGCGGTGACGCGCGTCGTCGAGATCGACGGCATCAACGAGGAACCGCAGCTCTACGAGGGCGGCTATACCGCCTACCGGGTGGAGAAGCAGCGCCGGTGGGAGCGGCGGCTGCTGGACTTCGAGGCGCAGGAGAAGGACCGGGTGCGCTGGGAGGCCGACATCGAGCGGACCAAGGGCCACGCTCTCGGGGTCGAGCTGACCACGCACAACGACCGGATGCGCCGCTACGCCAAGAAGGTGGCGAAGAAGGCCAAGGCGCGCGAGCGGCGGTTGCAGCGGCAGATGCAGTCGGTGCGCTGGATCGCCGAACCGCGGACCCGGCCGAGGCTGGTGCTGGCCTTCCCGCCGGCCGAGGCGGGTGAGGGGCCGCCGCTGGTCGCCGAGGGTCTGACCGTCCACCGTGGAGGGAGGGCGATCCTCGACGGCGTCGACCTGACCGTCGGGGCGGGCGACCGGATCGTGGTCACCGGCCGCAACGGCGCCGGCAAGTCGACGCTCCTGCGGGCGCTGGCGGGCGAGTTCGACTCCGGCGAGGTGCGTGCGGCGGTGGCGCCCAGCGTGCTGCCGCAGTCGCACGACGGCCTGCGCGCGGGCCGCACGGGCCGGATGAGCGTGCTCGACTTCTTCCGCTCGCGGGTGCCCGTCTACATCGACGAGGCCGAGGAGTTGCTCGGCGGTTACCTATTCGGGGAGGACGAGCGCACGGCGACCCTGTCCACTTTGTCCGGAGGTGAGCTCCAGCGGCTACTCCTGGCGGTCCTGGTGAACAGCGCCACACCCGTGCTGCTTCTCGACGAACCGACCAACCATCTCGACTTCGACTCGCTCGATGTGATCGAGGAGGCCATGCGGGCCTACCAGGGAACTCTCGTGCTGGTGACCCATGATGCGTACTTCGCCGAACGGGCCGGTGTCCGTCGACAGTGGACGGTCGCTGACGGAAAGGTGACCGAACTGTTGTCATTGGACACTTGCGCTGAGTAGCGAACATCGGTGAACATAGATATGTCACTGGGTCGTAACCGAACGAAATGCCCAACCCGGTGGACTACTCGGTGACACTGGCGACGTACGAGTGGGCGGGGAGCGCATCGTGTGGGGCAGGCATCCTGTGATGGCGGCCGACGTGGCCGCCGCGCAAAGTGACATCGTCGGATTCGTCGGGGGCGTACTGGCCCTCGCCTTGGTGACCACCGCGATCCTGATCGCGTTTCGCCACCGCCGCAGAACCGCTGACGCGGACGGCGACCCGGGCGTGCCCGGAAGTCGCCGGACTCCGGTTCCCGACGGCGGCGAGGCCCTGCCTCCGCCGCCGTTTCCGGAGACCGGCATGACCGCGCCGATCACGGCGCCCGGCCGTCTGCAGAGCCCGAAGGTCGACCCTCCCGCCACACCGCGGGTGATGGGCCTCGACTGAGGACGCGGCGGGCGGGACCGCCCGCCGCGCACGGCTCGGCCGACGGGCGACGGCGTACACGGTCACGCGCCCGAAAACGACGGGGTCGGCGGGCCCGCGGCGCTGACGTGCGAGAATCCGGCGTGACCCAGGATCGACCGATCGGCACGACCGCCGCCGAGCGGCACGCGAGCTGGCTGGAACTCTTCTTCGACCTCGTCGTGGTCGCGGCCGTCGCCCAGCTCGCGCACCGCATGCACGACTCGCCGAGTCTCGCGGCCGTCGGATCCTTCGTGCTCCTCTACTACGCGATCTGGTCGGTCTGGACGTCCTTCACCCTCTACGCCAACGTCGCCGGCGAGCGCACCCGCACGCGAGCCATGCTCGTCGCGATGCTCGGCATCGCGGTGCTCGCCGCGGCGATCCCGGCGACGATCCCCGAGGTGCTGCACAACGAAGGCGACGTCGACCGCAGCGTCGTGTTCGCCGTCGCCTACTTCGTGTGCCGCATGTCGGCCGCCTCGACCTGGCAGCGGACCGGCACGGTCCTCACCTCCTGGCCCGCGGCGCAGGCCGGGATGGGCATGATCCCGTGGCTGGTGTCGGTCTGGGTCCCCGCCCCCGCGCGCTACTGGCTGTGGGTCCTCGGCGCGGCCCTCGACATCACCTTCTCCATCCTCGCCAGCCGCCGCCCCGAACAGATGCTGGCCCGGGCCGAAGGAGACACCCGGCGCCGCCGCTCACGCTACGAGAAGGCCGTCGCCCGGCGCGGCGAACCGCCCGCCAACCGCCGCAAACCCAGATTCGAGTCGCCGAAGCCGGCCATGCTGGACCTGTCCCACCTCGGGGAGCGGCTCGGCCTGTTCGTCATCATCGTCCTCGGCGAAGGCGTCCTCCAGGTCGTCACCGCCGCCGGGAACCCGCTGGTGCACTGGGATCGCGATCTCGGACTCACCGCACTCGCCGGGTTCGTGGTCCTGGTCGGCATCTGGTGGCTGACCCTGCGCTACGGCGTCAACGGCGTCCCCCACTTCGCCTCCGAGGGCCCCGCGCCGCGCGTCACCCTCCCCGGCCACTTCGTCGCCACGGCCAGCATCACCGCCATCGCCGCCGGTTTCGGCGCCGCCACCGCGCACGCCCACGACGACCTCCCCGGCGGCATGCGCTGGCTGCTGTGCGGCGGCCTCGCCGTCCACTTCGCCGCCACCGGCGTGCTGGCGCTGATCAACAAGGCGCCCCTGGCCTGGCTGCTCGGCTGGGGCCTGCCGTGCGTCGCGGCGCCCGTCGCCATCGGCGTCTGGGGCGCGAGCCTCGACGCGTGGACCATCGCCGTGCTGCTCGCCGCGGTCGTCGGCTGGCAGACCCTCTACGGGGTGTTCGGTGCCCGCAGAGCGCGCCTGGCCGTCGGCGACTGAGGAGCGGCTAAGGCCGCGCCGAGATTGCGGTGGACCGTCGCCGCGCCCTCGGCGTCACCGATCCGATCGAAGAGATCGAGGGCCCGCCGCAACGGCTCGGCGGCGGCCTCGACGGCACCGACGCGCAACTGGAGCTCCCCGAGCCGCTGCCACACGTGCGCCTCACGGTGGTCGTCGCCGACCGCGCGCGCGAGCTGCAGCGAGTGCCGCAACTGCTCGCGCGCCTGCGTGTAGTGCTCCCGGGCCATCAGCGTCCCCGCCAGCGCCCAGCGGATGTAGGCCTCACGGTGACGGTCGCCCTGCGCCACGAAGACCGTCAGCGCCTGGCGAAACAGCGACTCGGCCTCCTCGGCCCGGTCGGTGAAACGCGCGACGGCGGCCATCCCGGCCGTGGAAAGGGCCGCGCCGCTCTCGTCGCCCAGCGCCAGGCACAGTCGGCGCGCGGCCGTGAAGGCCTCGATCGCGGCCGGGAACTGGTCGGTGTAGACGTAGAGCTGGCCGAGGCCGCGCAGCATCGTCGTCTCACCATTGGTGTCACCGCAACGGCGGGCCGCCGACAGGGCGATGTGGACGCAGCGCCGCCACGCCAGCAGATGCCCGCCCAGGTCGAAGTACGGCACCAGCGCCGCCGCCAGACGCCAGGCCGGGCGGGCCAGACCCGCCGTGGCCGCGCGGGCGATCAGCGACACCAAGGCCTCGCGATGGGCGTCGAGCCAGGCGATCGGATCGGCGGTCACCCGCGCCAGGACACTCTCGGGGACCTTCGCCGACGAACGCTCACCCGTCGCGAAGATGCTGGCGTGCAAGCGATCCACCGCCGTCTGCACCAACGCCAGCCGACGGTCGCACACACGGTGCAGAGCGGCGGTGCGCACATCGGTGGGCGCGTCGGTCGACTGCGGACTGTCGAGCAACCGCCGATGCACGTCGGTCAACTCCGGACCCGGCTCCACACCCAGCTCGGTGGCCAGCAGCCGGCGCACCGTCCCGAAAGCCGCCAGCGCCTCGGCATGGCGCCCCGCCCCGTCGAGAGCCCGCACGAGCAGACACCACAAGCTCTCCTGCAGCGGATACTCCATCGTCGCCGCGCGCAACTCGGCGACCGCGTCGGCCGCCCGGCCCAGCATGAGCTGAAGCTCCGCGCGCTCACTGATCGCCGTCAACCGCGTCTCCGTCAACCGCGAGACCACCGGCGTCCACAACGGACACTCCAGATCCGACAACGGCGCACCCCGCCACAGCGACAACGCCCGGTCATAGCAGTCCAAAGCCCGCTCCGGCGCACTCGCGTGACGCCTCGCCGCCGTCAGCAGCGCGGTGAACTCGTCCGCGTCCAACTCCCCAGGCCACAACTCGATCACGTAGCCGTTGTCCCGATACCGGATCCGCGGCCCCAGCACCGCCCGCAAGGTACTGATGTACGTGCGCAGATTCGCCAAAGCCGAACGCGGCGCCCGCTCCGGCCACAGCACATCGATCAACTTGTCCGCCGAAACCGGCTCACCCGCCGCGAGCAGCAGACTCGCCAGCAGCCGACGCGGCTTGTCGCCACCCAACGCGACAGCCACCCCGCCGGCGCGCACATGCAGCGGGCCGAGAACGGCGAACTCGCAGCGCATGGCGTCCCCTTCGGCACCGGAACAGTTGACCTTGAAGTTGTATCAATTTTGTAGCCGGTCGTGGATAGCTGGTCACGGTACCCGCCAAGGGAAACCACGGCGGATCGGATATGGAGGAACAGCGATGCCCAGAACCAGACGGCTGCTCACCGCTTTAGCCATGATCGGCACCCTCGCCGCGAGCGCGCTCACCGCCGCCGCAGCCCCCGCAGCAGCCGCCGTCACCGACGTCGGCATCCAGGCACAACCCGCCATGCAACTGCCCTTCCCCTGCGGACAGACCTGGAACGGCAACGGCAGCAACTCCAGCGCCCACGTTGGATGGGAACTCGACTTCAACCGAGGCGGCTCCGCCACCGCCGACCTCGGCGACACCGTACTCGCCGCCGCGGCCGGCACCATCGCCATCGCCTCGTACCAGACCGGCAACCGGTACGGCAACCTCGTCAAAATCGACCACGGCGGCAGCTACACCACCTACTACGCCCACCTGAGCACCATGGCCGTCAAAGTCGGCGAATACGTCGACCGAGGCCAGGTCATCGGCTCACTCGGCAACACCAGCGCCCCCGGCAACAACATCTCCCCCCACCTCCACTTCGAACTGCGCTACGGCACCAACTACCCGAACAACACCGTCAAAGCCATCTTCAACGGCTCCACCTTCGGGTACCCCAGCGCCAACGTCACCTCGAACAACTGCGCCACCTCCTACGACCCCGCCGAAGTCTGCGGCAGCGGATTCAAAGTCAACGACTCCGCCCGCCTCGGCGGCAAAGGCAACGTCGTACTCCTCTGGAACGCCTCCACCAGCTCCAACTGCGTCGTGACGCTCAAATTCACCAGCAAAGGCACCGCCACCGCCACCTCCGCCTACCTGGAACCCGCCGGGAGCAACAGAACAACCGACTCCGGCAACTACGGCTACTACGCCGGACCCGTCAAACGCACCGCACCCAACTGCATCAAATGGGGCGGCGCGACCGGCGGAGTCGCCTACAACAGCCCCTCCGAGCATTGCTAGCTGGTCGGAGGCTAACGAAACCTCTTGCCAGGTAGGGGATCGGGCTGCGGCACCTCCTCCGGTGCCGGGTCCCCGGTGTTTTGTTACGCCTGAACTGGCGGGTGCCCGGCGCGGAGCTGCCGGCCCAGCGTTCGGTGACGCCTGAACTGACGGGTACCCGGTGTGGTCTGCCGGGTACCCGGTTCTTGTTCGCGCCTGAGCTGGCTGTGCCCGGGCCGCCCGGCGCCTTCACCCCCTCCTCGTCGCGTCGCCGTCCTTTCCCGGCTCTTCGCGTTCCTTCATGTCCTTGCCGGTCGGGTACGATCGCCGCTACGTCAAGGCCGCCCCCGAGACGTTCCACATCGACGTCTCTTCGAACGGGAACGCTCATGCCACGCCCTCGCGTGCACGGTTTCACCGCGGCCATTGCCTTCACCGCCACCTTCGCTCTCACCGCTCTCACGGCTCTCACCGCTTGCTCCGGCGGTGGGCCGGCCGCCGACGGAGCCACCACCCCGCCGCCCGCCGCGCCCGTCAACGCGCCCGGCCTCACCTGCGTCGAGGACTTCCCCGACGCCCAAGCCGTCCGCTTCGGCCCCGGCGAGACCATCGGCGGCCTCTCCTTCGGGGAGGGCCCCCGGGCCCTCGTCCTTCTCCATCAGTCCAACGGGGACCTCTGCCAGTGGGCCCCCTACGCCGCCGAACTCGGCGAGGCCGGGTATCGGGCCCTCGCGATCGACGCGCCCCGCGTCGGCTCCTCCCGCGACGCGGCGAAGGGCAACCACCTCGCCGTCCTCGAAGCCCTCACCTACCTGCGTGCCGAAGGCGCCACCGCCGTGACGCTCGTCGGCGCGTCCATGGGCGGCACCGCGGTCCTCGCCGCCGCCCCGCAGGCCGCACCGCCGGTCGACGGCGTGATCGCCCTGTCCGCCCCGACCTTCTACGACGGCACCGACGCCCTGGAAGCCGTTCCCGCCCTCACCGCCCCCGTCCTCTACGCCGCCGCCGAGGGCGACGCGCAGTTCGGCGACAACGCCGTGAAATTCGAGGCGGCGACCCCCGCGGCGACCGACAAGACCCTCGTCCTGGTCGACGGATCCCACCACGGTGTGGACTTCCTCGAACCCGACGCAGGCCCCGAAGACGTGAAAGTCCGCAAGGCCGTCGAGGACTTCCTCGCCGCGCACATGCCCCTCTGACCTCGACTGTTACGCTGCCGGGCGTGATCGCGCCCACCCGAAACGAGCCGACGCTCGCCGAGTCGTACGCGCACTGCCGCCGCCTCCACCGCCGGCACGGCCGCACCTACTACCTGGCGACCAGGCTCCTGCCGGGCGCGATCCGCCCGCACGTCCACGCCCTCTATGGTTTCGCGCGCTACGCCGACGACATCGTCGACACGCGCCCCGGCGACACCGCCGACGAACGGGCCCGGGCACTGCGCGAATGGTCGGCGGGCTTCATGGCCGGCCTGCGCGGCGCCGACCCCTGCGGCGACCCGGTCCTCCCGGCGATCATCGACACCGTCGGCCGCTTCGGTCTCCCGGTCGGTGAGTTCGAGGCCTTCCTGGCCAGCATGGCCGCCGACCTCACCGTCACCCGCTACGCCACCTACGCCGACCTGCGCGGCTACATGGCCGGCTCGGCCGCCGCGATCGGCAGCCTCATGGTCCCCATTCTCGGCAGCGGTGACGCGGCCGCCGCCGACGGCCCGGCGCGCGAACTCGGCTACGCATTCCAGCTGACGAACTTCATCCGCGACGTCGGCGAGGACCTCGACCGCGGCCGGGTCTACCTGCCGCTGGCCGACCTCGACGCCTTCGGTGTCACCGTCGCCGACCTCGGCACCCGCCAGGCGACGCCGGCGTTCCGGGAGCTCCTCGAACACCAGATGGCCCGCGCAGAAGCCCACTACCGGGCGGCCGAACCGGGCATCGCGCTCCTCGACCAGTCCTCGCGGCCCTGCGTCCGGGCCGCGCACACCCTCTACCGCGACATCCTCGCCGCCGTCCGCCGCGACGGCCACCGCGTCCTGGAGCGCCGCGCCCGTGTACCGAAACGTCGCCGCCTCTCCGTGGCCCTCCGTGAGATCGGCCGGGCATGCGCGGGGCGCTGACCGGTCGCACCGGCCGGATCGTCATCGTCGGCGCGGGCCTCGCCGGGCTGGCCTGCGCGATGCACCTGGCCGGCGCCGGCCGCGAGGTCACGATCCTGGAGCGCGGTGAGCGGCCGGGCGGCCTCGCGGGGGAGCGCGTCGTCGGAGGATGGCGCTTCGACACCGGCCCGACCGTCCTGACCGCGCCCGACATCCTCGAACGCGCCTTCGCCGCCGTCGGCGAGCGCGCCTGCGACCGGCTCACGCTGCGCCGGCTCGATCCGGCCTACCGGGGCTTCTTCCCCGACGTCGGGCCGCTCGACGTGCGCGCCGATCCCGAGGACATGGCCGAGTACGTCGCCGCCGAGTGCGGCCCGCGCGACGCCGACGGCTACCGGCGCTACGCCGAGCACGTGGGTGAGCTGTACCGGCTGCAGATCGACGACTTCATCGACCGCAACCTCGACTCGCCGCGCGATCTGGTGACGGCGAGGTTGTTCGGTCTGGTCGCGCGCGGTGGTTTCGGGAGGCTGGCGCCCTTGGTGGAACGCCACTTCGCCGACGAGCGGCTGCGGCGGCTGTTCTCCTTCCAGTCTCTCTACATCGGACTCGCGCCGCGCCGGGCGCTGGCGTTGTACGCGGTGATCTCCTACCTCGACGCGATCGCCGGGGTCTGGTATCCCGAGGGCGGGATCCACCGCGTGCCCGAGGCGATGGCGGCGGCCGCGTCCGCCGCGGGCGTGACCATCCACTACGGAGCCGAGGCCTCGGCCGTCGAGCTGCGCGGCGGCCGCGCGGTCGCCGTGACGACCGCCGACGGTGTCCGACACCCGGCCGACGCGGTCGTGCTCGGCACCGACGAGGGGACCGCCCTGCGCCTGCTCGGCAGGGCCGGGACCGCGCGCCGTCACCGGCACTCGCCGTCCTGTGTCGTGGTGCAGCTCGGCGGTCTCGACGTGCCGCGGTCCCTCGCGCACCACAACATCGTCTTCGGGCGGGCCTGGGAGCGGACCTTCGACGACATCATCGGCGGCGGCCGGGTCATGCGCGACCCTTCGCTGCTGGTCACCAACCCCGGCGGCGGGGACGCACGGACCGCCTACATCCTCGCGCCGGCACCGCATCTGGGCGCCGGCGCGATCGACTGGCGCTCGCGCGGCGGGGCCTACGCCGACGAGCTGGTGACCCTCCTCGACCGTCGCGGACTGCGTTTCGGTGAGGCCGAGGTCCGGCTGGTCACCACCCCCGCCGACTGGGCCGAGGCGGGCTACGACGCCGGGACGCCGTTCTCGCTGGCGCACACCTTCGGCCAGACCGGCCCCTTCCGGCCGGGCACCGCGGTCGCCGGACTGGACAACGTGCTGCGCTGCGGGGCCGGGGTGCAACCCGGGGTCGGCGTGCCGATGGTCCTGCTGTCGGGCGGCCTGGCGGCGCGGCGGATCCTCGGTGGAACCTAGGGCGCGACCAGCGCCGAACGCCCTGCCTTGACGACCCGTGCGGCCTCGGCGACGCGCGCGCCGAGCGCGACGCCGGTCTCCAGGTCGCCGCTGTTCATGCCCTCGGCGGCGACGTCGTTGAAGGTCTGTGCGCCCACCCCGATGTAGAAGCCGAGGCGGTTGCGGTCGTTCTCGGTCGCGTAGGTCATGTTCCAGCCGGGTTCGAGGCCGAGGTTGATCCAGTTCATGCCGTGCTGCGCGGCGAACACGGCCAGGTACTGGAGGGTGTTGAGCTTGTCGCCGCTCATGCCCCCCGAGGCGGTGAAGCCGGCGGCGAGCTTGTCCTGCCAGCCGCGCACGGCCCAGACCTTGCTCGCCTCCTCGGCGAAGGCGTGGAAGACGGCGCTCGCCGAGCCCATGTAGGTCGGGGAGCCGAAGATGATGGCGTCGGCGGCCCCGAGGGTGTCCCACAGCCGGTCGTCGAGCTCGGCGACGGAGACCAGCTCGACGGCGGCACCGGGTACGGTGAGCGCGCCGTCCCGGATGTGCTCGGCCAGACGCAGGGTGTGGCCGAAGCCGGAGTGGTAGGCGATGACGATTCGGACGTCGGACATAGGGGTAACCTTCACTTCGTTAGTTCGAATCTGAACGATCGGAACGCTAGTGCTTAGTTCGAATTCGAACAACCGGAAGTGACGGAGGACACGATGAGCGTCGAGGAACGCTGGCTGAGCGAGACCCAGGCGCGCGCCTGGTCCCAGTTCATCCGCACCAGCCAGCGGCTGGAGCAGCGGCTCGACCGCGAGCTCAAGGCCCGCCACGACCTCTCGCACACCCAGTACGAGATCCTCGTCCGCCTCGCCGAACCCCGCACCGAGTCGGGCAACGTGCGCATGACCGACCTCGCCGCCGACCTGGTCACCGCCAAGAGCGCGGCGACCTACCAGATCGGCCAGCTCGTCGACCGCGGTCTCGTCGCGCGCGTCAAGTGCCCCGAGGACGGCCGCAGCACCTTCGTCTGCCTCACCGAAGCCGGCCGGGCGCTCCTGGAGCGCGCCGCCCCCGACCACCTCGCGCGCGTCCGCGAGCTGTTCCTCGACACCATGTCCCCGGCCGAGCTGACCGGGATGACCGCGGCCCTTGAACGCACCTGCGATCGGATCATCGAGGCCCGCGAGCGCTCCTAACCTCCGATCCCGGTCACCGTCACCATCAGCGGCAGCCCGACCAGGAGCAGCAGTCCGCCGAGCAGGTCGAAGCTGGCACCCGAGCGGATCATCGTCGTGATCGACACGCAGCCCGAGCCGTAGGCGATCGCGTTCTGCGGCGTCGAGACCGGCAGCATGAACCCGAACGAGGCCGCGAAGGTCGCCGCCAGCGCGGGCACGAAGGGGTCGACCCCGGCGGCCATCGCGATCGGGATGATGATCGGCACGACAACGGCCGCGGCGGCGGTGTTGCTCGTCGTCTCCGAGACCAGGATCGCCAGGGCCACCGCGAAGGCGGTGATGGTGAAGACGCTCGACAGGCCGAGCGCGTTCGACGCGCTCGCCCCGATCGTCTCGGCCAGGCCGGTCGACTCCAGTAGTGACCCGAAGATGATGCCGGTCCCGAACAGCACGATCGTGCCCCAGTCGATCCGCGCGGCGTCGCTCCAGCGCAGCGTGAACTCCCGCTTGCCCCACTGGGTCGGCAGCAGGAACAGCAGCGAGGCGCCCAGCACCGCGACGACGCCCTCGTTGAGCCGGCCGCTGACGATGTCGTAGAGCGCCGACTCCGTCCCGGCGAACAGGGCGATGATGCCGGGGAAGATCCACAGGACCACGGTGACGCCGAAGGCGAGCAGCGTGTTCTTCTCCGCCCGCGACATCGGCCCCAGCTCGGCGCGCTCGGCGGCCACGTACTCCTCGACACCCTCGATCCGGCGGATCTCGGGCTTGTTGAGCAGCAGCAGCACCACCGCGAGGATCACGAACATGATGGCGCACAGGGGAAGCGCGGTGGCCATCCACTGCGCGAACGAGATGCGCTCGCCGGTCGCCTCCTCGATCAGGCCGCGTCCGATCAGGTTCGGCGGGCTCCCGACCGGCGTGAGCAGCCCGCCGACGCTGGCGCCGTAGGCGAGCATGAGCACCAGGGCCGCGCCGACCCGCAGCCGCAGCGGATCGAAGTTCTGCGCGACCATCCCGCGCTTCTGGAGCATCTTGGCGATCACCGCGAGCAGCCCCAGCGCGGTCGGCAGCAGCATGGCGACCGTGGCGGTGTTCGACACGAAGGCCGACAGCAGGCAGGTGATCACGCCGAAGGCGATGATGACCCGGACGGTGGACTTCCCGATGCCCGGCAGCGACAGGATGAAGAACGCGAAGCGCCGGGCCACACCGTGCTTGAGCATCGCCTGGGCCAGGATGAACGCGCCGATGAAGGTGAAGACCGTCGAGGACCCGAAGGGCTTCAGCGCGTCGGTCGCCGGGGCGACGCCGAACACGACGATCGCGCCGACGCCGATGAGTCCGCCGATGGGGATGGGGACCGGCTCGGTGACCCACATGACGACGACACCGAGCAGGATCGCGGCGAGCGCGTGCTGGCGCGGTGCCAGGTCGAAGGGGATCAGGGCGAAGGCGACGGCGAGCAGCGGCGCGAGCCACAGCCCGGTCGTCCGCCTCGCCTTCTCGAAACGCTCCTCGCCCGGCGAGAGCACCTGCTCGCCGAGACTGCGATAGGTGGCGTGGCCCAGCAGGGCCTTGTCCACGTCGGTGCGCTGCTCCTCGGCGGCCATGACGTCACTCCTTTGTGGACAGCGGCGATGGTGACCCATGCCATAGGCGGCACGTTGGTCCATTCAAGACCCCGGCCGACATTCCGGTCCAATGCGGTTTGACTACCAAACCGCTAGGCTGCGCCTATCGATGGCGCGGGCCGCCGCGCCGGGAACGCCGAGCCCGGGGTTGGCGACCATGGACGTACGGCAGCTCGAATACTTCCTCGCGGTGGTCGACAACGGCGGCTTCAACCGTGCCGCCCGCGCCCTGTTCCTCGCGCAGCCCTCGCTCTCGCAGGCGATCCGCACCCTCGAACGCGACCTCGGCGGGCGCCTCTTCCACCGCATCGGCCGCAGCGTCGTGCTCACCGAGGCAGGGGAGGCCCTTGTCGAACCCGCGCGGCAGGCCGTGCGAGCGCTGGCCGTGGCGCGCGCGAGCGTCGAAGCGGTGCGAGGGCTGCGGTCCGGCGAGGTCGCGGTGGCCTCCATGCCGTCACCGGCCGTGGAACCGCTCAGCACGATGATCCTCGCCTACTCCGACCGCTACCCCGGTGTGCACGTGTCGATCCGCGCCGCGCCGGTGGCCCGCTCGGTGCTCGCCGCCGTCCGCACCGGCGCCACCGAGTTGGGACTGCTCTCGGCGTGGCGACTGCCCGCCGTCGCCGACCTGCTGCTTCATCCGCTGGGGCGGCAGCGTTTCGTGCTCGTCGCACCGCCCGACGGGTCACTGGCCGCCGACGGGCCGCTGCCGCGCACGGCGCTGGAGGGCCGGCGGCTCATCGTCGGCGAGGAGGGCACCGGCATCCGGCGACTCGCCGAGGAGATCCGCGCCGAGGTGCCGGGCGTGACGATCGCCGTCGAGTCGGAGCACCGGGAGGCGGTACTGCCCTTGGTACTCAAGGGAATCGGCGTCGGCATCCTGGCCGAGGCCTGGCGCCCGCTGGCCGAGCGGGCCGGGGCGGTCGTGCTCGACCTGGACCCGCCCGCGTGGCTCGACCTGGCGATGGTGAGTCGCGACGGCCCGCTGACCCCGGCGGCGGCGGAGTTCCTGGCGATCGGGCTCGAAACGTCCGGCGAACGGCATCGATAGGCACCGCCTATCAATCCCATCACGGTCTCGTCTTGGACCCGGCGGGGCCCGGTTGCTTGAATCGGCCCATGAGCAGCCACCGCATCGCCGTCATCCCGGGCGACGGCATCGGGCGCGAAGTCGTCCCCGCCGCCCGCGCGGTCCTCGACGCCGTCACCGCGCGCCACGCCGTGTCCTTCGAGTACGAGGAGTTCGACTGGTCGTGCGGCGGCTATCTGCGCGACGGGACGATGATGCCGCCCGACGGGATCGAGCGCCTGCGTTCCTTCGACGCGATCTTCCTCGGCGCCGTCGGCGATCCGCGCGTCCCCGACCACGTGTCGCTGTGGGGCCTGCTCATCCCGATCCGGCGGGCCTTCCGGCAGTACGTGAACCTGCGGCCCGCGCGGCTGTTCCCCGGCGTGGACGGCCCACTGCGGGCAGGCTCGGCCATCGACCTGGTGGTCGTGCGGGAGAACGTCGAGGGCGAGTACAGCGAGATCGGCGGGCGCCTGTCGCGCGGCTTCCCCGACGAGATGGCCGTGCAGGAGGCGGTGTTCACCCGCCCCGGCGTGACCCGGATCGTCGACTACGCCCTGGAACTGGCCGCCGGTCGCAGCGGGCGGCTGACCTCGGCGACCAAGTCCAACGGGATCGTGCACACCATGCCGTTCTGGGACGAGATCGTCTCCGAGCGGGCCGCCGCGCACTCCACTGTGGAGGTCACCCGCGAGCACATCGACGCCCTGTGCGCCAAGGTGGTGCTCGACCCCGGACGCTTCGACGTGATCGTCGGCTCGAACCTCTTCGGCGACATCCTCAGCGACCTCACCGCGGCGGTCACCGGCAGCATCGGCATGGCGCCCTCGGCGAACCTCAACCCCGAGCGCGACTTCCCCTCGATGTTCGAGCCGGTGCACGGCTCGGCTCCCGACATCGCCGGCCGGGGCGTGGCCAACCCCGTCGGCGCGATCTGGTCGGCGGCGATGATGCTCGACCACCTCGGTCATCGCGAGGCGGGGGCCGAGGTCGTCGACGCCATCGCCGCGACGCTCGCCGACGGCTCGGTACGCACCCCTGACCTCGGCGGGACCGCCACGACCGGGGAGTTCACGGGCGCCGTCGTCGCGGCACTCGGACAGCGGTGATCACGGCAGCAGGATGCCCGTGGTCGGCGAGTGCCCGGCCTCCAGCCGGCGCGAGGGCCGCCGCAGGCGAAGGATCCGGGAGAGACGCACCGCCGGCCGAGCGGCCAACTCGGCGCGTTGCCGTCGGCAAGCCCTGTGAGAGCATCAACACGCACGACCCCTCCTCAACGGTCCACGTTTCAACCACCTGGATCAACGGGTAAGTGCCGCCACCATCCACACAGGACCTCATGGACGGCCTCCGGGTTCTCCTGCTCCCGTCCGGAGGGCAAGAGCCACTACGTTTCGACCGCCACAGTCGTGCGGCCGGGCACCGAAAGGGATCTGATGGACCGAGCCACAGTGACGGAGTTCCAGCAAGCGGACGGTGTCCGGGACTGGCGCGTCCTGGACGCCGGCGCGAGCGCCTGGTTCGAAGCGCCGTCGATGACCGCAGGTGCGGCACTCGTCCGCCGCATCGCCGAACTGAGTGCCGCCACCGGTCTGCCGGACGTGGACCTGCGACCCGGCGGGGTGCGCGTGCGGATCGGCCCGGCGGGGGATCTCACCCGGGGCGACGTCGAGCTTGCGCGTTCGATCTCGGCGGCGGCCCACGAGCTGGGCTTGACCGCGGACCCGGCCGTGCTCCAAGTCGTGCGGCTCGTGATCGATACCGCGGATGAGCAGTCGCTGGTGTCGTTCTGGCAGAACGTTCTCGGCTACGAGCCCGTCGGTCCCGACGGGCTCGGGGATCCGTCGCGACGAGATCCCGTGCTGTCGTTTCACCGGAGCGGGCCCCGGCCGCTGCGCGATCGGATCCACGTCGATGTGGTTCGCGCGCCGATCGCGGTGGAGGCGGCCAGGGCCGCAGTCGGACAAGAGCCGTTCGGTGCGTACGGGGTCGCGCTCGCCGACGCCGACGGGAACGAGGTCGACGTGGTTCCCGGTGACAGGCTCTCGAAGGGGCCGGAGACCGCGGACTGGCAGGTGCTGTTCGGCGCGATGACGTACTACTCCCTCGATTCGCCTGTGCAGGCGGGCGCGTTTGCGTCGGCTGTCGCCGGTCTGGCCGACGACGCGGGGCTGCCGTTGATGGTGGACCTGCGGCCCGATGGCGTCACGATCGACGGCGGGAAGGACCAGTGGGAGGACGGGGAGGGCTCCGCCACGAGCCGGTTCCTGGACCTGGCCGCTCGGGTCCAGACCGCGGCGCGCGACCTGGGGCTCTCAGCGGACCTCGCACGCGGGCGTTTCGTCCAGTTCGGCATCGACGCGGTCGACGTTCCCGCGGTGCGGGCCTTCTGGGCGTCGGTACTCGGTTACGAGTACGACCCACGGGCGTTCGTGACCGACGTCTACGATCCGCGTCGGCTCAGTCCGGTCCTGTTCTTCCAGCAGATGGACGCATCGGACACAGACCGGCGACAGCATCGCAACCGCATCCATGTCGACCTCTTCGTCCCGCACGACCAGGCCCAAACCCGCATCGACGCGGCCGTGGCCGCTGGAGGACGGATCGTCACCGAGAACGCTCGGGATCGTCGGACCCTCGTCGACCCGGAAGGCAACGAAGTGGACATCATTGCGTTCCACCAGGCGTAGGTGCGCCGCTGCCGCCGGCCGGGCGGCGGTTGGCGTCAGGGCACGCCCATCAAGCCATGTGGCCGTGGGCCGAGGTCGAGCGCGCATGAGCGCCCCCGCCCGGACGGGCGGGGGCGCTCACCAGCTCAGATCTCCTGATAGCCCGCCGCGGTCTTGGCGGCCACCAGGCTCGCCGCCTTCTTGGCGCCCTTGACCGGATCCATCCGCTTGGTACTGACCTTGCCCGGCGTGCCCGGGCGCCCGTAGCGGGTCGCCAGGACGCCGTTGCCGGCGTCCCAGTACAGCTCCCAGAACTTGTCGTCCTTGCCCGGTTCCGACCACTCGAAGTAGCGCGGTGCCACCGCCGGGTCGACCCGATGGTCGCAGTACAGCTGCGACACGAGAGGTGTGGCGTCCTTGACGGTGGTGGTGAAGGAGCCGAGGATGCCGGTGGCGAACATCCAGGACAGTGAGCGCTCCCACCACAGGTCTCGTTCGCGTTCGTCGGCGTGCGCGAAGACGCGTGCGTCGTCGGTCTGGCGGTCGGCGGCCAGCAGGGTCACCACTCGCCCGCCGAGGGTTTCCACCAGCACGTCGAGCCGCCGGTACAGCGTCTGCGGCGATCGCGACGGCATCGGGGACTGCGCCAGGTATCGCGCGCCGACGGCGTCGGCGGCAGGGCGGCGGGCGAGCATCTCGGCGGGGGACAGGATCCGCCGGCCGCGTCCGCCGGTCGACCAGCTCGCGTGCCCGATCCGGCGCCAGAAGTCGCGCAGCACCTCGGGCACCGGCGTGTCCCGGGTCGCCTCGAATCGCGCGATCTCCTCGTCGCCGACACCGTCGCCCAACTCGACGCTCAGGCCGGCCAGTCCCGGCACCTGGGCGCAGAACCCCTGCGCGCGCAGGTGCTCGTCGAACTCGGCGAGGGCGGTGACGTGCCAGACGGAGTCACGGCTGTCGTCCCGCGCGCGGTCGTCGAGCCACTCGGCGACCGTCATGTCCTCACGCCGGCGCCGCCTTCCGGTCCATTCGACACAGGCGAGCCGGCCCCCCGCGGCGAGTAGTTCCAACTCTCGCCGCTGATTGGCCGCGACGGCCGTCTCAGTGTCGCCGAACTCCTCACCTTCGTACTCGATCATCCCGGCGTGGACGAACAGCCTGGCGTTCTCGGCGTCCGCCGCGTGGAAGCTCCGCATGACGCAGCCCTTTCCGGGCACGTACCAGGGACCGGTCTCGACGAGCTTGCCCGCGGCGAGCGTCGCACGCATCCGCGCGAAGGCGTCGGGAGCGCCCTCGCCGAAGTGCAGGACGTAGGTGGTGAAGCGGCCGTTGTCGGCCCCGTGGCTGTAGGCGATCCGGTCGCCGTAGCGGACGAGTTCGGTGAACTCACCGGCGGTCGCGGTCCAGAACATGGCGCGCTCGGACAGCTCGGTGATCCCGGTGAGAGCGGACGGCCCGGGCATCTTGTCCTGGACGGTGAACGTGAACGGTGTCGCGACGGCCTCGTAGCCGTCGAAGGCGTGCGCGCCTTCGTCGGTGTCGACGAACCAGACCTCACCGGTCGTCCGGTCATGAAGCAGTCGAGTGTGGACGGTCGCGCCGGTGAGGGTCCCGAGGTCGGCGTCCTTGAGCCTGGTCAGCGGCTTGCCTTTCTTCCGGGCGGCGCGGGCCTTCTCGACCAGCGCCGTGCGCGCCTGGTCGGCCACGCCGCTGAGTGCGGCTTCGAGTTCGGCTCGCGCGGCCGTGTCGGCGAAGGGGTCGGTCCACGACCGGCCCCCCGGCGGGCAGGCCTCCTGCTCGATCGCCTCCGCCAGACTCCACACCACGCGCACGACATCGAAGTGGTGAGCGCCGAGCGCGCCGCGAGCGGCCATGACCAGCGCGTACTTGAAGCAGGAGGCGCTCGCCGGGTCGGCCGGCACGTCCCAGCCGCCGATCTCATCGGCCAGATCGGCCAGCGGGGCGGTCTTCTCGACGTGCCGGTCGAGGGTGTACGCGTACAGCCCGGCGGCAATGTGGTCGCGGTCGCGGCGCAGGCGCTGCATGATCTCGGCGTGCACACCCGCGTTCCAGATCTCGCTGAGGGCGTTGGCGGCCCGCCAGAACGAGCGCCGCTCGGTGAAGATCCGGCCGATCAGCGCGGCGCGCGTCGCGGGCGTGTCGAGGTTGCGCAGCACCGAGTACAGGTCGGCGACGACGTCTTCGAGATTGTCGTCCTCGGTCTGCCCGTGGTCGAACACGCGCCCGCTCTTGGGCTCCGAGTCGGCGTAGCGGGCGCCGTAGTCGTCGAGCGCGGCGATCGCGAAGTCGGCGACCGCCGGGTGGTCGAAGCGGTAGAGCTGGTGCCCGGCGCTGTTGCGGGCGTGGATGTCGGGATGCCCGAGCTTGGTGGCGATCATCGCCCGGATCGCCCGTTCCGCCTGCTCGGGGCTCAGCCGTGGGATGACGCACCGCTCGCGTTCGAAGGGATAGAAGAGCCTGTCCCAGATCTTGACGAGTCCGCTGCCACTGCCGAACTCTTCGGCGGCTCTCATCAGCGGGTCGAAGATCCGCTCGTCGTGGGCGAAAGGAGCCAGCGCCAGCAGCGCGGCCTCCTTCATGTCGCCGACCTTCATGGCGGCCGCGAAGTCGCCTGCCGCTGCCTCGGGCGCTTCGAGGACCAGCCGCAGCAGGATCGGCACGAGCGGATGCTCCGCCGAGGTGATCTTGCCGCCCAGCTCGCCGATGACGTGCTTCTGCTCGGCGGCCGGGAGCAGAGCGAGTCCGGCGGCGGCGAGCTCGGCGTCGGCGACCTCGCCGTCGAGCACCGTGCGGGCAGCCCAGGACGCCGCGCCGGCCAGTCCCTCGTCCATGTCGGCGCGCATGAGGACGCGGCGGGCGACGACGCGGGCGAGCGCCGGATCGCCGATGCCGGTCAGGATCCGCTCGGTGTCCTCGGGGGCGTCGGCGATGGACCTGAGCACTCGCGAGGAGGCTTCGGCGTCGATCTCGGCGCGGGTCAGTTCGTCCGCCGACATCAGCGGCGGCTCGGCGCCGCGCTCGCGCAGGTCGCGGACGGCGGCCAGGACGAGCCGCTGGTGGGAGTCCTTGGTGAGCAGCCACCGCACGGTCTCGGTGAGCGCGGCCAGGTCACCGGTGACGGGCCGCGCCCAGTCGAGGGCCCAGTTGGCGAAGGTCCAGGGCTCGGGGGTGGTGGGGAGGGCGGCGACGAGTTCGTCGGCGGCCGGGCTGTGGCCGATGGCAGGGTCGCGGGAGTCGAGCAGGGCGCGAAGGGCGGTGCGCGTCAGGCCAGCATCCATGCGCGCGACGGCTTCGGCCACGGCGGTGGTGTCGAGCGAGCCGTCGTCGAGGGCGTCGGCGACGGCGGCGGTGTACCCGAGCGGGCGGGTACGAGGGCTCATCTCGGCGGCGAGCAGAGCGGCAGGTCCTTCACCGAGGTCCTCACGACGGAGGTAGGCGACGAGCATGGAGCGCCGGGCACGGAAGCCGGGCACGGCCGGCACGTCGCCGGACACGGCCAGCGCGGCAAAGGTATCCACAAAGGACGATAGGAGTTCGGATCCGCCGGCGGCGGTGCCTGCGGCCAAGACGCGCTCGCGGTCGGTGTCCATGCCGAGGATCGCGGTGTGCAGCAGCCAGTAGATCGTCAGGTGCGGGTCGTCGGCGAGTGTGCCGATCTCGGCGTCCAGGGCCGCACCGGCACTCGCGGGCGACGGCCAGGCGTCGAGGTGGTGCCCGGCGGCGCTTCCGGCGAGGTCGGTGTCGTCCTGGATCGGGTGGCCGTCGTGCGTCAGCGGTTGCGCCAGTAGCCATACCAGCCACTGGTAGCGGGCGGCGAGGTCGACACTGGATACCGCCCGGTCGTGTGGCGGCGGTGCCCCCGCGGAGTAGGCGGCGAGGAGTTCGTACTCGTCGGTGTACTCCTCCGCGGCTTCGGCGGCCTCCTTGTCGCGCCGGAAGGACCCCCAGTCGGCGAGGGAGGCCAGCCGGAGGTGGATGTCGCGAGTCTCGTGGTCCTGCCGCCAGACCGCTCCACCCCCGCGCAGGTCCAGCAGGGTGTAGTTGTCGCCCTCGTCGTCGAGGACGACGAATCCGGCCAGCGTCTTGTCGATCGCGCCGAAGTAGGCGAAGTTCGCGCGCAGGTGCGCTTCGACGAGGTCGCCGTCCTCCTGCCGGGTGAGGCCTTCGTGGACGCCGGCGGCGATGTCGGGCGGCATCGGCATGCCGTAGAAGCGATCGGGGGACCCGGGGCTGGAGGGCATGGTCGTCCTACTCCCAATGGAAGGGCTGGGGCGCAGAGGATCGCGCGGGGGTCGACCGGACCCTATCGAGCCTGTATGACAGCGCTTTTCTCAGAACGCGTTGATCTTCTTCGGGGCCCTTTCGGCGCGGCTCAGGGCGCGCATGACCGCGACGGCACCGTGTCTGCGGGCGGAGAGCCGCGTGAGCAGACCCAGCACGGTGTCCACGATGGACTCCCCGAAACGCGGGGTCGGCAGGCCGACGCTGACGGCGAGGTCGTCGGCGTGGACGGCGAGCTCCATCAGGCGGGTGACCAGCAGGTCGTCGAGGGTCAGCGACCACGGCCCCCAGAACGGAATGCGCACCGGCCGCTCGGTGGACTCCGTCGGCAGGGTGGCGGCGAGTCCGGTGATGGCCGCGTCGACGCGGTCGGCCAGCGCCTTGGGGCCGTCGGCGGCCGCTTCGTCGCCGCCGGCGCGGATGCGGACGTTGATGTCGGCGTCGAGGTCGGCGCCGATCCACTCGACCCGCGAGTAGTGGTCGAGCAGCCCGATGGCGGGCTCGGGCGGCAGCGGTGCCTCAAGGATCGCGGGGAGCGCGAGGATCTGGAAGGCGAGGTGCCCGGCAAGGCCGCCGACGCTGAACTCGCGCAGGGCGCTGGGCTCGGCCCACTCGGCGGCGACCCTCGGGTTGCGCAGGAGCCGCGCGCAGACGCGGGCGGCCGACAGGAAGTCTTCGCTGTGCATGGTCGTCACTCCTCGATCGCTCCGCCGATGGCCCGCAGGTGTTCGCGGAAGGTCAGGGCGGGGTTGGCGGTGCGGTGCTGGAGGAAGCGCGCGAAGAGCAGCTGCTCGCGCAGGCTCTTTCCGTCGCGGATCCGTTCGGCCTGGCGGTGCTCGGTGTCGCGGATCTTCTCGGCGAGGGTGAGCAGGTCGCCGACCTGCTCGGCGGGGGTGAACAGCACGCCGTCCTCGTCGCCGAAGACGACGTCGCCCTTCCCGACGGTCCACTCGCCGACGGTCGCCGAGGACAGCGCGTCGTCCGGGCGCCCGGTCACCGACAGGGGACCCGAGGGGGTCGAGCCGAGGCTGAAGACGGGCAGGCCGATGGCGATGATGTCGGCGGTGTCGCGGTGCAGACCCCAGGCGACCACGCCGGACAGCCCGGCGGAGGCCACCTCGGCGACCACGAGGTCCCCGACGCAGCTCTCGTCGAGGCGCCCGCCGTTGTCGACGACGAGCACGTCGCCGGGTTCGGCGCCTTCGAGGGCTTCGAGGAAGACGTCGACGCTGCCGACGTGGCGGCTGGGCAGGACCCGGCCGGCGAGCCGCATGCCCGGCGCGACCGCGTGGGTGCCCGCCGGAGCGCAGCGGACGGGGACGGAGGCGCGGACGCAGGCGTCGGCGACGTGGGCGGTGGTGAGCGCGGCGAAGCGGTGGGAGAGGTCGGTCGGCGGCATACGGGCTCCTCGGTATCGCGATCGCTTCCGTCTGTGACGGTAGAGGAGGAGTCCGGTCACCGCGAGTGTAAGGCCGCTTCGATCAGTCCCAGAACCTCGGCGGCGGTGCGCACGTCGCCGAAGGAGCGGTAGACGGTGCGCAGGGTGGCGCTGTGGGCGGCGTCGTCGATGCCGGCCATGCCGTCGGCGATCATGATGACCCGGTTGCCGAGCGTCGCGGCGTCGCGGGCCGTGGACTCGCAGCAGACGCCGGTGACGGTGCCGGTGATCAGGACCGTGTCGATCCCGCGCTCCCCCAGCTGCCCGGGCAGGTCGCTGCGGCCGGGGAAGAAGGCGCTGGAGGCCGACTTCTCGGCCCACACGTCGCCGTCGCGCGCGTCGAGCGCGTGCCACAGCCGCTCTCGCAGGGTGCCCTCACCGCCGGAGGCCGCGAACATCGCCGCCACCTCCGCTCCGTAGAAGCCGATCTCCCACTCCGTCGGCGGATGGACCTGCGGCAGGACCCACGCGACGGTGCCGCCGGCGTCGCGCAGGGTCGTGGCCAGGTCGTTGATCGCCGGGACCGCCGCCCGGCACCGCGCCGACTCCTCGACGAAGAAGCCGACCATGTCGACCACCACGAGGGCGGTCGCGCGGGGGTCGAGGGTCTCGTAGGCGAAGCGGCGTCCGCGGCGGGATTCCTGGCGGTCGTACTCGCGCTGGGGAATCTGCCACTCGTGGGGTGGGGAGGTCATCGGGGGAGTGTGGCAGGGGACGTGGGAACACTCGGAGCGGCACGGCGGTCAACCTTCGCCGGCACTTCGCGAGGCTGCCGCACACCACAACCGCAGGCGTACCGGCGCGCCTTCAAGCCCCGTCCATAGGTGAGGGCCCGGCCTACCTGGGCCGATGGCCGCCCGCCTCGGCCCGCTTGCACCGTTCCCGAACTCGAACCGTTCCACCCCTTGACGTTTCCCTGAACGCCGGGCAACACTGTGCGGAAACGTTTACAGTCCCGAAACAGACGAGGTGTGGTGTGAGCCGGAAACGTTTACAGCGCACTGACAGTGGTGGACCCCCGACCGTCCGCACGGTCGCCGCCATGGCCGGTGTCTCGATCGCCTCGGCGTCACGTGTCCTCAACGGCCACGGCGCCAGCGCCGAGACCGAGCGCCGGGTGCGCGAGGCCGCGGCCTCCGTGGGGTACGTCCCGAACGCGGTCGCTCGCTCACTCCAGGCGCAGCGCACCGACATGCTCGCCCTCGCCGTGGAGGACATCGGAAACCCTGTGTACGTCGCGATGATGCGCGCGATCGAAGAGGTCGCCGCGGACGCCGGCTACCGGCTCCAGGTGCACGCCACCGGTGCCGACGTCGCCGGTGAGGTCGAGCTCCTCGACGGCCTCGCCCGCCGCTACGTCGACGGCCTGGTCATCAGCCCGATCCGCATCACCGACGCCCACCTCACCGCGCTCGGACGCGCCCCCACACCCGTCGTCGTGGTCGGCTCGCTGCCCGACGACATGCCCGCGACCAAGAAGCCCATCGACAACGTCCGCGCCGACTCCCACACCGGTGTCGGCCTGGCCATCCGCCACCTCGTCGAGAGCGGTCGCCGCCGGATCGGCTTCGTCAACGGCCCCCTCGACACCGTCCCCGGCGCCGCGCGCCGCGCCGGCTACCTCGACGCCCTCGAAGCCGAGGGCCTCCCCTTCGACCCCGTCCTCGTCGAACCCGCCGACTTCCACTACGCCGCCGGCCGGGCGGCCACCCGACGGCTGCTCGACCGCGCCGAACCCGACGCGATCCTGTGCGCCAACGACCTCATCGCCGTCGGCGCCCTGCACGCGGTGCTGTCGGCCGGCAAGCGCGTCGGCGAGGACGTGGCGCTGGTCGGCATGGACGACACCGACCTGGCCGAGATGGCGTTCCCGCAACTGTCCAGCGTCTCGCTGGGCTCGGCCGAACGCGGCCGCCTGGCCGCCGAACTGCTCCTCGCCCGCCTCGCCGAGCCCACCCGCCCGGCGCAGCGCGTGACCGTCGCACCGACCCTCGTCGTCCGCGCGTCCAGCGGCCGCACGGCGATCCAGGAGATCCCATGAGCTTCGTCGTCGAAGAAGGCCCCGAGCGCCCCGTGTCGGCCTGCGCCTGCCACGCCCTGGGCGGCAACGCGTGCCTGCACGCGGCGGCGCCCCCCGGAGACGCCGTCCCCGTCCGCGTCCTCACCGGTCAGCGCCCGTCGCGGGGCTGGGCCGGCACCCGCCGTCCGCGCGGCGGCGGACCCACCGCACTGTTTCACTCCCCTCCGATGGATCAGGCCCCGCAATGACAACGCTCAACGAAGAGCTCCCACTGGCGAGAAAGAAGCGCCTCGACAACAAGTACGCGTACTTCCTCGTGCTCCCCGCCCTCGCGCCGGTGCTCATCCTGTCGGTGGTGCCCCTGCTCAACGGCATCTACCTGGGCTTCACCGACGCCCGCGCCGGGCTCAACCAGGAAACCAACTTCACCGGCCTGGAGAACTACACCGAACTGCTGTCCAACGACCTGTTCTGGTCCTCCTTCAAGATCGGCCTGATCTGGGCCTTCAGCGTCACGATCCTGCAGTTCCTGGCCGCCCTCGGCCTGGCCCTGCTGCTCAACCTGAACCTGCGGCTGCGCTGGCTGACCCGCACGCTCGCCCTGGTGCCGTGGGCGATGCCGCCGGTCATCGTCGGCATCATGTGGCAGCTCGTCTACCACCCCGACGCCGGGCTGGTGAACGAGGCTCTCTACCGCGTGGGCCTGGGCGATCTGTCGACGAACTGGCTCGGCGACTTCAGCACCGCGCTGCCGGCCGTCATCGTCGTCGGCGTGTGGGCCGGAATGCCGCAGACGACGGTGGTCCTGCTCGCCGGCCTCCAGGGTGTCCCGGCCGAACTCAACGAGGCCGCGTCCGTCGACGGCGCCGGCACCTGGCGCCGCTTCTGGAGCATCACGCTCCCGCAGCTGCGGCCGGTGATCGTGGCGATCACCTCGCTGGACTTCATCTGGAACTTCAACTCCTTCGGCCTGGTCTACGTCCTGACCACCGGCGGCCCCGGCGGCAAGACGATGCTGCCGATGCTCTTCGCCTACGAGGAGGCCTTCAAGTACGGCCACTTCGGGACGGCCGCGGCGATGGGCAACGCGATGGTGCTGATCATCGTCGTCCTCCTGTTCTTCTACCTGCGCCGCCGTATGCGGGAGGTCAACGCGTGAGCCGCCTTCGTTCGCCCAAGAGGAAGCGTTCCCCGAAGAGGAAGGCGGCCAGGTTCCTCCAGTACCTGGCGCTGGTGGGCTACCTCGCCTTCCTGTCCTTCCCGCTGCTGTGGATGCTCTCGACGTCGTTCAAGACGCCGCGCGAGGTCGTCGAGCTGCACCCGAGCCTCATCCCGCGCGACCCGACCCTCGACAACTACACGACCGCGTTCACCCAGCAGCACCTCGCGCGCGCGGCCTGGAACAGCCTCCAGGTCTCGGTCGGCGCGGCGGTCCTGACGGTGGTCATCGCGCTGCCGGCCGCATACGCGCTGGCCCGCGTGCGCAGCAAGGTCAACACCGTGGCGACCGCCTGGATCCTGCTGTCCCAGCTGTTCCCGTTCATCCTGCTGGTCATCCCGCTGTTCATCATCCTCAAGGGCGCGGGCCTGACCAACAGCCTCTTCGGCCTCGTCCTGGTCTACGTGACCTGGTCGCTGCCCTTCGCGCTGTGGATGCTCCAGGGCTTCGTGCGCGGCATCCCGCGCGAACTCGAGGAGGCCGCCGCGATGGACGGCGCCTCGAAGTTCCAGACCCTGGTGCGCATCGTCGCGCCGCTGCTGGCGCCCGGCGTCGTCGCGGTGACCCTGTTCGCCTTCATCAGCTCCTGGAACGAGTTCTTCTTCGCCCTGGTGCTGCTCAAACGTCCCGAGCTGGCCACGCTCCCGCTGGAACTGGCGAAGTTCGTGGGCATCGAGGGCATCGCTCGGCTCGGACCGCTGGCGGCCGGATCGCTCATGGCCACCATCCCGAGCCTGATCTTCTTCGCCTTCCTGCAACGGCGCCTCACCTCCGGCGGCCTCGCCGGTGCCGTCAAAGGCTGACCCACCACCCCCGAAAGTGACATCCAAGGAGTTCGCAATGAAGCGCCTCACCCCCCGCAGAGTCGCGGCGGTGGCCCTGGCCGCCACCATGGCGGTCGGTTCGCTGACCGCTTGCGGCAGCGGCGAAGACTCGGCCGACGGCCCCGTCAAGCTGCGGTTCTTGAGCCTCGCCTGGCAGGAAGCCTCGGTCGCGGCCAACCAGAAGCTCGTCAACGACTGGAACGCCGCCCACAGCGACATCCAGATCGAGTACGTACAGGGCAGCTGGGACTCCGTCCACGACCAGCTCCTCACCTCCTTCGAGGGCGGCGACGCGCCCGACATCATCCACTACGAGGCGGCCCTGTCCGGGCAGTTCGCGCAGATGAACTACCTCGCCGACCTCAAGGACCTGGTGCCGGCCGAGCTGAAGGGCGAGATCGGCCAGAACGTCTGGGACACCGTCACCACCCCCGAGGGCGCCGTCTTCGGCGTTCCCTTCCTGCTCGAGTCGCAGGTCGTCATCGCCAACAAGACGCTCCTCGACGAGGCCGGCATCCCCGTGCCGACCACGGACGCGCCCTGGACCTGGGACGAGTTCGCGGCCAACGCCAAGAAGCTGACCGAGGGCGACACCTTCGGCACCGCCTGGCCGCTCAAGCAGCCGGTCAACCGGGTGCTCAACCTCGGCCTCAACTACGACGGCAAGTACTTCCAGAACGCCGACGGCAAGAACTCCGTCGTCTGGGGCGCCGCTGAGCAAGAGGTCCCGCGCCGCATCCACGACATGGTCTACACCGACAAGTCGGCCGCGCCCGACGCCCTCGGCATGGGCGGCACCGACCCGCTGCCGGGCTTCTTCGGCGGCAAGTACGCCATGCTCCCCGGCTCGATCTACCTGCGCCAGCAGATGGTCGAGCAGGCCCCCGAAGGCTTCGAGTGGGTCACCCTCCCGCCGCTTAAGGGCCTGAGCCAGAACCAGGCGGCCAACCCGCAGACCCTGTCGATCTCCGCCCAGTCGGAGCACCAGGAGGAGGCCATGCGGTTCATGGCCGACTTCCTCAACCCCACCAACCAGGCCGAACTGGCCAAGGGCGACTGGCTGATCCCGACCGGCAAGAAGGCCGGCGAGGAACTGGTCGCCTCGACCGGCGGTAAGGACGGCTGGGACGTCGCGGTCGCCAGCGCCAACTCGCTGGTCCTGGCGCCCTTCCAGACCGTCCCGGAGTTCTCCGAGTGGAAGTCCAAGATCGCCACCCCGGCCTTCCAGGAGTACTTCGCCGACACGATCACCCTCGACGAACTCGGCAAGAGACTCGTCGAAGGTGGCGAGGGCATCATCCGATGACCCCCGCACCAACCCGTTCCGTGAGTCAGCCCACCGTCCCCTTTGGAGGGAACGCATCGTGACCACTGCCGTACTGGTGGACAGGTCGACCGGCTGCCTCGTCGGCGCCGCCGTGGGCGATGCCCTCGGCGGCGCCACCGAAGGCGCCCTCCCCGAACAGATCAAGGCCCGCTTCGGCGGATGGGTCGACGGCGTCGTCGGCCCCTTCCACGAGGACTGGCGGACGGCGAGGCCCACCGCGCCGTACCACAAGGGCGACGGTCACATCACCGACGACACCTTGATGACCCACGCGCTGATCCGCGTGTACGCGCACCGCCGCGACCACCTCGACGCCTTCGACATCGCCGACCACCTGGTCCCCGACCTCATCGGCCACCGCGTCTACATCCCCGACATGGAACGCGAGGCGGTCACCCTGCACCGGCTCGCCCTCGCCGAGCGCCACCTCGTCGCCCGCCTGTTCCACGCACACGCCGACCCCCGTGAGGCCGGCGTCGGGAACATCGTCAACTGCGGTGCGGCGATGTACATGGCGCCGGTCGGGATCGTCAACGCCGGCAACCCCGCCGGGGCTTACGTCGAGGCGATCGAGATCGCCGGCGCGCACCAGGCCAGCTACGGGCGCGAGGCCGCCGGCGTGTTCGCCGCCGCCGTCGCCGAGGCCATGACACCCGGCGCCGACGCCGAGTCCGTCGTCGCCGCGGCCCTCTCGGTCGCCAAGGACGGCACCCGCGCGGCCATCGAGGCCGTCCGCGACGCCGTGCGCGGCAAGAACGACTGCCTCGCCTCCATCGACGACCTGCGCCGGGCCATCGCGCCCTTCGACACCGTCGGCGAGGAGTACCGCAACCCCGGCCTCGGCGCCCGCCGCCCCAGCCGGCTGCACACCATCGAGGAACTTCCCGCCGCACTCGGGATGCTCCTGATCGCCGACGGCGACTACGCCAAGGCCGTCCTCGGATCGGTCAACTACGGCCGCGACGCCGACTCGACCGCGACGATGGCCGGCGCCATCGCCGGCGCCCTGGGCGGTGCCAAGGCCGTTCCCGGCGACTGGTCCGACAAGGTCGCCGCCGCCAGCCGGGTCGACCTCGTCGCACCCGCGGTCACGCTCGCCGAGGTCGCCGGGGAGATCTTCGCCGCCGACGAGCGCCGCTGGCGTGAGCGCGCGGGCCGTTTCGCGGCGCTGGCCGACACGGTGGGGGAGCGTTGAGGATCACCTGGGTGCAGCCCGAGGACCTGGTACCGCACGAACTGATCGCGGCCAGGCTCGAAGGCAGACCGGTCGACGACATCGAGCGGCGCTGGCTCGACGCGGGTGGCGCGGGCGCGCCGCCCGCCAAGGGCGCCTCACCCGAGCAGGCGGGCGAGGACCTGCGGGCCCTCGCCCACCGGCTGCTCGACGAGCTCGACGCGCTGCCGGGCCCCGACCCGGCGGCCGAGCCCGCCGACCTCGACGGGGTCCGGGCGCACTGGCCCGCCACGTGGGGCCTGCCCGGTGTGCCGGACACCGAGGCGCTGCGCGAGCGGCTCCACGGTGCCTGGCTCGGCCGCGCGGCCGGCTGCGTGCTCGGCAAACCCGTCGAGGGGCTGCCGCGCGAGGGGATCGCCGAGATCCTCCACTCGACCGGCACCTGGCCGCTGAGCGGGTACTTCACCGCGCGTGGACTCGCCGACGACGTCGCCGCCCGGCGCCCGTGGAACCGTCGCAGCAAAGCGACCAGCCTCGTCGAGAACATCGACGGGATGCCCGAGGACGACGACCTCAACTACCCGCTGATGGCCCTGCTGCTCCTCGAACAGCACGGCGCCGATCTGACGAGCGAGCACGTCGCCGCCTCCTGGCTCGACCTGCTCCCCGCCGGGCGGACCTTCACCGCCGAACGGGTCGCCTACCGCAACCTGCTCCTCGGTCTCGTCCCGCCGGTGACCGCGACCCGCCACAACCCCTTCCGGGAATGGATCGGCGCGCAGATCCGCACCGACCTATACGGCTGGGCGCACCCCGGCGACGTGGCCCTCGCCGCCGAACTCGCCCACCGCGACGCCGTCGTCAGCCACGTCCGCAACGGTGTCTACGGCGCCATGTTCGCCGCGGCCATGGGCGCGGCGGCCGTCGTCGCGTCCCGTGTGGACGAGGTACTCGATGCCGGGATCGCCGTCCTGCCACCGGAGAGCCGCATCGCCGGCGCCGTACGGGAGGCGCGCGAGCTGGCCGCGTCGGAGAAGGACTGGGAGCGCGTCCTCGACGTGCTTCACGAGCGGCACGGTCACCTGCACTGGGTGCACGTCGTCAACAACGCCGCCTTGGCCACCGCCGCGCTGGTGCACGGCGAGGGCGATTTCGCGCGCACCATCACCGCGGTGGTCACCGGTGGCTGGGACACCGACTCCAACGGAGCCACCGTCGGCGGGATCATCGGCGCGCTCACCGGCGCCTCCGCGCTGCCCCGCGAGTGGACCCGACCCCTGCGCAACCGGCTGGCGACCTCGATCCCCGGCCTTGACGGGATCGGCTTCGACACGCTCGCCGCACGGACGCTCGCGCTGGTACCGGGCAGGGCAGAGTGAGGCGCATGAGCCTTGAAGTGACCGTGGTCGGCAGCGTCAACATGGACCTCGTCGCCACCACCCCGACCCTGCCCGCTCCCGGCGAGACGGTGCTGGGACACGGCTTCAGCACCGTTCCGGGCGGCAAGGGGGCCAACCAGGCCGTCGCCGCCGCGCGGGCCGGGGGCCGCACGGCCTTCATCGGCGCGGTCGGCTCCGACGGGTTCGGCACCGAGCTGCGCTCGGCCCTCGAACTCTCCGGCGTCGACATCGACGGCCTGCGAACGGTTCCCGGTCCGTCCGGAGTGGCGCTGATCGCCGTCGACGACGCCGGTGAGAACAGCATCGTGGTCGCGCCGGGCGCCAACGGCGAACTGCGGAACCTGACCGTCGAGGACCGCGGCCGCATCGCCGCCGCCTCCGTCCTGGTGTGTCAGCTGGAGGTTCCGCTGCTCGCGGTGCTGGAGGCCGCGCGGGCGGCACGCGAGGCCGGAACCCGCGTGGTGCTCAACGCCGCGCCCGCCCGCGAACTGCCGGCGGAGCTCCTGTCCCTTGTGGACCTCCTGGTGGTCAACGAGGGAGAGGCCCGCACGCTGGCCGACACCGAGGCCACCGACCCCGGATCACTGATCGACGCGCTCGTGCGGGTGGTTCCGCACGTCGTGCTCACCTTGGGCGGAGCCGGGTCGGTGTACGGCGACCGCGGCGGTCGTCGTGAGACCGTCGCCGCGCCTAAGGTGACGGTGGTGGACACCACCGCCGCCGGTGACTCCTTCACCGGCGCGCTCGCGGTCGCCTGGGCGGAAGGCCGCGACCTGCCCGAGGCCTGTCGCTGGGCCAGTGCCGCCGGAGGCGTGACCGTCCAGCGGCCCGGCGCCACGAGCGCCCTGCCCGGCCGAGCCGAGATCGACGACTTGTACGAGGTGACCTACCCGTGAGTTTCAACCCCTACGTCCCGAGGCCGATCGACAAGCCCGCGGACGTGCCCCTCGACGGCGCCGACCTGCGCGTACTCGACGACGCGAAGATCTTCGCCGCGCCGGACGATCCGGCCGAGTGGCCGGCCTGGCGGGCGGCGCTGAGCCGGTGGCGGACCGACGCCGTCGAGCGCATCGCCTATGACGACGAGCTCTACGCGCGGCCCGAGTTCGACTGGGTGGCCACCAACTACGTCGTGTGCCTGGCGTGGCTGTGGGACGAGCTGCTCTACGACCACGCGACCGGGCGCTTCACCCCCGAGCGGTTCCTGGAGGTCGCCCAGCGCGACTTCGGCGGCTTCGACGGCGTCGTGCTGTGGCACGCCTATCCCGTCATCGGCCTCGACGACCGCAACCAGTTCGACTTCTACCGGCAGGTGCCCGAGCTGCCCGGTCTGGTCGCGGCCTTCCAGGCACGCGGTGTGCGGGTCTTCGTCGACTACAACCCCTGGGATGTGGGCACCCGGCGCGAAGCGGTCGACGACATCGCCGCGGTCGCCCAGATCGTGGAGTGGCTGGGCGTCGACGGTGTCTTCCTCGACACGATGAAGGAGGGCGGCACGGTCCTGCGCGAGGCCCTCGACGCCGTTCGGCCCGGAGTCGCGCTGGAGGGCGAGTCGCGGTTGCCGCTGGAGCGGGTCTGCGACCACCCGATGTCGTGGGCGCAGTGGTTCGCCGACAGCGAGGTCCCGGGCGTGCTGCGGTCGCGCTGGTTCGAGCCCCGCCACATGCCGCACCACACCCGCCGCTGGCATCGCGACCACTCCGGCGAGCTGCACTCGGCGTGGCTCAACGGCGCCGGGATGCTGGTCTGGGAGAGCGTCTTCGGTTCCTGGGTCGGCTGGAACGACCGGGACAAGGGCCTGCTGCGCGCCATGCGCCGCGTCTGGAACGGTTACGCCGCGTGGCTTCGCGACGGCGGCTGGACGCCGCTGGCCGACCATCCCGGTGAGGGGGTCTCGGTGTACGCGTCGCGCTGGGATCACCTCGACACGCCACTGTGGACGGTCGCCAATCCCGGCCCGGCCCACGACGGACCCTGGCTGGTCACCGACGAGCGCCCCGGCCACCGCTGGTTCGAGTTGACCACCGGGACCGAGCTGACGCCGAAGACCCTCGACGACGGGCGCATCGCCGTCGGCGGCCCGATCGCCGAGGGCGGTGTCGCCGCCGTGCTGGCCAGCCCGGTGCCGGTGATCCTGCCCGTCCACGAGCCCGGACCGCTCGACACGACCTACCCCCGACGCTCGGCGGTCCGCACGCCGGCGCCCCAGGCCGCACGCGATTCCGTCCCCAATGGAATGTCCGTTGTGGATGGAGGTCCGCGCGAACTGACGGTCCGCTACCGTCTGCGCGAGACCGGCCTCTACGGCGAGGTCCCCTACGTCGACGAGTGGAAGCCGCTTCCCCCGCGCCTGCACAACACCCACAGCCTCATCCGCCCGGTGACGCTGACGCGTTACGCGATCTCGGCCCGCGAGGTGACCAACGCCGAGTTCGCCGAGTTCATCGCCGACTCCGGCCATCGCCCCGCCCGTGCCGAACGCCTCCTCGACCACTGGTCCGACGGCCGCCCGCCCGCCGGAAGGGAACACGACCCGGTCACCCACGTCGATCTCGACGACGCCCGCGCCTACGCGGCCTGGGCCGGCCTGCGCCTGCCCACCGAGGACGAATGGCAGGCCGCCGCCGAGGACGGGCTCCTCGACCAGCACGGTCCGCGCGTGTGGAACTGGACCGAGAGCGAGCACACCGACGGCCGCACTCGCTTCACCATCCTCAAAGGCGGAAGCGACTACGCCGCCGGCGGCTCCGACTGGTACCTCGACGGAGGTCCGCAGCCACCCGAGGTGAGCGTGAAGTTCCTGGTCCCCGGCGCCGGGCTGGCCCGCTCGTCCTCGATCGGCTTCCGCTGCGCCGCCGACCTCTCCGGGGAGGAGAAGTGATCGGCGCGCTCGACGGCGTCCGCGTCATCGAGCTGGCCACCCTCTTCGCCGGGCCGATGGCCGGGGCGACGCTCGCCGACTTCGGCGCCGACGTCGTCAAGGTCGAGCACCCCCGCAAGCCCGATCCCTCTCGCGGCCACGGCCCGAGCAAGGACGGGGTCGGCCTGTGGTGGAAGGTGCTGGGACGCAACAAGCGCGCCATCACCCTCGATCTGTCCACACCGGACGGACGCGACGTGCTGCTGCGCATGGCGGCCGAGGCCGACGTCATCATCGAGAACTTCCGTCCCGGCACCCTGGAACGCTGGGGGCTGGGCTACGAGGAGCTGTCGAAGGCCAACCCCGGGCTGATCCTCACCCGGGTCACCGGTTTCGGCCAGTTCGGGCCCTACTCCGCGCGTCCCGGCTTCGGGACGCTCGCCGAGGCGATGAGCGGGTTCGCCGCCGCCACCGGCGAACCGGGCGGCCCGCCGACCCTTCCTCCGTTCGGGCTCGCCGACGGGATCGCCGCGCTGTCGACGGCGCTGGCCACCTCGCTGGCCCTCAACACCAGGAACGCCACCGGGCGCGGGCAGGTCGTCGACCTGGCGATCATCGAGCCGATCATGGCGCTGCTCGGGCCGCAGATCACCTGGTACACGCAGCTGGGCTACGTCCAGCCTCGCACCGGGAACCGGTCGAGCAACAACGCGCCGCGCAACACCTACCAGACCGCCGACGGCCGCTGGCTCGCCGTGTCGACGAGCGCGCAGAGCATCGCCGAGCGCGTCGTCAAGCTCGTCGGGCGGCCCGACTTCGTCGACGAGGAGTGGTTCGCCACCGGCAGCGGCCGGGCCGCGCACGCCGACGAACTCGACGAGGCCGTCTCGGCGTGGGTCGCCGAGCGCCCGGCGAGCGAGGTCGTCGCGGCCTTCGAGGACGCGCAGGCCGCGGTGGCGCCGGTGTACGAGATCCCCGACATCATCGCCGATCCGCAGTTCCAGGCACTCGGCACCGTCCACAGTGTTCCCGACCCCGAACTCGGCGAGGTCGCCATGCAGAACGTGCTGTTCCGCATGTCGGGCACGCCCGGCGAGATCCGCTTCGCCGGCCGCCCGCACGGCGCCGACACCGACGAGGTCCTCGGCGAGCTGGGCCTGTCGGGCGAGGAGATCGCCGGGCTGCGGGAGAGGGGCGCGATATGAGCGAGCCGCTGACCCTGCTGTACGTCCCGGGGGACCGGCCCGACCGCTTCGACAAGGCCCTCGCGTCGGGAGCCGACGCGGTGATCCTCGACTTGGAGGACGCCGTCGCGGCGCCCAACAAGGCCGCCGCCCGCGAGGCCGCCGCTGCCTATCTCGCCAAGCCGCGCGCGGTGCCGATCCAGGTGCGCGTGAACGACCTGACCGGCCCCGACGTCGGGGCCGACCTCGCCGCCGTCGCCAACGCGCGCGGCCTGACGGGACTGCGCCTCCCGAAGGTCCAGTCGGGCGGGCAGGTTTGCGAGCTGGCGGCCCGCGTCGCGGAGCTGACCGTCCGCGAGCCCGAGCTGCACTGCCTCATCGAGTCGGCGTCCGGCGTCGAGGCGGCCCACGAGATCGCCACCGCCCATCCCTGGGTGCGATCCATCGGCCTCGGCGAGGCCGACCTGTCGGCGGACCTGAACGTCGCCGATGAGGCGGGACTGGTCTACGCCCGCAGCCGGATCGTCGTGGCGGCGAGGGCGGCGGGACTCGCGCCGCCGGCGATGTCGGCGTTCACGAATGTGTCCGACATGGACGGTCTGGCGGTTTCCTGTGTGCGCGGCCGCGCCCTTGGCTTCCTCGGCCGCACCGCGATCCACCCCAAACAGCTGGCGGTCATCGCGGAGGCCTTTCGGCCGGCCGATCCCGAGGTCGAGAAGGCGCGCGTGCTGCTGTCGGCGATGGCCGGCGCCGACGCTCGGGGGTCCGGAACGGTGGTACTGGCCGACGGCCGCTTCGCCGACCGCGCGATGATCGCCGCCGCCGAGCGGACGGTGGCGCTGGCGGAGAGGTTCGGTGCGGTGCCGCGTCCCCGAGTCTAGGAACACCGGTTTTCCACAGGTGGCTTCCACGCTGCGGGATGAGCGGACCAGCGGCAGAGTGATCGCCCATGTGCGAAGCGGGCGCCCGCCGTCCCGGCGAGCGCCCGCCCACGCTAGATCTTCAACCGCACGACCTGCGGATCATGGTCGCTCAGCTGCCCCGCGAACTCCGCGTTGGTGTGCACCACGTCGTACGCATACCCCGCGCTCACCAGCGACGGCGAGATCAGGATGTGGTCGAGGACCTGCGAGTTGCCCTCGAAGACGTAGGTGTACCGCTCGGCCTCCGGCAGCGCCGCCGGGAGGTCCTTCATGCCGACCGCGGTCAACTTGGCGACAGTGGCCGAGAAATCGAAGTCGTTGAGATCCCCCGCCACCACGACCCGCGCGTTCGTGTCGATCGCGCGGACCTGCGCGATGAAGTTGGCGACGAGCTGCGCCTGCTGGTTGCGCTGGGTCTCACTGCTGCGCTTCGGCGGCTGGACGCGACCGAACAGCGGGTCGTCGCCGCCCTTGGAGTTGAAGTGGTTGGCGATGACGAACAAGGGCTTGCCGTTCACGGTGAACTTCCCGACCAGCGGCTTGCGGCTGGCGTTGAAGGCCGCGTTCGACGGGCTGATCCGGCCCGGGTTGACGTTCAGCGCGACCGGGTCGGCGGCGTTCCCGCTCGCCGAAGCGGCGACGGCCGTCGCCGCTGCGCCCGGGGTCCCGCCGGTGAACTGCACCTTGTCGGTGCGGAACAGGAAACCGACGCGGATGTTCCCGCCCGGCTCGCCGCCGTCGGCGTTGTTCACCGGGTCGACACTGCGCCAGTCGTAGGCCGGACCACCGGCGGCCGTGATCGCCGCGATGAGCTTGGCGAAGGTCTGGCCGGCGGTGACCACACCGGTGTCGGAGGCACCGTTGTCGTCCTGGATCTCCTCGACGGCGATGATGCCGGGCGCGGCGAGGCTGGTGACGATCTGCCGCGCGAGCCCGTCGAACTTGCTCTGCGGATCGGTCGGGTCGAGGTTCTCGACGTTGAACGCCGCGACCGAGACCTCACCGGTGCCCGCCGCCGCCGTGGTCTCGGCGGTGAGCCCGCCCGCGACGCGCGTGAGCGCCCCGGTCAGCTCCAGCTTGAAGTTGCCGAAGGCGTAATCGAGCACGCCGACGGCCGGGCCGGAGAAGTGGTCGCCGACGTTGACGCCGGCCGGCGTCGAAGCGGCCAGGACCGCGTCGTCGAGGATGACCCGCTCGGGGTTGAAGTCGGCCGAGCGGATCGCGATGCCCTTGCGGGTCGTGCGCACCGAGGCGCCGGCGCCGTCGTCGGCGAGGACGGGGATCTCGCCGAAGGACGTGCTCGGGCCGGTGGCCACGGGGTTGTTCACCTGCACCCGCATGCCCTCAAGCGACTCGTAGAAGTCGATGCCGTCGGTGGCCGCGTCGAAGGTGCCGGAGACTTCGACGTCGCCGCTGGCGTCATCATCGATCACGGCGGCCGGTGGGACGCGCCCGCCGGTGCCCACGACCGTCGCGGCCGGAAGCGCCCGCGTACCGAGCTTGGTGACCGTCGGTGCGGTCAGCTCGGTGGTGGCCAGGTTCGTCGTCGCCGTCCCGCCGGGGCGGAACTCGGTGACGGTGGCCTTCACCGCGACCTCGTCGCCGACGGTCACCGACGGAGCCGACGAGGTGTAGACGAGCACGCCCTCCGAGGTCTCCGGATCGCCGTCGGCGCAGGGGTCCTGGAACCAGAAGCCGGTCGACGACACGGCGGTGACGACACCGCGCACGTCGTTGACGGCCGAGCCGGCCATCGGTGACTTGTGCGCCGCGCCCTGGATCTGCCGGATCCGTGTCGACGGGTAGGCGCAGGTACCTCCGCCGCCGCCACTGCCCGAGGTGTTCTGCGGACTCGGCGCGCCGGCGGCGAAGTCGGCGCCGTTGTCGTCACCGTCGGCGGCGACGTTCGTGCGCGCCACCGAGGTCGTGTTCGAACCCGCGGGGGCGGCCGAGCCCTCATAGTCGTTGGCGCCGCCGAAGCCGACGAAGTCGCGTACGCCCGCGGCCGTGTCGCAGTTCGAGCCGCAGCCCAGCGCCGCCGTCGAGGTCACCAGCGCGACCTTCCCGGTCGTCGCCGACAGGTTCAGGCTCCCCGACGCGTCGGCGGCCGGCAGCGCCGACCCGGCACCGCTCGTGCCGCCCGCGAGGCGCACCAGGTAGCGTCCGCCGGCGGCGATCGACCCGCTCAGCGCGGCCGCCGACCAGCTCGTCCCCGAGGCCGACGCGTACTGCACCGACCAGCCCGCCAGGCTCACCGGCGAACCGCCCCGGTTGTGCAGCTCGACGTAGTCGTTGGCGAAGGGGGCGCCGCTGTTGCCGCCACCTCCGTAGACCTCGGCGATCACCACGTCGGGCGTCGCCGCCGCCGCGCTCCCCGGCAGCGCCAGCAGCGCCGCACCGAGGGTCGCGGTTAAGAAAGTCGCCATGCGGCGACCGGAATTGCGCATGTTCTCCTCCAGATCGGATGGACTGCGGGCATCCTAGCGACGCCGGCCTACCGGTGGGTAACATCCCGGTCCCGGCGACGGAATGACCCACCTCATGCCCGCACCGCGCGCCTCGGGCGCACCGAACACCGTTCGGTACCCTCACCCGACGGTCCGGACACCACGAAAGGCGCCCGATGAGCACGAACGCAACGCCGCCCGCCCGCGAGCCACTGGTGCGCTGGTTCACCGTGATCGCCGTCGTCGAGGCCGTCACCTGGGCCGGACTGCTGACCGGCATGTACTTCAAGTACATCCCCGAGTCCACCACCGAGATCGGCGTGAAGATCTTCGGGCCGATCCACGGCGCCGCCTTCGTGGCCTACGGCGTCATCACGCTGCTCACCGCGCTCAAACTGCGCTGGCGACTGTTCTCCTGGACGACCTTCTTCGCGCTCGCCGCCTCGATTCCCCCGTTCTTCACCGTGCTGTTCGAGCTGTGGGCGCGCCGGACCGGACGTCTGACGGTGCGCGCCGAGCCCGCCGAAAGGGAGCGGGTCGGGGTCTGAACGGCCCTCAGAACAGGCTCGCGCCGCGTGAGGCCGGGAAGCTGAAGTAGACCAGGAACAACGCCAGCGCGATCCCGAGCACGACTCCGAAGACCCGGCCTCGCCACGGGCGAAACAGCAGGTAGCAGATCTCGGCCGCGCAGATCAGCGAGAACCCGAGCCAGTACTGGACGTAGCCGTCGCCGCCCTCGCGGCGCATCTGCTCGGTGATCAGCTCGCTGTTGTCGATCAGCGAGTCGGCGACCGCCAGCAGCCCCGCGCCGAGCAGGAACGGCACGCAGACCGTCACCGAGGCCGCCACCAGGATGCCGAAGGAGCCCAGGTCGTCCCGGAATCGTCGCGCCGAGGCGAATTCGGCGGAGTCGGCGGCCAGGATGGAGACGTGGCGGTCGCCGGAACCCGGTGCCGACGGCTCGGCCGCCGCGGGCTCGGTCCGGTTGCGCGCCTTCTGGTACAGGTGGGCCAGCATCGCGAAGATGAAGCTCGCGAGCAGGTTGATCGCGAGGTCCCGCAGGGTCTGGAGCATTGAGGCCGCCTTCGGTCCAGGTCAGCCGCGCGCGACCGTCGCGCCGGGGTCGTGCCGCCGGAAGGCGTCCAGGATCTTGTCGACCACCTTGTTCGCGTGGCGGCCCTCGGCGAACCCGTACGGGGCCAGCACGGCGACCTCGCGGTGCGCCTGCCGGTCCCACACGTACATGTGCACCGACGTCATGCTCGTGGTCATGCCGAACTGCTTGGGGACCCGCACACCCAGGGTGAAGTCGGGCTCGTCGGCGCCGTCGAGGCGCGGGAAAGCCGAGTGGTCCTGGGGAGTGAAGAACCCCGTGTCGTTGCCGGCGGCCTGCTCCCGCATCCCGCCCACCAGCGTTCCGAAGCCTCGCGTGCGGGCGGCGCCGTCCCGGAAGGCCGCCGCGCACTGCTTGAGCGACAGGCCGGTCCGGACGGAAACGTCGACTTGGCCCATGAGGGCACCTCGATCCGGTCGGGGAGCGGCCCGCGCGAGGGGCCGACGGAGTCTCAACCATCGCTCGCCCTCGCGGCCTTCCCATGCCCGTGAGGGCATCCCTTCGGGTAGGCGTCAGGCGCCCAGGACCTTCAGCAACCTCTCTCCCCTCTCCGTCAGTGCGTACACGACGCTCCGCCCCGCCCTCGCCCCCGCGATCACGCCACTCTCGCGCAGCACCGCCACGTGTGCGCTCACCGTCCCCAGCGACAGTTCCAGCGACCTCGCGAGCTGGCTGCTCGTCGCGGGCCTGGTCAGCTCGCGCATGATACGCGCGCGGCCGGCGCCGAGGAGGCCGGAGAGGGGGTCGGGGCCGCAATGGTCGACCTCGGCGGCGGGGCCACGCGCGGGGTAGACCAGCGCGAAATGCGGGGGCCGCTCGCAGGTCCACGAACCGCTGTCGGCGGTGTGCGGCACGAAGATCAGCCCTTCCCCGGAGATGTGCCGATCGGGCCAGGCCTGGTCGCTGAAGCGAATGGCGTCCTCGCCGATCCAGGTCGACCGCCGGGTCATGCCCTCGACGGCCTGCCGCCACCCGAAGGCGGCGAGGATCCCGGCCCGGTGCATCACGTCGCGTTCGAGGATGGCCCGGCGGCGCGGCCAGTCGGGCGCGACGAAACGCGTCCACCCGTCCTCGACGATGCCGGCGACACGCGGGGCGAGGCCGTCGGCGTCGAGCCAGGCGGTGGTCTGCGGGCCGTGGGCGGCGGCGAGCGCGTCGGCGACGGTGGCGCGGACGGTGGTGTCGTCGTGCGCGGCGACGGCGGCGAGTTCGTCGGCGAGGCGTGTGCGCATGCCGCCGGTGGGCGGGGGTGTGACGGTGTCGGGCAGCCATTTCGTCGCCGAGATCAGCGACAGGAGGCCCGCCGCGACGTCGTCGGCGGCGATCCAGTCGAGGTATGCGGGACGGTTGCGGGCGTGCCAGTCCGCCAGCCACGGCGGGGGAGTGGGCCGGTGCAGCGCCATGAGGGCGCTGAGGGTCTCGGCGAGCGGTGAGATCGCGAAGCGGGAGCGGGAGAGGGCGGCGGGGCCGAGCCGGAGAAGAGTCATGGTTGCGCCTTTCGGCGTAAGGATAGCTTTCGGCGGACGGGCCGGGCACACTTCGCCGCATGATCACCCTCGACGGCTACACATCTCGCCCCGCCGGCTCCGCCGACGTCCCCGCCATTCACGCGCTGGTCGTCGACTGCGAGCGCGTGCTGCACGGCCGGGCCGAGACGGACGCGGAGGCGATCGCCGCCGACCTCGCCCGCCCGGGCCTCGACCCGGCGCTCGACACCATGCTCGTCTTCGCCGACGACGGGTCCTTGGCCGCCCGTGCGTGGGTCGACCGCAGGTCCGAAGTGGACGTCCACCCCGGACACCGGGGCCGGGGGATCGGGAGCTCCCTGCTCGCATGGGTGGAGGCGGGGGCGCGGCGTTCGGGCACCGCGCGAGTGGCGCAGACCGTCCCGGACGCCGACCACGCGGCCGTCGCCCTGATGCGCGCGGCCGGCTTCGAGCCGGTGGTCACCGCCTGGTTGCTGGAGATCGCCCTGCCCGCCGAGGCCGCGCCACCGCCGCCCGACGGCGTCACGATCCGCATGTTCCGCACCGGGGACGAACACGACGCCCACCGGGTCAGTGAGGACGCCTTCGACGAGTGGCAGGAACGCCGCAAGGGCTACGAGGAGTGGGCCGCGCTCACCGTAGGGCGCTCGACCTTCGCCCCCGACACCTCGCCGGTCGCCTTCGCCGGCGGCGAGATGGTCGGCGCGGTGCTGTCCCTCGACGAGCCCGACTCGCCCGACGGCTACATCGAACGGGTCGCCGTCCGCCGCGACCACCGGGGCCGCGGCATCGCCAGATCCCTGCTGCGGCAGGCGTTCGCCGGATTCGCGGAGCGAGGACGCGGCACCTGCACCCTCTGGACGCACTCCGACACCGGCGCGCTGTCGCTCTACGAGCGCGTGGGGATGTCGGTCCGGCGCGGCTCGACGGTCTACCGGAAGGAACTGCCCTGACTCAGCCGCTCTCGCGGACGACGAGCTCGGGCTCGAAGATCACCGAGGTCACCTCGCGGCCGGGGTCGGCGATGCGGTCGAGGAGCATCCGCGCCATCTCGGCGGCCATGTCCTCCACCGGCTGCCGGACCGTCGTCAGTTCCGGCAGCTCCTCGACGGCGGCGCTGCTGTCGTCGAAGCCCACCACGGCGACCTGATCGGGCACCGGGCGGCCGCTGTCGCGCAGCGCGTGGATCGCGCCCTGCGCCATCAGGTCGTTGAGGGCGAACACGCCGTCGATGTCGGGATGGGCGGCCAGCAGGCGCTTCATGGCCTGCTCGCCGCTGTCTCGGGTGAAGTTGCCCTCCGCGCACGGCACGTAGGGCCGGCCGTGGCGGGCGAGCGCGTCGCGGAAGCCGTAGAGGCGTTCCTGTGAGGCGTTCACCGCGCGGGGACCGGAGATGGTGGCGATCATGCGGCAGCCGCGGCGCAACAGGTGCTCGGCGGCCAGTCCGCCGCCGTCGCGGTGGGCCAGATCGACGTAGCTGATGGGGATCGGGTCGGCCGGGCGGGCGAAGAGCACCGACGGAACGCCCGCCTCGATGAGGCGGGCGGGAAGTGAGTCGTCGGAGTGCGTCGACACCAGAAGGGCGCCGTCGGCGTTGCCCCGGCGGAGGTATTCGACGACCTCGTCGCGGGCCGGCTCGGACTCGGCGAGCATCAGGACGGGGTGCATGCCCTGGGGGCGAAGGAATCCGATGACTCCGCCGGCGACTCGGCCGAAGAACGGGTCGCCCAGTATCGAGCCCGGTCCGCCGTCGCCGGCGCCGGAGATGACCAGGGCGAGTGCGTCGGCGCGGCGGGTCACCAGGGAGCGGGCCGCGCGGTTGGGGACGTATCCGATGGCGGCGATGGCGTCTTGCACCTGGGCGGCCAGCGCCGGGTCGACGTTGCGGACACCGTTGATGACCCGGGAGACGGTCGCGCGGGAGACACCCGCGACGTCCGCGACCTGTTCCAAGGTGGGTGATCGCCGTTCGGTCTGGCCCTCCACGTCCATGGCTGTCTTTATAGCACGCCGGAGAGCGCTCTCCGTAGTCCTGCGAATCCGGTGCGCTCGGTCTGTCCGAAAGGGACGGTTGGTCCCGCGATCCGTTGCGTCTTCGGTCAATCCTTGACATTTCTGTGATCGAACTGGAACACTCGGATCCACATTGGAGAGCGCTCTCCCAGTCATCCGACAGGAGATCCGATGAACGCCAGGTCCCCCGGCATCCCGGCGCGCCTCACCGCCGTCCTAGGTGCCGTCCTGCTACTGCTCGGCTGCTTAACCGCCGTCGCCGACCGGGTGTCGGCCGCGCCCTCCCTGCTGTCCCAGGGGAAGCCCGCGACCGCCTCGTCCACCGAGAACACCGACTACACCCCCGCCCGGGCCGCCTTCGACGGCGACACCGGCACCCGCTGGGCGAGCGCCTTCGCCGACCCGCAGTGGATCCAGGTCGACCTCGGCGCCACGGCGTCGGTCGAGCGGATCACGCTCAACTGGGAGGGCGCCTACGCACGGGCCTTCCAGCTCCAGGTCTCGGCCGACGGAGCACAGTGGACCACCGTTTACAGCACCGCCGCCGGCACCGGCGGCGCACAGTCCTTCAACGTCTCCGGAACCGGCCGCCACGTGCGCATGTACGGCACCGCCCGCGCCACCGGCTACGGCTACTCCCTCTGGGAGTTCCAGGTCTTCGGCACCACCGGCGGCCAGCCCCCCGGCCCCGGCCCGGTCAAGGTCGTCGGCAGCCAGGGCAACTGGCAGCTCACCGTCGGCGGACAGCCTTACACGATCAAGGGCCTCACCTGGGGGCCGTCGGTCGCCGACGCGGGGCGCTACATGCCCGACCTGAAGTCCATGGGCGTCAACACGATCCGCACCTGGGGCACCGACGCGAGCAGCCGTCCGCTCTTCGACACCGCCCAGGCCAACGGCATCCGCGTCATCGCCGGCTTCTGGCTCCAGCCGGGCGGCGGACCCGGCAGCGGCGGCTGCGTCAACTACGTGACCGACACCGCCTACAAGACCACCATGCTCGGCGAGATCCGCAACTGGGTCACGACCTACAAGGACCACCAGGGCGTGCTGATGTGGAACGTCGGCAACGAGTCGGTCCTCGGCCTCCAGAACTGCTACTCCGGAGCCGAACTGGAGAACCAGCGCAACGCCTACACGACCTTCGTCAACGAGGCCGCCAAGGCGATCCACGCCATCGACGTCAACCACCCCGTCACCTCGACCGACGCCTGGGTCGGCGCCTGGCCGTACTACAAGGCGAACTCGCCCGACCTGGACCTGTACGCGGTCAACGCCTACAACGCCGTCTGCGGCGTACGGCAGGCCTGGATCGACGGCGGCTACACCAAGCCGTACATCGTCACCGAGGCCGGCCCGGCCGGTGAGTGGGAGGTTCCCGACGATGCCAACGGGGTCCCGAACGAGCCGACCGACGTCCAGAAGCGCGACGGGTACACCAGCGCCTGGAACTGCATCACCGGCCACACCGGTGTGTCCCTGGGCGCGACGATGTTCCACTACGGCCTCGAAGAGGACTTCGGCGGTGTCTGGTTCAACCTGCTTCCCTCCGGCCAGAAGCGCCTGTCCTACTACGCCGTAAAGCAGCTCTACAGTGGACAGGGTTCGGCCAACACCCCGCCGGTCATCACGAACCTCAACGTCGCCGGGGCCGGAGCGGTCGCCGGCGGTTCGCAGTTCCGGATGACCGCGAACGTCAGTGATCCCAACGGTGACGCCGTCACCTATGCGGTGAAGCTGAACTCGAAGTACATCAACGACGCGGGCGGTTTCATCGACGCGCCCTTCGTCCGCAACGCCGACGGCAGCTTCTCGGTCACCGCCCCGCAGATGCTCGGCGTCTGGAAGGTCTACCTCTACGCCCGCGACGGTCAGGGCAACATCGGCATCGAGACGCGCTCGATCCGTGTCGTGCCACCGCCGGTCAGCGGGACCAACCTCGCCCGGGGCAGACCCGCCACCGCCTCGTCGTACCAGACCTGGGGCGACTACAACCCCGGCAAGGCCGTCGACGGCGACCTCACCACCCGCTGGGCGAGCGACTGGGCGGATCCGCAGTGGATCCAGGTGGATCTCGGCGCGCCCACCGCGTTCCGGCACGTCCAGCTCGTCTGGGAGACCTCCTTCGCCAGGTCGTACCAGATCCAGGTGTCCAACGACGGCGTCGGCTGGACCACCGTCCACAGCACCACCGCCGGAGACGGCGGTGCCGACGACGTGGACATCAATGCCACCGCCCGGTACGTGCGCGTCACCGGGACCCAGCGCGGGACCGAATGGGGCTACTCCCTGTTCGAGTTCGGCGTTTACGGGAACTAGGAGGAGTCATGCCGAAGACAAGAACCCGCGTCCTGTCGGCCGTGTTACTGCTGGCCGCGTTACTGGCCGTGCCGGCCACGGCCGAGGCCGACCCGCTGGTCACGCACCACGAGTTCCAGGCCAACTGCACCATCACCCACACTGCAAGCGACGACCCGATCGTCCACCCCGGGCACCCGGGCATGTCGCACAACCACACCTTCATGGGCAACCGCACCACCAACGGCTCCAGCACCACCGAGTCGCTGCTGGCGGGGACGACCAGCTGCAAGGTGCCGGCGGACAAGTCCGCCTACTGGGTGCCGACGCTGACCAACGGCGCCACGCCGATCCTGTCGACCTGGCACCAGACGCTGTACTACAAGTCGGGGATCCTCGACTACGGTGCCGTGCAGCCCTTCCCGCTCGGGATCCGTTTCGTGGTCGGCAGTCCCACCACGACGATCGACCAGTTCCGCACGGCGCCCGGCGCCGTCGAGGGCTGGGAGTGCGGCGAGAGCTTCCACAACTGGGACTTCCCGACGTGGTGTCCGGCGGGGACCCAGCTCAACATTCGATACCAGGCCCCCAGCTGCTGGGATGGAGTGCACCTCGACTCCACCGACCACAAGAGCCACATGGCCTACCCGGTCAACGGCGCCTGCACGGCGAGCCACCCCGTTCCCGTGCCGATGCTGGAGTACAAGATCGCCTTCCCGACCGACGGGAACATGTCGGCGGTGCAGCTGGCCTCAGGGAGAGGATTCAGCTGGCACTACGACTTCTTCAACGCCTGGGAGCCGGCGACCCAGGCAGCGCTGGTCGACCACTGCATCAACGGTGGACTGCAGTGCGACGCCCGCGGGTTCGACCTGTACAAGCCCGACCGGGGCGCCGCGCTGAACGAGGACTACGAGCTGCCGTAGGCGGCGGGAGGGTCTGGGCCGAGATTGCGGCTGAGGCCGAGAGAGGGCTTGAGCTGAGGTCGAGGCCAAGGCCGTGAGGCTGTGAGGGGACGCCGGGCGCGCTCGTTGGGTGCGCCCGGCGTCTCACGCGGGGTTGGCTCGACGTCTCGCGGGGTCGTTCGGCGAAGCGCCGATGATCCGGCCGCTGGTGTCCGGCAGGACGAATGCCGGCCGCAGGTGCGCCACGTCCAGCACGAGAGTCTCGGACACCGCCGCCGACCCGGTCGGCTCCCACGTGCGGCCGGCCGGACCGACACGGAAGGCGAGACCGCGACCGCCGCGTCCCACGCGTGGCCCGCACCTCTCCGAGGAGCGCCGCTCCCGGGCCCGTGGAGGCGCTCGTTCGGCGCGCCCGGTTCGCACACGAGAGGTCGTGTTCGAGCGGACGTGTGGCGTCCGAAGCCCGCGTCGAATGAGCGCGCCGGCCGGGCGGGTGTGGATGAACCCATTGGCATGCCCGGTGTCTCGCGTGCGAGGCGAGTGTCCGATCGGGCGGGGGAGCCCGGTGTCGAGGCGGGCGTCTGGCGCGCGCCGGCGGCAGCCCTCGCCAGCCGCCATCCCACCGCTGCCGCCGGAGAGAACGCACGCGTCGGCGTGTTCCTGCCCCGGCACCTTTTGGCGTGCCCGGCCTCTTCCTGCGCGGCGGACGTCCGAGCGGGCGGGGGAGCCCGTTCGTCGAACCCGGCGTTTGACGCGCGCCGGTGCCAGCCGCCAGCCGCCACCGATCCCGCCGGCGAGAGGCCCCCGCGTGTTCCTGCGCCGGCGCCCGTCGCTCGCTCAGCTGCAAGGCGTCGTGTCCGGAGGAGCGCGTGGCATGGTGACTCCCGGGGCAAGCCTCGAACGCAGCTCCCGGTGCCAGCCGCATCAGCCGAACCCGCGCCTTGGCGCGTTCTGAGCGTCCGAGGGGCCGGCCTGGCGAGCTGCGAGCCTCCGCACGTGTTCGGCGGGCAACGATCCGCCTGCGTCGCAACGTGTCCGGGCGGGCAGAGCCTCCACCCGCGTCTACGTTGGCCGCATCCCAGCAGCCGCGCCAGTGACCCCGCAAGCCCGCCCTGCCCCACGCCAGCCATCCCCACGCGCCGCCCCTCCCACCCCCCTCCGTGTCGCCCACGTCGCCCACGCCCAACCGCATACCCAACCGTCCACACCAGACCCCACCCCGCACCCTCGACCCACCCCAAAGCGGACATCGCCCCCTCCCCAACCTTCCTGCCAGCCCGTAAATAACGAAATCGTTTGTTTAATCGTCATCAGCCCCTAGCCCTCGGGATCTTCTCGCGATAGCTTGAGCGCGATCTTCTTGGCGACCGAGTCCCGGCGCGGCCCGCGCCCTTCTCGTCTCGGCCGCACACCCCCTGGAGGCATCACATATGAATAGAACGCGGCGCAACATCCTGCTGGGCACGGCCGCGGCGGGAACTGCTGCGATCGTGCTCCCGCAGGCGCTTGCGTGGGCCGGCAACAACAAGCTCCGCTACCCCTTCACCCTCGGCGTCGCCTCGGGCGAGCCCACTCCGGACGGCGTGGTCCTGTGGACCCGCCTCGCGCCGAAGCCCTTCGAGGCCGACGCGGGGATGCCCAGCCGGGACGTGGAGGTCGAGTGGGAGATCGCCGCCGACGAGCACTTCCGCCGGGTCGTGCGCCGCGGCAAGGGCGTGGCCTGGCAGGTGTACGGCCATGCGGTGCACGTGGAACTGGGCGGCCTCGCCCCGCACACGTGGTACTGGTACCGGTTCAAAGTGGACGGTCACGTCTCGCCGGTCGGCCGGACCCGCACCGCGCCGGCGCCGGGCACGTCACCGGAGTTCCGCTTCGGTTTCGCCTCCTGCGCCAGCTACGAGTACGGCTACTACACCGCCTACGAGCGCATGGCCGAGGAGGACTTCGACCTGATCGTCTTCCTCGGCGACTACATCTACGAGTACGGCGTCGAGACCAACCACGTCCGCCAGAACTACGCCCCGCCGTACCCGTGCATGTCGGTGGAGGACTACCGGATGCGCTTCGCCCAGCAGAAGGTCGAGCCGGAGGTCCAGCAGGTCCACGCCGCCGCGCCCTGGCTGCCGACCTGGGACGACCACGAGCTGCTCAACGACTACTCCGGCATGTACAGCCCCTACGCCTGGACCGACGAGGAGTTCGCGCTGCGGCGCCGCAACGCCTACCGCGCCTACTACGAGAACATGCCGCTGCGGAAGTCGACGCTCCCGCACGGCATCGACATGCGCATCTACCGCTCCCTCGACTACGGCGACCTGGCCCGCTTCGTCGTCCTCGACACCCGCCAGTACCGCGACCCGCAGGCCTGCCGGGGCGGCATCAAGACCTGCCCCGAGGCGAGCGACCCGGCCCGCAAGTTCCTCGGCAACGACCAGGAGCAGTGGGTCTACGGGCAACTCGACTCCTCGCCGGCGCGCTGGAACGTCATCGCCCAGCAGGTCTTCCTCTCCGCCATCGACGAGAGCGCCGGCACCGCCCAGTCGTTCTCGATGGACTCCTGGAGCGGCTACTCGGCCTCCCGCGACCGCCTGCTCAGCCACATCCAGGCGACCGGCACCAGCAACCCGATCGTGCTGACCGGTGACGTGCACGCCCACTACGTATCCGACATCAAGGCGAACTTCAACGACCCCGCCTCGGCCTCCATCGGCGCGGAGTTCGTGGTCACCTCGATCACCTCGGAGACCGACGGCGCCGACGCCCGCCCGACCTGGCCGGTCCTCCAGGCGGAGAACCCGCACCTGAAGTACCACAGCTTCCGGCGCGGATACGGCGCGACGACGGTCGGCAAGGACACCCTGACCACGGAGATGAAGATCCTGCCCTACGTGTCGACGAAGGGCGCCCCGGTCTCGACCGACGCGACCTTCGTCGTCGAGAACGGTGTCGGAGGGGTGGTGCGGGCGTGAAGGTCAAGCAGTACATCGCGGCGGCCGCCACCGCGGCGACAGTCCTGGTCGGCAGCGCGGCCTCCTCTCCCGGCCACCCGCCCGACGGCGTGGCGCCCGAACCGGTCACGAACCTGGCGGCCGAGGGCGTCGGCGGGCTCAACCGCATCCAGCTCACCTGGGACGAGGCGGTCGACAACGTCGCCCCCGACATCTACAAGGTCTACGGCTCAACGGATCCGCGCTTCAAGCCGGGCCGGCGGACGCTGCTGGGCGAGTCGGCGCTGACGAGCCTGCGCGTCGACGGTCTCGGCACGCATCAGACCTGGTACTTCAAGGTCGTCGCGCTCGACGGGTGGGGCAACGCGTCCGACCCGAGCGGACGCGTCACCGCCACGACCGGCGACACCCTCCGCTACGAGGCCGAGGATCTGGCGCCGGTGCGGTCGAACACCGGCGTCGTCACGCCGAACCCGATGCGCGGCTACAGCGGCACCTGGTCGGACCACGGGCAGGTGTTCGTGCAGGCCCGGACGGCCGCGGACTTCGCCGACCTCGCGCTCGACCTTCCCGCCGCAGGAACCTACGAGGTGCACACCGCGTTCACGAAGGCGCCCGACTACGGCCAGGCGACGCTCGCCGTCGACGGCCACGTCCTCGGTTCGCCTTTCGACGCCTACATTCCCAGCGGCGTCGCGAACAGCGGGGACGTCACGCTCGGCGGCGTGCCCATGGCCGAGGGCGGACATGTTGTCACGCTGGCGCCGGCGGGGAAGAACAGCGCGGCGAAGGGTTTCCAGATCGGTGTCGACTACGTCGATCTCAAGCTGACCGGCACCCTGCCCAGGGACCGTACCGCGCCGGGGCCGATCGCCGACCCGGTGGCCGTCTCCGTCGAGGGAAGTTCGACGCTGCGGGTGACGTGGCAGCCGGCCACCGATGACGTGCTGGTCACCGGTTACGAGGTGTTCGGCTCGACCACGCCGGGCTTCACGCCGTCGAAGGAGAACCTGCTCGACACCGTTCCGGGCGCCCGCTTCGACCACGCCGGGCTTCCCCTGCGCGAGACCTGGCACTACCAGGTCCGGGCCGTCGACGGCGCCGGACGCGAGGGCCCGCTCAGTGGCGAGTTCGCCGGCGTCTCCGGTGACTCGCTCACGGTCGAGGGCGAGACCATGAAACAGATCGCCACGACGGCGAGTTTCGCGATCCAGAACAACTGCTGCTCGCAGGCCTTCTCCGGCGGCAAGCAGCTGCGGTTCATCGCCGGGAAGGCCGGCGACACCGCCGAACTGGAGTTCACCGTCGACATGGCCGGGCAGTACTCGGTGTCGACCACCTCGCTCTACGCCCGCGACTACGGGATCGTGCAGTTCGCGATCGACGGCGTCCCGCTCGGAGCACCGGTCGACCTGTACTCCGCGCCCTACAAGCTGGAACCGGTGGCGCTCGGGCCGGTCCAGCTCGCGACCGGCGCGCACCGCCTGACGATGACGATCGTCGGCCGCAACCCGGCCAGCCCGGGATTCCAGGTGGCGCTGGACAAGCTCACTCTGACGCTGACCTCGTAAGCGGACGCGGGGAGGCCACGAAGGCCTCCCCGCGTTCATGCGCAGGGTGATCATTCACGCACTCACGGATCGGATCAGTGACAGAATCCCCCACGCCGTGTGTCGATCCCGTTAGGCTGGCCTGCCTGAGTCCTTAGAGGACGGAGAGCGGCATGTCGCGGATCGAAGAGGTCATCAGCGCGCTCCAGCAGGTCGTCGACCGGGTCGGGGAAGCGCAGCAGGCGACGGCGCTGGCCCTATCGGCGACAGGGGAGGCCCTGACGGGCGCCCAGGAACTCGGCGCCGCGAACACGGTCTCCGGCCTCGACGCCGTCCGCGCGCTGATCGAGTCGCTGCAAGGCCAGGCCGACGGGCTCAAGGACGCCGCCGAGGACGCCATCTCCCGGACGCACGCCGTCGCGGGTGGCAGTTGAAGAGCCCGCGCCCCGGGCGCCGACGGCCCGCGGTTCGCTTACCCCGCCCGCCACGGGCACTGGGCCAATGCGGTGGGGCATCTCGGCGGACAGCCGCCGACGAGGCCCGGGCACGTCCTGGACCCGGGCACGCGCGTCCATATCCTCTACGGCCACGGCGACGGCAGCGGTGGGCATCGATCCGGCGCCGGTGTCCCCGCCAAGACCGAGTTCCCCAAGGACTGGACGGATGAGGACATTGTCCGCTTGGTCAAAGATGTCGGCCGAAATCCTGGCAGTCCCCCGCGTCAGCGCACAAATGGCACTTGGCAGTGCAAAGGTGTCCGAGAAGACGTCGAGATCACCGTTTATCTCAGAACCGACGGCAGCGTTGCCACGGCTTATCCCCGCCGGGGAGATCCCGGTGTCGTGAAGAATCCGCCGGAAGGACGCGAGGCACATGGACGTGCGTGAAATCACGAGGGCGCTTGAGGCCCTCCTCGACTCCCTGTCCGGACGGGTCGACGCCGCCGAGATCGACATGTCCCGCGACGACCTCGACGCCGGCGAGTGGCGCCTGGCCTTCGAGGCCCTCCTCGCCGCGCTGGCCGCCGAGCGGGTCGCGGTGACCGAGGCCGAACGCGCCGATCTGCTCCGCCTCGCTGCCGACCTCGACATCGATCCGGCGCCCGTCGGCGAACTCCCGGAGCGGCCGGCCGCGCAGGAGGATCCGGCCCTGTAACGCGAGGCCGTACGCCCCGCAGGACGCGAAACGGCGGGCGCCCGTGTCGCCACGGGCGCCCGCCGGCCGGGGGAGGGTCAGCAGTCCCCGCGTGCGGCGATGAAAGCCGAGATCCACGCCAGAGGCGCGTTCCAGTTGACGGTGAGCTCGTTGGTCGACCACGACTCGATGTCATCGATGTAGCAGAACTGCGGGGCGCAGCCGGTGAGCAGGCGCTGCGCGAGCGGGTCCTGGATGCTGGAGTTGGGCCCGCCGGCGAGGGTGCCGGGGGGCGGGTTCGGCAGTGCCGGGTCGAGCTGGTCGGCGTACCAGCGGCTGTGCTGGTTCTCCGCCGCCACATCGCCGTATCCGGTCACATAGGACACGTTGAGCGCGTTGCGGCCCAGGATGTAGTCCATGCCCTCCAGCACGCCCGCGAGGTACTTCTTCGAGCCGCTGAGCTCGTGCGCGGTGGCCAGCACGATGAGGTTGTTGACGACCTGGTGGTTGGAGCCCCAGTCGTAGGAGTTCCCGGCGGGGGCGTAGGGGATGCCGTAGGGGTGGGCGTCGAGCGTGGCGAGGTAGCCGTCGGCGGCGCGCAGAACCGAGCGCCTGACCTCCGACCGGCCCGGCAGCGTGCTCGGCAGGGTCGCCAGGTCGATGCGGCCGAGCTGGGCGGTGTTGCCCCAGTCGAAGCCGCGGTCGCGCCAGATGTCGCCGGTGTGGTGCGGCGAGGCGAGCACGAAGTCGCGGTAGGTCCGGTCACCGGTGGTCAGGTACAACTCGGCGGCCGCCCAGTAGAACTCGTCGCTGACCTCGGCGTCGTTGTAGGCGCCGCCTCCGGTGGCGTCATTGGGATCGGCGTACATCTCGGGGTTGGCCAGCGCCGCCTGCCAGGCCGCGCGTGCGGCGGCGAGGTTCTCGGCGGCGAAGGCGCGGTCGAAGCGCTTGAAGATCCGCGCGGCCTGCGCGGCGGTGGCCGCGAGGTTGAGGGTGGCGGCCGTCGACGGCGGGTGCAGTTCGCGTTTCTGCGGGTCGAGGTGCGGCATGAGCGGCAGGCCGGTCCAGGCCGCGTCGTGGATCTTGTGGTGGGCCATGCCCGCCAGCGGCTCCCCGGCCGGGACGCGCATGCTCAGCAGGAACTCCTGCTCCCAGCGCGCCTCGTCGAGGATGTCGGGGACGCCGTTGCCGCTCTCGGGGATGGCCAGGGTCGCGTCGCGGCCGGCGAGGCCGCGCTCGTACTCGCTCATGAGCTGGTGCACGGAGATGCCGCCGTTGACGACGTACTTGCCGTGGTCGCCGGCGTCGTACCAGCCGCCGGAGACGTCGAGGCTGTAGTCGCATACGCCCGGCTGGCAGGGCACGAGGGTGTCACCGGTGTTGGGCGCGACGCCCACGTGCCCGGCGGGACGGGCGTATCCGGGCCGCAGTTCCTCACTGATGGCGATGCCGCTGCGCTGCGGGTAATAGAAGCGCAGGGCGTCGACGGCGAGCCGGTCGTAGATGCGCGCGTCGATGTCGAAGGGCCGGCTGGTCTCGCCGTCGGCGACGACCGTGAGGCCGCTCGCGGCGCGGCGCAGGCCGTCGAAGGCGAGCGAGTGGACGTTCTGGCCGGAGCTGGCGTCGAGTCCGCGCGGGACGGTCGTGCCGCGGGTGAGGACCCGGCCGCCGGAGTCGACGACGGTGAAGGGGAGCGGTTCGGTGGCCTCGGTGACCAAGGTGGCGTTCTTCGGGCCGTCGGGGAGGTAGCCGACCTGGTTGACGCGGACGCGGGGTCCGGTGTCGGGCTCGTATACGGGCGGTTCGGCGCCGCCGGTGAGGGTGACGTCGTCGAGGCAGAAGCGCCACGGGTCGACGCTGCCGCCGAGCTGGAAGGCGACCTGCGCCGAGGGCAGGTCGACCGGTGAGGTGAAGGTATAGGCGAAGGCGGCGCCGCCGGGTGCGAGCTCGGGCGCGGCCGAGAGGTACTGGGTGTAGGGCGCGACGGGGAGCTGGACGAGTGCCCGCGCGACCTTCGAGGGGTCGCCCGCGGCGAAGAAACCGAAGTCGTAGGACTCGCCGGTCTGGAGCGGCACGCCGTCGTAGCCGACGATGACGTCCCAGGGGTTCACCGTGCCGCCGGGGATGTCGGCGCACAGCTGTCCGCCGCTGGAGTCGAGGGTGATGTTCGCGGTGCCCCACCAGGGCGCGTGGCCGTTGCCGAAGGTGCCGTTGGAGATCAGTTCGGGCCCTTCGGCCTGTGCGGGGGATGTGGCGATCGCCGTGGTGGCTAAGGCGACGGCCGCGGCGATGGCGAGCGCGCCGGCGCGGCGCCGGCTGTTTGCGTTGTCCACCGGGGGTCCTCTCGGTTGTGTGGGAGCGCTCCCACTCCGTTGCGCCGATATTGACAGCGCGTTGCCCCCGTGTCAACGCACCGCCCTCGGCTCGCCGTCTCAGCGCATCAGCGACCTCCCCGTCGGGGCGAGGCGAAGCCGCTCGATCCGCTTCGAGGCCGAGCTCAGGACCGTCCATTCGGGACTGTCGGTGTAGCGCGAGTCCTGCGACTCCGCCGCCAGCCACGCGAACACGTGCTCCCCGGTGCGGACCGGCAGCGCGGTGAAGTCGTTGGCCGCGTACTCGGTCTCCAGGTAGGCCAGGAGGCGGGCGCCCGTGGCGGCCAGGACGGGCAGAGCCGCCTCGAAGCGTGCGCGGAAGTCCTCGTCGACGGGCTCGGTCAGGTGGTGAACGGTGGCGACGACGACCGTCCCCGGCGGCGGTGCTCCTGCCGGGGCTCGCTCGCCCCGCGCCGCGATGCCGGAGCCGGGCCGGACGGGGCGAAGGAGCAGGACGTCGTCGCTGTCGACCATGGTGGCGTTCGCGGCGTCCCGGTTGGCCTTCCAAGCGGGGCCGCCGTAGAACGCCGTGAGTGCTTCCCGTCGCGTCGCCATGTCGGCGAACCCGCGCAGCCATACGAAGCGGTCGGGATCGTCCAGATCGCGGAACTGGCCCAGAATGTGGGCACCGGCCGCCTCCTGCGGTTCGACCAGTTCGCCGTCGAAGATGTCGATGAGGTCGTCGCGTCTGGCGGGGCGCAGCGTGTAGGTGCGCAGTTCGTAGACGGTCATGGTTCCTCCCGATGCGATGTCCGGCGGGGAACGCTACGGGCGGTGGCTGACACCTGGTGTCAGGTATTCCGAAACCTTTCGGCGAAAGTCTGGACAGTTGATCGCGCGAGGGCCAATATGAGCATTTCACTGATTCGTGCGCCTTTCGCAGGAGCACGACCCGCCAGAATGGAGTGACGCGATGGAATTACCTTCCGGCACCGACAATCACCGAACGCGACGGTGGCTTCTCACCCGTGGTGCCGCCACCGCGGCGGCGGTCGCGGTGGGCTCGGTCTGGGCCGCGCCGTCGGCGGGTGCCGCGCTGGCGACGGTCGACATGGAGCTGGTGCTCGTCGCCGCGCTCGTCGACCCGCCGAAGGCCGACACCGGACTCACTCCGGGCTGCGGACCGCATGTGCTGCCGGTGGAGCAGGCGCTCGACGCCAAGAACTACCTCGCGGCCTCCGCAGTCGACGGCCACTATGGCACGTCGACGATCACGGCGTACGCCGCTTACCAGCAGTCGCTGGGGTACACGGGCATCGACGCCAACGGGCTCCCCGGCGCGACCTCGCTGACGAGCCTCGGCGCCAACCGCTACACGGTGATCCACCCCGTCCGGGCCGGTTCGCGGACCGAGAGCTACGGCGGTAAGCGGGTCAACGCGCGCACCAAGAGCATGCTCGCCAACGCCGACGGCAAGGTGTCGTTCTCGATCACCCTCACCCAGGGCTCGTACACGTCGTCCAACCCCGACTCGGCCGGGACGCACGACGGTGGCGGCGTGGTGGACATCGGGGTGAGTTCCCTGTCGACGACGCAGCGCTGGCAGCTGGTCAAGGCGCTGCGGCAGGTCGGCTTCGCGGCCTGGCTGCGCACGCCCGACCAGGGCTTCGCCTACCACATCCACGCCGTGGCGGTCGCCGACCCGGACCTGTCGAAGCAGGCCCAGGCGCAGGTGCACGACTACTACTTCGGCAAGAACGGGCTGGCCAGTCACGCCGCCGACAACACCCCCTCAAGCTACCGGGTGCCCTTCACCTGGTGGGAGAAGTACTCGCGGGGTTAGACCGACCCTGCGCACCGGCCATCGGCACTGGCCGACCGCGCGACACTCCACCGCCCTGCCGCAGTCGCCTGCGGCAGGGCGTTCTGCTGAGCAACTCAGGTTGACTATCGTCGTTTAGTCAACTAGAGTTGCTTCATGTCCGACGACGCTCCCGCAGTACAGGACACCGCCGACGCCCTCGCGGCCGTCGCGGCGCTCCGTCGCCTCGCCGACCACCTGGAGGACACCGCCGTCGAACGCGCCATGCGCGAAGGCTGGAGCTGGCCACAGGTCGCCGACGCGCTCGGCGTCACCCGCCAGGCCGTCCACAAGAAACACGCCCGGCGGCTCATCGCCGAAGGCGTCGAACTCAGGAGGCGCTGACGATGAGCCCCATCGACGAATACCTGCACGCGATCATCGACCGCGCCGGCCAGGAGGCGCATGACGACGGCTCCTCGGCCGTCGAGGCCCACCACCTCCTTCTCGCCGTCGCCGCACAACCCGAGCCCGTCGTCGGCCCCCTCCTCCACGACGCCGGACTCGACCGGCAGGCCGTCCACGACGCCCTGCGCCGCGAGTACGAGCACAGCCTCAGCACCGTCGGCGTGAACCTGGCGTCCTTCGACCTCGCGCCGCCGACCCGCACGCCCAAGCGCTCACTGAAGATCGGCGCCACCGCCAAAGGCGTCCTCGAACGCGGCTTCGCCACCGCCCGCAAGAAGGACCTGCGACCGGCCCACCTCCTCCTGGCCATCCTGCGGATCCAGAACGGCACCGTGCCCCGCGCGCTCGCCATCGCCGGCGTCGACACCACCGCACTCGTCGAGCGCGTGAGCCGGACGGTCGGCGCCTAGGACTTTCCTCCCACCCGGTTCCGTCATGGCACGACCAGGCCCTTTTCGCGTCCGCCCACACCGAGGAGCACCGATGAGACCCTTCTTCCGCGCCGGCGCCGGCCGGCACGCCGCGACCCTGCCCCGCACCGCGGCCGTCCCCGGCCACGACGCCGTCCAGCACGTCCTCGACAGGGCCGTCACCGAAGGCGGACTGCCCGGCGTACTCGCCGAGATCCGCGACGGGAACGCATGCTGGTCGGGCACCGCCGGCGTCGCCGACACCGCCACCGGCGAGCCGCGCGGACACGCCGACCGCTTCCGGATCGGCAGCATCACCAAGACCTTCGTCGCCGTCGTCGTGCTCCAGCTCGCCGCGGAGCACCGGCTCAGCCTCGACGACACCGTCGAGACCTGGCTGCCCGGACTGGTCACCGGCGGCGGCCACGACGGCTGGCGCGTCACCGTCCGGCGCCTGCTCGACCACACCAGCGGGATCTACAGCTACACCAACGATCCCGCCGCGCTCAGCGAGCACGAGAGCTACACGCCCAGGATGCTCGTCGAGGCCGCCATGGCGCACCCCGCGTCCTTCGCGCCCGGCACCGACTGGGAGTACAGCAACACCAACTACGTCCTCGCCGGGATGATCGCCGAGAAGGCCTCCGGCCGGGCGCTCGCCGACGAGATCGACGCCCGCATCGCCGGCCCACTCGGCCTGTCGGGGACCTACCTCCCGCGCGGGGACGACGAGACCATCGACGGGCCCCACGCCCGGCACTACACGACGCTGCACGATCCGTCGCCCGGCGCGCGGGTCCACGACATCACGGAGATGAACACGACGCCGTACTGGGCGGCGGGGGCGATGGTCTCGACCGTCGGTGACCTCAACCGCTTCTTCGCGGCGCTGCTGTCCGGCGAGCTGGGCAGGGCCGAGATGTTCACCACGACCCCGACGAAGAACTGGATCGCCGACACCGCCTACGGGCTCGGGGTGACCTCACTGCGGCTCGGTGACGGGACGCGGCTGTGGGGGATGGGCGGCGCGATCTTCGGTTCGTGGACTTACTCGTACGGGACGCGGGACGGAAGGCGCGTGCTGACGGTGAACAGCAACGGGGACTGGGCGCGCGGAGAGTGGAGCGACCCCATCGGGGCGTTCACGGAAGTGCTGGAGGCGGGGTTCGGGGGAGGGGCGGGGGGTTAGGGGCGGGCGGGATGCCGCCGGTGGCGGGCGCGCGTTCCGGTCGTGCCGGCGTCTTTCGTGCGGCGAGGTATCCGTTCCAGGACTCGGTGTACGACCATGACTTCTCGCCCGCGCGGTGCTTCTCGCGAAAATGGCGCGCGACCCACACGATGTTGAGGCGTCGACGGGTGAGGGCCCGAAAGCGCACCACCCGCTGCCCCGGGTGGCGCGCGTTGTCCTACACCCTCGACGAGAAGCTGCTCGTGAACGCGGAGTTGATCGGGTTACCCGCGGTGTCGAAGCAGTTCACCTCGACGATGATGTCCGTACCCGCCGACCACCACGGTCTGTGCAGCCCGCAGAAGCTGTCGCCGTTGGTGTAGAAGGCGGTGGCCTGCGAGTTGCCCGGCGCGCTGGTCGCGAGCTGGTAGTACTTGATCGTCCACACCGGTGGGCCGCCGCCCATTCCGTTGGACCCGGTGACCGAGTTGTAGTTGGTCGTCGCCGGACCGACGCCGGGCGCGTTGTGGATGTACCCGAAGCGGCTCGGCGGGAAAGCCGGCCCGTACAGCGACCGCTTGAACTGGTAGGTGGCCGTGAACGCCGTATCGGTCATCACGCCCAGATGGTTGCGGCACATGATGCGGAACGACTGCCCCGCTGGCCCCGAGCTCCAGCTGGCGACCTGACATCGCGCGGGCATGCCCGCCTTGACCGCGGTCACCTGAATACCGCCGTCGCGGGGACCGGGCGTCCCCAGGCCGTTGAAGGTGATCGAGTACAGACCCGCACCGGCGTGGAAGCACGTGTTACCGGCGCCGACGGAGTTGTACGTGGAGGCCACACCGCACGTCGCGGTGTTGAACATGTACCCGTACAGCCCACCGCCGACGGGCCCTGAACTCGCCGAGAACTGCACCGAGAAGCCGGGAACGGGGTCGAGCACACCGGTGGTGCGGTAGCAGGCGACCCACACGAGCTCGTTGGGCGGCACCGCGGTGTCCATCCCCCACCGCTCGGCCTGACAGAAGCGCCCGTTGGGGGCACTGAGGGCGTCGTGCACGGCGGTGACGTGCACCGCGCCGCCCGAGATCCCCTGCCCGGGGAACTTCACCAGCCAGCGGCCGGGGACGACGGGTGAGACGGTGGTACCGGCGGGAACCGCCTGGGAGACGACTCCTCCCGACCACAGGGCGAAGCCGACGCGGTCGGGGACCGCGGCCTGTGCGGGTTGATTGGCTAAGACCAGGCCGGCGCCGGCCAATAGGGTCACGGCGATCCGCGACATCCAGCGTTTGACGCTCATTGCGCCTCCTTCTCGGAAGGTTTGCGTAAAGCCCACCCAGGTTATCGGCGAACCGGTCGCGCACGTGTCGGATCGTGGCCTGACTTTCCGTTCGGCGACGCGTATCATGGCTGCTTGGCTGCCTTTTCGGGCAAAAAGCGAGCGTGCCGTGCGAGTCGGTGGACTCGGCAATTCTCCGGTCGCCATGAAACCGTTGGCGTGCGCGGCGAAATGATTGCCATTGGCGCACCGGGAATCGATCCCCTGTGGACCATGTAAAGCCGGTGAGCAGCTCCGGGAGGGCGCGGCGGCGAGCTGGCGTCGACCCCCGCTGTCGCGCGCAGGCGATCCCGCGCCGGAAAAGAGCAGTGATCTGCACAGTCCGAAAGGGACGTTCCGGTGCCCGATCGGGAATGTGGCGGGATCCCGTCGAGGTGAGTTCAGTGAATTGCGTGAATGCGCGTGATCCATTCTCCCGGCGGTCGGCTCATCCGTGCGGAGAGACCTTTCCGGGGTGACGCCGTACACCGGACCTCGATTCCATGTGCCCGGTCGCGCGGATCCCATACGTTCGGGTGAGCAGGATGCCCGGAAGTGCCTTCCTGTGGGCACGCCGGGGAAAAGGGCATGAAGTCAACACGCAGCGTAGTTACGGTCTGCTGATGGAGATCCTGCGTTATTCGGCGTTCAGTCTCGACCCGGCCGGCGGCAATCCCGCCGGCGTCGTCCTGGACGCCTCGGGTGCCGACGCCGCCCGCATGCTCGCCGTCGCGGCCGAGCTCGGCTACTCCGAGACCGCGTTCGTGACCCCGAGATCCGACGGAAGCCTCGGCGTCCGCTACTTCAGCCCGCTGGCCGAGGTCCCCTTCTGCGGCCACGCGACCATCGCCACCGCCGTCGCCTACGCCCAGCGCCACGGCGTAGGGAACCTGTTGCTGCGCACCCGCATCGGGGATGTGCCGGTGGCCACCGGCCGGGGCGGCGACGGTGCCATCTCGGCGACACTGACCAGCGTCGCGCCCACCTCGGTCGTGATCGCCCGCCGCGACCTCGCCGAACTGCTGCGGCTCTTGCGCTGGCCGGAGTCCGACCTCGACGCGGCCCTTCCGCCGCGTTCGGCCTATGCGGGGAACTGGCACCCGGTGATCGCCGCCGGGAGCCGTGCCAGGCTGTCCGACCTCGACTACGACATGCCCGCCCTCGCCGCGCTCATGGCCCGCAAGGAGTGGACCACGATCCATCTCGTCTGGCGCGAGTCGCCGACCGTTTTCCACGTCCGCAACGCCTTCCCGCCAGGGGGAGTGGTCGAGGACCCGGCGACGGGCGCGGCCGCGGCGGCCTTCGGCGGCTACCTCCGTGAACTCGGCCTGCTCGACCTTCCGGCGACGGTCACCGTGCACCAAGGCCACGACATGGGCCGTCCCGGCACCATCACGGTGACCGTTCCGGCCGAGCCGGGCAGCGGCATCAGGGTGTCGGGCTCGGCGGTCCGCCTGTAGGCCGGCGGGGGTCCGGGGCCGGGTAGTCTTCGGGCCCCCGCTGGAAGGATCTTGATGCGCCGCCTTTTCCCGGTCGTGCCCGCGACCGTCCTCGCCGCGGCGTTCGCCCTCGGCGGCTGCGGTCTCGGCCAGGACTGCGACCCTGAACCCCCCGGCGTGGCCGGGGTGAGCGTTGGCGTGACACGCGGCGAGGGCAACGATGAACACCTGGTCGCGGAGGTCACCGACTGGCGCCTGGCGCCCCACCCGCAGGTTCCCGACGAGGGCGACCGGGTCTTCTTCCACCTCAGCCTCACCCCGGTGAGCGGGTACTACGTCGTCGACGAACGCATCGAACTGCAGGTCTGCGGCATCGACGCGCAGCGCGTCGTGCTGTCCTGCACGGACGTGACCGTCGAGGTCGCCGGCGACGGGTCGGCGACCGTCGCCGAGGGCGACCTCTCGTCGACGAACGCCGCCGCGACCGACCAGGTCGTCGTGCTGTCCAACCGCATCGACGGCAGCGGCCACAGCTGCGCCGACCCGAAGGACTTCGACGGTTACACCCCGCCGCGCTTCCTCAGCCCGGGTGAACGGGTGTGACCCGCCGCGGGCACCGCGAACGCGGCCTCGGCCGAGTGACCGTCGTCACCACTGGACACTTAGGACGGAACGGCGGTCCGGCGCAGCGGCAGGATCTGGGGATGCGTCGACGTCGAACCCTCGGAATCCTCGCGGCCCTCCCGGTCGCCGTGCTGGCCGGCTGCGCGAGCGAGGGGGCCTCGGGTGACGGCGCCCCCGCCACTCCCGGCGCCCGCCCCACTGAGGCCGCCCCCTCCGAAGCGCCCGCGCTGCCCGGCGCCGGCGACCCCTCGAAACCGGCCCGCGTGGTCAACAACGGTCCACGGGACGGCGACGCGGTCGCCCTGACCTTCGACGCCGACCTCACCGAGTACATGCGCGGCCAACTCGAGTCGGGCGAGGTCAAGACCTTCCACAACGAGGAGCTGCTCTCCTACCTTGAGGACGAGAAGATCCCGGCGACCTTCTTCATGACCGGGATGTGGGCCGAGGAGTACGCCGACGAGGCCCGGCGGATCGCCGGGAACCCGCTGTTCGAGCTGGCCAACCACACCTTCGAGCACCAGGCCTTCACCGCCGACTGCTACGGGCTCGCCTTCGAGGACGATCCCGAGCGGATGCGCGCCGACGTCGAGCGCACCTTCGAGACACTCGAAGCCCTCGGCGGCAACCAGACCCGCTACTTCCGCTTCCCCGGCCTTTGCCACGACAAGGCCGCGCTCAAGGCCCTCGGCCCGCTCGGGCTGACCGTCGTCGACGGCGACGTGGTCAGCGGTGACCCCTTCGCCGAGGCGTCCCAGCCGATCGTCGACGCGGTGCTGAACCGCGCCGAACCGGGTTCGGTGGTGGTCATGCACATCGGCGGTCCGAACGCGCCGCGGACCCACCTCGCGCTGCCGGGGATCGTCGAAGGGCTGCGCGAGCGCGGCATGACCTTCGCGAAACTGTCGGAGGTCCTCGGCGAGTGATGAGGAAGGCTGCCGGAATGACGATCTCCGCGAAGGCCGACCTGCCGGCGGGCCTGCGCGCACTCCGACACGGTGACATCGTCCGCGAGCTCGCCGGCGGGACCGTCGGCCGCCGAAGCGACGGCCTCAACGTTCCCGCGCGCGACGAGCGCCGGTGGGCGGTCCACCGGGACCGCCTCGAAGAGACCGCGCGGCGCTTCGCCTGAGAGTGGGGCACCGCCCGCCCGCGAAGGCGGGCGGTGCAGCGTGCGTCAGTTGCGGTACCACTTCTGGTTGGCGGTGCCGCCGCACGTCCATATCTGCAGCGCGGTGCCGTCGGCGGAGTTGTTCCCGGTCACGTCGAGACACTTGTTCGCCTGTGGATTGACCAGGTCGTTGGCCCCGGACAGGGTCCACTTCTGGGCCCCGGAACCGTTGCAGGTCCACAGTTGCACCTTCGTGCCGTCGGCGGTCGAGCCGCCGCTGACGTCGAGGCACTTGCCGAGGGCCCGCACCGACCCGTCGGCGGCGAAGGTCCAGTTCTGCGCGCCGGTCCCGTTGCAGGTCCACAGCTGCACCTTCGTGCCGTCGGCGGTGCCGGAGGAGGCCACGTCGACGCACTTGCCCGCCAGGCCGCGAATCCGGCCGGCGGTGCCGCCGGCGTCGGGAGCGTTGACGCGAACGTAGTCCACGACGAGCTGCTGCGGGAAGACCGTGCTGCCGTCGGGCGAACCCGGCCAGTTCCCGCCGACCGCCAGGTTCAGGATCATGAAGAACGGGTGGTCGAAGACCCACTGGTTGCCGCCGATGTCGGCCGGGGTCTTGCGGGAGAACTGGATTCCGTCGACGTACCAGGTGATGGCGCCGGGCGCCCAGTCGACGGTGAAGGTGTGGAAGGCGTCGGCGAACTGCTGACCGCCGGGGAGGGTGTAGCCGCCGCCCACACCGGCACCGCCGGAGTAGCCGGGGCCGTGCAGGGTGCCGTGGACGGTGCTCGGCTCGAAGCCGACGTTCTCCATGATGTCGATCTCGCCGCTCTGCGGCCAGCCGACCGAGCCGATGTTGTCGCCGAGCATCCAGAACGCCGGCCAGATGCCCTGTCCGCGAGGCAGCTTCATGCGGGCCTCGAAGCGGCCGTAGGTCTGCGTGAAGGTCTGCGCGGTCAGCAGGCGCGCCGAGGTGTACTGGCAGGTGCCGTACCAGCAGCCGTAGTTGCCGGGGTTGTTGCGGCGGGCGGTGATCACCAGGTTGCCGGCGCCGTCGTGGGAGGCGTTGTCGGTGCGGTTGGTGTAGTACTCCAGCTCGTTGTTGCCCCAGCCGCCGCCACCGATGTCGTAGCGCCATTTGGCGGAGTCGGGCGCGGTGCCGGCCGCGCCGTTGAACTCGTCGGCGAAGACGAGCGGACCGGCGTTGACGGTCACGTCGGCGCTCGCGGGTTCGGGCCGGTCCATCGCCGCCGCGGCGACGATGAGCGGTAAGGCCGCGATGAGGGCGATGATCGTGCGTAAGAGCTTCATGGATCCTCCTGCTCACGGTGGGGAGCCGTGTCGGGACGGCTCCCGCGTTCACTTACTTTCTGGTCAGTAAGTTTTCCGTTGGCGCACCGTATCGCCCATATGGGGCGAAGTCAATACGTGGGGTGAGGGAGCGCGCCCTTATGTTGCGCTCGGACGCTTCTGGAGCGCGGTGAAGGCGAGGAGCGGCGCGGCCGTCCGGTCGGGGTCCTCCAGCATCGGCGAGTGCCCGAGACCGGGCAGCATCTCCACTCGCGCGCCCGCGCCGAGGTAATCGGCGGCCGACGAGGACCGCCAGCGCCGGTCGTCCTCGCCGAAGATGACCAGCAGCGGCTTGCCTACGGCCTTGAGCCGGTCCGGCAGCCCTTGCCGCGCCAGGTATCCGCGCGCGCCGCGCATGGACATCGCGAAGGAGTGGTAGGTCATCCTCCGCACGTCGTCGACGAGCACCTGCGGGGCCTCGTAACCCGGGCGGCTGAACGCCGAGACCATGGCGAGACGTACGTGGTCGTCGGTCATGTGCGGCCACTGCTCGGGCGCGATCGGGACCGGCGGAGCGGTCAGCGCCTCCAGGTGCGGCCCGCTGTTGATGAGGACGAGCGCGGCCACGAGGTCGGGCCGCGACTCGGCGAGCGCGGTGGCGCAGGCGCCGCCGGAGGAGTGACCGACCACGATCGCGTGCGCGACGCCGAGCAGGCGCATGGCCTCGCCGACCCGGCGCGCCTGGTCGGCGAGCTCGTAGCTTCGGTTCTCGGGCTTGGCCGAGCGGCCGTGGCCGAGCAGGTCGATGCGGATGACGCGATGGGATTTCGCCAGGATCTCCGTGAGCGGTCCCCAGGAGTTGGTCGAGGAGGCGGATCCGTGGATGAGCAGGAGCGTGGGGGCGTCGGAGGGCCCGTCGAGGCACACGTGGACGTCGCCGTCATCGAGCGGCAGGGTCACGTGCTCGGTGGTCTCGGGAAAGGTCATGTGTCCACTCTCGCCGCCGGAGGGGCCGTGGTGCGCCCAGAGTCGGCGACGAGTGGGGACAGCTCGCGCGTTCAGGAACCGCGGCGCTCCACGAACACCGTCTCTGGTGCTCTGCCGTGCCGCTCCCGGTAGGCCGACACGATCTCATCCGTGACGTCCTCGCCGGCGTTGAGGCGGACGAGCAAGGGAACCAGCCAGTGCAGCTCCGCCGCGTCGAACTCCTCCGCGAAGTTCGGGTTCAAGCCGGTCTGCGTTTCGTCGAGGACGGTGTAGAGGTGGACCATCCCGCCCGCGTTGGCGGCATGCGGGCCGATCGAGAACCCGACGATGGAGTTCGCGCCGTCCGGATGCACCCGCACTTCGACGGGGTGCGGCCAGGACCCCGACGCGGTGCGTGCGACCACGAGGAAACGGCGGCGGGGCGCGGGTTTCTTCTTGGCCATGCGGTCATTGAACCAACGGCGGAACCGCTTCGGCGTGCGGCCCTGCGCCGACGCCTTCGCGCGGTGGGCCCGGTCCGCTCAGCGCAGCGTGTCGTAGACCGCGCCGATCAGCGCTTCGGCGCGCGGATCGCCGCCCGGCGCACCGAGCATGATCCTGGTCGTGGCGTAGGCGAACGCGACGCGGTGCTCCGGGTCGGCGAACGCGGTCGTGCCCCCGGCGCCCTCGTGGCCGAAGGTCGCCGAGCCGGTCGGGGAGTCCTCGGGTGAGGGCACCATGAAACCGCGCCCGAACCGCTGCTCGACCGGCATCGCGTCGGTGGACAGGACACGGTCGGGTCCGCTGGTGTCCGGCCGCAGAATGTCGGCGACCGTGCCGGGCTCGAACTCGTCCAGCAGCCAGGCGTACATGCGCGAAAGCCCTCTCGCGCTGCCGACACCGCCCGCCGCGCCCAGCTCCGCCGCCCGGTAGCGCCGGTCGGCGGCGGCTTCGACGATGTCGTCGGGCAGCGCGCCGTTCAGGGTCGTCGCCGGCATCAGGAGCGGCCCGATGTACTGGGACATGTCGAACTGCTCGGGATCGAAGCCCGGCGGGGGTTCCGCCTCCAGCGCGGACAGGGGCGCCAGGCGGGGCTCCTCGCCGGCCGGGAAGCCGATCCAGAAGTCGGCCTCGGCGGGCCCGGCGACCTCCTCGGCGAAGAACCGGCCGAGACCGCGCCCGTCGACCCGGCGGACCAGCTCGCCGACCAGCCAGCCGAACGTCTGCGCGTGATAGCCGTACGCCGAGCCGGGCACCCACACCGGCTCCCGCTCCGCCAGCGCCGCGACGATCCGGTCCCAGTCGCCGAGGTCGTCCATGGTCAGACCGGGTTCGGGCGCGAGCACACCGGCCTTGTGCGACAGCACCCAGCGAACGAGGGTCTCCTCCTTGCCGTCGGCGCCGTATTCCGGCCAGTACCGCGTGACCGGGGCGTCCAGGTCGAGCAGGCCGCGCTGGACGAGAAGGTTCGCGCACGCGGCGGTGGCGCCCTTCGTCGCCGAGAAGACGACCTCGACGGCGTCGTCGGGCAGCCCGGCGCGCAGGTCGGCGACCAGCCGGCCGTCGAGGTGGACGCAGCACTGGCCGACGTCGCCGTGCTCGGAGACGTTGCTCGCGAACGCGTCGGCGACGCGCTCGAAACCGTCCGCGACGAAGCCCTCGACCCGCCCTGCCATCACAAACCCCTGACGTCGAAGCCACCGGGAAGCACGTAACGAAGGTTAGTGCTTCACGGCCTCGGCCGACGCGCTTCGGACCGGCGACGGCCGGGATGTCGTCGTCTCTGGTGGCGAAACGCGTCGGCGGTCGGAGGTCGTCCAAGACCTCCCCCGGTGCCGCCGGGCCGCGTCCCCCGGCCCGGCGGCACCCGCGTGGTCACTCGCCGCGCGCGAGGAGCAGCACCATCGACGCCGACCAACTGAAGTTCGGCGCGTTGAGACGCGCCCCCGTCAGCGGGTTGTAGTTCTCGTGGATCGGCCGGTCGGTGAGCATTCCGTCTGCGTTGGCGAGCAGGCGGGCGGCCAGCGCGTCGGCGTCGGCGCCGTACCCGTACCGCTTGAGCCCCGCGATGGCGAAGTACGCCTGGTCCAGCCACACCGGACCCCGCCAGTAGGCGACCGGGTCGAAGTCCGGGTTGTCCTTCGACACCGTCGGCATCGGCACCGTCGTCGCGAACCTCTCCGGATCGACCAAGGCCTCCCGAACGGCACTCGCCTGCACGCCGGTCGCCACGCCCGTCCACAGTGGAATCGCGCCCTCGATGCCCTTGCCCCGCTCCACGAGCGGACGCTTGGTGGCGATGTCGCGGTCGTAGAAGAACCCCGTCGCGGGGTCGTGCATGTGCTCGCGGACGTGGGCGGCGATCGCCTCGGCCGCCGACTCGTACCCGCGGGCCGCGCGCTCGTGCCCCAGCGTTCGCGCGATCCGCGCCAGGAAGTGCTTCTCGGCGAACAGGTAGGAGTTCAGGTCCACCGACTCCTGGCTGATCGAGTACCCGAGCAGTTCACCGTCGGCACCGGAGTTGCGCAGCACGGTCACGCCCGCCTCGACGTCGAACCGGGGAGCGTTGTCCATCCCGCTCTCCCACGCGGCGGCCTCGATGACCGCCTCGTCGGTGTCGTTGGCCGGATCCACCGTCGCGCCGTACTCGGCGATCCCGTCGCCGTCGTGGTCACGGGCGACGTACCACCAGTCGTGGTAGGCGGCCAGCTTCGGGTACAGCCGCTTCAGGAACTCCCGGTCGCGGCCCTGCCGGTATACCTCCCACACCGCCCACGCCGCCAGTGGCGGCTTGGTGTTGCGCTCGTTCCAGTTGCCGCCTCCGTCGGAGAGGTCGTTGTAGAACACCGCGTCGGGGATCATCCCGTCGGCGCGCTGGTGGTCGAACAGCGCCTGGATCACCGACGCGGCCAGTTTCGGGTCGAAGCGGGCCGTGGCCACCGCCTGCTTCCACGAATCCCACGACCACAGGCCCCCGGCGAACCAGATGTAGGAGATCGACGGTGTGATCCCGTCGGTCCGCAGGCGCCCGGCGGGGCTGCGCCAGTTGGTGACCAGCGTCGAGACGGCCTTGACCGCCGTGCGGCGCCGGTCGGCCGGCACGCCGGTCAGCGCCCGGCGCAGGTAACCGCGCCAGCGCTCGTCGCCGCGGCCGGTGAAGCGCTCGGGGCGGTCGAGCACCTCCGCGCTGACACGCCCGGCCCGCCGGCGGTCGGCGTCGACGAAGGTGAAGGCCTCCGTCCACACGACCTCCCGCTCACGCCCCGGTTGCAGCCTCAGCGGCTTCGACGCGGTGGTCGTGTAGGCATCACCGTCCACAGTGGTCTCGACGTCCTCCCCGTGCCGGACCTCGAAGCGCATCCTCTCGGTGGAGAAGAAGCTCCACATCGAGCGGACCACGCCGAAGCCGACGGCGACACCGGAGCCGGTCGCCTCCAGCCTCGGCGCGTCGCGCACCGGCTCCTCGGCGTGCCGCAGCAGGGAACCGGTCCACGACACGGCCAGCCGGCGGGCCTTCCGTCCGTGGTTGCGCACGTTCGCGCGCACGAACGCGACACGGTCGGAGGCGTAGCGCAGTTCGAGTTCGACCCCGACACCGTCGACCTTGTACGACTGCGTCAGCACACCCGGGTAGGAACGCAGCACCGGCGCCGGATCCGCCGCCAGGTCGATCACGCGCCCGGTGTCGGCGTCGGTGAGGACCAGCCGGGTGAAGGCCGTCCCGAGCCACCACGGGTACTCCTCGGCGATGTACAGCGGACCGGCGAACCCGCCCCGGTCACGCGCCTCGGCGGGCTGGGCGTAGGCGTGCCAGGCACCGAGGTCGGCGAAGACCGAGATCGGGTTGTTCGACGGCGGGCGCGCCGCCGACGGCGTACCGCGCAGGTCGAGCACGTCGGCGAAGTCGCCGGGACGGTGGGCGTGGGCGTTGTCGATGACGGGCTCCGATGCGGTCGCGGCGGTGCTCACCATCGTGCCAAGGGGAGCGGCGACGAACAGGGGAAGCAGGTGGCGTCGTCTCATCTCGGGATCTCCAAGGGACTGGAAGGGGCGGTGGGGGCGAGGCAGCGAACACCGCCGGGACCGAGCACGACCCGCTCGGCGAACGCTTCGCCGCTGAGCAGGTCGACGGTCGGTCCGCCGGGCACGGCGAGTTCCGCGGGGCGGTCGGTGTGGTTGAGGACGAAGAGGAACCCGCCCCGGCGGCACAGTTCGACGCCGGGCGGCGCCGCTCCGACAGGCGTGACCCCGGCCTCGCGCAGCGCGCGGCCGAGCACGGCGGCGAGCGCATCGGGGTCGGGGAGGGTGGAGAGGTACCAGGCGGTACCGGCGCCGAAGCGGTTGCGGGTGATCGCGGGCCGTCCGGCCAGTTCGGTGGTGGTGTAGGAGGCGATCGTCTCGGCGGCGTCCGGCAGCAGCCAGTCGCGCCAGATCGTGCCGCCGTGTCCGCCTCCGTCGAGGTCGAGGCCGACGCGCTCGCCTTGGGGCAGTGGCCAGAACTCGTCGACGGTGAGGCCGAGCAGGTCGCGGAACGCGCCCGGGTAGGCGCCGTCGTGCAGGTGGTCGTGTTCGTCGACGAGGCCGCTGAAGAAGCCGGTCACGAAAGTACCGCCGCCGTTTACATAGGACGTGATGGACGCGGCGGTGGCGTCCGTCGTCAGGTACAGGTTCGGGGCGAGTACGGCGCGGTAGTCGCGCAGGTCGGCGTCGCGCGGGACGAAGTCGACGGCGATGTTGGCCGCCCACAGCGTCGCGTACCAGGCGCGGATCAGCTCGCGGAGCCGGACCAGGTTGGAGGGGTGCTGTTCCTGGTCGAACTCGGCGGCCCACCAGGAGTCCCAGTCGAGCAGGATCGCGACCTGGGCTTCGGTCCGGGAGCCGGCCACCGGTGCGAGGGCCTTGAGGTCGGCGCCCATGCGCAGGGTCCGTTCCCAGCCGCGCGAGGCGGTCCCGGCGTGCGGGAGCATCGCCGAGTGCCACTTCTCGGCTCCCGCCCGGGAGGCCCGCCACTGGAAGTGCATGACGCCGTCCGAACCGCGCGCGACGGTCTGGAGGCTCCACAACCGGTACTGCTCGTCGGTCTTGGGGACGTTCACTTCGCGCCAGCTGACCGCCGAGGGCGCCTGTTCGAGGAGCAGCCAGGGTTTCCCGCGGCCGAGGGAGCGCATCAGGTCGTAGTTCATCGCCGCGGTGACGTGGGCCTGGGGATCGGCCGGGTCGGGGTAGGCGTCGTCGGAGACGACGTCCTCGCGCCGCGCCCAGGCCCAGTAGTCCAGGTCCTTCATCATGCTCATGAAGTTCGTGGTCACCGGGACGCCGGGCGACATCCGGTCAAGGACGTCCTTCTCGGCCTGGTAGCAGGCCAGCAGCGCGTCGGAGGAGAAGCGGCGCCAGTCCAGGGCGTGCGTGGGGTTTCCCGGCCCCGGGGCGGTGCGCGGGGGCTCGATCTGGTCGAAGGAGCCGTAGCGCTGGCTCCAGAAGTCGGTGCCCCAGGCGTGGTTCAGGGCGTCGAGGTCGCCGTGGCGTTCGGCGAGCCAGCGGCGGAAGTCGGCGGCCGACACCTCGCAGAAGCATTCGGTGACGTGGTCGCCGTACTCGTTGGAGATGTGCCACATGGCCAGCGCCGGGTGGCCGGCGAAGCGTGCGGCGACCTGTTCGGTCAGCGCGACGGTCGCCGCGCGGAACACCGGGGAACTGGGGCAGTAGTGCTGGCGGCTGCCGAACTCCAGCCGGACGCCGTCGGCGGTGACCGGCAGCGCCTCCGGGTGGGCGCGGACGAACCAGGCGGGGGGTGAGGCGGTCGCGGTGGCCAGGTCGACGGCGATGCCGTGCTCCCACAGCAGGTCGACGACCTTGGCGAGGCCGTCGAGCCGGTATACGCCGGGCTCGGGTTCGAGTCTCGCCCAGGAGAAGACCCCGACGGTGACCATGTTGACGCCGGCCTCGGCCATCAGCCGGGCGTCTTCGGCCCAGACCTCCTCGGGCCACTGCTCGGGGTTGTAGTCGCCGCCGTAGAGCAGTCCGGGGACGCGTGTGATTCCCAAGTGGGTCAACCTTTCACTGAGCCGCCGAGCAGTCCGGAGACGAACTGCCGCTGGAAGAACAAGAACACCGCCATGATCGGCAGGGTGGCCGCGAAGGAGCCGAGCATGAGCCCGGAGTAGTCGACCTTGGACAGGCCGACCATGGTCGACAGCGCGACCGGGATCGTGTACCGCTCCTCGGAGTTGAGCATGAGCAGCGGCCACAGGAAGGAGCCCCACTGCGCGATGAAGGTGAAGATCACCACGGCGGCGAGCTGGGGGCGCGCGGCCGGGAGCACGATCCGGTAGAAGATCCGCGCCTCGCCGCAGCCGTCGATGCGGCCGGCCTCGATCAGCTCGTCGGGGAAGTCGAGGAAGGCCTGCCGCATCAGGAAGATTCCGAAGGCGTTGGCCAGGAAGGGGATGACGACCGCCTGGTAGGTGTCGATCCACCCGACGGAGGCCATCATCTCGAACAGCGGCACCAGCAGGACCTGGAAGGGGATCATCATCGTCCCCAGGATCACCGCGAGGATCGCCCCGCGTCCCCGGAAGCGGTACTTCGCCAGGCCGTACCCGCACATCGCCGACAGCAGCGAGCTCAGGACGGTGTAGACGACGGCGACGGCCACGGAGTTGAGGGCCACGCGGCTGAAGCCGACGCTCTCCTCAAGGCGCGCGAGGTTGTTCAGGAGTTCTCCGCCGGGCAGGAGCGGCGGGGGCGAGGCGAACAGGTCCTCCGTCCGGTGGGTGGCGGCGACGACCATCCAGTACAGCGGGAAGAGGCTCAGGACGGCGCCGACGGCCATCGGCAGGTGCGCGAGGCGTTTCACCGGCGCCTCCCCAGCAGGCGGAACTGGGCGAGCGACAGCGCGCCGATGAGCGCGACGACGGCCCACGCGATCGCCGAGGCGTAGCCGAAGTCGAGCTGCTCGAAGCCGATCTTGTAGAGGTAGACGATCGGGGTGAGGGTGGCGTTGTCGGGGCCGCCGCCGGTCAGCAGGAAGGGCTCGTCGAAGAGCTGGAGCGTGCCGATGGTGGAGGTGATCAGGCAGAACAGGATCACCGGACGCAGCTGCGGGACGACGACCTTGAGGTAGGTGGTGGCCGGGCCCGCGCCGTCGACGGCCGCCGCCTCGTACTGCTCGCGGGGGATCGCCTGGAGCCCGGCGAGGAGGATGACCATGTTGTACCCGGTCCACTTCCAGGTGATGGAGGCGATGAGCGCGACCTTCGCCCACAGCGGGTCGTGCAGCCAGTCCACGGGGGCGAGGCCGATCCAGCCGAGGAGCTGGTTGAGGACGCCGTTGTCGGCGCGCAGCAGGACGCGAAAGACGATGGCGTAGGCGACCAGCGTCGTCACGGCGGGCAGGAAGTACGCGATCCGGTAGCCGGTGCGCAGCCGCAGCCACGACTGGTTGAGGACTTGCGCGAGCAGCAGCGCCAGCACCAGCATCAGGGGTACCTGGACCAGCAGGATGACGGCGGTGTTGCCCAGTGCCTTGGGGATCAGCGGGTCGTCGAGGAGGCGGCGGTAGTTGTCGAGACCGGCCCAGACGCTCTCGCCGCGCTCGTCGGTCTGGAGGCTCTCGACGAGGCTGGCGCCCAGCGGGTAGGCGAAGAAGACCGCGAAGAGCGCGGCGGCCGGGCCGATGAAGACCCAGGGCGCCAGCCTCGGCGCGCGTCGGGACCCGCGTCCGCCTGCGGGGGCGCGGGGTTCGGCGAGCAGGGTCACGCGCGCTCCCTGCCGGTGGTGTCGGCGAGCTGCCCGGCGGCCGCGGCGAGCTCGGTCGCGGGGTCCTTGCCGTTGAGGACGACTCCGGAGACGACGGCCTTCATCGCCTCGGTGGCGGCGGCGTTGTCGTCGGTGTAGGTGACCGCGGGAATCTGGGCGGTCTGCTCGGTGAAGAGGCGGTAGATCTCCTGGCCGCCGAAGTACTCCTGCGGCTGGGCGAAGTAGGGGTCGGCGAGCGCGGGGAGGTAGGCGGGGAAGAGGCCCTCGTTCTTCATCATGGAGGTCTGGTTGGCGGCGTCGGCGAGGGCGAACTTCGCGAAGGCCCAGGCCGCGTCGGGGTTCTCGGCCTGCGCGGGGATGGCGAGGCCGGAGCCGCCGTTGCTGGCGGTGCGGATGCCGCCGGGGGTGACGGCGGGCAGCGGCATGACGCCGAACTTCCCCCCGAGTTCGGGCATCTCGGTGGTGAGCGTTCCCGACCACCACACGCCGGTGGCCTCGGCGGCGACCTTGCCGTCCTTGTTGGCGCGGACGAGGGCGTCCCAGCCGGCCTCGTTGTGGATCAGGCCGGCGTCGTTGAGGCGGCGGACGATCTCCAGGGCGGCCAGCGCGGCGGGGGAGTCGAGGGCGACCTTCCCGTCGGGGGTGAAGTATCCGGCGCCCTGCTGCTGCATGAGCATGGGGACGAGGCCGACGCCGCCGGAGACGTCGGAGGCGAGCAGTTTCGCGCCGGTGGCGTCCTTGACCTTGGTGCCGGCGGCGATGAGGTCGTCCCAGGTCTCGATGGCCGCGGCGTCCACGCCGGCCTGGGTGAACAGGTCGGTGCGGTAGAAGAGTCCGGCGGTCCCGGAGTCCCAGGGGAGGGCGGCCAGGCGGCCGTCGGGGTCGCTGGAGGCGGCCCACTTGGACGGGTCCATGTCCGGCTTGTAGCCCGCGGCGGCCTCGGTGAGGTCGACGAAGCCCTTGGGGAACTTGCCGAGGTAGCTCTGCATCTGCTGCGTCTCGACGGTGACCAGGTCGGGGAGGCCGCTGCCGGATTTGAGGCCGACGGAGAGTTTCTGCTCGGCGTTGTCGTAGCCGACGTCGACGACCTCGACGGTGACCTCGGGGTGGAGGGCGTGGAAGTCGGTGGCCAGGCGCTGGAGGGCGGTGGCCGCGACGTCCCAGGACCAGACGGTGACGGTGCCCTTGAGCTGGTCGGCGTCGACGTTCTGGGCGGGGCCGGCGTCGCCGCCGGAGCCGCCGCAGCCGGTCAGTACGGAGGTGAGTGCCAGTGCCGCGGCGGTGAGCGCGGCGGCCGTGCGGGGGCGGGGTGGCATGTTCGGCTCCTAGTCCGTAATTCTGAATACAAAATATTGAACCCACTCTTCCCTCCGCGTCAAGGGCTGAGTATTCTGAATACAAAATTCCGACGGACGGTGAAGGAGACCAGTGGAGCACCCCTACATCCCGAACGCGGTGCCCGAGGTGAAGGCGGCGATGCTCGCGGTCACCGGTGCTGCCGACGTCGAGGAGTTCTACGCCGACATCCCGGAGTCGCTGCGTCTGCGCCGTCCCCTCGACCTGCCGCCCGCGCTGCGCGGCGAGGCCGAACTCGTTCGGCACGTCGACGGCCTCCTCGACCGCAACACCAGCACCCGCGACGCGCTGAGCTTCCTCGGCGGCGGTTGCTACCGGCACTACGTGCCCGCCGTCTGCGACGAGGTCAACTCCCGCAGCGAGTTCCTCACCGCCTACGCCGGCGAGCCCTACGAGGACCACGGGCGCTTCCAGGCCCTGTGGGAGTACCAGAGCCTGATGGGCGAGCTGCTGGAGATGGACGTGGTCAACGTCCCCGTCTACGACGGTTTCCAGGCGACCGCGACCGCGCTGCGCATGGCCGGCCGCATCACCGGCCGCACCCGGATCGCCCTGGCCACTCCGATCGACCCCGACCGCCTGTCGAAGATCACCGACTACCTCAAGGGCGCCCTGACCATCGGCGGCCCGATCGAGGGCGACGACCTCGCCGCCGTCTACATCGACTACCCGACCTTCCTCGGCGTCGTCGACGCGCGGACACCCGCCTACGTCGAGGCCGCGCACGCCGCCGGCGGACTGGCCGTGGTCGGCTGCGACCCGATCGGCCTCGGCGTGCTGGCCACCCCGGCCTCCTTCGGCGCCGACATCGTCTGCGGCGACATCCAGTCACTGGGCATGCATCCCCAGTACGGCGGCGGGCACGCCGGCTTCATCGCCACCCACGACGACGAGCGCTTCGTCGCCGAGTTCCCCTCCCGCCTCTTCGGGATCGTCCCGACCACGGTCGAGGGCGAGTACGGATTCGGCGACGTCGCCTACGACCGCACCTCCTTCGCCCACCGCGAACTGGGCAAGGAGTGGGTCGGCACCGCCGCCGCCCTATGGGGGATCACCGCCGGTGTCTACCTGTCCCTCATGGGGCCGGCTGGCATGCGGGAACTCGGCGAAGGCCTCATGGCCCGCGCCCGCTACGCCAAGGACCTCCTTGCTGGCATCGACGGCGTCGAGATTCCGCACCTCGGGCAGACGCACCTCAAGGAGTTCGCCGTCTCCTTCACCGGCCGCACCGTCACCGAGGTCAACACCGAACTCCGCGCGCGCGGGATCTTCGGCGGCCACGACCTCTCCGCCGACTTCCCGCACCTCGGCCAGTCGGCGCTCTACTGCGTCACCGAACTGCACACCCAGGCCGACCTCGACCGGCTGGCCGCCGCACTGAAGGAGATCCTCGCGTGACCGGCCAGATCGCGCCCAAGCCTCCACTGCGCCGATACCAGGCGGCCCGCTGGGACGAGCCGCTCGTCTTCGAGCTCACCCAGCCCGGCCAGCGGGGCGTCCTGCCCCCGTCGCCGGAGCCCGGCATCGCCGCCGACGCCGTCGCCGAACTCCCGCCGGCCCTGCGGCGCACCGCCCCACCGGAACTGCCCGAGATCGCGCAGAACGCGGTCCTGCGCCACTACCTGCGACTGTCCCAGGAGAACCTCGGCGCCGACCTCAACATCGACATCGGCCAGGGCACCTGCACCATGAAGTACAGCCCCAAGGTCAACGACCGCCTCGTCAGCGGCCACAAACTCGCCGAACTGCACCCCCGCCAAGACGACGAGACCGTGCAGGGCGTCCTGGAGATCATGTGGCGCCTTGAGCGGATGCTCGCCGAGATCTCCGGCATGGACCGCGTGACGCTCCAGCCCGGCGCCGGCTCGGCCGCGATCTGGACCAACGTCGCGATGATCCGCGCCTACCACGAGTCGCGCGGCGAAGGCCACCGTGACCAGGTCATCACCACGATCTTCTCCCACCCGTCGAACGCCGCCTGCGCCGCCACGGCCGGATACGAGGTCATCACCCTCTACCCCGACGCCGACGGCTACCCCGACCTCGACGCGCTCAAGGCCGCCGTCTCCGACCGCACCGCCGCGCTGTTCATCACCAACCCGGAGGACACCGGGATCTTCAACCCGCGCATCGCCGAGTTCGTCGAAGCGGTGCACGCCGTCGGCGGTCTCGCCGCCTACGACCAGGCCAACGCCAACGGCGTCCTGGGCATCACCCGCGCCCGCGACGCCGGCTTCGACCTGTGCCACTTCAACCTGCACAAGACCTTCTCCACCCCCCACGCCTGCGGAGGACCGGCCGCCGGAGCCTGCGCCGTCACCGAGGAGCTCGCGCCCTTCCTGCCGCGACCGACGATCGAGCACGACGGCGAGCGCTACCGCCTCGACCACGACCGCCCCGAATCGGTCGGCAAGATCCGGCCCTTCACCGGCGTCGCCCCGAACCTCGTGCGCGCCTACGCCTGGATCGCCGGCCTCGGCGCCGAGGGACTGCGCGAGGTAGCCGAGATCGCCGTGCTCAACAACAACTACCTCATGACCCAGATGCTCAAGATCCGCGGCGTCTCGGCCCCCTACGCCGAAGGAAAACGGCGCGTCGAACAGGTCCGCTACTCCTGGCAGAAGCTCACCGAGGACACCGGCGTCCACTCCGAGGAGATCGGACTGCGCGCCGCCGACTACGGCGTCCACTACTGGACCAGCCACCACCCCTACGTCGTCCCCGAACCGGCCACACTGGAGCCCACCGAGTCCTACTCCCGCCGTGACCTCGACGAATACCTCGCGATCATGCGAGCCGTCGCCGAAGAGGCCTACAGCGACCCCGAGACCGTGCGCACCGCCCCGCACCGCTCCAGCGTCCACCGCAACCGCGAGGAGAGCCTCGAAGACGCCGCCTCCTGGGCGGTCACCTGGCGCGCCTACCGACGCAAGCACGCCGCGACATGAACACCACCGTCGGCCTCGTGGTCAACCCGGTCGCCGGGCTCGGCGGAACCGTCGCGCTCAAAGGCAGCGACGGCGCCGAGGCGCAGCGGCGAGCCCGCGCCCTCGGCGCCACCCCGCGCGCCGGCGCCCGCACCGCGCTCGCCCTCGCCGAACTGCGCGCCCGGCGCCCGGGCGTCCGCGTGCTCACCGTCGCCGGCGACATGGGAGGCGAGGCCCTGCGCGGCAGCGGCTTGACGGGCGAGGTCGTCTGCGACCGTCCACCCAGGACGACCGCCGACGACACCCGCCGCGCCGCCGCCGCGCTCGCCAAGGCCGGTGCGGGGCTGATTCTGTTCTCCGGCGGCGACGGCACCGCCCGCGACGTCCTCGACGCCGTCGGGGAGACCGTCCCCGCCGTCGGGATTCCCGCCGGGGTCAAGATGCACTCGGCGGTCTACGCCGTCACACCGCGCGCGGCGGGCGAGGTCGCCGCGGCATTCCTGTCCGGCACCGCCGAACCCGAGGCGGCCGAGGTCATCGACCGCGACGGCGAGGACATCGTCCTCTATGGACTCCTGTCGGTGCCGCGACTGGCCGACCGCGTCCAGCGAGGCAAGGTCGGCTCCACCCGCACCGGCGGCGACGACCTCGCCGGGATCACCGCCGAACTCGCCGATCGGGGCACCGCAGGGCTCGTCGACGTCTACGGCCCCGGCACCACCACGCACGGCGTGCTGCGGGCGCTGGGCGTCGACGCGCCGCCGACCGGTGTCACCGTCGTCGCCGACGGCGTCTGCCTGGACCCCGACGCCGACGCGGCCGCCCTCCTGCGCCTGACCGAAGGGCGCCGCGCCCGGATCGTGGTGTCCCCGATCGGGGGCCAGGGCTTCCTCTTCGGGCGCGGCAACCAGCAGATCACCCCGGCCCTCCTGCGCGCGGTGGGCCCCGAACGGATCGCCGTGGTGTGCGGCGAGTCGAAACTGGCCGCCCTGGGCGGCCGGCCCCTCCTGGTCGACACCGGCGACGACGACCTCGACGCGACCTTGACGGGTTACCTTCCGATCGTGACCGGCCGCCGCCGGCACGTCATGTACCGAGTGGGAGAACGATGAGCACTTTGCAGGGCAAGCGGGCCGTGGTGACCGGCGCGGCCTCCGGGATCGGGCGGGCCACCGCCGAACTCCTCGCCGAACTCGGCGCCGAGGTCGCCGTCGTCGACCTCGACGAGGCCGGCGCCAAGGCCGTCGCCGAGGGGATCGGTGGCATCGCCGTCGGCGCCGACGTGGGCCGGGCCGCCGACTGCGAGCGTGCTGTCGCCTCCGCCGTCGAGGCCTTCGGCGGCCTCGACGTGCTGGTCAACAACGCCGGCATCATCCGCCGCTCCACCGTCCTCGACATCACCGAGGACGACTGGGACCTGGTCATGGCCGTCAACGTCAAGTCCGTGATGCTGATGAGCCGCCACGCCATCCCGCACCTGGTCGCCGCGGGCGGAGGCAGCATCGTCAACACCGGTTCGGGCTGGGGCATCAAGGGCGGCGACCGCGCGATCTCCTACTGCGCGTCCAAAGGCGCCGTGGTCAACATGACCAGGGCCATGGCCATCGACCACGGTCCCGACGGGATCCGTGTCAACTGCGTGTGCCCGGGCGACACGGCCACGCCGATGCTCGCCGAGGAGGCCCGCCAGCTCGGCGAGCCGTCCGCGGCCTTCTACGCCGACGCCGCCGACCGGCCGCTGCGCCGGATCGGGCAGCCGCGCGACATCGCCGAGGCGATCGCCTACCTCGCCGGCGACGGCGCGGCCTTCGTCAGTGGAGCCGTGCTGACCGTCGACGGCGCGGGCACGGCATGATCGGTGTCCGAGGAGCGAGGTGACCGATGCCCATCGAACGACGACCGCTGCGGGACCAGATCAAACGCGAGGTCCTGACCAGGCTGCGCCGCGGGGACTTCCCGGCCGGCCAGAACATCAACGAGGGACAGCTCGCCGGTGAGCTGGGGGTCTCCCGCACGCCGCTGCGAGAGGCGCTCATCGCGCTGGAGATCGAAGGGCTGATCGAGAGCCAGCCCGGCAAGGGCTTCCGCTTCGCGCCGGTCAGCCCGAAGGAGTACCAGGAGCTGTGCCCGGTCGTCGCGGCCCTCGAAGCGCTCGCGCTCGAGTCCTCCGACGCCGGCTACCTCGCCGAGACCGCCCCGAGGCTGCTGGCCCTGGCGACGGAGTTCGACGCGTCCGTGGCGACACAGGCCGAGATCGAGCAGCGCGACGACGAGTGGCACGAGCTGCTGCTCGGCGGCTGCCGCAACGAGCGGCTGATGGACCTGCTGACCACGCTCAAGGCGAGTCTGCGCCGCTACGTCCACCTGCTCATCGACGACGAGACGGAGATCAGCCGCTCGGCGAGCGAGCACCGGCTGATCGCCGAGAGCATCATCGCCGGCGACATGGCGGCGGCGGTGTCGGCGCTGAAGGCGAACTGGACGAGCGGGACCGAGCGGATGGTCGAGAAGCTCGGCGACGCCGGGGTCTGAGGTCGCGACACGATACCGATCCCACCATTTACCACCACGCGGCCCGCTCGGCAGCGATGATCGGGGCATGGCTCTCACTAAGGAAGCAACACGTGTCCTGCGCGCGATGGTCGGCGCCGGCGAATCGGAGCGCACGGTTCCCGAATGGCTGCGCTCGCTGCCTTTCGAGGCTCCGGTGTTCGTGCAGGCCGTCGCCGAGCTCGGCGGCAAGAACCCGCCGCTGGTCTCGGGCCGGACGGTGACCGTCAAGGACGAGGAAGTCCACACCGTCTCGGTCACCGAGGAAGGCAAGCGCTACGCCCGGGAGGAGACCGCTCCCGGCGTGGACTGATCGCGTCACCATTGCCCGATGGGCAACATCTACACCAACTTCGTCCGGGTCCACGCATGGCCGGGTCATCACGTTCTCGCCTCCGAGGCCGAATGGATCACCTGGCGGTTGCTGGGCCCGTTCGGCTCCTACTACGTGCCGGTGTGGTTCCAGGTCGCCCCGGACGGTTCCTTCGTCGACGTCCAGCTGGGCCGCAGCCACCACATCGTCGACTTCTGCGAGGAACTCGTCGGCGAGGCGGGCTACCGGGCGATCTGGGGCCGCTGGTTCGACGAGGGCGGCGACCGGGACGAGATCTGGTCCGAGGACGTCAACGACGGCCCACGCCGATTCTGCCGCTACGGCTTCGACGAAGTGCGGGTGACGGCGCGAAACCCGCCCGTCGCGCCGGAGAAGTGGCACCGCGCCGAGGACGGCACGTGGCGGCTGGCCGTCGACGGCAGCTACCGCACCGGCAACGACCGCTCCTATATCGACATCGGCTCACGGGCGACCCCGGGAATGCCGCTCCCCGAGACCGAGGAGCCGATCCTGGCCACGCCGACCACGCCGAACGACTCCGGCCGGGCGCTGACGGCGCTCGAACCGCAATGGCTGGCCCCGCTCGCCGACGAGGAACTCGACGTCGAAAGGATCGACTACCTCTGGCGCGGCCGCGTCGTGCACCGCGGCTTCTGGGGCCCGAACAGGGAGGGGGAGCGCGAGTGGCAGGATCGCGCCGCCGACGACTGGGACAACTGCGTCGACGCCGGGTTCCTTCGCTTCAACGGCATGCCGGCCTTCCCGGTGCCCGCCAAGGCCGCGCACGGCGACCTCGCCGACTGGACGGCGGCCCGGCGTTGCTGACCGCACAGCGGATCCGATGATCTTCGTCGGATGTGTCCCGGCGCGTCACCCGAACGGAGAGGCAATGCGCTCTATTGTCGGATATGTCTGATCATCCCGATGATGGAGTGCGCATGGACCTGCTCGACCGCAAGTTCGCCGTCTGTTTCGCCCACCTCGACGATGACGGGAGTGGAGCGGCCGAGCGCGTCGACATCGACCGCATCGCCGACCGTATGCTCGCCGCCTTCCCCGCCGCCGGCCAGACTGAGCAGGCCGCCTACCGCGACGGCCTGTACCGTTTCTGGTCGGCGATCGTCGCCGAGTGCGACGCCGACGCCGACGGCCGGGTGACCCGTCCGGAGTACATCCGCGGCATGCGCGCGGTCGCCGCCGACCCGTCGAAGATCGCCGCCGGCTTCCACGCCATGGGCGAGGCGACGGTGCGTCTGCTCGACGTCGACGGCGACGGCCGGATCGCCCCGGCCGAGTTCGCCGCGAGCGTCGAGGTCCTCGGAGTCCGGCCCGACGACGCCGCCGAGACCTTCGCCCTGCTCGACCGCGACGGCGACGGCCACATCACCGTCAGCGAGCTCGGCACCGCCATCGCCGAGTACTACACCAGTGCCGACCCGCAGGCTCCGGGGAACTACCTGTTCGGCCGGTCCTTCGAGAGGGTGGCCGCCTGACGAACGGGCGCGGGCGGGCTCCCTCCCGGAGGCCCGCCCGCGATCGCCGAGCACGGCGGCAATGGCAGGTCGCCGTTAGAGTTCGCCCATGCCATACGAGGCGGGGTCCGGCAACGTCTACGGTTTGAGCACGACCCGCCTGCGCGGTCGGACGGGCCCGGTCTGGGCGGGGTCGCTCTACCTCTGCTGCCTGCTCATGATCGCCGCGGGTCCGGTCGTGCTGGGCGCGGCCGTGGTCGCCCCCGACTCCGAGCGCGTGCCGGACGTCGTCACCGGCGCGGTTCTGCTGCTCCTGCTGCCCGCGGGCCTGCTGCTGTGGGCGGCGACCGCGCGCGGACGACGGCGCGAACGCCGGCTCGACCGTGTCGGCGTTCCCGCCACCGCCGAGATACTCGCCTCGCAGACCGTCGACATCGGGGAGCAGGACGGCGTTCGTCTGACATTGCGCGTCACCGGTGACGGTTTCGGCGCCTTCGAGTCGGTGGTCGAGGTGTCCGCGGAGGATGACCTGACCGTCGGCGCGCTGCTGCCCGCCCTGGTCGACGTCGAGCGGAAGGTGTTCGCGATCCGCGGGTGACTCACATCTGCACGTCGGCCCCGACCTCGCGCAGGAAGCGTTCGACCGTCCCCCGCTCGCGTGCTTCCTCCACAAGGGACTCGCCGACGATCCGCCCGGCCAGCTCCACCGACAGCGCCCCGATCTCGGGGCGCAGCTCCGCCAGCACCGCGCGCCTGTCCTCGGCGAGCCGTTCCCGTCCGGCGCTCAACGCCTGTTCGCGCGCGTCCTCGGCCTCGGTGAGGATCTCGGCCCGCCGCGCGTACGCCTCATCCCGGGCCTCCTCGCGGAAGCGGGCCGCCTCGGCCCGCGCCACGGTGAGTTGCCGCCGGTACTCGTCCAGTAGGGCCGCGGCCTCCGCCTGTGCGCGGGCGGCTCTTTCGAGGCCGCCGTCGATGGCGTCGGCGCGCGCGTCGAAGGTCGCCTCCATCTTCGGGAAGACGTACTTCATCAGCACGAAGCACAACACCCCGAAGACGATCAGGGCGACGGCCACTTCGGGCACGTTCGGCTTGAGGATCTTTGCCGGGTCGGCGGCGAGTAACACGGGCGGCCTCCTGCGGTGGGAGCCACCACTGTAGACAACCCGCTCGCCGCGCGCCGCCCCTTCGCCCTCAGATCAGCGGGATGTCCTGCGGCGGACCGACCTTGGCGAGCCAATCGGCGGCCTCGTCCGCGGGCAGGATCCGGTCGAGGGTCAGCGAAGCGGTCATCATCGGATACTTGCGGTCGTTGTTCCAGGTGCGCGGGTAGCCGGGCGGGTCGAGGACGACAACGCGGCGGTCCTCGAACAGCGGGATGTCGCAGGGCTGCCCCTCGTTCCAGATCCACGCGCCGGTGCCGTCGGCGGGGTTGAAGCGGCCCTCGGCGGTGCCGCCGAAGTCCTCGGCGGGCGCGTCGGTTGCCACGGCGGCCCAGTGCGGGTCGAGGCCGAGGTCGCCGAGCAGGCCCTCCTCCTCCGGGCCGCTGAGGGCGTCGGCGATGAGGGTGTGCAGCTGGAAGTTGTCGCCGAGACCGGTGATGGTCATCTCGTAGCCGCGTCCGCTCTCGCGGTGCAGGACCAGCAGCCGCTCGCCGTCGAGGACGGTGAGCAGACCCGCGAGCCAGTTGAGGGCGGGCTGGTCCTCGCTGAGTTCCAGCGCGCCTTCGAGCAGTTCCCCCTTATGGGGGAAGGCGGCGCGGACCTCCGGGCCGAGCTGGAGGATCGAGGTCGCCGGCATCTGCCAGAGGTTGAGGGTGTCCCAGCCCTCGGCGAGCGCGCGGGCCTCGTCCTCGCCGACCTTGCCGGTCAGTGCGGTGACGAGCGCGTCGTACTCCTCGACGCTGCTCTCCTCGCTCGGCAGCGGTCCGGGTTCGCCCATGGTGCGCCAGGTCTTGCGGAGCAGCCGGGCGCGGCGCAGTGCTTCGCGCAGGCCGTCGGCGATGGGCGTGACCAGCGGCGCGGGGTCTCCACCGCGTTCGGCGAAGGCGCCGCACATCAGCGCGAGCTGGCTGCCCATGCCGATGTGGAGGCTGCCGAGAATGGCCGCGCAGCGCGGGAGGACCGCGGTGAGTTCGGCGGCCGGGGCCTGCTGTCCGGCGTTCCACAGCAGGCCCATGGCCTGTCCGAAGGCGTCGATGTCGCGCTCGGCGATCGCCGCTTCGAGTTCGGCGCACGCGTTGTCGAGGTCTGAGGTCACCGACGGATGGTAGCCGCCGGACTCAGCCCGACAGCTCGAAGACGCCGTAACCGAAGCCGGCGGCCTCGATGCGGCCGTCCGCGACGGAGACGCCGTCGACCTCGACGGGTGCCGCCTCGCGCGCGAGGGCCGGCGTCTCGATCGAGGCGGCCTCGCGTCCGGGGTTCACCACCACGAGGAAGCGCCCGCCGCGCACGTAGGCGAAGGGGTAGCCCGTCGACAGGACCTCGACCTCACCGCTCGGGCCGAGTTCCGGGTTGGCCTTCCGCAGCGCGATGAGCCGTCGGACCAGGTGCAGGACCGAGCCCTCGTCGGCGCGCTGCGCGGCGACGGTGGGACGGTCGGGCGCCGGGTCGAGGGCCAGGTAGAGCGCGTCGGGGTCGGCGGTGGAGAAGCCGGCATTGGGACGGTCGTCCCACTGCATCGGGGTGCGGCAGCCCGCGCGGTTGTGGTGGGGGCCGAGGGCGCTGCCTTCGTGGACGGGCATGCCGGGGACGTAGCGCATGCCGATCTCGTCGCCGTAGTAGATGGCGGGAAGGGTCTGCCAGGTCAGCAGGAAGGTGAAGGCCCCGCCGAGCTGCTCGGCGGTGCGCGGCCCGCAGGCGAGGCGGGAGAAGTCGTGGTTCGACGAGGGCAGCGAGCTGAAACCGCTGTCGCCGATGGTGTCGTTGGCGTGCCGCCAGGCGTCGAGGAAGGTCGTCATCGACCCCTTGGCCTCGGCGTCGAAGTAGCAGTCCTGGGGGCCGCCCCATGTCTCCTTGCGCGTGCCGGTGTTGTTGTTCCACAGCGAACGCAGGGGGAGGCCGTCGGTGAGTCCGCCGAAGTGCAGGAAGAAGTCGGCGTGGAAACCGGCCGGCACCGAGACGGCCGGGTCGCTCCATTCGGCGATGATGACCGCCTCGGGATGGGCGGTGTCCAGCCAGGCGCGCAGTTCGCGCCAGACCTTGCCGGTCTCGACGCGGTCGGCGTCGTCCTTGACGAGCGAGTGGGCCATGTCGACGCGGAAGCCGGACACGCCTCGGCTCAGCCAGTAGTCCATCGCGTCGCGCAGCGCCCGGCGGTTGGCGCGGGGACCCTCGGCGTCGACCGGCTGGCGCCACGGCTCGTCGGGGTGCGTGCGTGCGTAGCCGAAGTTGAGCGCGGGCTGGCTGTCGAAGAAGTTCGGCAGGTAGAAGCCCTCGCGGGTACCGGGGGAGGCGACGAAGCCGGGCGCCTGCCGGTCGGCCCAGATGTAGCGGTGGTCGCCGGGATCGGCCGCGGAGCGCACGAACCAGGGATGCTCGTCGGAGGTGTGCCCGGCGACCAGATCGAGCAGGACCCGGATGCCGCGTTCGCGGGCCGCTTCGACCAGCGCCACGAGATCGGCCTCGGTGCCGTAGCGCGGCGCGATGCGGGTGTAGTCGGCGACGTCGTAGCCGGCGTCGTTGAAGGGCGACACGAAGCACGGGTTGATCCACATGGTGTCGACGCCGAGCCACGACAGATGGTCGAGGTGGGCGTGGATGCCCGGCAGGTCGCCGATGCCGTCGCCGTTGGAGTCGGCGAAGCTCTGCGGGTAGATCTGGTACAGCACGGCGTCGGCCAGCCAGGCCGGGACCGGGTGGGGTGCGGTCACGAGAAGTGCCTCTCTGCTCGGTGTCGTCTTCACGTTCGCGTCGTCATCAGTTCAAGGGCCCGGAGACCGCCTCGCCGATCATCAGGCAGGCGGCCCCGCGCGCCCACAGGTCGTCGGTGGCGGGATCGATGTGCACGGGCCGTTCGGCGGCGTCGGAGAAGGCACGGGCCCGCAGCGCGCCGCTCATCGCCGCGCCGAAGAGGTCGTGGTCGGCGGCGCCCTCCCCGGCGAGGATGATCAGGTCGAGGTCGAGGAGGTTCACCAGCGCGGCCAGTCCTCGCCCGAGCGCGTCCCCCATCCGGGCGAAGACCTCGACGGCGGCGGGGTTTCCCGCCCTGGCGAGCGCGGCGGCCGCGCCGATCGACACGGCGGGGACCCCGGCGAGCTCCAGGTCGCGCAGGATCGCCGGCGAGGAGGCGAGCGCTTCGAGGCAGCCGCGATTGCCGCAGTTGCAGAGCGGGCCGGCCGGATCGAGGGGGAGATGCCCGAGTTCGCCGGCCATGCCGGTGGCGCCGGTGTACATGGCGCCGTCGAGGAGCAGACCGCAGCCGACTCCCGGCCCGACCGTCACCACCGCGAAGGAGCGGGCCTCGCGCCCGGCGCCGAACCAGCGCTCGGCGACGACCAGCGTGTTGACGTCGTTGTCCACGACCACGGGCAGGCCCGTCGCCCGCGACAGCGGAGCCGCCACCTCGACCTTGTGCCAGCCGAGCAGCGCCGAGTCCCGGCACACCCCCGCCTCGCGGTCGATGTGCCCGCCGACCCCGACGCCGAGCCCGAGAACCCCTTCGGCGGGGAATTCGGCGAGCAGGCGCCGGGCCAGACCGGCGGTCGCATCGAGGGCGGTCGCCGGGAGAGTATCGGCCAGCGGCACCTCCGCCCGGCCGACCACCCGCGCCGCCATGTCGGTGACGACCCCCGTGACGTGCGTCGGCGAGATCTTCACCCCGGCGACCACGTGCCTGCCCGCGTTGACCTCCAGGAACCGGCGCGGCCTGCCGAGGCCGCCTGCCGAAGTCCCCGTCTCACGGATGTAGTCGCCCTCGATGAGCGGCGGCAGCAGCCGCGTGACCGTCGACGGCGACAGCCCCAGGCGAGCGGCCACCTCCACCCGCGACACCGGCCCGCCGGTCAGTACCAGCGCGAAGATCTCGGCCCGGGTGCGCTCGCCGAAGGGACCGGAGGGCACCGGGCGCCGGGCGATTCTCGTCATGGCCCCTCCGTCGAAGGTGATCAAGGCGCAGCCAAGCAGAGTTACTTTCGTGTGTCAAGAAAAGAAGGCGGCTCAGTCGACGCCCGGCGTGCTCGTGCCGCTGCGGTGCAGGCGCAGCCACCGGAACCCCGACGGCCCGATCGGGACCTCGCCCTTCGCCGTGTCGACCGCCTCGTAGCGCCGGTCGGCGAAGATCTCGTCGCAGCCGACCTCCAGCTCGTCGCCGAGGTGCGCCGTGCGCTCCTCCGCGGCGAGATTGTGCAGCACGACGAGCGAGTGGAACTGGTCGTAGCGCAGGGCGAGGATCCCCGGATCGCCGGAGTCGAGGATCCGCTGCCTGCCGGTGCCGATCTCGGCGCACTCCCGGCGGTTGGCGGCCAGGCGCCGAAACCAGTTCAGCCGCGAGTCGGGATCCGACAGCTGGCTCGCGATGTTGCGCTCGCGGTACCCGTAGTGCCCATCGGGCAGCGCCGGGCGGATCAGTTCGTCCGGCTCGCCGTTGGTGAAGCCGCCGTTGTCGAGGCCGTTCCACTGCATCAGCGGGCGGTTGTTCAAACGGCCGGGAAGCTCGGGGTGGTCGCCGATGCCGAACTCGTCGCCGTAGAACACCGTCGGGGTTCCGGGCAGCGAGAACATCAGCGAGAAGGCCAGCCGCACCCGCGCCTCGTCGTCTTCGAGCATCGGCGTCATCCGGCGGCTGATCCCGCGGCCGTAGACGCGCTGGTCCTCGCGCGGGGCGAAGACCTCGAAGACGGCGTCGCGCTCCTCGTCGGTGTAGTGCAGGTCCAGGTTCAGCTCGTCGTGGTGGCGCAGGAAGGACAGGTAGGAGCAGACCGGCGGGGGCGTCGGCCGCTTCCGCAGCTGCCGGGCGATCGGCGCGGCCTCGCCGAGAGCGAGCGACGCCCACATGCCGCCGCAACCGGCGAAGTCGAACATCACCCGCATCTCCTCGGCGCCCTCCTCGCCGAAGTAGCTGCCGAGCAGATCGAGCGGCAGGTTCGCCTCCCCGACCAGGATCGCGTCGCTGCTGCGGCGCGCGATGAAGGAGCGCAGGTCGCGCAGATAGTCGTGCGAGGAGTCCTCGCCGCCGCCCTCCTCGGCGATCTCCTCGACCAGGAAGGGGACCGAGTCGACGCGGAAACCGTTGACGCCGACGGCGAGCCAGAACCCCAGCACCTTGTACATCTCCGCCCGTACGGCGGGGTTGTTGGTGTTCAGGTCGGGCATGAAGTCGTGGTAGCGGTGCAGGTAGTACTGGCCCGAGCCCTCGTCATAGGTGTAGGTGCCGCTCTGCTCGCCGGGCAGGACCGGCTCGGGAGGATCGGCCGGCGGCTCGTCGGACCAGACGTAGTAGTCGCGGTACTTCGAGTCGCGGGAACTGCGGGCGTCGACGAACCAGGGGTGTTCGTCGCTGGTGTGGTTGAGGGCGATGTCGAGGACGATGCGGATCCCGTTCTGGCGGGCGGCGCGGGTGAAGGCCACGAAGTCGCCGAGGTCGCCCACCCGAGGGTCGACGCTCAGGTAGTCGCTGGAGTCGTAGCCGTCGTCGCGCCACGGCGACGGGAAGGGCGGCAGCAGCCACAGGCAGGTGACGCCGAGCGCGGCGAGGTAGTCGACTCCGGCGGCCAGGCCCTTGAAGTCGCCGATCCCGTCACCGTCACCGTCGAGGAATGTCTTGACGTCGACGGCGTAGACGAGCCCGTTCTTCCACCACAGGTCGGACATGGAGCTTTCAGCCACGGTCGTCTCCCTTGAAGGCGGGCAGCACTTCCGCGCCGAACGCGTCGATGAAACCGTCCTGGTCGGGTCCCACTTGGTGGAGCTGCACCTGGTCGGCGCCGAGCCGGACGTAGTCGGCGATGCGCTCGGCGTGGCGGCCGAGGTCGGCGCTGATGGTGATCGCCTCGTGGAGGTCCTCGGGCCGGACCGTCGTCGCCGCGGCCTCGATGTGCTCGGGCATTTCGAGTTCCATGCACGTCGGGTGCGGGACACCGGCGTTGCGCCACTGCTCGAAGGCGTACCGTGCGGCGAGTTCGTCGGTCGCCGCCCACGACAGGTGATGCTGCACGGTGACCGGGCCGGTGCCGCCGTTGTCGCGGTAGGCGCCGATGGTGCGCTCGACCTGCTCGTCGGTGCCGCCGACGGTGATCAGGCCGTCGGCCCACTCGGCCGCCCACTTCGCCGTCGGCGGGGTGACCGCCGCGGCGACCAGCGCAGGCGGACGCTCGCAGGTGGTGTGGACACGGCCGTTCTTGACGCGGACGTGCCCGTCGTGGTTCACGGTCTCGCCGCGCCACAGGGCGCGGATCACGTCGACGCACTCGCGCAGCCGCGCGAGGCGGTCGGCCTTCGAGGGCCAAGGGTCGCCGGTGACCTGTTCGTTGGAGGCCTCACCGCTGCCGAGGGCCATCCAGAAGCGGTCGGGGAACATGTCGGCGAGGGTCACACCGGCCTGGGCGATCACGGCGGGGTGATAGCGCTGGCCGGGGGCGGTCACCACGCCGAAGGGCAGGTCGGTGGCGTTCATCGCCGCGCCGAGCCAGGCATAGGCGAAACCGACGCCCCGCTGCCCGGGCAGCCAGGGCGTCAGGTGGTCCGAGGACATCGCGGCGGTGAACCCGGCGGCCTCGGCGCGGCGGACGTGGGCGAGGAGCTCGCCGGGCGGGAACTGCTCGTGGCTGGCGTGGTAACCGATGAGGGTCATGTTCGCCGGTTACCCGTCGGCGGCCCCGTCTACTCCTTCGGCGTGTGCTGGTGGAAGTACAGCAGCCACTTCCCGTCGCGCTCGATGTAGTGGCTACTCACCAAGGCCGCGTAGGGTTTCCCGCCCCGCACGGCGCCCACGACGTAGTCGACGACGCCCACGCCGTCGGCCGGCAGGCTGACCGCCAGTTCGGTCAGCGCGTAGGACTCCCACGGCGGCGCGTCCATTGTGGAGAGGATCTCCTCGCGTCCGGCGAGCCGCATCCCACCGGGGAAGAGCATGACGGCGTCCTCGTGGAGGACGTCGCGGTAGAAGGCGGTCGCGGTGGAGGCGGTCGACAGGGCCTGCCAGCCGCGCTGCTCCAGGTCGGTCAGTTCCTTCTCGGTGTGCACACTCGGTCCTCTCGTCGCCGGCACCCATCATCGCGGGCCGGATCGGGGAGGAGTACCCGTTTCGGCGGATCCGGATGTGTGGTGGAGGTCTCGACGGCGGCGGGTGGGGGCATCCGCGCCCGCCGCCGTCGCGACATCAGCCGAGAGCGCCGAAGCGGTCGTCGCTTTCGGAGTCGCCGGGAACGCCGAGGGAGTCCTGGTCGAAGGTCTTCGACCCGGAGGCGGTCAGGCCGTGAGGGCCGGCGTAGATGACGGTGACCATGCCCTCGCCGACGTTCTCCCCGGCGGCGCCGACGACGAGCGCGAGGTGGCCGTCGCCCTTGAGGTCGGCGAAGCGAAGCGCGCCGCCCCAGTCGTCGCCTGCCTCGGTGTCGCCGGGGACGCCGGAGGTGTTCTGCGTCCAGCCTTTCGCCTTCGCGAAGGCCAGGCCGCCGGGGCCGCCCGGAATGACCGTGACGCGGGTGTCGCCCGGGCTGTACACCACCAGTTCTGCTCGGCTGTCCCCGTCGGCGTCACCGGCGGTGATGGTGCCGCCGAACCGGTCTTCGGACCTGGGTGAGCCGGGAACGCCGGAGGTGGACTGGGTGACCTCGACGGCGCCGGTCGTCGCGATGGCGGTGCCGTCGGAGTACAGGACCGTCACCGTTCCGGCGTCACGTCGGCCGTCGGCCGCCGCACCGGCCGCGGCGACGGCGAGGTCGGCACTGCCGTCGCCGTTGAGGTCGGCGAGTTCGACGTCGTTGCCGAAGGTGTCGGGGGCGTCGCCCGTCGCGGGGTCGAAGCCGCCGGCACTGCCCGGGACGCCCGGTGTCTCCTTCGTGAAACGCTGGGCGCCGACACCGGTGGGACCGTCCGCCGAGCCATAGAGGACGGTCACCGAGCCGGTGGGGAGCCCGGTCTCCTCGGCGTCGCCGACGGCACCGATCGCGAGGTCGTCGCGACCGTCGCCGTTGACGTCGCCGGCCGCGAGGGAGTGGCCGAAACCGTCCCCGTCGGCCCGGGAGCCGGGCACATCGTCGCTGCCCTGGTAGAGGACGACGTAGTCGACGCCGTAGTCGATGTTGCGCAGACCGGCCTCGGAGCCGAAGAACACGTGCGTGTAACCGGAGTACTGGTCGGGCCGGCCGACGGCCAGGTCGTCATGGGCGTCGCCGTTGAAGTCCCCGACGGCGAGCGAGCGCGCGAAGGACGTGTTGCCGTGGCCGGAGGACATGGCGTATGCGGTGTCGGCCCGCAGACCGCTCGCGGATCCGAAGTAGACGACCAGACCGCCGGCGTCCGGTTGGGAGTAGTCCTCACCGGGAACGGCGACCACCACGTCGGCGTAGCCGTCCCGGTCGAAGTCGCCGCTGGCGTTCGCGTGGCCGAGCCGGTCGCCGGTCGTGTTCTCGTCGGGGTACGCCCGGTCGCGCTGGTCGTAGGCGGTGCTTCCGGCGCCGGTCACACCGGTGGGGCCGCCGGGCAGGACATGGAAGAGGCCGGAGTCGGCGGCGCCGTCGACGTCCTCGCCCGGTGCGCCGACGACCAGGTCGGCGTCGCCGTCGCCGTCGACGTCGAACGGCAGCGGTTTCACGTGCACGGCGACCGTCGTGTTCGAGGTGCCGCGGGCGTCGTCCCCGGGCCAGGTGAGAGTGTAGGAGACCGGGCCGGGGATCACTGGATCGTGCTCGAAGGAGAACGTGCCGTCGGCGGCGACCGGGACCTCGCCCATGGCGTGGACGCCGGCCCTGTCGGTGCGGCTCAGCGTCAGGAGGGTCGCCGTCCCCGGACCGCCGGACAGCGCTCCGGTGGCGTGCACGACGTCTCCGGGCAAGATGTGCTCGGGAGCCTCGACGGTGATGAACGTGGCGAACTTGGTCGCGTCGTCGAAGACACGAAGGAGATCAGGCGTGCCGCTGTAGTGGTCGCTGGTGACGGCGAACAGGGTGCCGTCGGCGGCGAACTCCAGGGATGACGAGACCACCTGGGCGTCGTAGTCGGGGAAGGCGAAGCGGCGGATCGGTTCGCCGGGTGCGCCATGTTCGACGTCGAGCACGGCGATCTTGGCCTCGGTGGTGTCGGGGTCCTCGAAGGCCGCGGCCAGGAATCGTCCGTCGTCCGTCGACGTCACGGGACCGCTCGCCTGGCCGATGTCGATCGGAGTGGCCGGCGAGAGGTCGGCGGTGTTGCGGACGTCGAGCGGGCCGCGCGGGTACTCGCATCCGCTGACCATCTGGTTCCCGGCGGCGATCAGGGCGGCGTCGTGGCAGTACGGCTTCTCCACCGACGCGACCTCGACGGGCGTGCCCGAGGAGACGTCGAAGACGCGGAAGCGGCCGTCGCTGGTCCACTGGTCGAGCTGGAGCACGCGGTCCGGGCGGCCCGGCATGGCCGTGACCTCGCCGGACTCTCCGAAGATCTCGGCTCCGGTGAAGACTCCGGTCGCGGGATCATAGCTGCCGAGGGAGCCCTCGTAGAAGCCGTCGCAGAGCAGGTAGGAGTACCAGACCTTGCCGCCGGTGAAGGTCACGCCGTCGGGGCAGTGGTCCTCGGGCATCGCGACATCGGCGACCTCATGGGTCTGGGTGTCGATGGTCGCGAGCGCGCCGAAGCCACTGTAGAAGCCGCCCTGGACGACGTAGACCGTCGAGTCGTCGTCGTCGATCGCCAGATTCCACGGTGTGGTGATACCGGTGATCGTGTCGGTGATGACTCCGTCGAAGCCGGCGACGAGGACGGCGTCGGGCTGCTTCATCGAGATGAAGATCTGGCGGTGGGTGTCGTCGACGACCAGGTCGGAGATGTAGCCCTCCGGCATCGGCGTGGAGATGTCGGGATAGGTGACGGGCTGGTCGGCGGCCGCCGGTGACGAGACGGCGAAGGTGACGCCGGAGACGAAGAGGGCGGTCGCGAGGGCATGGGCGCGCAGCCGTTTGCTCATGGGCTTTCCCTGTGGTGAGAGTGGGCGTGGGCATGGACATGGGCGTGTCCCGGGAAATCCCGGCAACTCTAACAGCGGCGACCCTCGCTTCGGTGTCCCTTATGGACGGCGAGCGGCCTTGCCCGCTTTCGTTCAGTGACACCGCCCACGCTTAACTGATAGTGTCTTAACAGTTAAATTTCCGGCCAGTGTCCTCCCAAGGAGCCCCCGGTGCAGCACTTACCCCGCCTGCGCGCGGCCCTCGTCCCCCTGATCCTCATCGCCGCCCTGCTCGCCGTCCCCGGCACCGCGAGCGCGGCCAACATCCTCGCCAATCCCGGCTTCGAGACCGGCTCGGTGCCCCCGTGGGTCTGCTCCGGTGGCAGCGGGAGCGTCGTGTCGACCCCCGTGCGCACGGGCACGAAGGCCCTCGCCGCGGCCGCGAGCTCCTCCGACCAGGCGAAGTGCTCCCAGTCGGTGACGGTCGTACCGAACACCGCCTACACGCTCTCGGCGTGGGTGCGCGGCAACTACGTCTACCTGGGCGTCACCGGCGGCGCCTCGACGTGGACCCCGTCGGCCTCGGCGTACACGCTGCTCACCGTCGCCTTCACCACCGGCGCGAGCCAGACGACGGCCGAGGTGTTCCTGCACGGCTGGTACGGCCAGGGGACCTACTACGCCGACGACGTCAACCTCGACGGCCCGGGCGGCAACCCGCAGCCGGGCGCGCCCGGCGTCCCGGGAACCCCGACGATCGGCACCGTCACCAACACGTCGGTCGCGCTTTCCTGGGCGGCGCCGAGCGGAACGGTCACCGGTTACCGCGTCTACGAGGGCGCCGGCGTCGTCAAGACCGTCGCGGGCACTTCGGCCACTGTGGACGGACTGCTCGCCTGTTCCTCGCACTCCTACTCGGTGGCGGCCTACAACGCCAACGGCGAGTCGGCGAAGTCGGCCGCGGTGAACGCCACGACGCCGGGCTGCCCCAACACCGGTAAAGCTAAACGCTAACCCCTACCATGGTGGAGTGAAGCTCTACGACACCCCACCCATCGCAGGCATCTACGGCCGCGTCAGCGACAACCGCAAAGGCAAAAGCGCCTCCGTCCCCCAGCAGCTCAGCGCCGGCGAAACAGTCAGCCAAGACGAAGGCTGGAACCTCACGTACCGCCTCGAAGGCGACGACGGCCGCGCAGCGTCCCGATTCTCCACGGATAAACGTGAAGACTGGGACCGCCTCATCGAACTCACCACAAACGCTGAGGTCCAGATCTGGATCCTGTGGGAGTGCTCCCGAGGCAGCCGCAGGCCCGTTGAGTGGTTGACGTTCCTCGACCTCTGCCGCGAGAACGAGATCGTCATCTACGTCATCAGCCACGAACGGTCCTACGACCCGAGGATCCCCAGGGACTGGAAGATCCTCGCCAACGAAGGCATTGACGCCGCCTACGAAGTCGAGATGACCTCGAAGCGTGTGGGGCGCGACAAAGCTGACCGGGCAATCTCCGGGATCCCCGACGGTGCCTGGCCGCAAGGCTACGAACGGATCTACGACCCCAAGACCAAGGCACTCCTTGAGCAGCGCCCATCGGCGTACGCACCCGTCATCAAGGAAATCTTCGACCAGATCGAACAGCTCATCCCGTTGAGCCGCATCGAAGAGGACTTCGCGACACGCGGAATCCTCTCGGAGTCCGGGGCGAGGTTCCGGCGCACATCGATCCTCCAGACCGCCCGGAACCCCGTGTACATGGGGAAGCGGTTCTACAAGGGAGTCATGTACGACGGCCAGTGGGAACCCATCATCCCGCCCGCCCAGTGGTACACCGTCAACAAGATCCTCGACGACCCGAAACGGAAGACCACCCGACCTGGCCGGCGGCGGCATCTCCTCACGTACTGGATGACGTGCGGTGTGTGCGGTGAGACCGTGCAGCGCTTGGACCGGTCGAAGAGGCAGCAACGCCCCACCTACGCCTGCCCCCCACGTTGTGTCGCGAGCAATCAGGAGTGGGTGGACGACTATGTCCGGGACCTGATCCTGGAGTGGGTGGGGCAGCCGGAGCAGTACCGGAAGCTCACGACCCCGAAAGCTGAGGGCGTGATCCTGGCCGTTGAGGGGGAGCTGGAAGCTCTCAAGGCAGAAATGGACCAGTACTACGCCCTGGCGAAGCAGCGGCGGCTGTCGCCCGTGGGGCTCGCGGAGATGGAAGAGGTGTACCTCCCGCAGATTGAAGCGGCGAAGGAGCGTCTGCAAGATCTGACAACTCCTCCGCCTCTTCGTGCCCTAGTCCAGCCGGGCCGGGAGCTGCGGGAGTGTTGGGACGACATGGATGTTCCGCAGCGCCACGCGATCGTGACGTGGCTGTTCAAGGGAATGAGTCTGTTGCCGTCGGAGCACAAGGGGAAGCACACGAGTTTCGACTGGCGGCGGCTCAAGTACGAGTGGGCTCACTGACTCCGGACGATGTGCAAGTTGCGGCCGTTGACGCGGCCCGCTAGCTCCGCCTGGAACGCCTCTGCACGAGACTGCCAGTCAGTGCTGCCCGTGTCACCGTCGTCTAGGGCATCGAGTTTCCCTGACACGGCGCAGATCGCGGCCATGATCTGGTTCTGCCCCTCCTGGAGGGCACAGCCCTTGTGGTCAGCCTGCTCAACGAGGACACGAAGCCCCCTGATCTCCCCACGGAGTTCGTCGACGACGTCGAGGATGCGTTCCTGCCGGTGGAGGATGAATCGGTGCTCACCGGCGTTGGCTTTGCGGGACTTGTACCAGCAGGTGAGGTTCACGGCGGTGATGATGCAGGATCCGAGGAGGGTCAGTAGGACGGGTTCGATCGCTGCGCGTCCGGTCGTGGAGTAGAAGACCGCGACGGCGAAGGCTAGGCCGAAGCAACTGGTGATGAGTGCTATCGCAGCTTCGCGGGGCTTACGGACTGTGAACAGCGGGGTGGATTCCAGCATTATGTGCTCCCCCATGTGAGTGGGTGGTGTCCGTCCGTAGCCCTGGGTCGGATACCCGACTCTATGGGGAGCGGTCACTTACTGAAATAGGATGATCGGCTACTTCCGATCAACGAGCCGGGGTGCTCCATGAGCCACTTAGGACTCGTGTACGACCTGAATGGACTCGCCAGCCTTCAAGGGGCGTGCGGCTAGTCGATCCAGTTCCTCGCCGAGGTAGTAGCGCTCACGATCGTCAAGCTCGGGGTGAGCGAGCTTGTACTTGATCGTCCGCATGGCCGGTGTGTCGGCCGGCTCGTCGACTTTCGTGCCTTCGGTCTTGGTGGTCCAGCCCATGACCTCGAACGGCCGTGACGCGTCGATCTTCAACGTCGCGCAGAACTGCATCATCTTGTCCATGGTGGGTTTGCGGCCGTTGGGGCTGTCCCAGGGGACTTCCCAGCCGTGCACCGTTGTGCGCCCGACCTTGGACTGCGCGATGGTCTTGAGCTTGCCCCAGCCTTCGGCCTTTTTGAAGTGCAGCCAGACGCTGTCGAGCCAGGTTTTGAGCTGGGCTCGGCGTACGTCGTCGCTGAGGCTGTCGCGGTTCGCCACGTTGCAACGATACGTTCCAAACATGGAACGCCGTCCCCATCTGCGAGTTTGTTCCCGCTGACGGAACGACGGCTTCTGCCTGCCGGAACGGTCCGGATCGCTGTAGATGACCTGTCTCATGAGGGCAGCCTAACGTTCGAACGGTGTAACGAAATATCCTCCGTTCGGACTATCTGGTTCCGTCTACGGAACGTGCTAACTTCGTTCCATGAGCGGAACGTACGTAGTGACAAGTTCCGACGACGGAACCCCACTGATCCTGTGGCCCATCACAGCGGTGGCGCAACAGGTCCGCCGCCACCCCAAGACCGTTTACGACCACGCCCGAGGTGGGCGCCTGGTCCTCACACGGCACGAGGGGCGGACGTACGTCGAAGCGAACGAACTGGCCCGTTACCGGCACACATTCACGGAGGTGGGGGAGTGACCCATCCATCTGGTCCTGCTGGACCGCGACCCAATCCCGGCACCCCGAACCCGTCCGAGGCAGATGCTCGTGCGGCCTCGATCCGGGAAGCGGTTGCGAAGGCTTCCGTCCCTGATGACATCGCGGACAAGGTCCTCAGCCTGTTCCGGAACGTTCGCGCCGCTTGATCTTCCCGGTCGGGTCTTCCCTCCCCACCCGGCCGGGATCACAACTCCACAGTGGAAATGAACCCCTAAAGCCCCCCGGCGGCAACCGGGTAAGGCGGGTTGAGCGCGGGAGCTTTTTGTCTCCCTTTTCCCTTCCGTGCTCCCCGTCTGGGCCGGGACCGCCTGTCTTCCGCAGGCGGTCCCCACAAACGGGGGTGGTCGGCACCCTCCTGCGCCCTACGAGGCGCAGCGCCGTCCACCCCTCTACGCAAGGGCACAACATCTCGTGGCGTGAGTCGTGCTCTGGGGCCGTTTGAGACGCAGACGGCCCCACCTAAGCCCCCGCCTTGGGCAGGCGGGTCGGCAGACCGGATCCAGGGGTTTCCGGTCAGCCACAGCGGTTGACGCGCGGTTGTGAGGCTGCGCTCCCGCACACGGGGCCGGTGCTGTTGGGCACGGCATCGGCCCCACTAGACGTCCCGGACCTGCCGTACCCGGCGAAGAGGTACTGCGGCGGGTCTGGGAGCCAAGTTCGGCCCCGGTGAGCGAACACCGAGGCCGAGAAGCACAGATCCACTCCAGCGAAAGGAAAGATCATGCAACGCCAGCCTAGCAACACTCCCGCACTACTGGCCCGTGCGCGTTACATCGCGGACGTCGCCGCCAACGCGGCCGTAACGAAGTACATGGAAGCCCTCATGCACGCCGACGGTCTCCCGTTCAAAGGCATCTCGTGGAGCCTCGAACAGCGACCCGGCGGGGGCGACTACCTGATCGGCCACGTCGAGGCCGCGACACCGGACGACAAGGTCCGCGCGATCGTCGACGAGTACGCGGAAGCGTTCCACAGCCCGGACGCCGGGGTGGGCGAGAGGCCCCACGGTGACCCGAGCTCGGGACTCAGGGAGTACGAGGCGTCGGGTCTCGTCATCGCTGGCGCACCCGCCTCAGTGATCTGGGGCGTTCTCGGGTACGGGCTCGGTGAGTCCAGTGAGTGACGCGATGGTCGCCTACACGCAGGCATGGTCCCGCATCGACGGGCTCCCCGAGATCGAGTTCGCGTCGCACACCCACCGCCACGGGCACGCCGGTCACATCACCGGCCGGGCCTCGAACGTCTCGCAGGTTGAGGCGTACGCGCAGGCATGGGCCGGGCGGGTCGTGACGGCCCCGAGTGTGCTCGGTACGCGGGTTATCGCGTCGTGCCGCCTCGATGGTGTCCGTGTCGTTGTGTCCGCGTACACGGGTGGTGGATCCGGTGAGTAGCCCGACGACGGTCACGTACTCCATGTGGGACCGGTACATCGACACGTTGGACGCGGTCCTCCACGACCAGCTCCAGCACTGCCCCAACCGGACTGACACCGACGGCATGAAGACGTGGACGACCGGCGCCGGCTACTGGCTCGGCCTGGAGCGGGTCACGGGTCACGTCGTGGCGCTCACTCCTCACGGGGGTCGGCTGGTGGACGTGTGGCACCCGGATGCGGATCACATCGTGCAGTACCTGCGTGTCAAGGGCTGGCCTGTGGATGGTGCGTCATGACCCCCGTGGAGCTGGCTGAGAGCCAGTACGTGGCAGCAACACAGGAGACCCGGCGGGCGGTTCGTTCGCGACTCCAGGTGGAGATCGCTGGGGCTGCTGCGCGTCAGCAGACCACAGGGCACGCGATGTTGATTCTCAAGGCTGAGGCGGGTCTCTGCTTCTTCGTGGGCTGCCGCGAAGCCGTGGACATGGAGTACTGCGACGCGCACCTGACGGAGGTGGCGGCGTGAGCATCTACGAAAACGTCCCCATGACGGCCTACGAAATTACGTGGGCGTCGGGGCACGTCGAGACCATTTGGGCTCACCAGGTGTCGTGGCCGAACGCCATGCAGACAGGCATGCGCGAAATGTTCGCTACGACAACCACGGAAACGCGTGCCTTCGAGCCGAAGGTCCAGTTCATGGGCGAGGTCGATGGCCGCTGGGTGCTGATCCTGTCGGCATGGGAGTCCGACATTCGCACGATCCGCAACAGGGTCACCGAGGACCACATTGGTGGTGCGGCGTGACTCTCTACCTGATCGGCTTCGTCGCGTTCTGCTTCGGTGTCACGGTCGCTCTCGCCGCGCTGATCGATCCGGCGTGCCTGGGTCTGGGTGAGGGTCCGTCTCCTGCGGAGCGTGCCATCAGGTGGATCCAGTCGAAGCTGACTGCCCCTGCCCCTGAGGTCGTCGAGTACGAGGGTCGGCACCGGGCGGTGACGTCGTGAACGCGCACGCGTGGGTCGCGGTTCTCGTGCCCCTGTCTCTGCTCCTTACTGCCGCTCTCGTGCTTGTCGCCCGTCGCGGATCGACGTGGAAAGCCGCGTTCTGGTTCCGAGTCAAGGACGAGCAGGCCGCGAACCGCCAGACCCCGAACAGTCCTTCTCTCTACGAGCAAGCGATTCGGGAGGTGCGCCGTCATGCGTAGCGCTCTCCTCATCGCCACAGGCGCCGTGGGTGTCGTTGCTGCGGCTGTCCTTCTCATCGCGGTCAGGTACGCGGGTCCCGCTATCGGCCAAACCATTCGAGACCTCACAGAGGAGGCACGCCGTGGATGACCTCCTGAACGGTGTCACGTCCTGGTACGGGACGGCGATGTGGCAGTGGCTCGGTGACCACGCCGGGTGGGTGCTGGTGTTCTCGATCGGTACCGCGATCCTCGGGGTCGGTCTGGTGGGGATGTTCTCCCGCCGCCCGATCGAGGCGGATGTCAGCGACTACACCGAGGACGGTGAATCGTGACTCCTGACGCTTGGGTCATTGCCGCTTCCGGGATCGGTGGAGCCGCGCTCCTCCTGGCCTGCATCGGCCGGAAACGGATCCTCACCTACCTCAGCGATCTGGGGCGTGCCGGGTACGCGGGGATGGTCCTCAGCCCCGCACACATCCCCTCACTGGACTGTGGCTGCGACTCCTGCCACTACGCGACCCTGCCGGCGGGAGTCACGACACCCGCTGACAGGTACCTGATCGATGAGGCACGGGCCCTGACCGCAAGGGCCGGGGAACTCGAACTGTCTGCCACCGAGCTGGAGGCCGCGAATCAGCGGATCCGGGACGCCATCGCAGAACCGTGCCCCGTCGACTGCCTGTGCCTGGAATGCATCTGGACGGCTGTTGAGGACGCTCACGGTCCCTTCCATCCGGACATCGGCTGGGAAATGGACTACGACGACGCGGATCAGTTCGACGAGATCGTGTGCGCCTACTTCGACTCCGAAACCCAATGAGCTTTCCCTTCATCCGGGCGGTCCTTCCTGGTTCGTTGGACCGCCCCCACAACAAGGAGACACAGTGAGTCACTTCACCGTTCTTGTGACGCTGCCAAAGGGCACCGCTCACGACAAGGTCGAAGACACCATCGGCGAAATCCTCGCCCCCTATGACGAGAACACTGAAGTCGAGCCCTACCGCGAATACGAGGACGGCGGACCTGAGGAGTTCTGGTGGGTCAAGTCGGTCCGCCAGGCCGTGCAGGATCTGCGAGACGGTACGGGCATCAAGCCGTACGACCCGAACCTTCTCGGATGGTCCACGGCTGCGTCGACGCTGACGGCTGATGAACAGCGGGCCGACCTTGTCAAGGAAGCGGACTGGTCGTTCCATCTCGGCGAGAAGCCGACGTGGGAGACCGTCGCCAAGCTCTATACCGAGCGATACAGCTCGGAGGAGTCCTCTCGCCTCTACTACGACGCTGACAGCGACCGTGCCTACACCCTCACGACGTACAACCCTGAGTCCAAATGGGACTGGTGGAGCATCGGAGGCAGGTGGCACAAGTACTTCGTTGCCACACAGGGCACCGACGCTTCTGCTCTCATCCACGGCCGTCCCGGTGCGTTCGGTTCCACCGCCCCGGACCAGTTCGGAACCGGTGTCACCTGTGACGGTGGCATGCGAGGGCTCTTGGACCTCGACGCCCAGCGCGACAAGGACGCCACCGCAGCAGCCGAGCGGTTCGACGTGTGGGACCGGATCTGTGAGAAGACTCCGCCGGCGAGGTCGTGGAGCGAGTTCAGCTCCCTCGTAGAGATGGGGATGCCCATCACGGAGGCGCGTACCGAGCACTCGGCTCAGCCTCGTGTGGCCTTGGCGCGGAAGGAACTGGACAGCTGGGGTTGCCCGGTTGAGGAGTTCTTCAGTGGCCGTGAGGAGTACATCCTCCAAGCCCGGCGGGCCGCTGTCCCCGGCTATGCGCTGATCACTCTCGACCGTGAATGGGTCGCTCCTGGCCGCATGGGCTGGTTCGGGATGTCGTCCGAGGGTCCGGGCGAGAAAGAAGCGTACCGAATCGCCGTGAACACCTATCTCGATGGTCTCGACCCTGAGGCATGGGTCGTCGTCGTGGATTGCCACATCTGATGGCTGACACCGATCCCCGACCGTGCCTGTCCACAGCGGAATGGCATCTCCTCTGCTCGCAACGGTTTCAGGCTGGCTGGGCCGCGCAGGCAATCAGTACAGCCGCCCGTGACGACCTCGTACGCCAGATGGTGGAGGACGCCTACCGGCTCGGACTCGCGAAGGGGAAGACCAATGGATGACGCGCGGACCGAAGCGGTCATGCAGATCTATGACGAGGTGTTCGAAGAGTTCACGCGCGACGTGATCACCGAGGTCATCAAGCGCCGCCGCGAGCGGACTGCGATTCCTGACGCTGAGTACTGGACCACTAATCGCGACCTCGACCCGAAGGACTGGCCGTGGTGAACGGACTCACCCTCGAACAACACGCCGCTCTCTTGGAGCGCATCGACTCCGGGCGCGTCCAGACCCTCAAAGGCATGGCCCACCTCGAAGCGTGGGACGTTCGCCGGCACCTCATCCACATCTTCGGGCTCGGTGGCTACGACCAGGAAATGCTGGAATGCAAGCTGGTCCACGAGTCGTCAACGAGTAAGCCGAAGAAGGACGGGCAAGGCACGTACCTCGCGCACTCGGTGATCTACACCGTCTCACTGAGGCTGATCGTGAAAACCCCCGATGGGGCCCCGATCGCGCACTGGGATGAAGCCGCATCTGGTGCGTCGATGAACCAACCGAACCTCGGGGACGCTCACGACAACGCCGTGAAGACCGCTGAGTCGCAGGCGTTGAAGCGGTGCGCAGTGAACCTCGGTGACCAGTTCGGTCTGTCCCTCTACAACAACGGCTCCCAGTTGCCCGTGGTGAAGAAGACCCTCGTGGGGCCCGAGTCGGTCGCTGAGCGCCTGTTCAACCGGGTCCTCGACTCCGACAGTGGTGACGTCCTGAAAGCGACGTGGAGTGAACTGCGGGTCCTCCGGGACTACGGGGTCATCGCTGAGGACAAGGCGAGCCAGCTCCGTGGGCACATTGAGGCTCGCGGTAAGGAGCTTGGGATATGACCGCCCCGTCGACCGCGAACGAAGTGGTCCTCCAGCTCGCGTCCCTCTCCCGCGAACTCGACACGACCGTCTCCCAACTGGAGAAAGCCGACCTTGACTCTGTCGACAAGCGGTCCACGTTCGATATCGCGTTCTCCCGGGCGTTCCTTGAAGCCACGGGCGCGATGGACATCCGGAAGCACACGGCTGTCATCGAGACCGCGCAGGAACGCGTGAACGCCGATGTCGCTGACGCTCTCGTGAGGCACCTCCGTAGGCGCATCGACGCCATCAAGACTCGCATCGAAGTGGGCCGGTCCTACTCGGCTGCGATCCGCGCTGAGCTTTCCCTGAACGGAGTCCACCAGACATGAAGGAACTAGCGAAGACCGTCTTGGTCGCCAGCCTCGCTGCCGCTGAGTACGAGAAGGTCGCCAAGTCCGGGAAGCAGGAGATCGAGCAGCAGTTCATCGAGTCGGGTACTGACCGGTCGACGGTCAAAGACTCGGCTGGCATGAAGCTGGGAATCGTCACGTACGCGCAGGGACGGACGTCCGCGTACATCGCTGACGAGAAAGCGTTCCTCGCGTGGGTGGAGGAGAACCACCCGTCCGAGATGGTGCGAGTCATCAACCCCGACTTCAAGACACGTCTCCTCTCTGCTTGCACGACTGCCGGCGAACCTGTCGACCCGTCCTCGGGTGAGGTCGTGCCGGGTGTGGAGATGACGCAGGGCCGCCCGTACGTGAGTGTCCGGGGCTCCAGTGAGGGCAAGGCCCTCATGTCCGAACTGATGGCCCAGCACGGTCTCCCCGAGATCGGGGGCGGGTCATGACGTTCACACCGAAACGCACCGGCGACAACCGGGCCAACCAGCACCCGATGCACAAGTGCCTCCTGTGTGCTGACGACAAGTGGCACCCGGGCGGGCTGATCACGATCGACCGGCACATGTCCGCGTGGCATGACCTCGCGACATACACGGTGTCCGACACGGACTCCACGGACGGCGCCGACGCCCAGCTCAAGAGTTTCGCTTCGAACGCGTTGTACATGACCCGGGATGGGGGCCCGCAGTGATGGCCCGCCGCAACACCGGACCGACCCCGGCGACGGTCGAACTGGTCCTCAAGCGCGACAACCGGATCTGTCGCCGCTGTGGGTGCGAGGTGTACGGGGAACGCGGCCGGGACTGGGTCCTGCACCACCGCCGCCCGAGGGGCATCGGTGGGACTCGCCGGCCCGAAACGAACTACCCGTCCAACCTGGTCCTCCTCGATGCGGTGTGTCACGCGAATGTCGAGTCGCAGCGGGAAGTCAGTTACCACGACGGGTTCCTGGTGCACCAGTACGACGACCCTGAGCGGACCGCTATCAGTGTTGCTGCCCTCGGGGAGTACCGGTGGGTGTACCTGTACGCGGACGGGACTGAGGGACCGGATCACCCGCATGAGCGGGTCACAGTCCTGGACGGGCGGTTCCAGCAGGCGTCTCCGAGTGTGATCGAACGGCTCTTCGCGTATCACGCGGACAAGCTCGCGGCGGCGGCCGAGTCCGCGTCGGGCCTCGTTGAGGCGGAAGAGACGTACACGGAAGAGGCCGCGTGATGGACCAGTGGACTCTATGGATGAACGCTCCCGCCCCGTTCATGAACTCGAATGACCGTCTGTCGCGGTGGGAGAAGGCTCGACGTACGAAAGCGTGGCGGTCGAGTGCTTTCCTGCTGGCGCGAGTGAATCACTTGCCTCAGGGGTTGGAGCGGATCCGTGTCGACGCGGTCTTGTACTTCACGACCGCTCGGGACAGGGACACCTCCAACTATGAGCTGACTTTGAAGCCGATTGTCGATGCGCTCGGCCCCGACAAGTCGCGTGTGTCGAAAGACAAACAGGGCCGCTTGAAGCGGGTTGAGGCACCGGGTTGGGGTGTCATCCCGAACGACACACCGAAGCACCTGTCCGGGCCTCACATCGTCCTGGATGAGATCCCGCTGGGCGACGTCTTGTCGTTCGGGAAAGTCCAGCTCACCATCACCGATCTAACCCCCACTGTGGAGAGTGCAGCATGACCACTGCAATTCGGATCCTCGTTCTCCTTCCGCTGGCGATCCTCTCCGGGGCATGGACGTTCATGCTCACGGTCGGTGTCCTGCGCGGCGAATGGGTCCACAACCTACCGACTCTCGGGTACTGGGACTCGGTACTCATCACGGCCACCGCATCGGCCGCGCTGTTCCTGAAACTCCTGTGGGGCGAGATCTCGGAGGCGATGGACAAGTGACGACTCTTGATGTCGACCAGTGGAACCGCCCCACAACACCTGAACAGTTCCAGCAGTTCCTGAGTGACCTCCTGACGGCGTTCGCCGGCTCCGGCTACGACCTCGGTACATGGGGGCCCATCGAATGCCTCAAGGCCGTTCTGGCGTCGCGTGAACTCCTCGCGGAGATCGTTGAGGAAGGTGCCGAGGAACTAGTTATTCGTGCCCGTGCCGCTCAGGTCCGGGCGGAAACGGATCTGGAGCAGATGCGCAGAGAGTGCGTGGCCCTCCGGGTTCAGGTTGAGGCGAATCGGATCGCGGCTAGCCCGTGGGAAGCAGAGGACATGTGATGGCTGGACTCTGCTCGACTCCCGGGTGCGGTAACTGGTGCCCGACTCTCGCTGACCCGTGCGAAGCGTGCCGTCAGCGAGAGGCCGAAGCGGCACGTGTGAGTGCCGCGAAGGTCCGCCGTGTTGGCCGGGCTCTGTGCTGCTCGACCGACGGGCACGTGCAAGGCGACGTCGTCGACACCCTCGATGCGCTCATATCCGCCGAGCTTCACGACCTGGCTGACCTCCGGGCACTGCGCGAGTACCTCGACGTCGTGGACCTTGAGGCGCCCTTCACTGACGACGACGAAGAGGAGAAGGCCGATGCCTAAGCAGTGGGCGACACCCGCAGAGCCCGACCGGAACGTGTGGGGCGTCTACGACGACGACAACTACCGGTGGACACGTGGCCATGGCGGCACCGATGCCGAACCCATGGACCACTGGAACAGCCTCGTTGATGGGCCGCTGCTCTGGCCTGAGCTGGTGTACCGGTACGGCCCGCTGACCGAAGTCACTGCTGCTGACGAAGCCGCGCTGATCGTCGCGCTCGCCGAGGACGGAGACCCCGATGCCTGACACCCCCATGACCCCCGACCTCGTCTGCGGGTGCGGCGCGAGCGACATCCCCGGAGTGACCGGGTGCAGCGCCGAGTGCATGCAGCCTGCTCCGACCATGCCCCCCGACCTCGACGCGATCCGCGAGCGGGCTGCCGAGGCGCCTGACAAGACCTGGGCCGGACATCCCGGAGAGCGCGTAGACGCTCAGCTCAAGCAGTCGCAGGCCGACGTGGCCGCCCTGCTCGCGTGGGGCGAAGGCCTCGCGGCGGAGCTGGCCGAGCTGCGCCGGGACTACGAGGTCCAGGTGGACGGCGCCGACGCCCTGCGTGAGCAGCGGGACCAGGTGCGCGCCGAGATCACCCGCCTGCGCCCGATGGAGACCGCGCTCGCCGCCGAGCACGCCGCGCCGGAGGCGGCCGAAGCGGAGGTGCAGCGACTGATGTCCATGGCTCGCAAGCTGGCCACCGAGGCGCGACGTTACAAGCGAGAGCGCGACGAAGCGCTTGCTGTGGCTGGAGCGTGCACCGAGCACTCTGGGCACGGGTCGCCTTGTGAGGACGACCCGCTAGGCGGAAGCTGCGCCGCTGCCCGCCCCACCCGTGCCGCACTGGACGGGGGTGCGTGATGCGCCCGTACGACGCGATCCTCGCGACCTCTTCGGACAGGCCCCCGTTTCCCAACGGCTCCTCACACGAACGGTGGGTCCCGTCCTGGTGTGAACGCTGCGGCCACGACCGGAGCCTCTACATCGACGGTGGCTGCCCGATCGCGTTCGTTGCCTGCGAAGGCCGCACACCCACCGAATGGGTTCGTGACGGGGACGGGTACACGTGCACGGAATTCGTTGAGGATCGCGGCTGGGACACCCCGGTTCCCGAGCCTGAACCGGACCCGGCGCAGGGCTCCCTGGACGGCTTGATCGACCTGTACGCCGCTGACCTCAAGCTGGAGGTGGCGGTGTGATGGCGAAGCGAATCCAGAGGAAGCGCACCAAAGGGTGGCGCATGCCCACTGATGCGAAGTATGTCGGTCGGCCCGCAGGCTGGGGAAACCCGTTCGTTCCAGGTGGCCTGTTTAGGTTCGCAGAGAACGGCGAACTGGTGATGGGCGTTATGGGGTCCTCCCGTGACTCAGCGGTCGCCATGTTCCGCCGCTACCTCGCAGCACGCGTCGACCTGCACGAGCAAATCCGCTCGGATCTGGGCGGTAGGGATCTTGCATGTTGGTGCCCGCTGGACCAGCCGTGCCACGCGGATGTCCTCCTGGAGATCGCTGCGGGAGGCACCCCGTGACCCGCTACGAAGCCGTGTGCCTGCTCGCTAAGCGCCGCAACGAACTCGGCATCCCGCAGAGAGTCATCGCCGAGGCGACCGGCGAATCAGTGCCCCTGGTCTCCCACTGGGAACGCGGCCGGAAACCCATCCCCGACAGGTCACTCAGGATCTACGCCGAAACCGTGGGTGTCGTCCTCGAATGGCCCGGTGCGTCATGACCCGCGAGTACCTGATCGGCGCACTCATCACCGCTCGCCGGCGAAGGGGCATGTCTCAACGGGACCTCGCGTCGCGTCTGGGTGTGACTCAGGGCTGTGTCTCTCAGTGGGAGCAGTCGAACCGGAACCTCACGATCGACCGGCTCTGCGAATGGGCCGACGTCCTTGACCTTCACGTCCAGATAGGAGGTGACCAGTGAACGTCTCTGAACTCCTCAACGCCCTCCGCGCCGTCAGGGTCCAGAAAGGCATCCTCGCCAAAGACACCGCCAACGCGTTGGGTGTCACACCCACGAGCCTGCGGGACTGGGAAACGGGGCGACACATGCCCTCCCTCGACCGGCTCGTGAAGTGGGCCGCGTTCCTCGGTGTCGAGATCGCCCCTGCCAGTCCAGACGCCCGTGACGCTCTCAGACCCCGCGTCGACGACGACCCTGACCAGCGCGCCGAACGCCTCCTTGGTGCCGTGTTCGCTGCCGCTATCGAGATCCACGACGAAGACCTCACCGTTGTTCACCGGCGCCTCACGGGGCGAACGAAAGCGGACCTCGTGTCGATGCTCGTCCTCGCCGCCGCTTGTATCCCACCCGAGTCGACACGGAGAGACCTCCTTTCCTGGTGGACAGGGGCAGGTCTAAGGCTCGCGGATCTGGTGTCGACGTGCTCGTGGTGCCACTCGTATTTCGGGCGGGCGAGGGATGACCGTCCCCGCGCGTACTGCACCCCGGAGTGCAAGATCGCGGCCCGCCGGGATCGACGCCACTTGAGGGCGGTCGCCGCGTGAACATCATCGACGCACTCCGCCTGGCCCGCGAACGGCGCGGCATCTCAGGCACCGAACTCGGGCGCATCGCGGGGGTCGGGAATGGCCAAATCCGACGCTGGGAGTCCGGTGATGAGGTTCCCGGTTTCCTGGGCCTGGAGAAGTGGACCGCTGCACTGGGCCTGAGGTTGACGGTCGTTCCGGACTCGGCCCGCAAGTCCCCTCCTGCCCGCATGTGCGGGTCCTGCGAGTGTCGCCCTGTGTCGCCTCCCCGGACTCGTTTCTGTAGCAAGCGTTGCGCGCGGACAGCGGCGGCCGAGAGGGCTAGTGCGATCTACCTGAGGAAGAAGGCCCAGTCGTGACCTATCAGGACTACATCGACCAGCCGCAGACCCTAGAAGCGGCCCTGGAGGTCATCCGCCGGCTGAGCGTGGAACGGGACCAGCTGCGGGCCGCGAACAAGGAGATCGACGCGGAGATGCGCCTCATGGCGGTCGAAGCGATCGGCGACATCGGGCAGGCCATTGAGCGAGACGCAGACCTCGAACGCGCGAGGACCGTCGCCGTCGCCCTGGAAGGCGAACTGGCGTTCCTTGAAGAAGCCCTCACCGACTGGGCACTCCATGCGATTGAGGTTCTGAAGCTTCCCCACGGGGATCGTGACGAGCACTCCACGTGGGCCGACAACTCCGACGGAGCGTGGAACGTGCGGCTCTGGTCGTACGCCGAGGCCCTGTCCGCGATCCAGAAGACCTCGATCATGCGCGTCATCACACGCCTCGAAGCAGGCGGTGAGACGTGAGACGGAAAGGCAGCGCCACCTGCAAGGCGTGCAAGAAGAAGGCGTACGCGACGTTCCAGATCGTCGCCCGAGTCGCGATCCGCTGCACCCAGCGAAGCGACCAACCCATCCGGTACTACCGCTGCCCCAACGGCATGGGCTGGCACATCACGTCCAAGCCCCAGCGAAAGAGGACAAGGCTATGAGCCCCGAACTGAAGAACCTGCTCAGCCAGTACGCGGCAGACAAGTCCGTTGCCGTGTCTGCCCTCATCGACCTCGTGGCATCGGCTCGCCAGCTCAACCCTGACCTGTCGGATCAGGAGTTCGTGACCGTCGTGACGGACGTGTTCTTCCCGATCGTCCACCAGGCGCTTAACGGGGAGGTGTCCTTATGCGGATCAGGTCAACGAAGCCGGAGTTCTGGCGCTCTGAGCGGATCGCGTCCGTCTCGTGGGACGCCCGACTGGTCCTGAAGGGCCTTGAATCCTTCGTCGACGACAACGGCGTGGGCAAGGACGACATCGCCCTCATCGTCGGCGATCTGTTCCAACGGGACCTCGTTCGCGAACCTTCGCGAATCCTCGCGAGAGTGTCCGAAGCCATTTCCGAGCTTCATATCGCCGGTTTGCTGTGGCGTTACGACGCTGCGGGCACTGCTCTGCTGTACATCTCCTTCTGGGATTCAACCCAGCGCGTCGACAAGCCACTGAAGGGGCGTTTCCCCAGGCCAGACGGCACGATGAACTACAAGGACTCCGTCATTCGCGAGCACGACGGGAACATTCGCGAGGATTCGCGAGAGGTCTTGCCTGGAACAGGGGAACAGGGGAACAGGGGAACAGGTACTTCTTCTTCATCCGCTACGCAGACGAAGGCGACTGAAGAAGCGAAGCCTCCTGCAAAGAAGCGCGTGAAGAAGCCAGGCGACGACGATCCGCAGTGGCTGGAGTTCTGGTCACTCGTTCCACGTAAGCAGGGCAAGACCGAAGCACGCGGCGCATGGCGCAACGCCATCAACGGAACCGGCGAGTACGAAGGCGAACCGATCCCCAAGACCGACCCCGCCGTGATCATCGAAGGCATACGCCGCTACGCCGTCAGGATGCGCAGCAACCGCACCGAGTACAAGAGCATCAAAATGCCGCAAGGCTGGATCAACGGTCGCCGCTGGGAAGACGAGGACGACCAGCCAGCACCGCCCGTGCAAGTCGACATCTGGGCCACAGCACCGGCCCAACGCTCCGACCTGTGGGGGAGCGAAGCGGCATGAGGGACGTCCTCCACGAACTGATCATCCCCGCCCTCGACAACGTCAAGGCGTCCGGTGCTGGCTACATGGCCCGCTGCCCCGCACACGAAGACAGCAAAGCATCCCTCGCGGTCGGACCCGGCAAAGACCAGCCCGTCGTCTTCTACTGCCACGCGGGATGCACCTCAGATGCGGTCCTTGCCGAGTTCGGGCTCACATGGGCGGACCTGTCCAACCCGAAGGAGGACAAGCCCTCCAATGTTGACGACTGGACCCCCGCCGGCCCGGCCATCGCGATCTACGACTACCGCGACGAAGACGGGAGACTCCTGTTCCAGGTGTGCCGAACCGCCGCGAAGGAGTTCCGGCAGCGGGTACCCGACGCCGCGTCAAAGAAGGGCTGGCGTTGGTCGCTCGGTGACACGCGCCGGGTCCTGTACCGCCTTCAGCAGGTCATCAAGGCCGTAGAGGAAGGCCGCCAAGTCTGGATCGTCGAGGGCGAGAAAGACGTTCACGCACTCGAAACCGCTGGGATGGTCGCCACGTGCTCGCCTGGTGGTGCCGGGAAGTGGAAGACGGCCTACACCGAGCACCTACGTGACGCGGTGATTGTGATCGTCGCCGACAAGGACAAGCCCGGGCAGGCACACGCCCGGCAAGTGTGGGACTCGCTGGTTGATGTCGCTGACTCCATGCAGATCCTCGAAGCCGCCGAAGGCAAAGACGCCGCAGACCACCTGGGAGCGGGTCTCGGGCTGCACCAGTTCGTGCAGACCCGCACCAGCGAGGAACCACCCAAGCCCGAACTAGCAATGGACTTCTGGGACTTCATCCATCAAGCCGACGAGCCGTACAACTGGCTCGTTCCCAACGTCCTTGAGCGTGGGGACAGGTTGATCCTCACCGGGCCCGAGGGTGGCGGGAAGTCGGTCCTGATGACTCAGCTCGCGGTGACCCTCGCTGCGGGGGTGAACCCGTTCTTTCACACCGAGACGATCAAGCCCGTGAGAGTCCTCGTCATCGACTGCGAGAACTCCGAACGCCAGTCGCGCCGCAGGTACCGGAAGCTCGCCGAGATCGTGGTGAAGCAGGGCCGGCGGTTCCCCCCAGGAATGTTGAGGCTCCTGCACCGGCCCGAAGGCATCGACCTCACCAAGCCCACCGACCGTGCATGGCTCATGGAACGCGTGATGGCTACACGCCCGGACGTGTTGTTTCTCGGCCCCTTCTATCGCTTGCACAGCGCCAACATCAATGACGAGTTGCCGGCGCGCCAGGTCGTGTCGGTTCTGGACCAGGTTCGCACCGCAGTCGATTGCGCATTGATCACCGAGGCCCACGCGGGGCACGGCCCGGCAGGTCAGGTCCGGTCACTGCGTCCGGCGGGTTCGAGTCTGTTGCTGCGGTGGCCTGAGTTCGGGTTCGGTCTGCGCCCCGAAGGTGAACGCCGCCTAGGTGGCCGCCCGATTGATATGCGGGTCGAGCCGTGGCGTGGCGCTCGCGATGACCGCGCCTGGCCTTCGTACCTGACCTACGGGGATCCGGGTGACTGGCCATGGAAGCCGTCCTTCGGTGTCCCTGCTGACCCGAGACATGTGGGACCTGTCGTGGATCCCCGCCTGTCCGCTGCTGCCCTCTCGAAAGGAACCCAGCCGTGACCTGTCACGAGTTCGCTATCAACCTCCATGACCTGACTGCGGACCAGCATGCCCGCCTCATCAACCTCCTTCAGGAGCTTGGGGAGCTGGTCGACCCGAACCCTCTCGTGTCGTGGCGTGTTGACCCGGATGGGTGCCTGCACTGCCGGCCGGCCCGCGAGGATCTGCGTCCTCTACCGGCGTTCGAGCGCGCGGTGTTGGGCGGCTTCGTCGCGGAGCACACCGTGAACGGACAGGTGGACATCAACGCCGGGGAGGGACCGTGAGACTCCTGGACCTGTTTTGCTGCCAGGGCGGTGCGTCCGCCGGCTATGCCCAGGCGGGCTGGGATGTGACGGGCGTCGATATCGACCCGCAACCCCGCTACCCGTACATGTTCGTTCAGGCCGACGCGATCGAGTACGTGAAGGCCCACGGCCACGAGTTCGATGCGATCAGTGCGTCTCCGCCGTGCCAAGCGCATTCGAAGGCGCAGCGGATCATGGGCCGGGAGCATCCGAAGCTGATCGCCCCGGCCCGTGAGGCTCTGATCGCGACGGGCCGTCCGTGGGTGATCGAGAACGTGGAAGAGGCCCGGCCGGAACTGGTCGACCCGGTGATGCTGTGCGGGGTCATGTTCGGTTTGAGGACGTACCGGCACCGGTTGTTTGAGACGGGTGGCGGGTTCGCCTTGGACGTGCCGGCGCATCCGTTCCATTCGGTGCGGACGGTGAAGATGGGCCGGGCTTTGACGGACCGGGATTTCTATCACGCTGTCGGCAACTTCAGTGGGGTGTCTCTGGTGCGTGAGGACATGGGGATGCCGTGGGCGTCGCGTGAGGGCCTGCGTGAGGCGATTCCGCCGGCGTACGCGGAGTGGATCGGCCGCCAACTCCTTGAGTGGGTGTCCCGGTGATCCGTGTGAGCATCCCCGTTAACGCGCCTGTGTGCCTCATGGGACGTGTATCGGGGTCGGGTGTGGGGCTCGGGTGGGGTCCGGGGCGTAGAGGACCGCTCAGGGGCTCAGTCGACGTGGACTCCCGTGCGCTTCTTTCCACCCATGAGTCGCGCTTGTTCCTCGATGTACTCGCGCCGGAAGATCCATGCGCCGTTCCCGTCCGCGCGCCGTCCTTTGAGCTTTCCGCCGTCGGCGAGCTTGACGACCATCTGCCGGGACCTGCCGAGGATTTCGGCTGCGCCGGTCGCGGTGACGACTTCGGGCAACAGGTCGTCGGGGTCGGGTGTGGGCACAGGCATGAGGGTATCGGTCGGGTGGAGTCCGATCGTCCAGAACCGAGTGTCCGTGTGGCTATAACGCATCTAGCTGCTCCTTGAGGTTGCGTTTCGTCAACCTCAAGCGTACGCTAGGGGTACGCCCAAGAACCACCGAAGGAGCCCGCCACGAACAGGCCGAACGAAACGCCCACGGTGATCTTCCACAATTCCGCAACTTGCGGATGCCCGATCTGCGCGTTCAACCGCAGGGTCGAGGCCAAGATTCGCGCGAAGTCCGCCCCGAAGACGTAGACCACCCCGCCGGGGCGGACACCCGCCCCAGCCAACCCCGAGAGGAGCCCACGATGGACCCGATGACCCGCTTGACCCGTGACGAGTACATGGATCTGCTGCTGGCCCGACAGGCTGAGTGGGTCGCCGCGAATCCCCTTGAGGAGGCCGCTGCCGCGACGATCGCCCGCATCAAGGCCGAGTACCCGGATGCGAACCCGCAGATCAACCTGCGCCACCGGCCGCCGCTGCTGGAGTGGTTTATCTGCGAGGGTGACGAGAACCTCGTGGACATCGCATTTCTGGAGCCCGAGCCGCAGCCGAAGCGGGACCGGAAGCCGCGCGTCTACCGGTCCGCTGTGTCGCTACGGGATGAACGTAACCGAGTGCAGGCGCAGATGGATGCGATCACCGGTGACGACTGCGGAGATATGGCGGTCGTGAACCTTTCCCCGAATGCTCGGTCCCGCGCTGCCCGTCGTGCTGGTGTCCGCCGTTTCGCGAAGCTTGACCGTGACCTTCAGCGTTTCACCGAGTTGAAGCGCCGCCTTGACCGACTGAATGGTCGGATCGCTGCTGCTGAAGCGCGTGAGTCCACTACTACAGATTCTGCCCAGACCTGCCCCGAATGGACTGCCCGATGAGCACCGTGAAGCTGACCGCTGACATGACCGGTGAGTACGCCCGGATCCTTGCCGAGGACATCGATGGTGACCTAGGTCGGAAAGACGTATTCGATGCGCACAGGGAGACGAGCATGTTCGGGGACAAGGAGCAGGTCCCGTCGTCGCACATGTTCGCTCTGTTCCATGTTCACCGGGCGATGTTCGATGTTGCGTCGGATCTGGGTGGAGTGATCGATTTGTCTCGCATGGATGAAGCCGGTGTCCGGTTCGTGCTGGGGGTGGAGTGATGCAGACCGTCCTGGATGGACTTGACACGGTTCCGGCCACCGAAGGCGCACCGGAGGTTTCACTTCGTGAGCTGCTGCGGGTCTTGCATCGACAGGGTGTTGTTCTGTCTCGTATCCGGCATGCGATCCCGCCTCATCACGTGGCTGGCTGGTCCGCATCTGGTGACGGTTGGTATGGGCACGTCTGGCAGTTGTCGGAACTGTTCCGTCCGGAACTGCGCTGGCAGGTGTTCCTGTCTCGGATGGGGGGCACGTTTGATCATCCGGCGAAGCGGTTGGGCTTCCAGCGCCATGTGACGGTGGGAACTGTGATTGAGGGGCTTCGAGAGGTTGGCTTCCAGTCCGCCGGAGCTGCCCGGTACACACAGGACGGAGAAGGCAATGGCGCGACCTAGGCCGTGGAGTCCCGGGAAGGGCTTCCAGGATCTCGACGCGAAGGGCAAGCTGCACAATCGGCTGTGGATCTGGCAGCGCTACGGGAACACCGTCACCCGGTTCGTGGTCGTTGTCTGCGCATGGTCCGCGTACCCCGCATGGGACGGCGGTGAATGGGCCGAGGACGAACTGTGGACTGTGGATATCCGCAACGACAACAGCATGTTCTACCAGTTGCGTGACAAGCAGCAGCGGATCGTTCACTTGCTTGACCCGCCAGATGGAGTCCTTGGTGACGATGGACGCCCGTTCTGGGATGGCGTGATCATTGACCGCCGCCCTTTGCCTGTTGAGCTGGTTCGCCAGCGGGCACGGAATGAGGCTGACTACTGGGTCCGGCGTGACCGTCGGCGTCGGCAGGCGCGGCGTGCTGGCCTGTTGTGGCCGACTCGGTTGACCCAAGGCTGGGACTCTCGTACCGCCCTCTAACCCCACGAAGGAGAACCATGTACAAGCACTTCTACGAGGAAATCCCCGCCTACTACGCAGTCCAGCGAGTCTGGGCTGAGTTCGACCCTGACGGCGAAACTGTCGTGTCGCTCACGATCTCGGAGCTTCCTCCCTTTGAGTACGTGACCGATCCTGTTCGTTGGGCTGCGGTTGAGGTTCAGGAGTTCCGGTTCACCCGCTCCACCCTCGGTGAGGATTGGGCGCTGAAGCTGAAGAGCCATGCGACCCCGTTTAAGTACGACTGGTTCTGCGTCGGTGATTCGCTGCGCAAGGATCTGATGGAGATCGTGGAGCGGGCGCATGCTGCTGAGTGACCGTGACTTGCGTGGGGCGGTCGCTTCCGGCCGCCTCACCCTGGACCCGTGGACACCTGAACTGGTTCAGCCGGCGAGTGTGGATGTGCGTCTGGACAGATGGTTCCGGGTGTTCAACAACTCGCGGTACACGCACATCGACCCGTCTCAGCGGCAGGACGATCTGACTCAACTCATCGAAATTCAGGAAGGTGATCCTCTTGTTCTTCACCCCGGAGAGTTCGTTCTCGGGAGCACTCTCGAAACCGTGTCCCTGTCAGCATCGCTCGCCGCTCGCTGCGAAGGTAAAAGCTCCCTCGGTCGTCTCGGGCTCCAGGTTCACTCGACCGCCGGATGGGTGGACCCGGGCTTCTCAGGACACGTCACGTTGGAATTGAGCAACGTCGCGAACCTGCCGATCACGTTGTGGCCGGGTATGCGGATCGGGCAGTTGTGTGTGTTCCAGCTCAGCTCCCCGGCAGAACACCCCTACGGCTCGAAGTCCATCGGCTCCCACTACCAGGGTCAAGTCGGCCCGACCCCTTCAAGGACATATGACGGCTGGCGTGTCTGGCCGACCCGAAAGGAAACGACATGATCAAGCACCCCAACACGACCGTCCAGCACGCCGCTGAGGCCCTTTGGGCTCGCGACTACAACGGGATCACCTGGGACGCGGACCGCTTCTCTACGACGGCCCGGGAGGGCTACATCGAGGACGCCGCAACGGCGGTCGTGAGTGGCTACCGCGAGCGTGCCGAGCACTTCGCCCAGTTCGAGTCGTCGGAGGCTCGCATGTTCACGCAGATCTTCAACGGATGGGCCGACGACATTGAGTCCACCGAGTGGCGCTCTGCCGGGTAGGGCCGTCTGGCTCTCAAGGAAGGAACAGACATGAAGCGATCCGTCACCGTCCACGATGGCGCCTACTCACACGATATTGTGCCGCCGTCCCTGTTCATTGCACCGACCGAGAGCCGGGTTGGCGTGAAGGGCGACTTCCATGGCCGTGAGTGGCCCGCTGAGGTCCTGTCAGCCGCTGATGAGTACCTGACTCGGCTCGGCTACATGCGTACCACTGAGTGGACGATGGCGGACCGTGAAGCGTCCGCCGAACTGGAGGAAACGCGATGACTGACCGCCAGTTCACGGCCGAAGAGAAGGCATGGATGGAGCCCGCGTGGGAGTCGGCGTGGGTCGAGTTCAAGCGCATCGGGTCCGCTTCCACTGTGGAGGAGAACGCCTGCCGTTGGCGTGTTGCTTCGGCCGCTGTTGAGGGTTTGCTGGACAAGTACGGCCCGTCTGCCGGTATCGCTGAGGAAGGAACCCAGACATGAGCGGCCGGGAACGCACCTGCGCCAACTGTGACCACGGCACAGGGCTCAACCCTCACGGTGCGCCCACACAAGACCGTCTCTGCAATGCCTGTGACGTGGCGAAGCGCATCGAAGCGGAATGGAAGACCACCCGCTCTCGGTGTTCAACCGCGCTGGAGCGTATGTCCTATGACATTGCATCGAGGTCGGGTGAGGTCTGGCCTGAGGGGTTCGACCCGGAGAGGGTTCGGGCGTTGCTTTTGATGGCGCACAGGGCTCTCAATGTTTACAAGGCGGTTATCAAGTGAGTGACCATCCGTCTGTTACTGCCGCTGTGGATGCAGTGATCGCCCGGGAGTTGCCGTACAACCCTGACGCGGGCTCGAAAGCGACACGGAAGCAGTACACGGCCAAGACAACTACGGCTCTGGCTGCCGCGTTCCGGGAACGGGCCGAGCATGCCGTTGAGACGTGCGACGTGAAGTGGTTTTCCGACAGCTACGACCCGCTGCTCAGCAAGGTCGGCGTCGACTGGGGTCCGTGCGTCGAATGCGATGAACTCGCGGACAGGCTCACGAAGTGGGCTGACGAGATCGAGGCCAGCCGTTCCGCCGGCCCCACAGAGGAGATCAGCAATGAAGCGTAAGTGGAACCGGCTCGATTCGAAGGCCAGCCTTGTGCGGGACTTGTACCGGACGGGTCGTGCGGTGGCTGAGGACCCGTGTGGCGCGTGGGGTGGGTGTGTCCTCCCGGCGGGTCACAACAGGGGTCGTGCGGATATCCCGGAGAACCACATTCAGGCGGAGGAGATCAGCAATGGGAGCTGACTGGGATGCCGCGTTGAGGAACCGGCTCGCGTACGACATGGCGAAGCGAGACGAGGAACGCATTGAGGGCATCACTGCCCTCGCTGATGAGGTCGGGTTCGACAGGGACGACATGACGCGTGATGAGTTGCTTGAGCTGGCTCGGTGGATTGAGGGCGAGGACGTCGATGAGTGAGGTCGAGACCCGCACCAAGACCGAGTGGGCTGTGTTCATCCCGAGCGCCGATCCGCCACTGAGCATCCTGTGCGTAGATGAAGCCGACGCCCGCCGTGAATTGTGGGTGTTCATCGAGGACCACCCGGGCGCGTACATCAAGTCGCGGACGATCACAACCACTGTCTCCACTACCCCATGGGAGGAAGTCCAGTGACCACCGACGCCCACATGGACCGGTTCGTATCGAACCTCAACGAGCACACCGACGGCCACAACACCGACGTGATCCACGCTCTCGGGCTCTTGGTGGACACGTTGAAGGCGTCTTCGTGTGGCGGGTTCTGGTGTTGCGCACCGAATGACATCACGTCGAGTTTCCTGCTCGCCGCGAAGGAAAGGCTGGAGGTCCAGCCGTGACCCCGATCGTGTGGCACTACGTGAAGTCCTTGAAGTGGTCGACGGTCGGGCACAGCGAGAAGCCTGTGGTCCGCATCGTCTGCAACTGCGACCACTCCACAGGGGTCACAGTGTTCCCCGACGATGCCCCCGAGGCCCGCCACAAGGCACTCACCGAGGTCATTGACGACCACACCCAGCACTGCGAGGACGCGGTTGCTGAGCGGTTCATGAAGCGAATCAGGGCGCTGGAGTCCCATGATGCCTGACCTGAACCGCCGGCGAACGAAGGAGACAACATGACCGCCGCGAACCGGTACGAGATGTCCGGGTCCTACAAGGGCGTGTCGTACTCGATCGTGCTGGATTCGAACCTCCCGGATGACGAGTGTGACCCGGCTGATGACCTTGGAGGCAAGGTTCTCCAGGCCGTGAAGCGTGCGGTTGACGCTCAGGTGAAGGCGATGGAGCCAGTTCCTTTGGTCGCTGACACTCATTACTCGGTCGGGTTGCCCGCGTGCGGGATCCGTGAGTGCACATGGCACACAACGGACGTAAGTCGGGTGACGTGCCCAATCTGCCTTGAGTCGCTGTCTCCCGCCCGTGAGCGTGGCACCTATGTAGGAAACACCACTAGCCGTGAACAGGAGGGGCAGTGAGCTACGCGGAGACCCGTGACGCGGCTATGAACGCGACACTCGCAGCGATTGACGAGACGGTCACGGAGTACGTGACGTGGCACGGCAGTTGCGACAGCGCCACGTGGTACGCCGACGAACGCGGAGACGACCCCTCGGACGACGAAGAGGGGCCGTGGATTGCTCCGGAAGTTTGGGAGCAGGCGATTGCCCACCCACCTCTCGTGGAGTGGCCAGCAGGGACGACCATCCTCGGCCTCTGCCATGCCGTCCTCGACGCCGCTGACGGGCCGATCCCGGTCCTGGCGGAAGTGACGATCCGCAACAACCCCGGGCAGTTGGCCGAATGGTCGGCGACCGCGCGAGTCCCACTGGAGCACACGAACCGCGCACTGGACATCCCAGCGGGGAACCCGATCCGGCTTCGCGTCGCGCTCGGTGAGGAATCACTCATCGGTGAGGTGCACATGTGCGCATGGGAGTGCACTTCCGGGGACAGTCACGCCTTGCTCGAAATGCGGGCTGCTGGTCCTGTGGAGCGGATCCGTGCTGACCTGTCGATCTACGATGCACACGGGGTAGAGCCGCCCGAGGAAGCGCTGATCCCTCAGCGGCTACTGGACGGGATCGCCGCGAACAACTCAGCGGATGCACTTCGGGAGTACCACCGCCCCCGCATGGAACGGATCCAACAATTCGCGGTACAGGCCATGGTCGAGTGGGAGGCATCACTCCATGCGATGCAGGTCGCGATCAACACGACCTCCGGGCAGGTTCAGGCCGTTGGCCGCAGTGAATCCACAATCCACTCGTCTCGCCAGACTGCCCCCCTTGACCCGATGGCGGCGTGGCTGACCCACTACCACAGGCTCGTGGCGCACCTCGCCGACTGGGAACAGGCAGTCAACCGGGTCCGGGCACTCCTACCTCCACATGAGGCTGGGGAAGTCGAGCAGGTCGCCAACGACCATGAATGGACCCTGAGGCGGCTTGAGGAGGTCGCGGGCAGGCTCATGGAAGGCGAACCGTGGGGCCGTGTAACAGCCCGTGAGAGGGCTCTACAGGCCCGCCAGTCCCGCAACACGGGACCCACGGTTCGCCGGCGGAATCCCCGCAGGATCGACCCGAGAGGAACACGATGACTGACGTCCTGCACGTCTTCACCGGAGCCATGTGGGGAGTGACGGCCGCACTGCTGCCGTTCCTCGCCTACTTCCTGTACCGCATCTTCGAGGCCCCGCTTTCACGAGCCGGGCACTGGCTGTGGCTGCGGTACACGCCAGCGGGCCACAGAGAACAGGAACGCCGCGCAGAGCAAGAGGCCGCTTTCAGGGCTTGGTGTGAAACACCGGAAGCCGTCGAGGTTGCAAGGCGCATGGTTGAGGTCGGCCAGTCGTGGGGCGTCACGTGCGAGGAAGCCATGCGTAACGCTGAGGCAATGCACGAGGCACTGAAGAACCCTGTTGTGACCGCGATCCTCAACGTCCGCTCGCGGGAGACGCAGTGAGTATCAGGGGCGCCTTCAAGACGTGGTGGTCGGCTCAACTCGCAGACTGGGAAGACCGTCGACACCACGCGTTGATGGAAGAACTCGGGGACCTCCGTCTTGAGAAGCAGTTGACTCGGGAACAGGCTGACAACTACGTCGCCGACTGGTGCGTGAAGTGGCGGCCGTTCACGTTCCGGGCCGAGGAAGTGGACCGCTGGTCCCCGAACATTCATGACGTGATCGACAACCACAATGGACACGCCTAGCCATTCGGGGGGCACGGGCAGGTGCCCCCACCCTGAGGAGACAGCATGGATCCCCGTGAGTTCGAATTCAAATCGACGAAGCCCTTCGTGCCACTTCCGGGCGAGCGATGGTTGCCACTTCCCGGGTACGAAGAGACGTACAAGGTGTCGACCCATGGTCGAGTCTGGAGCCGTCCCCGGCGGCATACTCAGGGTGGTGTTCTTACGGTCAGGACTGGCATGCGTGGGTACACACTGGTGTCGCTGGTCCAGGAAGGTCGCCAGAAGACGCGTGAGGTGCATCGCCTTGTCGCCGCAGCGTTCCTTGGGCCGCGACCCGAGGGAATGGAAGTCAGACACCTCGACGGGGATAAGCAGAACCCGCACGTGTCCAATCTTGCGTACGGAACTCCGTCAGAGAACGCTAGAGACAAGCGTCGTCACGGAACTGACTACAACGTAGCCAAGACGCACTGCCGCAACGGGCATCCCTATGACGAGGCCAACACCTACAGAGTCGCATCGAAGCCGAACACGCGGATTTGCCGGACATGTAGGCGTGTCTGGTCGAAGCGATGATCGGTTTCAACCCAGAGTGGAGCCTGACATGATCTACCTGACTCTCACAGAGTTCAACCCGGGCGACCCGCTTTCCGACTACTCCGTGGAAGTCGACAAGGACGGGGTACTCGTCTACTCCGAATGCTGCGCTGACCGCATGTCCCTAGCAACAGCCCGTCTGCTGCATGAAGCACTCGGGAAGTACCTCACCGATCGGGACGGAGCCTGACATGACCTTCGGACGCGCTAGCCGTGAGGGATGCCAAGCCGCTCAAGACCGATGGAACACCTGCGGCGCTGAACACTCAGGCCGCCTAACCCCAGTCGCCCCCGACTCCACTGACGTCCACAAGGAATACTGCGCGGAGTGCCGCATTACCCACCATGTAGGAATCAGTGGGCACCGCTGGATCACGGAGGACCAATGACGACGTGCCAAGTGTGTCCCCTGTACGGCAGAGACGGCGACAAGGAAGCGAAGCCCTCACGACCGCCGGCGAACCGTTGTGACCCTGGCTGGCTGGTGTGCGGGTACTGCCACGGCCGCATCAACGGGCAGTTGAAGGAGATCCCGGACCTGTTCGCGCTCTTGGACGCGACACCGGGCTCCACTGTTGCTGGTGACCAGATCACCGGGTCACAAGAGATCTCCCTCGGTGTCCGTGTGAGCGTCCTGGACCTCATGACCGTCCCCGGGACAGGAACAGTCCACGACACGTACGGTGACCAGTCAGGCCACGTCCCCACTCTCGCGGTCCTCACGGCATGGGCCGACGACTGGCGAGAGATCCGAGGTGAGCACCGCCCCAAGGGCACGGTCTCGGACTTGTGCCGCTGGCTCGGCCTGAGGCTCGACTGGGCGTCCCAAACCCATCCCGCCATGTACGAGATGGCTGAAGACCTCAAGGGGCTCACAGGAGCGTTGTACGCCGCCACAGGGCATTCGAAGGCGCGGCCGGAACACAAACGCGGTGTCCCCTGCCCCCGCTGCGACCTGATGGTCCTCTACCGCGATGCAGGCGATGACTATGTGGAATGCAAAGAGGCCCATGACGGTTGCGGGAACCTGATGAACCCGGCCGAATACGAGCGTTGGGTGGGGCTGTACGCCACAGGACAGGCGGCATAGCTCCCACTCTTGCATTCCGAGTTGATCTCGTGTTACCTTTCTTCCGGTACCTCGTATCCAAAGCCGAAGCCCCAACCCTCACCGGGATTGGGGCTTTCGTCATACCCGGAGGTGGTCATTGGTTCCTCTCACCGTCTCCGAAGCAGCCGAAAGGCTCTGTGTGTCATCCAAGGTCGTGGGCATGTGGGCATCACGCGGATGGGAACCGGAACCGGGCGTGAAAGTCAAGCTCACCGTCGTTGACCGTAGGGGCAAGTACAAGGCCGCACGGTACTCGTGGACCGAGTTGACACAAGCGGAGAAAGATACCCGCAGGAAACGCAACAGGTGCCACAGGAAACCCCTCACGGACCTGGTGACGGCATGAGCAACAAGCCGGTCCGCACTGAATGCCCCACTATCCAAGAGGCGCTCACGAAAGCCGCTGTCCTCTTGGATGCGGCACAGGACGAAACGGACCGCCAGTTGATGGATCTCCTCCCGCAGATAGCGGACAGGTGGATCAACATCGCGGCCGTACTCCAACAGGGCAGTGACTAGCCGGCGTAAACCACTTCGTCGTCTTTCAACTCCTCCACCAACAACCGCGCGAGGTCAGTCCACTCCTCAAGCGACACAGACTTCTCCCGACACAGCGTCAGGCACTCCTCAAGGCTCCAGGTCTTGTCCCACCTGTACGGGTAGAACCACTGGCCTTCCCGCTTGAAAGCGCCAGCAGTGTTCATGCGCCGGTCGCTGTCGTGGATGACCTGCCCGTAACCGTGGTTGATGTCGAGGTCAGCTTTCACGCTCGGGAACGTTGAGCGTTTCGACCAGTCGCGCCACTGCATCCGCCATGCGTGTTCAACAGCGAGCTTGTTCGTGGTGATGGCGCGTACACCGAGGTTGAGGAACCCGATCGCGAGTCCTTCGCCGACGGTCTTGATTTGTTGATCTTTGTTGAGTCCGGGCATCCCTTGACGTTACGTCTTTTCTCGGCTGTCCCTGTTGGGCTGTTCGTTCAGTCCTCACATGCCCGCTCGGTCCGGTCTGGGAAGCGCTGGACCGAGCGTTTCACCTCGCTTCCCCGCTTCCAAGGAGAACCATGCAGTACCACACTCCCGACCTTCCTCCCGCGATCGACATCAAGGCCATCGTCGCGTTCCTCGAAGCTGTTGATATCCCTGTGAAGCACTTCCGGGGCATGTCAATCGGCTTCAAGACTGTGACGGTTGAAGTGGATGTCTTCGGCGACGATGGTCAGCCTGCCTACCGGACTGACTACGCGCACGTGACCCACCATGTGGAGATCCCCATCGCACGGAACGACGCGTGATGGACCCGAACGAGTTCGAAGCGATGATGGCCCGAGCCACCGCCGCCGGCGAACAGGCACAAGCCGACAAGCGAGCCGCGTGGATCGCTAAGCGTGACCGGCTCCGGAAGGACGCCGCCGCGATGCTGCACAACATCGGACTCACTCGCGAGCAGCGGTCAGAGCTCGCGGCCTGGCTGGATTTCCGTGCTGACTTCCTCGATGGGCAGTCGTACACGGGGATCCGGGACGCGGCCGAGTTCTTGCAGACCGGAGCCGACCGTGACTGACCACCTGTCCTGTCTCGCTGCCGCTGGTCTCACTGGACCTGATGCTGTGACGTCTCTCCGGGTCCTGCGTCAGCGCCTCACGTTCCCAACAGACATGGGTGCTGCCCTGCTGGGTGAACTCAACGTCGGTGGTGACGTGGACGAGATCCTGTCCGGCCTCAAGACGAAGCTGGCTGGGTTCACGCCGGAGCAGCGGTCCCGGGTCCTGTGGACCCTGTGCGGCAGTGACGCTGTCCGTGCCGCCTCAATCCTCCTGGTCGCGTGATGGACGTCCCTATCCACACGATGCCGTGCAACGACGTCGTGGATCACATCTCCTACGACACGTGCCTCTGCGGCCCCACGCCACAAGCAACGAAGCGGGACGACGACAGGGAAGTCAGAGAGAGGGAAGCCAAGCGCTGCCCCTTCTGCGCCACACCCGACTCGGCATGCCCCGTGCACCGGAGCGGTGATGGGTAGAGCAAGAGCATGGAGTGTCTGCACCGACTGCGGCACGGGTGTACCCCGGCCCGGTAGATGCATCGACTGCCGGCGCACACACGACAAGCAGCGAGGCACGGCAAGCGAACGCGGCTACACCAGCAGGGCACACAAGACGTTCAGGGCACGAGTACTCAGACCTGACCCACGTGGACCCCTCGCTCCTTGCGCCTGTCCACTAGACCACCACACCCATCCCGGTACCCCATGCCCCACCCCGCCCACAGTCGCCGACCACTGGCCACTGTCGAGGCGTCGACTAGTAGATCAAGGCATGGACCCCCACGACCCAACGCACGGACGCGCACTCTGCGCAAGCTGCCACGGTTACAGAACGTCAACAACAGAAGATCAAAAAGGCGGCTTCACCCAGCGTCACCGCAGGTCAGAGACTTAAGCCTTTCGAGAGAAGCCATCCGATCAAGGCCCTGACCGGGGGGGATAACCCTCCGTAGCCGGCAAGGCGGACCGCTGGGGAGCGGGATTTTTCTGCGTACGGATCCTCTGGACTTTCTGATCACCAATCCTCACTCTGTGTGACCCGCCGGAATGGCTGGTTCCACCACGCCGTAACGGTAGGAAGTGACTCGTCATGCCTCTTCACCCGAAAGACCCTTCGACGCGTCAGCGTCGCAACAAAACGAGCACGAACACTGTCCTGTCGATGGTTCACGACGTGGAGGCCCCCGAGTTGCCTGGGGATGTCGAGTGGCATCACCGGACTGTGGAGTGGTGGGCTGACGTGTGGGCGTCACCGATGGCCCCGGAGTACAACAACTCTGACCGTCACGGCCTGTTCCTGTTGGCTGCGTTGGTGGACCAGTTCTGGACGGCTCCGACGACTGCGCTGGCGGCTGAGATCAGGTTGCAGCGGCAGTGTTTCGGGTTGACGCCGATGGACAGGCGCCGGCTCCAGTGGGAGATCGAGCGGTCGGAGGACGCGCAGGAGAAGGGCCGGAAGCGGCGGACTGTTTCAGCTTCGAAGTCGAAACCGGCTGATGATCCTCGCGGGTTCCTGGCGGACGTTCCTCGCTTGAAAGCGGTGTAGCCGGTGGGCACCTTGATGGTGCCTCCGTATGACGAGGAGCCTTGGCCGACTCTTGGCCCGCAGGTGTGTGACTTCCTTGAGGACCGGTGTGTTCATGGCCCTGGGGACTTGAAGACGCGCCCGTACAAGTTGGACGCGGACAAGAAGGCTTTCTTGTACCGCATGTACGAGGTGTACCCGAGGGGTCATGCCCGTGAGGGGAAGCGGCGTTTCAAGCGTTGTGTTCTGAGTCTGCGGAAGGGTACTGCGAAGACTGAGCTTGCTGCGGCGATCGCGTTCGCGGAGTTGCACCCGGAGGGTCCTGTCCGTACGGATGGGTTCCGGAAAGAGCATGGGGTGTGGGTCCCGGTCGGTCGCCCTGTGACTGACCCGTACATCCCGATGGTCGCGTACACGGAGGAGCAGACGGAGGAGTTGGCGTACGCCGCTCTTCACATGATGTGTTCTGAGGGCGCTGACCCGGACTTGTTCGATATCGGCTTGGACCGGATTCTGCGGCTCGATGACCGGGGCCGGGCGGACGGTAAGGCTACTGCTCTCGCGTCGAGCCCGGATGCGCGTGATGGCGCCCGGACGACGTTCCAGCATGTTGATGAACCGCACCGTTGGGTGTTGCCGCGCCAGGTTGAGGCGCACGAGACGATGTTGCAGAACATCCCGAAGCGCCCGATCGCTGACCCGTGGACGTTCGAGACGTCCACTCCGGGGACACCGGGTGACGGGTCGGTGCAGGAGGCCTCCCATGAGGAGGCGGAGCAGATCGCGTCGGGGAAGGTCGTTGATGGGACGTACTTCTTCTTCCATCGTGAGGCGGCCCCGCGTGAGGGCGAGAACCTGGACGACCCGGAGCAGTTGAAGGCAGCGATCCGGGAAGCGAGTGGTCCCGCGATTGCTACGTGGGAGGACTTTGAGGGCCAGGTCGAGAACATCGCGTCCCTTCACCATCAGGCGAAGCGTCGCGGGAATGAAGCCTACTTTGAGCGGGTGTGGCTTGGTCGGCGGAAGCAGTCGGCTCGGCAGGCGTTCGATTCGGGGCGCTGGAAGGACTTGCAGCTTCTTGACTTCGTGGTTCCCAAGCTGGAGCCGGCGACGCTCGGGTTCGATGGTTCGAAGTGGTCTGATGCGACCGGTCTTGTGTTGACGACGATGGACGGTCACCAGTCGAAGTGGGCTGTGTGGGAGCACGACGGCACGGATGAGTGGGAAGTCGATGAGACACAGGTTGACTTGAAAGTCGCTGAGGCTTTCGATCACTACTCGATTGCTCGTCTCTACGGTGACCCGGCGTTCGGTTGGTCGAATGCTCTCGCCCGGTGGTCGTCGAAGCACGGCACGAAGAAAGTCTTCGAGTACTACACGGATTCGCGGAACACGCGCAGGATCGCGACAGCGGTCGGTGCGTACGCGGAGGCGATCCGGTCGGGTGCTGTGAGCCATGACGGGGATGAAGCGTTCGCGCGGCATATCGGTAAGGCGTGTCGCCGGGACGTGCGGCTCTTGGATGAGCATGCCCGTCCGTTGTGGACGATCGAGAAGGAACGTTCGGATTCCCCGTTCAAAATCGACCTCGCGATGTGCGGGGTTTTGTCGTGGCAGGCGTACCTGGATGCCATGAAAGCCAACGAATTCAAACGCCGTTCGTCGAGGGTGCTCGTCATCAGGTGAGGGAGGCATTGTGGCTCCCGAACCCGTGGACCAGCTCAAGTACCTACTGGACTGTCACAAGAAGGAACTGACGGACCTCAGGGAACTCAACGCCCACTACGAGGGCACGATGGACCTCTCCTACATTCACCCTGAACTGTTGGCGGAGTTGGATGACCGTCTCCAGCAGGTCGTCATCAACTGGCCCGAACTCGTGGTGGACAGTCTGGATGAGCGCTTGGACGTGGAGGGGTTCCGTCTCCGGGACGCCGCTGAGGCCGATGATGACCTGTGGGACATCTGGCAGTTCAACGACCTCGATGAGGTGTCCCAGCAGGGGCATGTTGACGCGCTGGTCATGAAGCGGGCGTTCACGATCACGGGCGCCAACGATGAAGTGGGTGGGCTGCCGTTGGTGACGGTGGAGTCCCCTCTCCAGGTGTACGCCGATTTCGATTCCCGGACTCGTGCTGTCACTTCCGCTGTGAAGACGTGGAAAGAGGACCAGCCTGAGGGACCGGCGATTGAGTACGCGTCCCTCTATCTCCCGAACGAAACGTCTTGGTGGTTGAGGAAGAACGGCCAGTGGGTTTTGAACCCGGACTTTGAGCCCGACATGCATGATCTGGGTGTGGTTCCGGTCGTCCCGATCGTGAACCGTCCGAGGTTGAAGTGCCCGGGTGGCAGGTCGGAACTCGCGTCGATCGTTCCGCTGTCGATGGCCGCGAACAAGATCGCGACGGACATGATGGTGTCTGCGGAGTTCCATGCCATGCCGCGCCGGTATGTGCTCGGAGCGGATGAGGCGGACTTCACTGACGAGCACAACCGGCCTGTGACGGGCTGGTCGAAGGTCGCCGGGCGCGTGTGGGCAATGCTGAAGGGCAAGAACGAGGGCGCCGAGGTTGGACAGTTCCCGGAAGCGAACCTCTCGAACTTCCACGAGACCCTGAATCAGTTGGCGCGAATTGTCGCGTCTCTGGGTGCCCTGCCGCCGCAGTTCCTTGGCTTCTCGACAGACAACCCCGCTAGCGCGGATGCGATCCGGTCGAGTGAGGCCAGGTTGGTGAAGCGCGCGGAGCGACGCCAGAGGGCGTTCGGTGGCGCGTGGGAGCGGACGATGCGCATTGCTCACCGCATTCAGACGAGCCGCTGGGATGACTCCCTGCACCGTCTGGAGACGCTGTGGCGGGATGCGTCGACTCCGACTGTCGCGCAGAAGGCTGACGCGTCGACGAAGCTTCACGCGGCTGGGATCGTCCCGACGGAGCAGACCCGTGAAGACCTTGGGTACACGTCGGTTCAGCGGGCCCGGATGCGGAAGATGGACGCCGCTGACGCTCGCCGCGCGATGGGCGAAGACGTCCCCGACGATGACGTGCTTCCGGGTGAGGTGCCTGTTGAATCTGCCGCCTGACGTCGCCGCGTACTACCAGGACATCAAGGCGGTCAACAAGCATGCCGCTGCGTTGATGCTGGGACTGTGGCGCCGGATCAGTCGTGCCGACATCGCGGGAACATGGCGGGATCTCCTACCTGACGTTCTCGCCCTGGTGGTCGCGGCGGAACTCGTTGCGGCCGAAGCGGCGGAACCGTACCTCACCGCCATGGTCGGTGCAGGTGACCGACAGGTGAACCCTGATGGGTTCATGGGGACCGTCGATGGGCGCCCGCTGGACACACTCATGACCCTTCCCGCCGTGGATGCCCTGCACCAGGTCGACGCGGGATTCCTCGCTGGGGCAGCGTTGCAGCAGTCCCAGTCTCAACTGCTGATGATCCTCGGAACAACAGTCACGGACTCCGCCCGTCAGGCCGTCGCGGCTGGCATGGGTGCACGCAGGCATGTCACGGGCTACTACCGGGCACTGTCTCCGCCGTCGTGCGGAAGGTGCGCCATCCTCGCGGGGAGGTGGTACAGGTGGTCCGCTGGTTTCAAGCGCCACCCCCACCCACTGCGACTGTGTGCACATTCCCGCCGTACAAGCCGATGACTCGCTCCTGTACAGCCCACGTCACGCATTCGAGTCAGGCCAGGTCAGGGGTGTCTCGAAAGCCGAGATAACGGCCGTGAAGCTCGGCGCTGACCCTTCGCAGGTCGTCAACTCCCGCCGGGGCATGTACACCGCTGGGGGCAGGAAGTACACCCGTACGGCCACGACACGCAGAGGTGTCGCCGGGGCACGCATGCTCGCCCGCGACGTGGACCGGCTCCTTGGCCGATCCACGACTGGGACGTACATGAACGTGACGTTCTCGCGCGAGAAGGCCGCCCGGTACAGCGAACTCCTCCGTAAAGGGCGGACGTTCACGCGCTCCGACGGGTCAACCGGGTCCTACCGGTTCGCGAAGTCCCGTCGCCCCACTGTGGAGCAGATCCTCGCCGGCTCGAAAGACCGGACAGAAGTGATCCGCCTCCTCACGAACTTCGGCTACGTCCTGTAGCCGGCTCGGCCGCAACGGCCGTGAACCCATCCCGCAACGGGAGACAACACATGTTCAAGCATCACTGGTTCGACCTTGGGCGCCACGACGATGACGAAACGCCTCCCGTGGAGGAACCCGAGGAGATCGAGACCCCTCCGGAGGAACCGGAGGAAGAGGCGAAACCGAAGCCGTCGGAGACCGTCGACTACTGGAAGCGCCGGGCTCGCGAGAACGAGCGCCGCGCGAAGGACAACGCCGATAAGGCCAAGCGCCTCGACGACATCGAGGCCGCCAACCAGACGGAGTCCGAGAAGCTCGAAGCCGCTCGCGACGCCGCCGAGAAGCGCGCCGAGCAGGCTCTTACCCGGGCGGTCACCGCTGAGGTGAAGGCACTCGCGTCGGGCTCGTTCGCTGACCCGAGCGATGCCGCCGAGTTCCTTGGTAGGGACACCTCGAAGTTCCTGTCCGCTGACGGGGATGTCGACACTGACGCGATCGGTGACGCCCTCGCCGATCTCCTGGAGCGCAAACCGCATTGGGCGAAGCCCACTGTGGAGGCCCCGAAACCGAAGACTCCCCGCCCGGACCCGTCACAAGGGCCCCGGGGGGAAGACAAGCCGGTTGATTTCCGTACCGCTGACTCCGCTGAGCTGAAAGCCGAACTGGACAAGTTCGGGGTGCGGCTGCGGTAGTGATCACCATCAACGCCGAACTCGGCGACGGGACATTCTCCCTCCAGGTGGACGGTCATGAAGGCCACGTCCTTGAGGGGCGTGTGTGTGCAGCGGTCTCAGCCATCACACAAACGGCGCTGCTCGGCCTCGAACACGTCGCTGGGCAGTACCCGGACCTAGTGTCCATCCACATCAAGGAGAAGTAATGACTATGACCGTACGGTCCTGGTTCCGGCTCGACCGCCACGACGTGCGGTCCACGGTCCCGGCCGCGATCCGCGCGATGCTCCAGAACGGCCTGCTCGACAGGGTGTTCCAGGAGGCGCTGCGGCCCGAGTTCATCTATCCCGCCATCGCTGACGCCGAGCCCTGGTCGGGTGGCCTCGGTGACACCAAGACCTTCACCCGCAAGGGCCTCCTCACTCCGGTGACGACCGCGATCACGGGTTCCGACCCGTCGGCCGCGACGTACGGCATCGAGCAGTGGTCCGTGACGATGGACCAGTACGCGAACTCCGTCGACACGAACATGCTGAATTCCTCGATGGCGCTGGCGTCGAAGTACATCGCCGATGTTCAGACTCTCGGCATCAACGCCGGCCAGTCCATCAACCGCATTGCCCGCAACGAGCTGTACCGGGCTTACGCGGGTGGCCGCACGTGGGTGACTGCTGCGGCGACCACGGACACGTCGATGATCGTCGAGTCCGTGAACGGGTTCACGCATGTCCTCGTCAATGGTGTCCCGACTCCTGTGTCGGCGTCGAACCCGCTCACGGTCAGCATCGAGGGTGTCGCGAACACTGTCACTGGTGTTGACACCGGCACGAACACGCTGACTCTCGGCACCACTCGTGTCGATGTCGCGGGTGACTACGTTGTGGCGGCGAACGCTCCGACCACGATCCGTGTCGCGGGCGACACCGCCTACGACCTGTCGGCGTCGAACGTCGTGAAGTTCTCGCACTTCCGGTCGGCGGTTACTCGTCTCCGGAAGATGAACGTCCCGACCGTCAACGGCTCCTACGTCGCGCACGTCGACCCTGACACCGAGGCGCAGCTGTTCTCCGACACGGAGTTCCAGGCCCTCTACCAGGGTCGCGGTGACTCGGACGTGTACCGGAACCTGTCGATCGGTGTGTTCGGTGGCATCGACTGGGTCCGCAACAACGAGGCCCCGACTCTCCTGGGCGGCTCGGCGGGAACGGTGACTGTTCACCGCCCGGTCGTGATGGGTGCGGGTGCGCTGATCGCGGCCCCGTTCGCGGACATGGGCACTCTCCTGGGCGGTACTGGTGTCCAGGATGTCCCGGAGATCTCGATGATCAATGTCGCGTCCGGTGTGGACGTCGCGATGATCGTTCGCCCCCCGAGCGACCGTCTCCAGCAGAACCTGTCCACGACTTGGTCGTGGGTGGGCGACTACGGTGTCCCGTCGGATTCCCTGGCGAACAACGACGCCGCTCTCTACAAGCGCGCTGTGGTCATCGAACACGGCTAAGACACGGCGGGCGGGGGCCTTCGGGTCCCCGCTCCCTTGGAGGATGACATGCGTGTTCGTGTAACCGAGACGTGCAGTACCTATTTCAACTACGGCGTTCATGTCCTCAAGGAGGGCGACGTCATCGAGGGTGGCTTGGCGGAATACCTCGCTGCCGGTGGCGGACCGGTCGAATGCCTCGACGCCCCCGAAGTCCCCGAGACACCGGAGGGACTTCCCGACGGGAGTGCCGATGATGTCCTGGCGTGGGTCGGTGAAGACCCCGACAGGGCTCTTGAGGCGCTACTGGCTGAGGAAGCGAAAGACAAGCCCCGCGTGACTCTGCTCGGGAAGCTCCGCAAGCTCATGGGTGACGAGTAACCGAGGGGGTTTCCATGGACCCCTTGGCGACGGCTGACGCCTTGAAGGAACGGCTCCAGCAGCCGGACATGGACGCGGATTTGGCGCTCCAGGCGGTGACCCACGCATCCGGGATGGTGCGTGGGGTAGCTAGGCAGACGTTCACGTTCGTGTCGCAGGAAACCGTGGACCTCGTGGGCAACACGAAAGTCCTGAAACTTCCTGAGCGGCCTGTGGTCGTCGATGGGGACAACCCGTTGACGGTCGTGGAACTCGGGGACTTCGGGGCACCCGACTTGACGGTCTTGGCCGGCAGGGACTTCGAACGGATCGGGTCGGAACTGACCCGTGGCCACCCCTACTACTTCTCTACGAGGCTCCGGTCGTGGCCGTGGGCTCGCGTCATGGGTGTGTGGACCCCGAGGGTTCAGGTCACGTACTCACATGGGTACGTGACGATTCCGGACGCGGTTCAGTCCATCACTCTCGATGTCGCTCAGGCGCTGGCGTCGAACCCTGAGGGGCTGCGCCAGGTCACGATCGACGACTACACCGAGATCCGTGCGACGGAGATGCTGGGTGCGGCGCAGGTGAACAACATCCTCGCTGCGGTGACGACTGCCGGCGTGCGTCGGGGGTCGGCGTTCAGTGTGAGGCTCGGATGAGTGCCTTGCTGGGGGCGTTGGCTCGTGGCCGTGCCAGGGCTGAGGCGTTGATGACGGACACGTGCCGGATTGAGCGTGCAACTGGTCCACGGGTCACGGGGCCCGATGGGCAGTCCACTCAACCGGTGGAAACCGTGTACGAGGGGAAGTGCCGTCTCCAGTCCCGTGGTGACTGGTCGGCTGAGCGGGACATTGGTGAAGCCGGGCTCGTGATGCTGCGGACGGAACTCCAGTTGCCTGCCGATGTGACGTTTAAAGTGAACGACATCGTGATGATCACGGCTAGTCCTACTCAACCCGCGAACGTCGGTTCCACATTCAGGATCCGAAGTGAATTCGTCAAAACCCACGGCACGATGCACAAGGGCATTCTGATCGACCCTGCTGGATAAACCCGGGCTGTCTCGGCCCTCTTCATGGAAGGAGCCGAGATGGCTCTTATTGCTGCCCAAATCCCGTCTATCGCGGGTACAGCGGTCACGATGGGCGCTGCTGCATCCGGGGACACATGCCCTGTCGGTGCGGGTCTGTGGCTACTGGTTCGCAATGGTGACGCGTCCCCGAAAACGGTCACTCTGACCACGCCCGGGAATGACGTGTTCGGGACAGCCGTCCCGGACAAGGAGTACACGATCGCTGCTGGCGCGATCGCGCTGATTCCCCTCCTCATCCAGTACCTCGATTCCGAAACGAACTCGGTGGCTCTCACCTGGTCGGCGACCACCAGTGTCACTCGGGCCGTCTTGAGGTTCTGATGCAGATCAGGGTCGAGTCGTCCGGTCTGCGGAAGTGGGAAGCGGACCTCGGCCGGTTCGAAGCACGCTTGGTTCCGAAGGTTCACGCGGTCGTCAAGAAAGCATCTGTGAACATCAAGAACGACTGGCGTGACACCTGGTTGGGGCACTCGTACATTAAGCCGTTGGCTAGGTCTGTGTCGTTCGACTTCGTGTCAAGTTTCACTTCGGTGAAGGTCGAGATCGGTCCCGATAAGGACCGCCCTCAGGGCGCGCTCGGGAACATCATCGAGTTCGGTGGCCCGAAGAACAAGCCGATCCCCGCTGGCTTGATGGCGCTCCGGAAGGAAACCCCGATTCTGCTCGCAGAGTTGGCGAAGGTCCAGGGGGAGGTACTGGATGGCAGATGACCCGCATGCGGAAGCAGCCATCGCCCTCCTGAAAGCACATCCGGACCTGGTCGTCTTCGATGATGAGGTTCCCGCGAGTCCACCATCGGCGTACGTGCGGGTCTATATCGGGATGCGTGAACTCGAACCGGATGACCCGAACTTCATTCCCGGTGAACAGTCCTGCTGGATCTACACGTACTGCGTCGCGAATACCGATGCAGGTGCGAGGCTGATCCGGAGTTTCGTCCGTGCCCAATTGAACGGTGTGAAACCTGTCGTGGCTGGGAAAACCTGCTGGCCGATCTACTGGGAAGACGGAAGCCCGGCTGGCAGGGATGAGTCACTGGGGTACCCGGTGATATCCCAGCGCGACGTGTGGTGTTTCAAGTCCGATGACTAGAACACATCCGTCTTCGGTGGCATGTCGATCCCCTCAGCTTCACAGGCTTTGTAGAGGCCAGGGAGGTTCACGCCGTGAATCGGGATGGGGTCGACGACACCCGGTAGGGCGTCAACGTCCCCGCCCCCTGTCCAGGTCGCATGAATGGCTGGGGTCGTTGCTTCAGACACCAACTGGCCTGCGGTGAGCTTCGCGAACGCGTCAGTCCTGGCCTTCGGGTCGTCTGGCGCGGCTTCATAAAGGTCCCCGTCGAGCCATTGGACTAGGAGTTCGCAAGCTACTCCGCCTGACTCGTCGCGGTCTTTCAACCGGTCGAGCGCTGAGGGCCAGAGAGCCCAAATCTGCAATCCGATGAGTAGGAGTCCCGCCGTGATTGCGGCGGTGATGACGAGTGGCCGGCGGGCGATCCGGTCGGGCGTGTCCATACCGCCTGAGGTTACGCCCGTTTCGGCTTGATCAGTAGGTCAAGGAGACCGCCATGGCCAAGGGCCGCGTGACTCTCCGCAACACGAATCCGGACGTAAAGGGCACATGGGAGTGCGCTGTGGACGCCGTTGACGCGTGGCGGAACAAAAACTGGGTCCCCGTCGGGGAGATCAGCGAACCGAGTGAGGAATCCGAGCCGGTTCCGGCTCGCACCAAGAGCCGAAAGGAATCGAGCTAATGTCTGACATTGTTGTCGATGGAACAGTCAAGGTGTGGTGGGTTCCCACCATCGCGAACATCGCGGCCCCGACTCTCGATGAGCTGGCGGCGGGGATTCCCCTGGAGACCATCCTGACCCGTGACGGGCTGATGGGTTTCAAGGCGGAAACGGCGGCGGTCGATAACACGTCGCTCGCGTCGAAGTTCGATACTGCCCTTGCGGGCATGGCGTCGTTCTCGGGTACTGGCCTGCGGCTGAAGAAGCAGACCGGTGGCGATACCCCGTACGCGACTCTCACACGAAACACGGAGGGCAATCTCGTCATCCGTCGCTCGATCGACGTGGCGACTGCCGCGATCGCGGCGCAGGAGGTTCAGGTGTACCCGTCGATCTGCGGTGAGACGTCGTGGATGGAGGCGGAGAAGAACACCACGGACCGCTACGAGGTGCCGCTGTTCATGGCCTCGGAGCCGGAGCTGCGGGCGGTGCTGGCCGCGTGACGAACCGCGCCGCTCGCCGGGCAGCTATCCCTGCCGCGCTCAAGAAGGCGAAGCTTCCCGAAACGAAACTGGAGTTGTGCCTCGCTCCTCACTTGGTGGAGGAGTACGACTCGATTCCTGAGTCCGACTCTCTCGCGGACCCGCACGCGGAGAAGCGCGCGGGCCTCCGCAAGGAGATCGAGGCGTCGATCCTGACCGTGAAGCTCCGGGCTCTGGGGGCGCGGAAGTATGACGCTCTCACTGCCGAGCATCCTCCGCGCACTGATGTCCTCCAGGACCGCGAGATGGGCATCAACGACCTGACGTTCAAGCCGGCGATCCTGCGGGCCTGCATGGTCGAACCTGTCCTCGATGACGAGGGCTTCGAGATGCTCTTGGACGTGATCACGTCCGAGGAGTGGGAACGGCTCCTGGTCACTGCGGTCCGGTTGAACCGGTATGGCGGGCAGGTCCCTTTCTCCAGAGGCGGCTAACGGAGTCGCCTTCGCTGCGCCTCAAGGTCGAGGCGGCGAGAGATTTGGGGATCAGCCTCAAACGCTTCAACGGCTGGGAACCGCAGACTCTCACGGAGTACGAGTACGACGACCAGGGCCGGATCCGGCACACGGTGACAACGATCGAACCTGAATGGGACGAGACCGAGCGGTCGTGGATTCTCGCGCATCACCTGTACCAGGGCGACATTTGCAGCGGGTGTGGTGGCCTGTGGTCAGAGACCACGGACCAAGCGAATGAGGACGCGTACTTGACGGACGCGATCCGCTGCCATTCCTGTACGGCCCGGTCGATCGCTCACGAGACTGCCACGAATGTCCATCACCCTTCCGCTGTGTTCCGGATCGTGAGGAGGGTCGATGGCGACTAGGACCGTCAAGACTGAACTCGAAGTCGACATTGGTGGGTCTTCGGCGCGGGTGAAGCTCCTCACGAAGAACGTGCAGGACTTCAGCAAGGAGTGGGTGAAGCTCAGCAAGTCGTCGAAGCTGAACGAGATCGAGAATGGCCTTCAGGCAATTGGTGTCGGGCTCGGCGTTGTTCTTGTCGCATCGGTCATGGCCGCCGCGAAGTACGAGCAGGCCGTAAGTAAGATGCAGGCCGCGACTCGGGCTACGTCTTCTCAGATGGACTCGTTGAAGGATGCGACTCTGGCGGCTGGGCGTGGCGGGATCTTCTCGGCGACGGAAGCGGCGCAGGCCGTCACGGAGTTGGGTAAGGCATCTTTGTCGGCTCAGCAGATCATTGAGGGTGGCCTGAAGGGTGCACTGGATTTGGCTGCGGCTGGTGAGATGGCTGTCGGTGAGGCCGCCGAGAACGCTGCCTCCGCTATGTCCATGTTCGGTCTTGAGGCTACGGCTGTACCGCATATCGCTGACTTGTTGGCAGCGGGTGCGGGCAAAGCCCAGGGTGAAGTGAAGGATATGGCGCAGGCGCTTAATCAGACTGGTCTGGTTGCGCATCAAACTGGCTTGTCCATTGAAGAGACCACGGGTGCTCTTGCCGCGTTCGCTAACTCGGGCATGATCGGTTCGGATGCGGGTACGTCGTTCAAGACCATGTTGATGCGTCTTTCCGGTCCGACGGCTGAAGCAGCGGAGAAGATGCGTTCTCTCGGTATTGACGCATATGACGCTCAGGGCAAGTTTGTGGGGCTCGCGAACTTCGCTGGCCAGCTGAAGTCCTCTCTGAGTGGCCTCAGCGCTGAGCAGCGCAACGCCGCTTTGACCACGATTTTCGGGGCCGACGCTGTTCGTGCTGCGAGTATCGTCTACGAGCAGGGCGCTGACGGTATTCAGTCCTGGATCGACAAGGTTAACGATTCGGGGTATGCCGCAGAGCAAGCGGCCCTCAAGAACGACAACCTCATGGGGGACTTGCAGAAACTGAAGGGCGCCCTGGAGGGTGCCCTTATCGGTTCAGGGTCGGGCCTGTCTGGCGCGCTTCGGGACATCACGAAGGCCCTCACGGGTGTTGTGAACTGGTTCGGGGCGCTTCCTCGCCCTGTGCAGACCACAATCACGTGGTTCATGGTCTTGTCGGGTGCCATCACCGGTTTGCTGCTTCTAACGGTCAAGCTTGTTCCAGCGTTCATTGCCACGAAAGCAGCGCTGCTCGGCATGGGCGCGATGGGCCAGTTTGCGGCGAAGGCGATGACGGCTCTCGGTGTCGCGATGCGGTTCACGATGGGCACGGTCGGTTTGATTGCCCTGATCGCTGGGGTCGAGCTTGTCTTGGCTGGGCTTCGTGACTCGTTCTTCCGGAACGATGGGGAGAAACCTCTCGCTCTGGAGATCGACGAAGTGTCGGCTGCCCTGCGGGGTTTCGCTACGTCCGGGGAACTGTCCGGGAAGGTCGGCGAACAGTACGGAGCCGATTTCGGGAAGCTCGCTGAGCGTGTCGCGTGGATCAGTGCCGAAGCGGAGAAGATCAAGGCGCAGGGTGCACCGAACATCGATTCATCGAACCTGGGGTATGTGTGGGAAGACGTCCCGGAGCAGGTGCTTACGACTGCTGACGCGCTGGAGAAGCTGACGGCTTCTGCGGGGCCGGCGGATGAGGCTTTTGCTCAGATGACACAGAACGGTTATGCGGGTCAAGCTGCGTCATCGTTTGCTGATCTGCGGGACAAGCTCATCGCGCTGGGGATGACGCAGGAGCAGGTTAACGCGGCGTTCCCGTTGTACTCGGCTGCTGTCCTGGCTGCGCAGAGCGCGAACACTGGGCTCGCGCAGGGCTTTGGGACTGTCGGGTCGAACGCGCAGACGATGGCGGGTTCCTTGACTGAGGCCATGAATCAGGGCCAGTCTCTCGTTGATGTCTTCGAGGCGTTGAATGGCGCGGCGACTGAGTTCGCTGGCGCGGAGATCGATGCTGAGCAGGCTGTGGATGACTTCCGGGAAGCCATTGAAGCCTCCAACGGGTCGATGGATGTGAACACGGAGAAGGGTCGCGAAGCGAAGCAGGGCCTCCTGGATGGGGCTGAAGCTGCGGCTGCGGCAGCGAATGCGAAGTACCTGGAGACCGGTTCGGTTCTCGACGCGACGAAGGTCTACGACGGCTACATCGGCCAACTCCGTAAGAGCATGCTCGACGCGGGCATGAATGAGACTGTTGTGGACAACCTGATCGAGACGTACGCGAAGATGCCGTCCTCGATCTTCGTGAACCTTGACACGAACGCTGATGGTGTCATTAACGATCTCGATAAGTTGATTCGCCGGTTCCAGATGATCCCTGAGTACAAGAACACGACGATCTATGTGAACGAGCAGTGGACGCGTTCGAAGCTGGGTGCTGATTTCGCTGACGGCGGGATGGTCGAGTTCTATGCGGGTGGCGGTATGCGCCGCGAGAACCATATTGCGCAGATCGCTCCTGCTGGGGCGTGGCGTGTGTGGGCTGAGGACGAAACCGGTGGTGAGGCGTATATTCCTTTGTCGCCGGCGAAGCGCGAGCGGTCCACTGAGATCTGGGCTGAGGTTGGTAAACGGTTCGGGATGAACACGGGCCCGACTGTGGTCCAGTCGGCTGGGACGACGATCAACGCGACGATCCAGGCGTACTCCGATAACTTCTCACTGAGTCAGGTCAAGGGTGAGTTCGCGAAGTGGGGTGTCGTCTGATGCCCCTCGCTGAGGAACAGGTCCAGGTCGGGTCTCTCCTGATGGGGCCCGGCACCCGCTATGAGGTGCTGAACACGTTCAATCCGTGGGTCCGGAATGCCCGTACGCCAGCGACTGGTGAACGGTCGTGGGCGCACGGTTCTTGGTCTGGTGCGGAGTGGGCGGCGGAGGCCGTGGTTCCGATCCCTGTGATGGTGCGGGGTTCGTCGAACACGGTTGCTGGGTGGTTGGAGTGTCATCAGACTCTGGCTGCTGCGTTTGCTGCGGTGGGGACTGGTGGGGATGTTGAGCTGCGGTGGTGTCTGGGTGGGCGTGAGTACGTCATGTTCGGGCGTCCTCGGATGGCTGATCCTGACCCGGTGACTATCGGACTGGGGTTCGCCCGGACGCAGTGCGCGTTTGTGTGTCCTGACCCGTTGATCTATGCGGGTGATGAGACGGTGGTTGGTCCGATTACACCCCCGTCGTGGGTGGGTGGCTGGTCGCTGCCGTTCACGTTCCCGTTCGTGATCGGGTCGAGCCTCACTGGTGGTGAAGCGGACCTTGTCAATGAGGGCACCGTTGAGGCGGGTTTGCGTTTCCGTATCGATGGCCCCTGCAAGGACCCTTCTGTCACTGTGACACAAGGCGATTCGGTGCGGACGTTGACTGTCTCGACGACTGTCGCCAGTGGTGACTGGCTCGATATCGACACCGCTGCCCGGACCGTGTACTACAACGGTGAGGCGAATCAGCGGGGCTACATGTACGGGGATTGGCCGCTGGCTCCGGTGGGGACGAGTGTTGTCCGGTACCGGTGCTCTGAGGGTGTCGGTTCTTTGACGGTGACTTTCCGTTCCGCTTGGTGGTAGACCCACCTCTTTTCCTTTCTTAACCCATTACCCCTTGGCTGGGGCTATTTGTCGTGGAGTGGTGATGGCTGCAACTGACCCCCTTGGTGTCGCGTCGGCTTCTTTGGATCCGTCCGAGTGGTGCCGGAACATGTCGAACTTCTTCCCCCAGGGCGGCACGAACGCTTGGGGTGCAAGGAGTGGCATTCACCCGGGCGGTGGGGATCGTGTCACGAACACGGGCATGACCGTGAACGTCCTCGACTACAAAGGAATCGTTCACGCTCCGATCACTTCCACGGTGGGCGTGAAACTGTTCTACGGGACGGCTCAGGCTTTCGTGGTTCCCACTGCGCACGCTTCGCTGACTCGCGTCGACAAGGTCTATGCGAGGGTGTGGGACACCGACATTGACGGTGATGGCCTGTACAAGGCCGACACTGTCTATCTCACGGGGACAGCGGGGTCGGGTGCGCCTTCGCTGCCTGCCTCGAAGCTCGTTGTGCAGATGGCGACGATCACTCTCACGGGCGGGTCGACGTCGCCGACTGTCGTGTATGACGCGCCGATGTCGTCGCTGCATTCGGGAATCCTCCCTGGGCGCACGGCGTCGGAGTTCCCGACTCTTGGTCTCTATGAGGGCATGTACGCCGATGATGCCGCGCTGAACAAGTTGATGCGCTACTCGGGTTCGGCGTGGGAGGAAATCGCGCGCGTCCCGACTGTGGTGACGGGTGGCTATACGGCCGCGACGGGTTGGTCTACTTCTGCCTTGTCGGCGGTGGTGACTACTGGCCCGATCGTGACTGGTGTCTTGAGCATGAACCGGACGGGTGGGGACTTGACGTATGCGTCGGGTAACGTCTCCCCGGACCTCGCGGTCGCGACTCTTCCCGCTTCTTTGTTCCCGTTGTCTACCGCGTACGCGTCTTGCGGTAACGGTGACGGGTTCGGGGAATGCTCGATCTCCACTGCGGGTGTTGTGTCGCTGCGGTCTTGGGCGCCTACGAACTCTCTCACGTCCGCGAATGCTGCGCTTCGTATTGTCTTGTCGTATAGGGCTGCGGCGTGACGGTCACGTACTCGATGGTCGGTGCGGTCACTCAGGAGGCCGCTGAGGTCCGCGCGAAGATCACGGGCACCAGTGCTCGTCTGGCGGTCGACACGGACCCGACGTTCAGCTCCCCGACGTACACGGCTGCGGTGACTCCGACGACGGACGGGATCGTTGTCCTCCCCGTCAATGGCCTTCTTCCTGACACCCAGTACTACTGGGATGTTGAGGACACTGGGGTCCTGTCGGTGTCGTGGCGGGGCGCTTTCCGCACGTTCCCCACGGTCGGGTCGGAGGCGTCTTTCAGCTTCGCGGTGAGCAGTTGCGCCGGCCAGACTGGTGCGACTTCACCGGGTGAAGTCGTCACCTCGCAGCAGTCCAACCATAAGGTCTTCTCCGCGATCCGCACGTCGGGTGTGTTGTGGTTTTCGCACATCGGTGACAAGGACTACCGCAACTACGCCACGAACAGTGTCGCGAACTTCCGTACGGGATGGAACGACACCCTCACATACAACGGCCTCGGATCCGGGTCCCTCCAGGGGACGCTGTACCGGAACATCCCGTGGACGTACGTGTGGGACGACCACGATTTCGGTGGCGACAACTCCGACCGGACAGCCGCGTCGAATGCTGCCGTGAACCAGGTCTACCGCGAACGCATGCCCTCCTACGAGCTGCCTTCGTCTGGTGTGTACCAGTCGTGGCAGGTCGGCCGTGTCCAGGTGATCCAGTGGGACACCCGAACGTTCCGGGACCCCAATAGTGAGCCTGACATTGAGGGTCACACGATGTTGGGGCAGGTCCAGTTGGACTGGACACAGCAGATCCTCACCAGCAGCACGGCGGAGTTTTTGATCATCCTGAACCCCACGCCGTGGCTGGGCACCTCGAACGACAAGTGGGGCGGGTTCTCGCTCGAACGTGACCAGCTAATCGAGATGTTCGACAGCACTGGCTGGTCCGACCGGATGATTATGGTCTGTGGTGACCGGCACGCCCTCGCTATCGACAGTGGTGTGAACAATCCGGGCGGGTTCCCGACCATGTTGGCTGGTGCTCTCGACAGCTACAGCAACGTGGTTGACCGCCAGTACGACCGGGGTTTCTCGCCTGGTCGCGGCCGGTGGATGAAGGTCGACGTCACCGATCTGGGTGACCAGATCTCGATCACCACCACAGGCATGATCACGACGTCCGTCGGGTCGTCGTACACCACGTCATCGTGGAACTCGTACACGACCACGGTCGTGGTCGAGCAGGACCCCGGACCCGCACCTCCAGCACCTAGTGAGGCACGGCTCCAGTCTCGTGTCACGTGGCTGGCGGTGAACCTCGCGACCCGCGAGATCGTTGACGAACTCCCTGACCTGATGGGGTCGATTTCCCGGACCTTGGGCGAGTACACGTCATCGAGCCTCACGACTCCACTGGTCACATCTGGTCCCGCGTCGCGCAGGAACATTCTCGGGTCAACGTCGCTCGCGAACGTCGCGATCGTGGCGATCGTCAACGACAGACCCACGTGGGCCGGGACGATCCTGTCTCGCCAGTACGGGACACAAGGGACCTTGGAGCTCGGCGTTGCGACGCTTGAGGGCTACCTCGAACGCCGGATCGTGGGGCAACTTGGCCCGTACACGAACGTGGATGAATCCTCGGTGATCGCCCGGAACTTGTTGCTTCAAGCGGGCGACAAGCTCGGCGTGGGCATCGGGATCGGGATGCTCATTGATGCCCCACCCACAGGGACTCTCCGGTCTATCGAGTACAAGCTGACCGACCGGAAATCCGTGTACGACTGTCTCACGGAGCTTATGGACCTCGACGATGGCCCTGAGTGGACTGTCGACCTGGAGTGGACATCGTCTCGGATGACGTCGCTGGAGTGGATCGGGCGTGTCAGGAAGCGACTTGGTGAAGCCTCCGTGACACCGCACTCTGTTTTCGAGATCACCGCACCATCAGTGTTCTCGGCGCAGGGAACATCGGATGCGTCGTACCAGATTCGGGAGGACTTCACCTCCGAGCATGGCGCGAACTATGTTGTCGCCTACTCCTCAGGCCAGGACGATGCACAACCCGCGTCGTCCCCGGTGTGGGACACCGAAACGCTTGGCCAGGGTCGGCCGATTTTCGAACGGCATTTCCAGCCGGCGACTGACATTCGCGTGAAAGCAGTCCTCGACTCCTACGCGACTGCGGAACTCGCACGGTCCCGTCAGGGTGCCGTGTCGGTGGACATCAAAGCCCGCTGGGACGCGTTTCCTCGCATCAACCTGGACTGGGGTTTGGGTGATGACGTGGGCTACGACCTGACCGGTCACGGGCACCCGAACGGCATCAAGGGGCAAGGGCGTTTGATCTCGTGGGACTTGGATCTGCTCGCTGGCACGATCTCGCTGATCCTGGAGGGCCGAGATGGGTAAGTTCGCTCGCCACCAGCCGAGAGGGAACGTGTCCCGAGATATCCAACGCGTCGCGAAACGCACGAAGCTTGAAGGCACAGCGCGCTCCCTGGCAGCCTCCACCATTGGTGAAGGCGGTATCACCCTCAATGACGGTACTGACATCAGGGTCAAGGACGGCGGATCGGTTCGGGTGGATCACCCGAACGGCAACAGCAGTGTTTTCATCGGCCGGTTGTTGTCGTCGACCACGGATGATGTGACGGGTCGCGGGATCCTCGTTGAGACGTCCGACGGGCGGGATGTTCTCGCGGCTCAGGAAAACGCTGACGGTAACGGCCAGATCCGGTTTGGGTCGCCCAGCGATCCCTTGCACGCGACGTGGGTGTACTCGGCTGGGATCGTCCTCGATGCTGAGGCGTACGGGTCGGCGACGTACATCACGCATGGCACGACGTCGAACCCGGCGTCTTGTGTGATCGAAACGAACGGGCAGATTCGACGCTCCACTTCGGCGTCGAAGTACAAGCAGGACGTCGAGGCGCCGGATTTGGATTCTCTCGCGGATGCGGCGTTGAGGCTGCGTCCCCGGAAGTGGCGTGACCGGGCCGAGGTCGCTGAGAACCCGGACACGACACGTCGCTATCTCGGCTTCATTGCTGAGGAGGTGTCCGAGGACGGGTTGGACATTCTGGTTACCCGCGACGCTGAGTCTGGTGAGGCTGAGGGTTTGGCGTATGGCCAGATCTCGGCGCCGATTGTGGCTCTTGTGCAGCGTCAGCAGCGGCAGATCGCTGATCTCACGGCTCGACTCGAAGCATTGGAGGCCAGCGCATGACGTTCGCACCTGAACCGCTGCTAGCGGCCCGGAAGTACATCATCGCGGCCCTGGGCGTCCCGGGTGCCGGGGTGGGGATCGTCGGCGACTCAGCTCACTGGGGCGGCTACCACTGCGGCAGGGACCGGACTGTGTCTGGTGACTACTCAGTGGTGGAGTCCAGTAGGGACCGGGGTCCGACGCTCGCTGCGGCTGCCCTGGATGTCGGGTCGTTCTCGAAGACCATCGGCGGCGAGAAGCGGGACCTGAAGCACTTCTCAGCGTGGCTGGTGGAGCAGTGCAAGGCAGGGGCACCGGACACGCGGGATATCCGGGAGGTCATCTACTCCCCGGACGGACGGAGCGTGAAGCGCTGGGACCGGTTGGGCCGGCGAAACTCCGGCGACGACTCGCACAGGTACCACACCCACATCAGCTACTTCCGGGACTCGGAGTCTCGGGACAAGGTCGGCCTCTTCAAGAGGTACGTCGAAGGAGAGGAAGACGAAACAATGGCTGGGTTCTTCGATGTCGATGACATGCCGAACCGCCCGTGGCGCGGGGACTTCAAGTCCAACAAGACTGTTCACCGGTCGTTCGGGTTCGGTGCCATGTGGGACGGGATCCACAACCTAGAGGTAGAGGCGGCCGCCGCGAAAGCGCGGGACGTCGCGATCCTCCAGGCCGTCGCTGGTGACGTGGACTCCGCTGCGATTCTGGCTCGGATCGATGAACTTGCTGCGGCTCATGCCGCTGACCTCGCGGACATGCGGGAGTGGCTGCGTGAACTCGTGTCGGGTGAGGTCACGGCTGATGAGGTCGTGGCCGTGATCCGGGAGCGCCTGGACAGCAACGGCCAGTAGGGGGCGATGTGAGTGGTGAGGTCACCAACGCGGAGCTAGGTCGACAGATCGCGGCTCTCGGTACCGAAATCAAGGACGACATCGCGGGCCTCCGGGCCGAACTGGACCGGCGGGTACGCGTTGACGTGTACGACGCTCAACGCCAGTCGGTTGCCGAGAAGCTAACAACTCTCGTGACCACGTTCGATGCGTTCGCGAAAGCGGTGGAGGAGCGGCAGAAGACGACTGAGTCGGATCAGCGAGCGAATCGCCGGATGGTGTGGGGCGCTGTGATCGCGGCGGGTCTCGCGTTGGTTGTCCAGTTCATCACCAGATCAGGGGCTGTGTGAATGAGACTGTTTCGTAGTAAGGAGTGGCTGCCGTACACGGCGATGCTGGTGTGTGCGGGGCTGGTGTTGTGGGTGCTGTTGGCGGTGTCTCGCCAGTCGGAGCGGGTTGATGCTCTTGCGGAGGCACTGACAGCAGAGCAGCAGGCGGCTGTGGACGACGGGCGGGAGCCTGTCACGCCCTCGGTTGAGGAGCTGTTGAAGGATCCGTCTCTGCGTGGCCCTGAGGGGCGGCCGGGGCGGGGTGTGGCTTCTACGGAGTGCTCGGCTGGTTCGTGGGTTGTGCGGTACACGGACGGGTCAGCGGATTATTCGGCTGGGCCGTGCGTGGGCGAACGGGGCTTCCCTGGTGCGTCTGGTGAACCGGGCGTGGATGGGGATGACGGGACTGATGGTGAGTCCGTGACAGGTCCCGCCGGCCCAGTGGGTCCGCCTGGTGCGGCCGGGGCTGATGGCGCCGATGGGCGCGGTATCTCCGATGTGGAGTGCCGTGAAACTGATGCGGGCTGGCGTTGGTGGGTGGGGTACTCGGATGGCACTGAGGACGCGGATGCTGGCCCGTGCTATTCGCCGGGGCTGCTGGACTGACGGCGTGCCCGGTGGATCGGCCAGAGTTCGCATCCTCGCCGCGTGGCAGCGATCTCGTGTGACTCCTTGTCTACGTTGCTGACCACTTCGATGAGTTGGGGCTTGGCGGCCATGAGTTCGCTGATGCCACGGCTGACGTCGTTACGGCCCAGTCCGGTCATGGCCGCTAGTTTGTCTGTGGATTCGCCGCTGATGGGGAGCGGGCCTCGGTGCTCGATGATGGCGCCTAGGACAGTGATCGCGTTGGGGCTGACCTGGTTGCGAATGATGTAGTCGCGTACGGCTTGGGGCACGGTGGCTATGTCTAGGGTGCCGCGTGTGGGTTCGGTTCTCTGAATCCAGGCGACCTTGAGCGTCTTGGCGACTGCTGTCACTTCGTTGGGGGTGTAGCCGGTTCTGGTGGCGACTTCCTCCACTGGGCTTGAGACTGCTCTGTCTCCGCCGCCGATCTGTTTGAGGACGATGTATTTCATGATCTCGTACTCACGTTGGTTGAGTTCGCGGTTCATGCCTTGATCATCCGCCTGTGGGTCTACCTACTGGCGGGTTTCACAGGATGCTCATGTCGACCCACGCCCCATCGGGTGCGATCTTCTCTCGGGCTTCCTTCGCGGCGGTTTCGGCGTCTTGCCGGTCCATGCCGCCCCGTACGCGTAGCTGGTCGCCTCGTGCCCACAGGACCCCGTACCGGCCGCCCTCTAGGACGACGTACTCAACGATGTGCGGTGGTCCCAACTCGGGCTGGTACTGCCACCTGTTGCGCATGATCCATCGGCGGGTATGGGCGTGCGTCATGCCCCGAACCATATCGTTGGTGTCAACAAATATGGATTGACCTGCGTAAACGTCCTGAGATCAACGCTGAGCGCCTAACGGATCAAGAGAGTAGGCCAGATGACCAAGGCAACCGTGTGGAGAACCCTGTTCTTGGGTTTGACCGCTGTTGTGATCGGCCTTGAGGTGTGGGGCTCGTTCGATGGGGACGACGCAACCGACCCGTGGACGGATCTGATCGTCCGACACGTTCCCGGTGAGATCACGGCGCTCCTGATCGCGGGTCTCGCGGGATGGCTCGCCGTCCACTTCGGGCTGCGGTACTGGCGGAAGCACAAGGCGGCCACGGTCGCGGAGAAGGAGAAAGCTGATGAGCCTCAAGACTAATGAACCGCTCGCGATCCGGGCTGTAGCTGTCGCGGTGGGTGCCGCTGTGCTAGCCGCTGCCGTGTCGTTCGGGCTGACCCTCACCGATGTGCAGCAGTCCGCGATCTTGGGTGTGGTGGCTGTTGTGGCGCCTCTGGTTGCTGCGTGGTGGGCTCGCCGGAAGGTGACCCCGACCGCGAAGGTCCCGCCGGCGCCGTAGCCGAATGGAACTGTCGACCTGACAGTTCCAAGTTGCGCCCAGTTTGCTCCCAGCTGCGCCCAGTTCTGGGCGCAACGTTCAAGCAAACCCCGGTTTAGGTTGAACGTCGGGTCTCGATGTTCAGGTTTTCGGCCTGAACCCTGAATAGCGTCCGACAGTTGCCGAGCTAGTTGCCATGTAGAAGCCCCACTGCCTTCGGGTGGTGGGGCTTCCTTGCTGTGCCTAGGCGAGGGTCACGACAGCTCCACACTCTTGAAGAACTCGCCGTACGTGGACTCCATGATCATCCACCGGACGTGTTCTTTGACGTCTTCTCGGATCTCGGCGGCGGTACGAGCGTTCCCGTACTCGTTGTAGAAGTCCTTCATCTGTTCGGGGGTCATTTCGATGGTGAGGCTGACTTTGATCTTCATGTGTGTCTCCCTATGCTGTTGGGGAGACCCGGGTGGTTCCAGCATCCGGGTCTCACTGCGTTACTCGCCTGCGAGGGCTCGCATCACGTCGGCTTCGGCGGCTTGGGTGATGAGCTGGCTCAGCATGAGCTGTGCGGTCGTCATGTTGATGTCCTGGACGACCCTGGCTGCCATGGAGCTGTACGCGGTGTGGGCGTTGCGGCGCCCGGCGAGGTTTCCTTGTTCGGTTCCGAGCTGGTCGCCCTGGCGTTGGATCCGGGCGGCGAGTTCGATCAGTTCCTCAGCGGCTTGCGAGAACTTCCGCTGGACTTGGGTCCGGGCGAATTCGTGGGCCTGCTGGTGGAGGTCACTCATCGTCATCTCCTTGGGGCGTGTGGGGGACGATGTCGGCGATGGGTTTGCCTTTGCGGGTGAGGATGATTCGCCCGCCTTGGTAGTGGACTTGGTTGGCGAGGTCGCCGAGTGTCTTCCTGGCTTCTTCGATCCCGATTTCCTTGTCCATGAACCAACCTTAAGTTACTTAAGGTGGAGCGGCAAGGGTTGGGTCATGATCCTTTGATGACTGCCCGAACAGGCAAACGCCCCCACCCGATCAGGGTGAGGGCGCTCCGCTCCGCAGCCTCCAGGTTAGCCCCCATCAGGGCCCGGGGCTGGCCGATCGCACTCCCCACAAGCGATGCTGAACCCCGTCCCGTGCGGCTCCACGACCCACGCGCTCTGGCCACACCGACAGGCGCGTACGGCCAGGAACTCCAACTGCCGTTTCAGTGCGGCCTGGTCGACACCCCGCAGGTACTCAGGGAGCCCCGTGAGGACATCCACCGTGGTCGTGCCAGGTCGGCACTCCGGAACACAGATGTGCGGGGTCCGAACCTCTCCGGACGGGAGGAACGCCCCGTGGACGTCCTTCGGGTCGGGGTAGCCGTTCCCGTACGCCTCTTGGAGGCCAATGAAATGTTCGCTCACCTGTTGACAGTGAGTAGTTACTGGCGGGTCGCCTATCGGATGATCAGACAAGCTAGAAGGTGCCGAAGGGCTCAACGGGTTCTTCCGCCGGCTGATCGGGGGTTAGTTCCTCTGCGGTGGTGCCGCGTTCGAGGTGGTCTACGCATTCGTCGTCATCGTCCATGCCCGGTCAACGACTGATCTGACCAGCGGTAACGGGCTGGAGTGTCACACCAAACCTGGGACGTTCTGTCCGTCACGTCTGGTCTAACACTGGGATGCTGGGTGGATGGAGTATCTGGTGATGCTGACCGGGGCCGAGACGTACACGCGCCTCGACGCCGACATGAAGGCGAGCTTCGACATGGAGTGGGGGCAGGCTCTCAAGGTCGCTGAGGGGGACATGGACCTGGAGCCGCTGATGCTCCACGTCTGCCGCTACTGGACCGGGGGCAGTGAAGCTGTCGAGGCGACACGCAGTGAATACACGGCCATGACAGGCACGTTGACGGCTGGGACGGTCATGGATGCTCTCGCCGGCGAGAAGTCCGGCAGGGAGTGGGAGTTCGCGAACGCTTGGCGGGTCGAGTGCTGGGAAGCTCGGGAGTCCCGGGACTGGAACGGCTTGTGGTGCCTCGTAGGGGCGTGGCATCGGGAACTGAACACGACTCTGGAGGAGGCTGCGGAGATCGCGGCTCTCACGGAGACAGTGGAAGCAGCGATCGGGGAGGGGCGTCTAGAGGTGCTGTACGAGCAGGGTGTCCTCGTCAAAGGCATGTGAGGACATGGGACGGCCCCGACCATCACGGTCGGGGCCGTTTCGCTATGCGTTGACGCGGATGACGAGGATGTGCGTGCCCTTCGCGAGGGCCGTGTAGTCGATGCTGATGCGGCCTTGCGTGTAGGTCCGTTGGTCCGAACCCTTCACTGCCGCGCCGATCCTGGTGTTGCTGGTGATCTTCGAGATCATCCCGTCGACGGTTTTCTTGTCACCGCTGCTGAGCTTCTTGTACTGGGCCTGTGCCCCGCTGGTGAGTGAGTAGCTGACTTTCCCCATGCGTGCTCCTCTGTCAGCCCCCTGACGTGTCTAGTGTGGTGTCTCGCGTGGCCCGTGTCTGTCGGGTGGGTGACGTACACTGATTGTGGCGCTGCACCACACCTGTGTGTGGATAGGTGCCAGTCCGCCGGCTAGCCCGGCTCAAACGTTCCACTTCGCTGAGAAGAGACCCTGGTCTCTCCTTCGGGTAGGTGAGGTGGTCGGCCCTCGGTCTTCGGACCGGGGGCTCTTTTCGTGCCCTCAATGTTCCGTGCTGTTCCGCGTTGTTCCGTGTTGCTCCGGACTGCACACGGCTGCATGGAGTTGCACTCGCCTGCAATTCCGAGAGCGTCCAAGAGTGTCCACAGGAATGTCCACAGGCTCGGCGGTTCATCAGGGCGCACCATGGCCCAGGTTCTCGGGGGTTCTCAGGGGGGTGAAAGGTGGCTCTACACATTCCCTGGCCTTGTGTAAAGGCATCCTTAGGGCTGGAGTGGTGCGGGATGAGACCCGGTGTGACCTGCTGAGACGCTCGGCGACCAGACGCCTCAGCCTTTCGGTCAGTTGCCGATATAGGCAGCCAATCGAAGTTATACGGAACGTCACAGAATGGACACTGAGACGGACGAGACTGAACCGACAACCGCTTTTCGGAGGTTCGCCTTGTGTCCGCATCCGCGTTCGTATAGCGTCAGACGGAGAAAGATCCAGTCGTCCCCGTTGCGGGGGATGGCGGGCCTGAACGCACTTGCCAGTGCCGGGGATAGCCGTCCCCGCACAGGCCCACCACCCGATTGCGCACGTTAGCAGCGTGCGCCGAAATGCCAATTGACCAGCAACTTTGCGGAGAAGCCATGCCAAGGCACTTCAGTGGGATCCTACTCAAGAAGGCCCGTGAGGCCAAGGAACTCACCCATAACGATCTTGCAGCGGCGACGGGTCGTAGCCCCTACGTGATCCGCTCGTACGAGTACGAGATGTCCCAGCCGTCCGCGTCGGTCCTCGGGGCGCTGGCGGACACTCTCGGGTGTTCCACGGACGACCTGTACGAGGTCCACGCCGCTGAGACGGTCGCGGCGTGAGTACCGATCTGGTGCTGGTCGAGTCGGCCAGCCTCCGCCGTGAGCACATGGACCGCACCGACGTCCTCGACAAGGTGAAGGTCCTCCAGTACCTTCCCGACGGCCTGCACGTCGACCGTGGTGGCGTCGCCACTTACTTCGAGGTGGCTGAGGCGACCATCAGGAAGCTGGCACAGCGCCACGCTGACGAGCTGGAAACCAACGGGATGTACACCGTTGCTGGTCAAGAGTTTAGGGACATCCTGTCCCCAAACCCCAGTGGTGGACGACCGTCGGCCCAGCTCTTCACGAAGCGGGCGATCCTCAACGTCGGGATGCTGCTGCGTGACTCTGACGTGGCGAGGCGGGTCCGTTCGTACCTGCTCGATGCCGAGGACAAGAACCTGTCCCGGAAGGAACTCGCGCTCTACTGGTATCAGGCCGAAGAGCGAGCAGAGCTGGCTGAGGCGAAGGTTCTCGAACTGGAGCCCGCCGCCGACTCGTGGAATGTCCTCGCGTCCATCGAAGGTGACCTGTCGGTGAAGGACGCGGCGGACATCTTGTCGCGTGACGTGGACATCGAGATCGGTCGGGACAGGCTGTTCGCGAAGCTTGGTGAGATGCGGTGGACACACCGGAACCGTGGCGACAAGCGGTGGCGGCCGTATCACTATGCCGTGAAGTCGGGCTGGTTGTCGGCGTTGCCGAAGGACCGTCCGGATCACAGGAATGGTGGTTCAAAGCTCGCGGCTCCACAGGTGCGAGTCACGCTGAAGGGTGTCGCTGAGCTTCGTCGTCGGTTGTCGGGTAGCGCGAATCCTCCGATCCAGGATGACCTGTTCGGGGGTGAAGCGGCGTGAAGGTCGACCTGTACACGAACGATCGCTACCCGCACGTGGAGCTGACGAAGGCGACGACCGACCCCGACGCCATGGAAATTCCCGATGCGCTCTTCGACGCGTGGCAGGAAGCCACCGCTGCTCTTGAGGCAGTGGAGAAGACCCTGACCCTCGCCGCGATCAAAGCTGGCGAACTCGGCAAGGGCGACGCGCTAGTGGAGAAGTACTACGTGTGCCCTCACGGGAGGTCCGTGTATGGCCACTGCCATCAACACAAGCACCTACCTGTCGCTGGGGAGGCGTCGTGACGGTCCCTGACGAGCTGACAGAAGCCAAGTTCCTGACCCTGCGGCTACACGAACAGGACCGACTCCACTACGAGGGCCGATGTGTCCCGAAGTCCTGTACGCGCTGTGAGGTTCGGAAGAGCTTCCTGTGGTTCGTTGGGACCGGGCTTGCTGGCGGCGTCATCATCGTCGTCTTGGCCGTCCTCACTGCGTGGGGGCCGTGGTGACTGACCTGACGCCCGCCGAGAAGGCCGCCATGGAAGTGATCGAGGTGTCCCCGGATGACCTCGTGTCGGATGAGGAACTGGCCCGCCGTGTGGTTGAGGCTGTCCGGCCCCTGATCCTCAAGGAGGAGCGTGACCGCATCGAGGTTGCGTTCATGAAGTTCGTTGCCGCGCTGGCTGAGGGCCCGCCGGACGACTGGGATGGGGCTGATGATGTCTGACCTGACACCCGAGCAGGCTGCCGTTGACGTCGCTGCGCGCTGGTATACGAGCACCGATGGCGTTAGCGAACAGGACTGGCGTGATGCCGCTCTGGAAATTGCCGATGCGGTTATCGACGCTGCCCGTCCTCAGATCGAGGCGGAGGCCCTTCGGGACGCCGCTGACCGGTGGCCGATGGCGTGGCCTATCCAGGGGCATGACTGGCTTCGTGAGCGTGCCCGTCTAGCCGGCGGGGAGGAACACCATGCGTAGGACTTGGCGAGTGTTCCGCCGACGCTTCTTGAACCGCTGGTACGACACGCGTGCCTTCTTCGCGGGCTACTGCAACCACAGGACCAAGCCGCGTGGGACACCCGATGAAGGCGGTTGGGTCCACTGGCGGTGCGCTCTGAAGCGGGGCCACATCACGCGGCACAGGTTGCGTAATTACTCGTGGGGTTCGGATGGCCGGACGGAGTTCGTTCCTGTGTCGAATCCGCCCGCTCAGCCGTGGAACCGGTCGATGGAACCGACGATGAGGCAAGCACGGAATCTCCGTCGGTGGGATGCACGGGCTCGCGCTGCGATTCAGGCGCGACGGAGAGCCGAAGGGGAGGAACACCATGCCTGACTGGCTGGAAGGGCTCAGGGATCGTCTCCCCGACCCGAACGAGTGGGTCACGTCCGACCCGGGCATCCGTGGCGGTGAACCGTGCGTGAAGGGAACACGCCTGCCTGCCCTACAGGTCACGGACCTACTGAATGACGGGGTCCATCCCGACGCGATCACGGAGCACTACCCGGGGATCACGGGTGAGATAGCTCGTGGTGTCTGGAACTGGCACTGGCACCGACCCGAGGAAGAAAAGCAAGCGGAGTGCGTAGAGCGGGGGCATCTGGCGTTCATGGATGGGATGTGCGGGCACTGCGATGCCTATGACCCGTCGAAGCCTGAGCCGACACTGGACGAGATCTTCGAGAAGAACTTCCGGGACACGATGAGGGACTGGGGTGTCACCGATGTCTGAGGATGCGTGGCTGAACCGTCTAGCCGACGCCGCTGAGACGGAAGGCCGGGAGGGTGCGATCTCCATGGAGGAGATGACCGCCGAGGTTCTGAGGTCTGAGCCGACCGTGTACATCGTCTTCCAGGGCTACCGGGGCTATCCGTCCTCCGTGGACGACGTGTTCGCCAACGAAGCGGATGCGAACGCGTACGCGGCAGTCCACAATGACAGCCCTGATCTGCTAGGGGACCCGTTCTTCGTGGCCCCTATCCGGCTTCGGACTGGCCCTGTGGACATGAGGCCCTTCTACAGCCTGTCTTGGGCACCGGAAGCCGTGCACTTCAACAAGGGGGAACCGTACCTGTCGGTCACGGCTGAAGAGTTCGAACCGAGGGACGTCCGATTCAACTGGAACACAGCACTGGACCCGCACCTGTTGGTGGATGGGTGGGATCGGGATGAGGTGCTGCGGGTGGGTGCGGAGCAGCGTGCGGAGTACCTGCGGGAGCATCCCGACTCTCGCGGCTGAGGCTTGGGATCCCACCGAACACGCCAACTCAGGTAGGACGCCCCGACCACTACGGCCGGGGCGTCTGCGTCGTTCGGGGCAGATCGACGCGGGTCGAGGCTACCCGCCGGCGAACATGCGGGGTATCGGTAGTCAACTGGCCTGGATGTATCAATACCCGCCGTTGGTGATACTTCGCTACCGATACGAGAGAGCCCCGAGACCGTGTGGCCCCGGGGCTCCCGTCTGTCTACTCCACGTCGATCACGAGGGGCAGCGGTACTTGTACCGCGTACGCCCGCTCAAACAGGTCTTCAAACATCGCCTTGTCAACCGATGCGCGCATGAGCGTAGTCACCGTTGAGATCTGCTTGTCGAGGTGCGGGTGTCCAGTGTCCGACGTGAGGAGCTGGTGATGTGCGTACCGCCTGTTGCCGCGTTCGTTTCTCGGATTCCGGTCCCGGAGTTCATCGAGGACTCCAGGCGGCAACTGCTCGTAGATGTACTTGTTGATCAGCTTCCCCACGTACGGGGTCCGCTTCGACGTGCCCGGCTTGTACTCCCAGCCCTGAAGGCGGTAGACCTGCCGAAAGAACTCGTCCGGGAACCTGCGAACCCACGGCCGCAGTTCGGCTTGAACGTAGGCTTCCAAGATCCGTCGAAGCTCGTCACGCGCGCGGACTTCCTGGTACCCGGTGGCTTCGTCGACGAGGGCCACGATTCCAGTGCGGGCGAGGCCACGAACGAGGATTTCCGCTGCGCGCGCGACGTTGCCTTGGTTCGGTGACAGGCGCTTGTGGTCCCTGGCCTCAAGGTAGACATCGCAGACCATGGGGAGCATGTCTGCCCGGTAGCCCCATGACTTGAACTGTTGCCCCTTTTCTCGGTATTGGATCGGCTCGGAGGCTTCCCGGAGTTCGGCTGAGATGAACTCGCGGAGGTTCGCAGCGGACAGGAATGGCGCCATGAGCTGGCCGTCTTCATCGCGGGTGCGGCGGCCCGTGTCGGTCCGTCGCCCGAGTGCACCGAGGACGGTCGCCTGGTTGAGTACGCGGGTTCCGTCTTCGAGGACGGCGCAGTTGATTTCGAGGTTTCCGATGACGAGCTTGCCGACGTGCGTAGCTACTTGAACGGTGGTGCCCCAGCGGGCTTCGGCTGCGGCCCGTGCGAGTTCGCTGCGTTCTTCTTGGGTGAGTTTGTCGAGTCGAGCCTTCCCGCCTTTGTGGCCTTGGCCGGCGGGGTCGAGGTTCACCATGGGCTCTCCCATCTCTTCGGATGCGCAATCAGCTTAGCATGCGGATAATTGCTGATCATGCCAAGCTCGTACGGTCTCGAAACTGCTGGTAGAATGCCCTGCGGCGCCGTGGAAGCCCTGATCTCGGTCGGTGCTGCGGAATGGCTTAGCATCGAACTTAAGGAGGCAGGAGGGGCACTTCGTGTGACGGTGGTGCCCGCGAACTACACGCGCCCACTCGTAGGCAGCGAAGAGCCCCGACCGTTCGGGCCGGGGCTCAAGGGCTGGGCTACGACCTCAGGGCAGCAAGGAAGCCCGCCCACTCCGCCGTGGACACCGTGAGCGTCCCGCCGGCCCGGTGCTTCGTGTCGCGGATCCCGACCGTGTCGACCCCATGGCCGACCTCGACGCAGGCAGTGTTGTTGTTCGAGTAGCTGGCCTTCCGCCACCCACCGATTTCGACACAGTTGTTCGCGTTGGCACTGTGGGTGGACTTCCTCCACGCGGCCTCTAGGCAGTTGTTCGCGTTCGCGGACCGGCTCGACTTCCGCCAGGTCCCGAAGGTGTCGGTGTGCATACTGCTTCCTTTCGTCAGTCCCCTGACGAGTGGAGGCTCCCACGCGCGTACCAAGGTCACAACCCCACGAAGAAGCCCCGGCACCCAAACGGCACCGGGGCTCCAGAGCAGAACTACTTCTTCAGCGAATCCACGAACCCGGCCCAGTCGCCAGCCGACACCATCAGGTGCCCCTGCTCCCGAGCCTTCGTGTCACGGATCCCAACACCCGCACCGAGGTCAGCGACCTCAACACAGTTACCTTGCTGCGCACTGCGCGTGGACTTCCGCCACGTCGCGTAGTCTCGGAACATCACGTTTCCTTTCAGCCCAGCTCGCTTCCACCAGTGAGCTGGGCTACCTTTTGCTGGGACTCGATCGGCCCGAGGGCAACCGACCTGAGCATGTCGAACGTACTCCGACACACTCTAAGGTCCTTCGGTTCGTCGAGATACATGTCCCCACCGATGGTTTCAAGGAACGCCACCGACAGTTCAGCTTGATCCTCTTCGTAGTCGAGGATCGTCACCGAGCCACCGATACCGGCATGAGCGCCAGCCGTGACCGGGATGATCTGGACCGTCACGTTCGGGCGCTCCGACAGTTCCAGGACACGCTCAAGCTGGGCCTTCATGACCGCTGGCGGACCCACGGGCCGAGTCAGGGCAGTCTCATCGAAGATCGCTGTCAACACGGCAGGATCCTCACCGGTGATCCGGTCCTGTCGCGCCAAGCGGGCATGCACACGCTGGTCGATCTCGGTGGCGCTCATCGCCTGGAACCCGCCGGAGGAGAACATTGCCCTCGCGTACTCCTCAGTCTGTAGCAGGGCAGGAATCAGAACCGGTTCCCATGTGGAGATCTTGTCCGCTTCGGACTCCAACGCGATGTGGTCCAGGTGGCGTTCGGGGATGACGCCCGCGTAGGCCCGCCACCAACCCGACTGGCCCTGCTCTTTGGCGAGGTCCATGAGCCTCTTCCGTTCATTACCGTGAACGTTGTAGTGGTCGAGGAGGGATTTGAGGACCATGCTGCGGGCAGCGATCTGGCCACGCTCCAGACGAGACAGGTTCGACTGGCTCATGCCGATTGCTTTACCGATGGAGTCGAGGCTGGCTTCACCTCGGAGCTGCTTCAACGCGATGCCTAGCCGGCGGCGGCGGACGGTAGCTGTGGCCATGTACGGATTCTCCCATGTCTTGAATGTGCGACACGCCCAAGATCTATGCGCGGTGCACCTTGCATGACGCATATGAGTATGCCACTGTGGACACAGTGAGCTTCTAGCTACGCAGGTGGGGAGCACGACATGGACGGACTACAAGCCACAGTCAACGAACTCTCAGGCGTGATCCTCGACCTCATGGCCACGCGCGAAGCCCTCACCCGGCACCTCGCCGGAGACATGCTGATCTCCCTCCCGTTGACGTCGGAGGGTCTCGTTCGGGTCCATTCGCAGCTGACGGAGGTCCGCAACGAGGTTCGCGGCTTCGCAGCCATGGACCTTCTGGCGGGTGTCCGCATTGACTCCCCGGTGCCGTCTGCCCTCGGTGGCGGCGGTCCCGGGTGACAAGCTCCGGGACGGTTCTGACCCCCTGACGGTCCGTCCCGGATCAACGCCGGAGTCCGCTCCGGTTGGAGGAGCCCCGGTGGGGGTGGCTCCTCTCACGGGGCCACCCGGGGCGTGAGTGCGGACTCCCCGCAACAGCGGGACCCCGGGTGGCCCAACCCAAGGCGAGGAGAGGGACATGGAGCGGCACATCGGAAGCTTCCAGGTTGAGGGTGTTGAGTACACCGTTACTCACACCGGCTACTCCTACCGCGCCCAACGCGCCCTAGGCGACTTCGCGACCTACTCCACCCGGACCCGCTCCGGGGAACCTCTCCTCATCACCACGTCCCTCACAGGGCGTGGGGCCGACAATCAGCCTGTCGCGTACTCCGACCCCGCTGAGTGGGCTGCGAGCCGGGAGCATCGCCGGCAAGTCGGGGCCGCCCTCGTGGAGATCGCCGAGAAAGACCGTCACTGAGCAGGGATGAGCACGTTCGCTATCTGAGAACGTATCGATTCAGTTAAATGCCTCTTGCCCGCAACCGTTCAGCCAACTGCATCGTTGGTCAAGGTAGAACGGGCGTACGAGCTACTGGGAGCGCTCCAGACCCCGGTACCCCGGTAATAGACGGACCCCCGTCGGGAAGACCTAGTAGCCCTGGGTGCCCGGCGGGGGTCCCCTTTAGTGTGGACCCATGCTGTCACCAGCCCAGGAAGCATCCCTGTGCCAGCAGGACAATCACCGCAGCTACCGTTTCGACACCGGTCTCCCGAAGCACGCCTTGATCGGCTACCTGCACTCCAGCTTCGCCAACGGCTCGGGCTACATCAAGATGGCCGACGTCCCCGACTCCTGGGACATCATCAACCTCGCCTTCGGTGAGCCGACCTCGGTGACCTCCGGCGACATCCGCTTCAAGCTGTGCCCGGTCGCCGAGTGCCCCAACGTGGAGAGCGAGGCCGACTTCATCGCCGCGATCCGCGCCAAGCAGGCCAAGGGCAAGAAGGTGCTGATCTCCATCGGCGGCCAGAACGGGCAGGTCCAGCTGACCTCGACGGGCGCGCGGGACGCGTTCGTGAGCTCGGTGTCGGCGATCATCGACAAGTACGGCCTCGACGGCCTCGACATCGACTTCGAGGGCCACTCGCTGTACTTCAACTCCGGTGACACCGACTTTCGCAACCCGACCACACCGGTGATCGTCAACCTCATCTCGGCGCTGAAGACGCTCAAGGCCCGCTATGGCGCGAAGTTCGTGCTGACGATGGCGCCGGAGACCTTCTTCGTGCAGGTCGGCCACCAGTTCTACGGCGGCGCCGGCGGCGGCGACAACCGCACCGGCTCCTACCTGCCGGTGATCCACGCGCTGCGCGACGCGCTGACCGTCCTGCACGTCCAGGACTACAACTCCGGGCCGGTCATGGGCCTCGACGGCCAGTACCACAACATCGGCAACGCCGACTTCCACATAGCCATGACCGACATGGTCAAGGCCGGGTTCACCGTCGCCAACACGGGTCTGACCTTCCCGGGCCTGCGCGGCGACCAGATCGCCTTCGGCCTCCCCGCGGCGGTCAGCGCCGGCAACGGATACACCTCGCCGACGGCGGTGCACCAGGCCGTCGACTGCCTCGCGAAGGGCACCAACTGCGGCGGCTACACCCTGCGCGGCGGGGCCTCACCGGCCTTCCGCGGGCTGATGACCTGGTCGATCAACTGGGACCGGTACTACAGCTGGGAGTTCGCCAACAGCCACGAGCCTTACCTCAACGCCCTCCCATAGGGGGCGGTCGTGAGGCCCGTTTCTGGCGGGACGGGCCTCACGCGTCCCCACCGCCGGCAGGGGCGGTGGGGACTTTTGCGACGGCTCCCCACCTGGGCTGGTCGGACCACGCAGCCGGGCGCTTAAAGGCCGTGCGGGGGCCGGCGACGGCTGCCAGGATCGCCGCATGACGACTCTTCCCGAGATCCGCCGCGCCGCCGGCGCCGACGCCGCCGCGGTGGCCGATGTCTGGCTGCGCTCCTACACCGCAGCCCTGCCGACGGTCCGGCGTGGCAAATCCGACGAGGAGGTCCGCGCCTATATCGCCCGCGTCGTCGTCCCCCTTCGCGAGACGTGGATCGCCGACTCCGAGGGCGAGGTCGTCGGCATGATGGTCCTCGGCGACGGTCCGCTGCTCAGCCAGCTCTACCTCGACCCGGCCTGGCGCGGGAAGGGGCTCGGCGACCGGTTCGTCGCCCTGGCCAAGCAACGCCGCCCGGCCGGCCTCGAACTGTGGACCTTCCAGGTCAACACCCCCGCGCACCGCTTCTACCTGCGGCACGGCTTCACCGAGGCCGAGCGCACCGACGGCTCCGCCAACGAGGAGCGCGAGCCGGACATCCGCTACACCTGGACGCCTTGACGCGGCCTTGAGGCCACCGTGAGACGCCTCCGGAGACTTACCCGTGAAGCTTCCCACCGTGTCTGCGCGGACCGGGGGAAGGTTTCACGGAGACCGTCATCGGGTGGCCCCGACAACCCGGTGATTCGTGGGGGACGCCGGGCAGCGTCCCCCACCACCTCCATCCCGCAGCCGCGTCACCCCTTATCGACGTCTTCCCTCCATCACCGCCGGTCCGCGGGGGCCCGGCGGCGAGATCGCGCGCCGTAACCTGGACTACGGCCGTGCCGACCGGGGGAGGACCGCTCATGGACGCGACCGCTTTACCCGACCGCCGGTGCGTCGTCGTGGTGGCCGCCGCCGGGTACGGGAAGACCACCGCGGTCGCCGGACGTGCCGGTGACGACGCCGTCTGGCATCACGCCGCCCTGACTCCGGCCCTCCTGGAACTGGCTGCCCTCGACCGGCCCGGCCCGCGCCTGGTCGTCTTCGACGACGTCTCCCTCGACGACACCGAGGCCCTCCGCGCCTTCCTGGAGGCCGCCGGACGCCTCCCGCCCGGGCGCACCGCCGTCGTCGTCTCCCGCTTGCCGCCGGCGTTGTCGCTGGCCCGCTGGCGGGGTCGCGGGCTCCTCGCCGAACTCGGGCCCGCCGAGCTGGCGCTGTCGGCGGACGAAGTGGCCGAGCACCTGTCGCAGCGCTCCGTCTCCGCCGACGCGGCCGCCCTGCACGCCTTCACCGGCGGATGGCCGGCCCTGGTCCAGCTGGCCGCCGACGTTCTCGCCGAGCCCGGGCCGGGCGAGCACACCCAACGGCTGCTCGCCGCCGAGAGCCCGGTCGTGGAGTACCTGCTCGGCGAGGTCGTGCCCGGCCTACCCGAACCCGCCCGCCGGCTTCTGCGCGACGCCGCCCACCTCGACGGTCTGTCCATCGGTCTCGCCGAGGAACTCGGCCACCGGGGACCGGCCGCGACCATGGCCATGCTGACCCGCACAGGCCTGGCCACCCGGGACACCGACCGCGACTGCCGCCCCCTCCCTGTGCTGGCCGCGACTCTCAAACGCCACCGGCCCATGCGCGCCGACCGGCTGCGTCGACTGTGGACGGTCGCGGCCCGCCGCCACCGCGAACGGGGCGAGCACCTCGCCGCCGCCGTGGCCGCCGACCGCGCCGGGGAGCGCGAGACCTGCGCCGCCGTCCTCGCCGAACACGGACCCCGGCTGATCGCCGGCGGCGACGTCCGCGCCTACATCGCGCTCGTCGAGGAGGGCGGCATCGAGGACCCCGGCGTCCTGCTGTCCTACGGCGAGGCGCTGTCCGTGGTCGGCCGCCACGCCGAAGGCGTCGTCGTCCTTCGCCGCCTCGCCGCCGACCGCGCGTCCCTCCCGCCCGCGCTCGCCTGGCGACTGGGCGCCGCGTACTACCACCAGGGCGAGTTCCGGGCCGCCTTCGCCGTTCTCGACGCCCGGGAGGCCGGCGGGCACCCCAACGACGAGGCGCACTGCCTCGCCTGGTCGGCGACCGTCCACTGGAAACTCGGCGACACCGAGACCTGCGGCGAACTGGCCGCGCGCGCTCTGGCCCTGGCCGCTCCGGGCGGATCGAGCCGCGCGATCGTCACCGCCTACATCGCGCTCGCCCTGCACGCCGTCCTCACCGGCGACCGGCCCGGAAACCTCGCCGCCTACGCGGCCGGGCTCCAGCACGCCGCCGCGATCGGCGACCTCGTCCAGGCGGGCCGCATCCGCGCCAACCGCTCGGGCATGTACCTGGAGGAGGCGCGCCTCGACGACGCCCTCGCCGAGGCGCAGCTGGCCGTCGAGCTGTGCACGCGGGCAGCGCACGAGACGCTGCTTCCGGTCGCCCTGTGCAACAGGGCCGAGACCTTCGCCAGGCTCGGGCGGCTCGACGAGGCGCTCGACAGCTACCAGCAGTCCCTGGGCTTCTACCAGCGGATGGGTTCGCGCAAGGCCTCCTACCCGCTTCACGGGATCGGGATGGTCCTGCGCCGGCAGCGTCGCGACAACCAGGCGCGCGCGGCCTACGAGGAGGCCATCCGCATCTCCGAGGTCGAGGGCGACGTCCAGGGCCTCGTGCCGGCCCTCGCGGGGCTGGCCAGGGTCCTGGTCCGCACCGATCCCGACGCCGCGCAGGCCGCCGCCCAGCGGGCCGTGTCGGCCGCCGGCGGGCGCATCGGGATCGAGGCGGCCATCGCGCTCGGGCACGTCACCTTGACCGTCGGGGACCACGATGGCGCCTGGAAGGCCGCCCAGGAGGCCGCCGCGACCGCCCGCCGTCACCGCGACTGGGTCGGCCTCGCCGAGGCGCTCGAACTGGAGGCGGCCTCCGTCGGCGACGCGCCCGCCGCGCGAAACGCCCTGCGCGAGGCCGCCGCGATCTGGCGCCAGGCCGGCGCGCTCGCGCCCGCCGAGTCGATCGACGCCTGGCTCGGCGCGCTGCCGGGCGCGACCGCCGACGAACGCGCCGCCGCCGGACTCGCCCGCATTCACCTCGCCGCGACCGGGCACCCCGGCCACGAATGGGCCGGTCGCGCCGACGCCCCGGCCGTGGTCGTCCAGACCCTCGGCGGCTTCGAGGTCGTGGTGTCCGGCGAGGTCGTCCCGGCCGCCGCCTGGCAGTCGCGCAAGGCCCGGGACCTGCTGCGCATCCTCATAGCCCGCAGGGGCAGGCCCGTCCCGCGCGAGGAACTGGCCGAACTCCTCTGGCCCGGCGAGGACGCCGGGAAGGTCGCCCACCGCCTGTCGGTGGCCCTGTCCATCCTGCGCCGGGTCCTCGACCCCGGACGCGGCCGCGACGGCGCCGGCGAGGTGATCCGCACCGACGCCTCCCGCGTCGCGCTCGACCGCGCCAGGGCCGACATCGACGTGTTCACCTTCCTCGACGGCGCCGGGTACGCCCTGCGCCAGGCCGCGCCCACCGCCCTGTCCACCGTGGAGCGCGCCTACCTCGGCGACTTCCTGGAGGACGAGCCCTACGAGGACTGGTCGGTGTCGTTGCGCGAAGAGGCGCGCACGGTCTACATCCAGGTACTGCGCTCGCTCTCAGAGCTTGCCGAGAGCGACGCCGAGGCCGTCCGCTATCTGCACCGGCTGCTGGACAAGGACCCCTACGACATGCGCGCCCACCGCGACCTGGTGGACCGCCTCACGCGCACCGGCGCGCTGGGCGAGGCCCGCCGCGCGCGAGAACGGCACGAGGCGGCGCTGCGGGCGCTGGGACGTTAGGGCTCCTGCGGCGCGCCGCTGCGCTCGGCGAGGAGCTTGAACCCGTGCCGGTCGACACCGGTCGCCGTCGCCGAGAGGACGACGACTCCGGTGCCGGTCGCGCGGTCCAGTCCGAGCCAGGACCGGAAGCCGCCGGTGCCGCCGTTGTGCCACGTGACGGGCCGGCCCTTGAGCCGGTAGGTGATCCACGCGGCGCCGATCCGCGCGCCCGGACGGAAGTCGGCGACCGGGTCGAGCGCGGCGGTACCGGGGGCGCTGCCGTCGAGGAGGGCCGCCGTGAAGCGCGCCATGGCGCCGATGGACGCCCGGATCCCGCCCGCCGGGCCCAGCGCCTCCCCGGTCCAGGGGGCCCGCGCCCGCCCACGGTGGCTGCGGCCGTCGACGGCTCCGGGCCGAAGCTCACCGACGGTCGCCGGCACGTAGAAGGGGTCGAGGCCCAGCGGGCCGGCGACACGTCGCTCGACGAGCTCGGCGTAGGTCGTCGAGGCCGCCGAGGCAAGGGCATGGCCGAGGAGTTCGAAGCCGAAGTTGGAGTACTGCGGCCGCGCCTTGCCCACCGCGACGCCCCGCGCCTGTTCGAGCAGCAGATCGAGGCTCTCGCCGTACGGATTGGTCCCGTGCCGCCACAGGGCGAAAGCACGCCGCCAAGGCTGCGCGGACTTCGGCAGCCGGGGGAGCCCTGAGCGGTGCGTGCTCAGCGAGGCCAGCGACACACCCGCCGCGGGGCACTCGCCGAGAGGCAGCAGCTCGCCGAGCGTCGTGTCGGAGGCGACCTCACCGCGCCGCAGAGCGTCGGCGTACAGCAGGCCCGTGACGCCCTTCGAGATCGAGCCGATCTCGAAGTCGGCGTCGAGACCGGCACCCACAACGGCCACGGCCGTGCCCTCCGCGGAGACGACCGCCGCCGCCGCGACCGGGTGACGCGGGCCGAGCCGCCGCGACAGCAGCACGGCCAGTTCTTCGTCGCCGCCACGCGGCCCGGAATCCATGACGTCGACTGTAGAGCGACCCCCGGCCGCAATGCGATAACGAAAGCCATCGGAAGTTGTCGATCTCGGCGGCGCGGACTTCAATGATCTTCGGCCTTCCACCCCGAGGCCGCTTCCACCCCGCCCGAGGAGTCGGCACCGCATGCGCAGGACCTTCCACACCGCTCACGTCTACATGATCATCGGCCTCGTCTCCGGTCTCTTCTACCGCGAGTTCACCAAACTCAACGACTTCACCGGCGAGTCCCAGCTCTCCGTCGTGCACACCCACCTGCTGGCCCTCGGCATGCTCGTCTTCCTCATCGTGCTCGCCCTCGACAAAGTCTTCGGACTGTCCGGCGAGAAGGGCTTCGACGCGTTCTACTGGCTCTACAACGCCGGCATGACCGTCACCGTCGGCAGCATGGTCTTCCGGGGCGTCCAGACCGTCCTCGGCAACGACATTCCCGAGATCTTCGCCTACCTCTCCGGCGCCGGGCACATCGTCCTGACCGTGGGCCTGGTGTTCTTTTTCACGGTCCTGGGCAAGCGTGTGAAGGCGGCCAGCGTCGAGGCGAAGTAGCCTTAGCACCATGGAGGACCACGGACTCTTCGGGCCGGACTCCGTGACCTGGCCCGTGCACACCGAACTCGTCATGTGGATCGGCGGCCTGCGCGCGCTCTATCTCCAGTCCCTCCACCCCCGCGTCATGCGCGGAACCTTCCAGAACTCCGCCCTCTTCGACCCGAAGAAGGCCTGGTCGCGCTTCATCCGCACCGCCCAGTTCGTCCACGTGCGCACCTTCGGGGACAGCGCCGCCGTCGAAGCCGCCGCCGCCCGCGTCCGCGCCATCCACGCGGGCCTCACCGGCCACGACTCCGACACCGGCGAGACCTTCCGCCTCGACGAACCTTCCGGGCTGCTGTGGGTGCACTGCGCCGAGATCGACTCCTACGTCGACATCGCCCGCCGCTCCGGCGCGATACCCACCGACGAGCTCGCCGACCGCTACGTCGACGAGAACCGCCGCGCCGCCGAGGTCCTCGGTCTCGACCTCGCCGACGTGCCGGCCAGCCGCGCCGAACTGCGTGAGTACTTCGAGGGCATGCGGCCGAGTCTGTACGCCTGCGACGAGGCGAAACAGGGCCTGCTGCGCTCCTTCAACCCCCCGTTGCCGCGCGAACTGGCGATCCTGCGCCTCGGCGTGCCGGCGGCCAACACCCTCGCCATCAGCTCGCTGCCGGGCTGGGCGAAGGCCATGTTCGGCATCCCCACCCTGCCGGGAGCGCACACGGCCACCACCCTCCAGCTCCGCGCCCTGCGCGGGGTGACGAGCCTGGCCATGCGCGAACCGGTCGACGAGCGGATCGCCGGGTGCCGCCGTGACGCCGCGGCGATGATGAACGGCACCTTCGTCTCGAAGCTCATGCCCGCCGCTCGCTAGGCCCTCCCGGCGCGCAGCGCCAGCCACCCGGCCATCGCCTTGACGCCGGCGCCGATGGCGCGCTCGTCGGGGTCGAAGGAACCCGCGTGGGGCGAGGCGGTGGCGATGTCGGCGCCGGGTGCCCGGACGCCGAGGTAGGTGTAGGTGCCGGGCAGCCGGTCGAGGAACAGGGCGAAGTCCTCGCCGTTGAACGGCATCGCGGCACGCGCGACCACCACGCCGTCGGAGACCTCCGCCAAATGCTCCCGCAGAGCCTCGGCATCCGCCGCACCGCAGACCATCGCGGGGAACGGCTCGCCGGGGAAGTCCACAAGGGACCTGTCCTGGGCCGACGCGAGCGCGCGGATCGTGTCGCGCACCTCGCCGTGCCGGTCGGGCGGCCAGCAGCGGAAGGCGGCCGTGACCACAGCGTGCCCGTCGGTCGAGCGCTCGCTCACCCCAGCCCACACGGTGACGAAACGGGCCAGCGGGCCGTCGGGCGTGAGCAGATCGGCGACGAAACGCTCCCGCTCGGCGGCCGTCGCCGGTGGGGTAACCGTCGACAGCCCGGCGATCTCACCGGCCAGTGTCCGAGCCCGCCCGGCGGCACCGGATCCGGTCACGGTGATCTCGGCGCGGTCGAGCCCGGGCATCCCCGTCCCCGGTGTGACCGCGAAGGTTCCCGCCTCGATGGGAGCGCAGTGCAGGGCGTGGATCTCGTCGGGGCCGAAACGCCCGAGGAGATCGTCGTCGAGCATCGCGCGGGCGCCCTCCAGGGTCTCCTCGGCGGGCTGGAAGACGAACACGATCCGGCCGCTCAGTCGTTCGCGCATCCCCGCCAAGACCCGTGCCACGCCCACCCCCACAGTGGTGTGCACGTCGTGCCCGCACAGGTGCGCGGCCTGCCCGTCGCCGCCGAACTGTTCATGCGGCGGCACGGCGTCCATGTCGGCGCGATAGGCGACCGTCCGTCCGGGATTCACTCCGGTGAGGACGCCCACCACCCCATGGCCGCCGACCCCGACGGTGACGTCCAGACCGGCCGCGCGGAGTTCCGTCGCGACCAGCGCGGCTGTCCGGTTCTCGGCCCCCGCGAGCTCGGGATGGGCGTGAACATCACGTCGAAGGTCACGGAGTTCACCGTCGATGAGGTCGGCGGCACCGTTGACGGCGGCCTGAAGGTCGAGCATGCGGACTCCCAAGTTGACGTAGTTCTGATGTCATAGTGCCGTCATCTTGGCCACGGCGCGGTAGGCCCAGCACCCCTTTTTCCGACCCGGGATCGCCGCAAGCGCCGGACACACCCGAATCCGCCTGGATACGCTGCCCTCTCCAGTGGGCTTTCCGCACGGGGGCGAGCGATGGCCGCAGACATCATCACGACGGTGACCGAGGGCTACGCCTTCGACGAGCCCGCCGTCGGCGTCGGCGCCCTGGTCGACGACGACAAGGCCGTCCCCGACGCCAAAGTCGCCATCCCGCTGGCCATGTTCAACCGGCACGGCCTGGTGGCCGGCGCCACCGGAACCGGCAAGACGGTGACCCTGCAAGTCCTCGCCGAACAACTCGCCGAGCAGGGCGTCCCGGTGTTCCTGGCCGACATCAAGGGGGATCTGTCGGGCATGGCGACCCCCGGGGACGGCGCCGAGAAGCTCCTCGAACGCACGGTGGAACTAGGCCAGACCTGGACTCCCGCAGCATTCCCCGTCGAGTTCTACGCCCTGGGCGGCCAAGGCAGAGGTACACCCCTCCGCGCCACCATGACCGCCTTCGGCCCCACGCTGCTGTCGAAGGTCCTGGACCTGAACGACACCCAGGAATCCTCCCTGGGTTTGATCTTCCACTACGCCGACTCCCGGGGCCTTCCCCTCCTGGACCTCAAGGACTTGAGGGCCGTCGTCCAACACCTCACCAGCGACGAGGGCAAGGCCGAGCTGAAGGCCCTCGGAGGCCTGTCGGCCCAGACCGCCGGGGTCATCCTCCGCGCTCTCATCAACTTCGCCGACCAAGGCGCCGACCAATTCTTCGGAGAGCCCGAGTTCGACCCCACCGACCTCCTGCGCACAGGAGCCGACGGCCGCGGAACCGTCTCCATCCTGGAGCTGCCGGACCTCCAAGCCCAACCCGCGGTGTTCTCCACCTTCCTCATGTGGCTGCTGGCCGAGCTGTTCCAAGACCTCCCCGAAGTCGGCGACCAAGACCGCCCGAAACTGGTGTTCTTCTTCGACGAGGCCCACTTGCTGTTCAACGGCTCCTCAAAGGCTTTCCTGACCGCCATCACCCAGACGGTCCGCCTGATCCGGTCGAAGGGTGTGGGGGTGTTCTTCGTGACGCAGACGCCGAAGGATGTGCCTACGGACGTCTTGGCGCAGCTTGGTGCGCGGGTGCAGCACGCGTTGCGGGCGTTCACGCCGCAGGATGCGAAGGCGTTGAAGGCGACGGTGTCGACGTTCCCGCACTCCGCCTACGACCTGGAGGAAGACCTCACCCGTCTCGGCATCGGCGAAGCCATGGTGACGGTCTTGGACGACAAGGGCCGGCCTACTCCTGTTGCGTGGACGCGGATGTACGCGCCTCGCTCCCACATGGGCCCGTCGGATGAGGCCACGATGACCGGCCTGATCGAGGGGTCGGCGATGAAGGCGAAGTACGGCGTGGACGTGGACCGAGACTCCGCCTACGAGATGCTGTCGCGCAAGGTCGCCGAGGCCGCAGCCGCCGTCCCCGAACCGGCCGCCGTCCCACCGGTCCCGGCCGCGCCGAAGCACGAGCCGCTTCCACCGCTTGACCCACCGTCGAAGTCGAAGTCGCGCGCCACGAAGAAGGCCGCGAAGGCGCCCGCCTCAAGCCCCAGTGGCTTCCTCGACAACCTCGCCAAGTCCGCCGCCACGACCTTCGGTCGCGAGATCACCCGGACGTTGTTCGGCACCGCCAAGCGCCGCTGACGAGCCGAAGGCGGCGGCGATCCGAGTGCCAGCCCGGCTTCGTGTCAACGACCCGGTGTTCCAAGGGAGGCGCGGTGTGGGTCGCCACGTGCCGCACGACCGATCCTGTCCGATCGTTGTCGCCGGGTTGTTCGGGGGCTCAACCGGTGAATTCGTCGACTCCGAGGGCGAAGTTCCAGTGGCCGACCCCGTTGCCGGCGAGTGCCACCGTGACCACGCCTACTCCTTCCAGCCAGTGCGCCATTTTCAGGCCTCCGACGTCCAGTGGGCGCAGCCCGAGGCTCTCGATGAACGCCGCCACACCCGCCTTGGCCCGCGCACTGTCGCCGGCGATGAAGACGTTGGGCCGGCCATTCTCCAGGACATTACGGAAGATGGTGTTGAACGCCTTCACCACGCTGGCGCCGGCAGGGGCCACCTTGGCGACTTCCTGCGCGATCGAGGTCTCCTCGCTGTGGGCCAGGCCGTCGAACGTGGCGTTGAAAGGGTTGCTGACGTCGACGATGACTTTGCCCGTGAGGGCGTCTCCGTACTCCGTGACGACCGGAACGACGCCGTCGTACAACAGGGCCGTGATGACGATGTCTCCGGCCGGGACAGCGGCCCACTTGCCTGTCGTCGCGCCGCCGCCCAGAGCTTTGGCCAGGGCTTGGGCCTTGGACTGATCGCGTCCCATGACCTCGACGGTGTTGCCGCCCGCTACCGCGAGCGCGCCGATCGTACGAGCCATGTTCCCCGTACCGATGAGAGTGATGCTGCTCATGAGGTGTGCTCTCTTCCTGTTCGCGCGGTGTCGCTCTGTCTTGTTCACGCCGGGTCGGGCGCGGATGGGGTCGGCCGCGACGTTTCGGGGCCGAGCGCCGCGCCTGACCCGGCGCCGCCGGCCCGTCTTCCGCCGGTGGGTTGTGGGGCGTGTCCGCGGCGTTCCCGGTGTGTGGTTCAGATGGCGGTGGTGCCGCCGTCGGTGACCAGTTCCAGGCCGTTGACGTAGCTGGAGTCGTCGGAGGCGAGGAACAGGGCGACGGTGGCGATTTCTTCGGGGCGGCCCATCCTTCCCCGGGGGATGAGGGATTCGAAGGCGGCCGTGGTCGCCTCGTCGAACAGTTCCTCCTGTTTGGCGGTGGCGACCTGGCCGGGGGTCAGGACATTGACCCGGATCTTGCGGTCGCGCAGTTCGTTGAGCCAGACTCGGGCCCATGCCTGCTGGACGGCTTTGCTTCCCGCGTAGAGGCTCCAGCCGGGGAAGGCGCCGAGGGAGGCGTTCGATCCGGTCATGAAGATCGAGCCGTTGTCGTTGATCAGCGGCAGTGCTTTCTGCACGGTGAACAGGGTTCCGCGCGCGTTGAGCCAGAAGGCGCGGTGGAACTGTTCCTCGGTGATCTCGCCGAGGACGGCGGGTTCGCCCATCCCGGCGCTGGCCCACAGCACGTCGATCGAGCCCTTTTCCCGCTTGACGGTGTCGTACAAGCGGTCCAGGTCGTCCAGTTCGGACGCGTCCCCCTGAACGGCGGTGACGTTGCGGCCGATCAGTTCGACGGCGTCGTCCAGTGCTTCCTGCCGCCGGGCCTGGATGAAGACGTGCGCGCCTTCCGCAACGAACAGTTTGGCGCCGGCCAGTGCCATGCCGGTGGATCCGCCGGTGATCACCGCTACCTTGCCGTCGAGCTTTCCCACGATCACTCCTCTAGGGGTTGGCTGTTCGAGACGACATCCAAGTTAAGTACACCGCTCGGTTTGGTTAACGTAGCCCTTGGTCGGTCGGAGCGCAACTTAGGTACACCGCTCGGTACCGATCGGTCTATGCTGGAGCCATGACGGAGTTGGAGAAGGGCCCTCTGGGGCGGCGCCGCGGCAGGGGTGCACGCGAGCGCATCCTCACCGCGTCCCAGCTGCTGTTCCGCGATCAGGGGATCAACCGCACCGGCATGGACCAGCTCTGCGCCGAGGCTCAGGTGTCCAAGCGCACGGCCTACCAGCACTTCACCGGCAAGGACGAACTCGTCGCCGAGTACCTGCGCCGATTCGATCCCGACGTCATGCCCGGAGTGTTCGATCGCACCGACCTCACGCCCCGCGAACGACTCCTCGCCGCCTTCGAGATACCTGCGTCCACACCCCTGTGCCCCTACATCGCGGCGGCCGTCGAACTTCACGACCCCCAACACCCCGCATCCCAGTACGCGCGCGACTACAAGATCGCCATCGCCGCGCGGCTCACCGAAACCGCCCGCGAAGCCGGCGCCACCGACCCCGAACAACTCGGCGAACAACTGGCGCTGCTCATCGACGGTGCCTCGGCCCGCACCCGAGTCCTCAATCGCGAATGCTTCCCCGCGGCCGCCGCCGTCGCCGCCGTCCTCATCGACAACGCCATCCCCGCGCCATCTCCTGGGCAGCCCGGCGATGACCGCGGAACCACCGAAACCGCTTCCGTTCCGGTGGGGGGCCGATGACGGACCGAGCACGCCTCGTCTGCCGGAAAAGCGACGCCCTACGAGATCCTGTCGCGCAAGGTCGCCGAGACCGCCGCAGCCGTCCCCGAACCGGCCCCGCCGGAACGGCGCTGAACCGCGAGGCGAGGCTTTCGCCGGTGCACACTTGCGACCAGTCTGTGCGCAGCTATCGATCCAGATCGCGCACCTCACTTGGGCGTCGGTCCCGTCGTCGGCGACCGCCTCACTGGTGACCGGTCGAGTCGAGGGGCAAGGATGGCAATGGACGGGTTCGCGGCACAGGCCCTGGAGGCATTGCGAGTGCCCTTGACCGGTTACTGCTACCGGCTGCTCGGTTCGGCGGCCGACACCGACGACGCGGTCCAGGAGACGCTGATCCGGGCCTCGTCCAAGTGGGACCTGTTCGACCCCAGTCGCAGCCGAGTGAGCACGTGGGTGCACCGGATCGCCACGAACGTGTGCCTGGACATGTTGCGTTCAGCGCGGCGCCGGGAACTGGTGGTCGACCTGGAGGCGGTCGCCGGCCGGGGCCCGGGCCTGGGAGTGCCGCTACCGCCGCAGGCGTGGGTGGAACCGATGCCCGGCACTCGGCTGATCGCGTCGCGGGACCCCGGTGAGGTCGTGCTGGAACGCGAGTCGGTGCGCTTGGCGTTCATCGCGGCGCTTCAGCACCTGGCGCCCCGCCAGCGGGCCGTCCTCATCTTGCGCGACGTGCTCGCCTTCACCTCTCGGGAGACCGCCGAGGTCCTTGACACCACGACGGCCTCGGTGAACAGCGCCCTGCAGCGTGCACGCGCGGTGTTGGACCAGCATCGGCCCGATCCTCTCGACATCGACGATCCCGCCGATCCGGCGCAGCGGGATCTGCTGCGGCGCTACGTGCGGGCCTTCGAGGCGCACGACGTCGCCGAGCTGACCGCGGTTCTGCGCGCCGACGCCGTCTCCACAATGCCTCCGTTCCTATGGCGGCTCGATGGAGGGCGCGCGATCGCGAGTCTCACCGGTGCCAGCGGTGAGTGTGCGGGCGCGCGGCTGCTGCCCTGCGACGTCAACGGAGCCGAGGGCTTCGGTCAGTACCGTCCGGACGACGACGGCCTTCTCCACCCCTTCGCACTGGTCACCGTCGAGATCCGGGGCGGTCTGATCGCGCAGACCGTCATGTTCCTCGGCACGGGAGATCGCTTCGGCGAGTTCGGTCTGCCCGCCGTCATACGCCCCGAGGATTTCCTTCCCGGCGACCGATGAATTCCTTCCGTGAGCGTCGTACAAGTCGTGAAGACCCATCGACGCAGAAGGAACGACATGACCATCTCCTCAGATCATGTGACCCGCGAGGTGCGTGCGGAGCGCGAGCGCCTCGCTGACCTCTTCGCCGGTCTGGCGCCCGAGCAATGGGACGCCCCGTCGCTGTGCGCGGGCTGGCGCGTGCGCGAAGTCGTCGCCCACATGACGATGCCTTACCGCACCAAGCCGCTGAGTGTGTTGGCCGGCATCGTCCGGGCCGGTTTCTCGTTCCACCGCTACGCCGACCGCGATGCCCGAGCGACGGCGCAACGCATGGATGGAGCCGCGCTCGTGGCCCTCCTCCGTCGCAACCTCGACAACCCCTGGCGGCCCCCGGGCGAAGGAGCCGTCAGCGCGCTGAGCCACGACGTGATCCACGGCCTCGATGCCACCGAACCGCTCGGCCTTCCAACCCCGCCGCCCGAACGCGTCGCCTTGGTGCTCGCTTCCATCGGCCCTCGGCATCTCAAGTACTTCGGAGCCGAGATCGGAGGGCGGCGGATGACGGCCACCGACGCCGACGTATCGGTCGGTGAGGGACCACAGGACGTGCCGATGCACGCCAAGGACATACTGCTGGTAGCCGCCGGTCGGATCGCCCTTGACGGTTTCCACGCTCGTCAGAGATAGGCGCCGGCCGTCGAGGTGAACCGGGATCTCACCTCGCGCGAGGGCCCCTGATCACGCGACCGCCCGGTGACCGACAGGTGTGCCGCATGAGTTGAACGCGACGACGCCCCTCCTTGCGGACCGCCGCCGGCAACGTGTCGCCGTGCCCGGTGACAAGCGTGTGCCGAGGCCGCCGACGCGTTCTGCGTCGGTGGCCTCGGCAAGCCTTGAAGGCTAGTGCAGGTTCGACGAGGATCATTTGATTCTTGCGGGCTCGTCGAAGGCGTTCCTGACGGCGATCACGCAGACGGTCCGGCTCATTCGCTCCAAGGGCGTGGGCGTTTTCTTCGTGCCCCAGCCCCCGAAAGACGTCCCCGCCCCTTCCTCGCCCAACTGGGCGCCCGCGTCCAGCACGCGCTGCGGGCGTTCACGACGCAGGATGCGACCATGAACGGCCTGATCGAGGGGTCGGCGATGAGGGCCGAATACGGCACCGACATCGACCGCGGCTCGGCCTACGAGATCTTGGCCAGCAAGGTCGCCGAGGCGGAGGCAGCCGCCCCCGACCCCGCCGCCGCCCCGGTCCCGACCGCACCGAAGTACGAGCCGCTGCCCCGCTGGACCGGCCTCGAAGTCGAAGTCGCGCGACGAAGAAGGCGGCCAAGGCTCCCGCGTCGAGCCCGAGCGGGTTCCTCGACAACCTCGTGTTGAGGACTTTCGCATCTGTCGGTCCGCTTATCGTGGGAGCAGGCTCGCAGTGAGGGCCATGCCTCGCCTGAGAGGGGAATCGACCGTGACAGTTATCTGGTTCGTCATCTGGCTCATCGCGAACACCATGGGCACCCGGGAGCCGCTCCTCTTCGATCCGGTCAACATTTGGGCGGGCACGCTGATCCTGGCCATCGGGCTTGACCTGGCCGGCGCGCATGCGACCGGTAGAGGCAGGCGCGGGCGCTGACGGTTCGCCGACCGGGTCCGAACCCTGTGGGCGTCGCGGGGCGGAAATGGTGCCGCATGCGGCACCTGCGCTGAGCCTGCGAACGGATTGCGCAGAAGCCGTCAGTGGTGTGGGATCGGAACACCCGCGGAGCGCAGTTCGGTCTCGACCAGCGCGTTGAGCCGAGCCCAGGCCGGCGACTGGTCTTCGCGGTGGTGGTCGATGAGCCCGTAGCGAGCGGAGGTGTCGGGCCCGATCCGTATGCCCGCTGGTATCGCCAGCAGTTCGCGATCGGCCAGCAGGTTGGCGGCAAGGGCTGAGGCCAGCCGCTCGATCCGGGGATCGTCGGGTTCCCAGGATGCCGCCGCTATGCTCCGCTTGATCAGTTCGACGTATTCGGGGTCGTCGAGCCGGTGTTCGAGGTTGGTCAGGAAGTGGTCGAGGCCCTCCGGCGCCAGCGCCCGGAACAGCACCAGGGCTTCGCGCTGGCCGGCCACATAGTCGGGGGTGAAATCCAGGCGGCTCAACCGGTCCAGGACCGCGAGGGCGCGGTCGGGCAGCAGGGCCCGGTCATCGGCGACCCGATACAGCTTGTCCCTGCGAGCGACCAGCTCCGCGATCCGATCGGTCAGACGCCGTTCGACGTCGTTGAGGGCTGCGGCGAACTGCTCGGGGCCGGCGTCGAGCAGGGGTGCGATCTCCGACAGCGGTACGCCGGCGGTGGCCAGCGTCCGGACCTGGACCAGCCGCAGCAGATCGTCCGATCCATACCGGCGGTAGCCGGAGCCGTCACGCCGAGGTTCGGCGAGAAGGCCGTGCCGGTGGTAGTGCCGCACAGTCTTGACGGTGACATCTGCGAATGCCGCCGCCTGCCCGATGGTGACGCCGACAGCCTGGCCCCCCTTCATCGGCTCAGCCCGAGCGCGTCATCAGCACCGGCCGATTCGTCTGCGACCTCAGCCGGCGTGTCGGCAATGGGCGCCATGCCCCAGGCCGAATCGGAAGATCTCCCCGGGTTCGCTGTGGTCACATGGGGATTGTGCACCCTGCCCCTAGGTCATGGTCAACCTGCGCGGTTGCGGAGGCATGGCTTGCCGGGTGACGCGAAGATCGCGGCTTGACCTTGACCCGAGGTCAGGGTGAATCCTCGCGGCATGACCGACAACATCAACAAGAACCCCTCTGCCACCAGTGGGCAGGACCGCCCGGAGCTTCAGAGGGCCATCCAGGACATCGTCGACTCCGGGTTCGCCGGAATGCAGCTGCGGGTGAACGAACCAGGGCGTGAGTGGGTCGGCAGCGCCGGGGTGCGCAGGCTGGGCGAGACCGCCAAACCGCCGACCGACGGGCACTTCCGCATCGGCAGCACGACCAAGACCCTGGTCGCGACCGTGGTCCTGTGTCTGGTGGCCGAGGGCGTGATCGGGCTGGACGACCCGGTGGCCGACGCCCTTCCCGAGTACGGGCTGGACGGGCGGATCACGGTGCGGATGCTGCTGCAGCACACCAGCGGGGTCTTCAACTTCACCGGCGAGTTCGAACCCGACGGGACCCTCCTCCCGGGAATCCCGGTGCAGGGTCAGGAGTACGTGGACGGCCTGTCCCGCGCACACCGGCCGCAGGATCTCGTCCGGCTGGCACTGTCCAAGCCCGCTCGGTTCGAGCCGGGGACGGACTGGAGCTACTCCAACACCAACTATGTGCTGGCCAGGCTGCTGATCGAGGAAGTCACCGGCCGCTCGATCGACACCGAGATGCGGCGGCTGGTCCTGGGGCCGCTGGGCATGTCGAACACCGTGTTGCCAGAGGCGTCACCGGAGATTCCCGAGCCGCACGCCCACGGCTATTACCGGTACGAAGACGCCGGCCGGTCGAAGGTCGCCGACGTGACCCGCATGAGTCCCTCCTGGGTGTCCAGTGCCGGTGACATGATCTCGACCACCAAGGACCTCCACACTTTTGTCTCGGCACTCATGGGAGGCAGGCTCCTGCCGGCCGCACTCCTGGCCGAGATGCGTACGCCTCACCCCAAGAGCGGTGACTTCCGCTACGGCCTGGGGTTGTTCGTCGAGGACATCGACTGCGGCGTCACCGTCTTCCACCACAACGGAGGCTTCGCCGGCTGGGCGGCGCTGATGTACAGCACGCCCGATGGCGGCACGACCCTCACCGCGTCGCTGACCATCGGAGACGGCGAGCTCGACTTCGCCGCCGCGGCTCAGGCGTTCGAGAAGGCGAAGCGGCGACTCGTCACGGAGGTCTTCTGCGGCGGGCAGACCGAGCCGGTCGACGACGCTTCCGCTCAGGAGGCCCACACGACGGCCTGAGCACTCCCGCACGGGAGGGTGCGGTGAGGACCGCGCCGACCGACGGGACCTGCGCCCTTGGTCAAGTGGGCGAGCGCCCACCTATAATGGGCGCTCGCCCACTTCGTATCGTGAAGGGAAGACCGGCCATGAAGACTTCAGAGTCGACGGATGTCGTGATCGTCGGTGCGGGCCCCGTGGGTCTCACCTTGGCGTGCGACCTCGCCCGCCGCGATGTTCGCGTGCGGATCGTCGATCGTGCCGCCGCGTATCCCGTCGGAACACGGGCTCGCGGCATCCGGGCCCGCACCCGGGAAGTGTTCGAAGACCTCGGCGTGCTCGCTCGCCTCTCCGAACACGCCGAGGCCGCACTTCCCACGCGCTTCTACGATGCGCAGGGAAACGTGGTGCGAGAGACGTTGTTGTACGACGCTCCGCCGGTGCCGGGCGCCCCATACCCGGGCAGCCTCATCGCGGGCCAGCAGTTCACCGAGGCGGTCTTGCGCGAGAAGCTGGCATCGTTCGGCACCCGAGTGGAACTCGGCGGCGAACTGACCGAACTCGCCCAAGACCGCGAGGGGGTCACGGCGACTGTTCGGTTCGGCGGGCACCGCGAGGACATCCGGGCACGCTTTCTCGTCGGCTGCGACGGCGGCGGCAGCACCGTGCGCAAGCAGGCGGGAATCAGTTTCCTCGGGGAGACCTGGGAGCGGCAGCGGATGCTGTTCGGCAATCTCGGCGTCGACGGACTGGACTCCGCGGTCGCGCACATGTGGGCCACCGGTCCCGGCGGGATGTTGACCCTGGCTCCGATGCCCAAGAGCGATACCTGGTTCTTCACGGCACCGCTGCCGCAAGACGACGGCGACGGGCGGCCGTCGGTGTCGATGGAGAGCTTCGCCGAGATCTTCTCTCAGCGAGTCGGGCTCCCCGGAGTGACGTTCCGCGACGCGGTCTACCTGTCGGTGTACCAGGTGAACATCCGTATGGTGGACCGCTACCGCGACGGCCGCGTCCTCCTCGCGGGAGACGCCGCCCATGTGCACACACCCGCCGGCGGCCAAGGCATGAACACCGGCGTCCAGGACGCCTACAACCTCGGCTGGAAACTCGCGCACGTCCTGCGCGGAGCACCCGAACCGCTGCTGGACACCTACGAAGAGGAACGCCTGCCGATCGCCGAGCACGTGCTGGCCTCGACCACCGCGCGTGGCAGGTTCTGGGCCGGCGACGACTCCGCGCGCGTGTCGGAGCGCATTGCCGGAGCGTTCCAAGGCCGCGATCCCTTCAGCGACGTCAGTCAGCTCGGCATCAGCCACCAAGGCAGCAGCCTGGCGCACCAGTTGGACGAGTCGATCGGTGTCCGCGCGGGCGACCGCGCTTTCGACGTCCACTGCACGGAGCCGGCGAGCGCCGAACGCGTGAGGCTGTTCGACCTGTTTCGCGGCACGCACTTCACGCTGCTCGTCTTCGGTACTCGCCCCGCGCCCCAGATCAGCGAGAAGCATCGCGCCGACGTGCGCACCTGGCGCATCCTTCCCGGATCCCAGCCACACGGCCACAGCGAGAGCACCCTCATCGACTCGACGGGGGAGGCGCACGACCTCTACGGGGTCAACGGCGACGGCCTGGTACTGGTCCGCCCCGACGGCTACATCGCTCTGGCGGGAGGCTCCTGGGAAGAGCGATCGGTGTCCGACTACTTCCGACGTGTGACAGGCGACTGAGCACACGAGCCGAACGCCCGGCCAACCCGCGACGAGTGTCGACGACGGGCGCTGTTCAGAGTGACGTTGGTCGCTCCCATCGCTTCGGTGCCCACACTCCCGCTGGTCACCGACCCATTCGTGAGCCGCTCAGGGACCGGCCCTAAGGGATCGCCCCCTTTCGCGGTCCACATCGGACACCGAGACTCGGAAGGCATGAGACTGCAACGGATCGGGGCAGTGGCGCTCGCCTTCGCCCTCGTCACCCTCGTGCCCGCCCCAGCGGCCGCCGACCCGGCCGGCACCCTCCGCGACGAACTCGACGCCGTCGTCACCGACGGCTCGCCCTCGGCCGTCCTGGAGTTCCGGGACGGCCGCCACGTCGAACGCCTGGCCGGTGGCGTCGCCGAACTCGGACGTCAACGGCCCGCTCCCGTCAACGGCCGGTTCCGCATCGGCAGCGTCACGAAGACCTTCAGCTCCACCGTCGCCCTTCAACTCGTCGGCGAAGGCCGCATCTCCCTCGACGACAGTGTCGAGCGCCGACTGCCCGGCGTCGTGCCGAACGGCCGGAACATCACCCTGCGCCAGTTGCTGAACCACACCAGCGGTCTCTACAACTACACCGACGACGTCCTGGTCACACCCGAGCAGGTCGTCCGCGACCGCTACAAGCGCTGGACCCCGCAACAGCTGGTCGCCCTGGCCACCAGCCGCGATCCCCTCTTCCCGCCCGGCACCGCCTGGTCCTACTCCAACACCAACTACGTCCTGATCGGCCTCGTGATCGAACAGGTGACCGGCCACCCACTCCAGACCGAGGTGGACCGCCGCATCATCCGCCCACTCGGCCTGCGCGACACCGAAGTGCCCCGGAACTCAGTGCGGATCAGCGGCCCGCACGCCCACGGCTACCTTCAGGTGAACGGCGAACCCGTGGACATCACCGCCCTGAACGTCTCCTCGTCCTACGCTGTCGGCGACATCATCTCCACCACCCGCGACCTGAACACGTTCTACGCGGCCCTGCTCGGCGGCCGCCTCCTCAAGCCCGCTCAGCTCACCGAGATGAAGACCACGGCCTTCGACTCCGGCTACGGTCTGGGCCTCAGCAAGGTCGCCCTGCCCTGCGGCACCGAGATCTGGGGTCACACCGGCGGCATCCCCGGCTACCTCACCTTTTCCTTCCACCAGCCGGAGACCGGCCGCTACCTCAGCCTCTCGGCGACGAGCTACGCGATGGTCCCCGACGTCGCCCTGTTCAACGTGCTCACGGCGGCCTTCTGTCCGAGCGGGACCCCCGGCGGAACCCCCGACCTGCTGCTGGACATCGCCTGAGACCGACTGCGGGCGGACCCGTCGACGGGTCCGCCCGCAGTCGAAGCGACCGACTTCGCTACCTCAGCCAGGTGCTGCGTTGCACGATCGGGAGCCGTGCCCACAGGCGGCCGAGTCCCCAGGTGTTCCCGGCCAAGGTCAGGGCGCACACGATCAGCGCGATCGCGTAGATCACGTGGTAGTCGACCAGGGGGTTGCTCGACCCGCTGGGTTCCCCGGCGGAGGTGGTCTGCGCGGGCGGCCACTCGGCGACCCACATCAGCAGCATCATCACGGTCCCGGCCACTGCCGCCAGGCGCAGGCCGATGCCCGCGACCGCCGCGGCACCGATCGCCAGCAGGCCGAGCATGAACAGCCAGTCGGCCCACACCGCACCGGCCATGGACTGGAACACGTCCTGGAACGGGCCGACCGACACGTGCCCCAGGAAGCCCTGGGTCGGGGAACCGCCGTTGATCCACGCCCGCTCAGAAGGGGTGGAGTACCCGAGGCCAAGGAACTTGTCGGCGAAGGCCCACAAGAACACCAAGCCCGTCGCGATACGCAGGGCCGCCAGTGAACGAGCCGCCCAGGGTGAGTGGGTTTCGGCGGGGGAGCGGCTTTCGTTGCGGCTGAGGGTGACACGGTCTCGAATGGACATGACGGGCCTCTCTGTACGTCTTGCGGGGATCAGGGCTGGGGTACTACGACGACGGGCGCCCAGGAGTGGTGGAGCACCGCTTGGCTGACCGAGCCGGAGTGGGCGCGGCGGCCTCCGCTGCCGACGACGACCAGGCGGGCGGCGGTCGACCAGTCAACGAGGGCTTGGGCGGGACGGTGGTCGGTGACGGTGCAGGTGGCGTTCAGAGCGGGGTGCGTCTCCTCTGCGTCGCGCACGATGTCGCGCAGCCAGTCGGTGCGGCGAGCGGTCTGTTCGCTGATCGGCCCCGCGGTGCGCTGGTCGACCGGCTGGAAGGCGTGCACGACCATGAGCGTCGACTTGCGAAGCTCGGCGTGCACGGCGCCGTAGGCGAGCGCGGCGCGGGAGGCGGCACTCCCGTCGAAGCCGACGATCACGGGCAGATCGGTGGCCTCGGCGGGGACGGCGTGGGTGTGCGGGCGGATGACGGCCACGGGACAGGGCGGGTCCGCTGCGACGGCGTTGCTGACCGAGCCGAGGAGCATGCGGCCGAGCAGTCCGCGGCCGTGACTGCCGAGAACGAGCAGGGACCGTTGCGGCATTCGGCGTTGAGGACGTCGAAGGGCGGGCCTTCGATGGTCTTCGTCGTCACCTTGAGACGTGTGCCTGCGGCGGCGACGATGGCCGCCGCCTCGGCAAGCAGTTCTCGCGCGTTCTCTTCGTATTGCTGACGGGCGCTCTTGTCGAGTCCCTCGTCGCGCAGCGGGAAGGGGTAATCGTCGCGACCGAGCCTGACGGGCGCCAGCCACTCGAAGGCGTGCACGAGGACGAGTGGGCTCGACGTGGCGGCGGCTTCCTCGGCCGCCCAGCGCAGAGCGATGACACTCTCGGGTTTCTCGTCGATTCCGACGACGATCGGGGGCTTCTCGTGCTGCGTTTCCATGTCCTCAGAATCGCGGAGCGGCGGGCCCGGGGGCAGGGGCGAAACAAGGCACCGTGCCGGGCCTTTAGACCCCGTCGGGCAACGGCGTCACAGCGACGGTGCCAAAGGTCCCGGGCTCACACGCGTTGCGGTGGGCGGCCGGTGAAGCGCAGGCCGGCCGAAACCCTCTGATGATCGTGCACGCCTACGAGTGGGCACCGCCGTCGCGAATGCGCCAGGGGACCTGCTTCTTCCTGACGACGGACGTCGGCGTCGACGAGATCACTCGGGCCGCGGTCGAGGAGCGAGCACGTGCGCTGGTGGCCACCGCCAACGACGTGGTGACCGAGTCGTCGGCACGGCTGTCGGTCCTCACCAGGATCACCGAGGGTCCGCCGGCCGAGGTGTTGAGCGCAGCGGCGCAACACGCCGCGATGCTGGTCCTGGGCAGCCACGGGCGCGGCCTGCTGGGGCGGATGTTGCCCGGATCGGTCAGCGCCGCCGTTGCCGCGGATCCCCCGTGCCCGCTCGTGGTGGTCCGCGAACAGGCGGTCGTGCGAGCTCCGGCCGTGGTCTTGGTTTGCCTCGACGACGGCCGCAGGGACGCGGCGGCGCTGTCCTACGCCGTTGAACATGCCGCCCGCCACGGAGCCCCGCTGCGACTCGTACAGGCTCGCCGGCCCGAGGAGGCCGGCCGCGATGCCGGCGACCGACTCAGGGTGCGGCTGCGCGATCTGGCGTCGACCGCGGGGAAGGTGCACCCCAGTGTCGATGTGACCTGGGGGGTTCTCGACGGGCACCCGGCTCAGGCCCTCATCGAGCTGTCGGCGTCGGCGGGTCTCGTCGTGATCGCCGCGCGAGGAGGAAACGGCGCGCGGTGACCGGCGGACTGCTCCACCACTCCTGGTCTCCTGTGGCGGTGATTCCGTGAGCCCTTTGCTCTTGGCGGGCTGAGGACAGCGCCGCATGGTGCACATGACTCTCGCCGCATTAGGTCTGGCCCGCTTGGCGTGGGACGCTTTCGAGGAGCCGGTTCGGCCCCGCCGACCCGGCAGAATGACGGGAGCGAGTCATGGCGAACAACGGCGGTGACCGGGCCGAGGTGAACCGGGCCGCCACCGCGGGACTGGCCGACCTGCGACTCGGCGAGCTCCTCGACGAAGTCCGCGACCGGCTCGACGAGATCGCCGAGACCCGCGACCGCCTGCAAGGGCTCATCGACGCGATCATCGCCGTCGGCGCCGGCGTCGAACTCGACTCCACTCTCCAGCGGATCGTCCAGGCCGCCGTCGAACTCGTCGACGCCCGCTACGGCGCACTGGGTGTCCTCGGGCCGCACGAAGGGCTCAGCGAGTTCGTCTACGTCGGCATCGACTCCGAGCAGCGCTCGCACATGGGCCATCTCCCCGAGGGCCGCGGCCTCCTCGGACTGGTCATCGACGACGCGCACCCCATCCGGCTGCCCGACCTGAGCGCCCACGCCATGTCAGTCGGCTTCCCGGCCAACCACCCGCCCATGCACAGTTTCCTGGGCGCGCCGGTCCGGGTGCGCGACAAGGTCTTCGGGAACCTGTACCTGACCGAGAAACGCGGCGGGACGGAGTTCACCGCCGACGACGAGATCGTCCTGGGAGCCTTGGCGGCGGCGGCCGGGTTCGCCGTGGAGAACGCCCGCCTCTTCGAGGAGACGAAACTTCGGCAGGGCTGGCTGGCCGCTTCTTCCGAAGTACGGTCCGAGTTGCTCTCCGGCGCTTCCACCGATGACGCCCTGCACCTGGTGGCCAGGCACGCCAAAGAGCTCTCCGGCGCCGACAGTGTCCTCATTCTGACCAGTCAGGACGGTTCCATCGGGGACCTCACCGTCCTGGCCAACGCCAGCGTGGCCAGTCGGCCACTCGTCGAGAAGGCGATGACCACACGCTCTCCCAAACTGCTCGCCGTCGCGCGCACCGGCGAGCCGCTGTCCGTCTGTGATCTCAGGGGTCTGCTCGACGGGGACCTCAGCGATCACGACGAGGTTCTCGGTTCGGCCGTGGCGGTACCTCTGCGGTCCGCGCAAGGCGTCAGCGGTGTCCTGCTGGCCATCCGGGAGAAAGGCGGGAGGCCCTTCGACGCCGAACAGGTCCCCGTGCTGGCCTCCTTCGCCGACCAGGCGGCGCTGGCACTGGAGGCCGCCGACCGGCAACAGGCGCAGCGGCTCCTCGACGTCTTCGCCGACCGTGACCGCATCGCCAGCGACCTCCACGACCAGGTCATCCAGCGCCTCTACGCCGTCGGCATGAGCCTGCAGGGAACCGCGCGCCGCATCAGCGACCCGGAAGTCCGCGAGCGCATCGACGCAGCGGTCGAGCAGCTCGACCACACCGTCCGCGACATCCGGGGTTCCATCTTCGACCTGCACTCCACCGGCGACGAGGCGGGCAGCCTGCGGCGCCGGCTCCTCGACATCGTCACCGAACGCACCGCCGACACCGAAGTCACCTGCTCGGTGCGCATGTCGGGCGCGGTCGACACGATGGTCCCGCCTTCCATCGGAGCCCACGCCGAAGCGGTACTTCGGGAAGCCGTCAGCAATGTCATCCGCCACGCGGGCGCTTCCTCGGTGACCGTCACGATCGACGTCACCGAGGACTTGACCATCGACGTCCGCGACGACGGGCGCGGGCTGCCCGGGGACATCGCGCGCAGCGGCCTGGCCAACCTCGCCGAACGCGCCGAGTCCTTCGGCGGTCACCTCACCGTCGCCGGCGACAGTGGAGGAACACGACTCACGTGGCGGGTGCCCTTGCCTTAGGAGGCGCGTGGTCGTCCGCCGGATCGCAGACGCGTGAGGAGCACAGCGGCCTGGGTGCGGCGCCGCATGCCGAGTTTGGCCAGCAGGTGGGAGACGTAGTTCTCGACGGTCTTCTCGGGGGCGACGTGGCTGGGGATGCCGCCGGGGAAGGAGAACTGGCGGAACAGGCGGGTCATGCCGGCCTCGTCGCGGCTGATGGCGGGGTAGACCTCGCTGTAGGTGCCTTCCAGCCAGGTGTTGGCCACGATCGCGGGGCCACCGTGACCGGGGCCGGTCCGGCTCGGCTCGGCTCGGCTCGGCTCGGACCTTGTACCCGGGTGCTCGCTCGCGGACTCGCGGGACGCTTCCGCAGGAGGTGGCTCACGAAGGCCCGGAGCGGACCGCCGGCGATCGGGCGTGCGGTCGGGGCCCGGTTGCATCCGCTGCTCTGGACCGGTAGCGGCGTGTGGAGAACTTCCTCGGCCGGGGATAGGCCCGAGCGGTCCGAGCCGGTGATGTTCGGCTCCTACGATGTCGCCTTGGAGTACCAGCGGCGAGATGCCGGAAGCGGAAAGCCGGTGAATTGCGGATTGAACGCGAGATCGGTGGACGGCGTGATCTGTCTCTACGTGATCATCGGCGACCTGGACAACGGTGACCTCTACTCGCTCCGCAAGGAGCCCTGATCAGGCGACGGCGCGAACCCAGGCCCCGCTTTCCGCAGCGCGCCCCCATCGATCAGTTCGAGCGGAGCCCCCCGCCGTACAGCGCAAGTCGCGGCGAGGGGTTGTGCACACCGCGGGGGCGGTATCCGAGCCGGTCGGACAGGCCGGCCAGGTCGCACAGGTACCAGAGGATCGCCAGCCACATCTCGGTGCCCTGGAGGCCGGGAGTGGACTCGGGGCGTGCTCCGGCGGTGGGCGACGGCGCGGCGAAGCCGAAGCCTTCGTTCGGCGTCCATTGCTCGAGCAGGTGGGGGATGAGAACGGTCGCCCGTGATCGCACCTCTTCGGCTCGGTAGCCGGTGTGGCGGGTGATCCAGAGGGGGTAGGCGATGTCGAGGACGTTGCAGGCGTTGAGGTTTTCGGGGGCGAAGCGGGTGGCGTCGTGGAGGTGGCGCAGCACCGTGTCGATGACGCGTTCAGGGTAAGGGACGGGTATGCCGAACTGGCCGAACGTGCCGCGTGTCGCCCGGTACCAGCCGTTGACCGCCGGCAGGAGGTCACCGTGGTCGACGCGGCCCCACATCCCGGTGCCGGGATCGACGCGCGTCATCATCCAGCCCAGCAGTGCCTCTTCGCAGCCGGTGGGGTTGCCGTGGCCGTTGAGCCGGTTCCAGGTCATGGCGGTGCCGAGGGCGTCGATCTGCGACCCGGCCTCCCAGGGGTTCTCCGACCAGCGGAGTCCGTCGAGCCAGGCGACCAGCGTCTCCGGAGTCCGCGCCGGGCTCAGGGAGATGGGGAAGGGGAACGCACTGCCGAGCAGGTCGAGGGCGTATCCGACGCTGAGGGCGTGGTAGGCGGCGGTCCCGTTGTCGAGACTCAGGGGACCGTCGTTCTCGTCGAGCTGCCCGACCAGTCCTGACGCGGGGTCCTGCCAGGATCGCAGGCGGGCGACCTGTTCTTCCGCCGGCAGTTGTTCCGGCGGGCCGCCGAGGAGCAGGTCGGCGATCTCGACGGCGTCGCACTGGGCCCGCACCGTCGCCTGGACGCCCGGTCGGTCGGCGAACCGGGCGGTGGCGGGGTTCCAGCGGCGATCGAGCAACGTGGTGGCCTCGCGCCGTGCACGGCCGGCGAAGGCGGCGACGGCCTCGCCGAGGCCGTCGCGGGTGGAATCGGGGCGCAGGCGCGGGACACGCCATTTCAGGACCCTGGCGGGATTGCCGCCGACGATCGCTCCGGCCGGCACGTCCTTGGTGACCACCGCACCCGCCGCCAGGACGGAGTGGCTCCCGACCCGGACGCCGTCGAGAACGATGACATGCGAGCCGACCCACACATCGTCCCCGACGGTGATGCCCCGCGCGGTGATTCCCTGGCTGATCACGGTCGCCTCGGGGTCGCCGATGTCGTGGTTGAAAGCGATGATCGAGGTGTGGGCACCGATCCGCACACCGTCGCCGATGGAGATCTCCCCGCGCACGACGGTGTAGGGGTTGATCGTGGCGTCGTCGCCCATGGTGATGTCGCCGCTGAGGTAGGCGCCGGCGGCGATGTAGCTGCGGTCGCCCAAGCGCAGACGGTCGTTCTGGATCGCGGCGAGAGGCGACACGAAGCAGTCGGCGCCGAAGACGTAGCCGCGCTTCGACCGCAGGGCGGCCTGCAGTTCGAGCTGCCGCGCTCGCTCCTCAGGAGAGGCGGACTCCCAGAAGGACCACGGTGAGAAGTCGAAGTGGTTCTCCTCGTACGGGAGGGAGGCCGACGTGAGGCTCCCACCCGAGTCCGTGCCGGTACCCATGCGACCGCGACCTCCCGCTGAGGAATTCGAAACCCGAACCGCCACAGTAGGCGCGCGGTGTGGAAAGCGCTATCAGGGGGCGCGGGCTTCCCACTGGGACGCACGCGACTCCCAAGACGGGGATCTGGATCACGGCCCGCAGCTCGACGGTGTCCGCGACGTCGCGCGGGGGCGGCCGCCCACCCGCTTTCATCGCGAACTACCGGACGCCACCGCGCTGGTCGGGGGAGTATCCGGCTTAGACCCCGGCGCACGGCCGGACCCCGCGACCACCGCCACAAGGAACTTTCCCCCGCGATGTCGAGAACACATCGGCGGCTCCGTCCCCGGTACAACAGCGGCCACGACCGGCCGCGCGACGAAGGAGAAGCACCAGCAATGAGCGTCCAGATGCATCACGTCGGCGTCGTCGTCAACGACCTCGACGCCGCCATCGCGTTCTTCACCGCACTCGGCATGGAGCTGGAGGGCGAGGCCCCGATCGAGGGGTCGTGGGTGGACCGGATCAACAACCTGGAGGGCATCCGCCTCGACATCGCGATGATGAAGACCCCCGACGGCGAGGCCCGGCTCGAACTGACGAAGTTCCACTCCCCGGCACTGGTCAGCACCGAGCCGGAGATCGCCCTCGGCAACAAACTGGGCCTGCGCACCCTCATGTTCTCCATCGACGACCTCGACGCCACCCTCGCGGCCCTGCGCACGCACGGCGGGGAGCCCGTCGGCGAGGTGGTCCAGTACGAGAACCTCTACCGGATCTGCTACGTCCGCGGGCCCGGCGGGGTCATCGTCGCGCTGGCCGAGCAGATCTCCTGAGCTCGGCGCCGACCGACAACGAGACGGGAGGAGCATCACCGTGCGACCCGACGAGATCACCGAGGTCCTGAACCGGCCCGGCAGCCGCGAACTGCCGGCCCGCGACCTGACCCGCCTGGCCTACATCGCCAAGGACGGCACGCCCCGCAACATTCCGATCGCGTTCGTCTGGAACGGCTCGGAGATCGTCATGTGCACCGCGAAGAACGCCCCGAAGCTCTCGGCCTTGCGCGACAATCCGGCGGTCGCCCTGACGATCGACACCGAGGTGCATCCGCCCAAGATCCTGCTCATCCGAGGGCGGGCCGAGCTGGACTTCGTCGACGGGATCCCCGACGAGTACCTCAGCGCGACCAGCACCTACGAGATGACGCCGGAGCAGCGGGTCGAGTGGGAGGTGGAGGTGCGCTCGCTCTACCACGACGGCATGGTCCGGATCGTGGTCACGCCGACCTGGGCGAAGCTGATCGACTTCGAGACGACCTTGCCGAGCGCGGTCGAGGAGCTCATCCGGCGGCGAGAGGAGCGCCGGGTCGGGTGAGCCTGCGCGGGGGCGGGTTCCGGGGACGCCGTGACCCGACCGTAGCCCGGCCTTCGGTGACCGTCCCCACCGAATCCCCGAACCGCCCGGACTCGTCCTTCGCCTCCCATAGGCTGAATACATGGAGTCTCGTCACCCGATATCGGGAGACGCCCGGCCTCCCGAACCGCCGGGTGCGACCGCCTCTCCGAGGTGGCCGAGCGACCATGGCGCATCTCCCACCCGCCTCGCCCCGCTCCGGGGCCGGCGCCGCGAGCCGACGGTGAGGCTCCTTTTCGTTCGGGTATCCCGCAGTGAGCAGAAGAGGGAGCCATCATGATCACGATCAGGGACGTAGCCGAGGAGTTCGCCCGCAAGAGCGGCGACTCGATGGACACCGCGCTGACCGTCGTCACCGCCCAGGCCGCGCGCCTCGGCGTCGACACCGGCGGGGTGGTGCGCGCCCCGGACCTCGACCTCGGCGACACCGCCGAACGCGTCCGGGAAGTGTGCCTCTCGGCGGCCGACTGGGAGTCGCAGGGCGCCTCCCGCTACGGGCCGGGGACCGGCCCGCTGTAGGAGACCCGGGCCCTCGCCGAGGGCAGGGTCACCACGAAGCAGGCACCGGTCAGTTCCAGCGGCTCGTCGGCGACGACGTGTCCGCCCAGGCCGGTGACCAGGTCGCGGACGATCGCAAGGCCCAGTCCGCTCCCGCCGCTGTCGCGGCCGCGCGCGTCGTCGAGCCGGGTGAAGCGCTCGAAGACACGTTCGCGGTCGGCGGCGGGAATTCCCGGGCCGTCGTCCTCGACGACCAGGGTGACCGTGTCGTCCTCGTCGCCGACGACCACGCTCACGGCTATCACGCCGTCGGCGTGGCGCTCGGCGTTGTCGAGAAGATTGCGCAGGATCCTGGCGACGGTGGGTTCGTCGCCGGGGACGGTCGCGGGGGTGTCGGCCTCGGCCTGGTAGACGAGGCTCCCATCCCCGAGGTGGCGGCGCTCGGCGATCTGCTCGGCGGCCGGTCCGGACAAGTCCACTGTGGACTGGGTGTCCACCGGCGCGTCGTCGAGCCGGGCGAGGAGCAGCAGGTCGTCGGTGAGGGCCTGAAGCCGGATCGCGTCCTCCAGCAGGCCTTCGGCGCGTTCCCGCCAGTCGGTGTCGTCCTCGTATCGCAGACCGATTTCGACGGCGTTGCGCAGGCCGGCGATGGGGCTGCGCAGTTCGTGGGAGGCGTCGGCGACGAACTCGCGCTGCCGCGCCAGCGCGTGGGCGAGACGATCGAGGGTGTCGTTGGTCGTCCGGGCGAGCCGGCTGATCTCGTCGTCGCCCGTGGGGACCGAAACGCGGTGATCGGTCTCGCGGGCGTTGATGGCCGCCATGGTGCGGCGGATGCGCTCGACGGGCCGCAGCGCGTGACCGGTGACCAGCCAGGCGATCCCGGCGACGAAGAGGACCAGCAGCGGGACGCCGAAGCCGAGCGCGCGGTCCAGCACGGCGACGGCCGCGTCGGCTTCCTCGGACGAGGCGAGCACCCACACCGACAGCACCGATGGCTCCCCGTCGTCGGCGGCCTCGGGGTGTCCGGCCGGGTGCGTGGAGACGGTCGTGTAGGCGGCATCGACCGGCTCGCCGGGAGCTCCGCCGGGTTCGAGGAAGTTCCCGGAGACGTCGCTCCAGAACACGACCTCGACGGTCTCGTCGCCCGAGACGGAGTCCCCGTCGATCTGGGGGATCGCGTACATGTGGAAACCGACGGTGAACGGCGTGCGGATCGTGTCCTCCCGGGGAACCAGGATGTCGCCGTCCCGCACGTTCTGCGGCGAGTGGCTCAGCACCGGCGCGAAGCGGGCTCCGGCCATGAACCAGCTTCCGTCGGCGGTCAGGGCGATCCACCAGACCTCGCTCTGCTTGGGGAAAGCCGAGGCGACGGAGGTCCCGGTCGCGGCGAACTCGGCGGCGATCGCCTGTGAGTCGGCGACGGCCTGTGCCCGCGCGGTGTCCATCATGGACTCGTGGACGTGGCCGCGCAGCCACAGCGCTCCGCCGCCGAAGGCGATCAGGGCCGCCAGCGCCGTCCCGAGGAACGCCCGCACCCGCACCGACCTAAGCATCGGCGACCATGCGGTAGCCGACGCCGCGGACGGTCTCGATGGTGTTGCGCCCGAAGGGGACGTCGAGTTTGCGGCGCAGCGAGCGCACGTAGACCTCGACGATGTTGACGTCGCCGGCGTAGGCGTGATCCCAGACCTCGTCGATGATGTCGGCCTTGGCGACGACCTCGCCCCCGTGCCGGGCGAGGGCCTCGGCGACGGCGAACTCCTTGGCGGTGAGGCGCACGTCGGCAGCTCCGCGCCGGCAGCGTTTGCTGACCGGGTCGAGCCACAGGTCGCCGACCCGCAGCGCGATGGGCCGCACCGCCCCGCCGCGCCGCAGGAGGGCGCGCAGCCGGGCGACGAGGACCACGTAGGAGAAGGGTTTCGACAGGTAGTCGTCGGCTCCGGTGTCGAGGGCCTCGGCCTCGTCGTACTCGCCGTTCTTGGCGGTGAGCATGAGGATCGGGACCTCGCTGCCGTCGCGGCGCAGGTGTTCGCAGACCAGGTATCCGTTGAGGCCCGGCAGCATGATGTCGAGGATGACGGCCGCGTACGGGTACGCACGGGCCGTCTCGAGCCCTTCGAGTCCATTATGGACGACGTCGACGGCGTAGCCCTCCTTGCGCAGCCCGGTCGCCAGGGTGTGCGCGAGTCTTCGCTCGTCTTCGACCATCAGCAGCCGCATGCCCACCAGTATCACCGGGTCGCGCGGGGGCTCCTGAAATCCGTTTCAGGAGCGGCGATCGAGGAGGACCAAGGGTATGGCAAGGAGCGCGAGCGCGGCTCCGATCAGGCACACCGTCGTCCACTCGGCGCCTTGTGCGAGCGCGCCCGCCGCGAAGACGGGCGTGAGGCTGATCCCCAGCTGGAAGGCGGAGACCGTGGTCGCGCCGGCGAGCGTCGGGGCGTCGGCGGCGATCGCGAAGACGCGACTGTAGACGGCCGGGTTCAGCACGAACGCGGCGACGCCCAGCAGGAACACGACGGGGACGACCGTCCAGGTCCGTTCGAGCGCGAAGACCATGGCGACCGACAGGATCGCCATGCCGAGCGCTCCGGTGAGCAGCGCCAGGTGCGGGCGGCGGTCGGCGACACGGCCGCCGACGGAGAGGCCGACGAAGGCGCCGAGGCCGAAGAGGGCGAGGATGGCGGGAATCCAGACCTCGGGGACGGCGGTGATGTCGGCGAGCATCGCGGCCAGGTAGTTGAAGGTGATCATGTAGGCGGCGGTGGTCAGGATCGTCACCGCGAACATGCCCCACAACCTCGGTCTGCGCATCGTGGCCAGTTCCCGCACCACGCTCGGCGCGACGGCCGGGCCCGTTTCGGTGCGGGCCGGGGGCAGTCCGGCGAGGCAGCCGGCCGCGCCCGCGGCGGTGAGGGCGACGACCGCCCAGAACCCGCCGCGCCAGTCGGTGAAGTGGCTGAGCAGGGTGCCGGCGGGGCCGCCGGCGACCATCGCGACGCTCAGGCCGCTGACGACGACTCCCGACGCGCGGGCGTTGCGATCGGGCGTGACGAGGCCGATGGCGGTCACCGAGGCCACGGCGAAGAAGCCCGCGTAGGCGATGCCCGAGACGAACCTGCTCAGCAGCAGCACCTCGTAGCCGCCCACCAGCCCGGCGACGACGCTCAGCGCGAACACGGCCTGGGTCGCCACCAGTGCCGTGCGGCGGGGCCAGCGCAGGCTCAGGACCGCGAAGGGCGGCCCGCCGACCACGACGCCGAGTGCGAACATGGTGATGAGGATGCCCGCCGAGGAGAGCGTGACGTCCAGGTCGGCGGCGACCGCCGGTAGCACTCCCGCCAGCAGGAACTCCGCGCTTCCCATCGCGAAGAGACTGAATCCCAGTAGATAGACCCCGGCCGGGAGCCTGTTCTCCGGGGCCTTCGCCGGCCGGTCTTGCGACTGCGTTGTTGCGTCCACGTGGACCACCTCCACGCACAGGATCGGGAGGCGTGCCCGTTTCCGGCAAACGGTCTTGCCGTTTCCGGGACGCATTTGCTTGACTGCCCACATGGACGAGCAGCCGACGGTGGACTCCGTGATCGAGCAGATCGCCCCGCGCCTTCGCCGCGCGCGGGAGAAGAAGGGCGTGAGCCTCGCCGAGCTCTCGCGGGCCACGGGCATCTCGACCAGCACGCTGTCGAGGGTGGAGTCGGCGCAGCGCAGGCCGAGCCTGGAGCTGCTGCTGCCGATCACCGCCGCGCTTGGCGTCGGCCTCGACGAGATCGTCTCGGCGCCGCGCATCCTCGACCCCCGCGTTCCGCAGCGGCCGGAGAAGTCGGGCGGCCGGACGCTGATCCCGCTGTCCCGGCACCAGGGCGAGCCCCGCGCGTACAAGATGACCATCCCGGCGCACGACGAGGAGCCGCACCTGCGGACCCACGCGGGCCACGAGTGGCTCTACGTCCTGCACGGGCGCCTTCGCGTGAAGCTCGGCGACCGCGACTTCGTCATGGGCGCCGGCGAGGCCGCGGAGTTCGACTGCCGGATCCCGCACTGGTTCGGCGCGGCCGGGCGCGGGGTCGTCGAGGTGCTCAGCCTCTTCGGCAAGCAGGGGGAGCGCATCCACCTGCGAACCGGGCGCGGCCACCGGTGACGCGCACCGGTGGCCGCCGGGAGGTCAGCCCACGGGCTGGCTGAAGCGCACCATGTTGCCGGCCGGGTCGCGGAAGGCGCAGTCGCGCACGCCCCACTGCTGGTCGGTCGGCTCCTGGAGGACCTCGGCGCCCGCGGCGCGGATGTGCTCGAAGGCGGCGTCGCAGTCCTCGGTGCGGAAGATCACCGCGCGCAGCAGGCCCTTGGCCAGCAGCCGCGCGGCGGCCTCCTTGTCGGCCTCGTCGGCGTTCGGGTCGCCGACCGGCGGTTCGAGGACGATGGCGATGTCCGGCTGCGACGGCACGCCGAGCGTCACCCACCGCATCGTCTCGTAGCCGACGTCGTTGCGGACCTCCAGCCCGAGCGTGTCGCGGTAGAAGGTGAGCGCCTTGTCGTGGTCGTCGACGGCGATGAAGGTCTGTGCGAGTGCGATGTCCATGCACTTCAAGCTACGAGCGGGAGCCCGGCCGGGGCTTCTCGATTCCTGACCGATGCCCGCCGGCTCAGCTCTCGTCGGCGACCGTGCGCAGCATCCCTTTGAGGTCGGCCGCCGAACCGCTCGCGCGCAGCTTCTCCGTCCCGCCCCCGGTGCGGCGGTGGTACTCCAGATGGATCACGTCGCGGGCGGCGCCGACCGCGTCGACGAGTCCCGTCATGACCGCCGCGGCCGCACGCCCGTCGGTTTCCTCGCCGAAGCGCAGGACGGGCAGCCAGCAGGCGCCGTCCTCGGCGTCGACGTGCCGGCGGGCGCCGGGCTCGTCGGCGTAGACGACCTCCCAGCCGAGCCCGCGCAGAGCCTCGGCGACATCCCGCGCCTCCACGGGGTAGATCCCCGGCGAGGTGTCGCGCGGGATCTTGTCGAGACCTGGGAAACCCGGTGTGACGGTGACCGACGGCATGGAAATCCCCCTCGTGCGTCGAGTGGCCGCGACGATGATCGCACGCGCCTCAGTCGAAGCGCTCGCCCACGATGGCCAGCGCGTCCACGCGCAGCTGGTCGAGGCTGCCGTCGGGCTGGTCCAGCCAGTGCTGGAAGGCGACCCGCATCGAGGTGAGCGTGGTGGCGGCCAGCAGTCGCGCGCGCAGAGGTTCGGCCTTCTCCGGTGGCATCCGGCTGGTGATCTCGGCGGCGAGCGAGCGCTCCACGGCTGCGTAGGTCGCCGCCTGGTGGGTGGCGAGGCTGATGTGCCGGCGGACGACCCGCAGCTTCTCCAGGAACTCCTGGTCGGCGCCGGTGCCCTCGGCGTTGAAGCCCTCGACGGCGTGCGTCAGCGCCTCCCAGGGCGTCTCGGCGGGCGGGCGCTCCCGCACGAGCTCGATGAAGCGCCGCAGCCGCTCGTGGTCGGTGTAGAGCAGCGCCTCCTCCTTCGACGCGAAGTGGTTGGAGAAGGTGCGGCGGGACACGTCGGCGGCGTCGCAGATCGCCTCGACCGTGACCTTGTCGAGGCCTTGGTCGACGGCGAGGCGGACGGCCGCCTGGTGGAGGGCCGTGCGCGTCGCCATCTTCTTGCGTTCGCGCAGGCCGGCGTTGGTGTCCATCGCGCCGATCCTACCGTGATCCCCACCTCATTTCCCATTGGGAAACTTTGCCCAATGGGAACCAAGGTGAATGATTGGTTGTGCCATGCAAGAGACGACACGCGACACCGCCCTCGAAGACGACCTTCGCAACGGCCTGCGCGGCCTCCTGAAGACCATCAGGCTGCTGCGCCGCCGCTGGACCGGAGCGCACACGATGCACCCCGGCGTCATGCCGATGCTCGCCCAGATCGAGGAGATCACCGCGAGCACCGCAGGCGTCGGCTGCCACCTCAAGGACGTCGCCGAGGCGCTCGCCCTCGACACCTCGACCGTCAGCCGCTCCATCAGCGGCCTGGTCGCCCAAGGCCTCGTCGAACGCGTCCCCGACGCCAGCGACCGGCGTGCCTGCCTGATCACCCTGACCTCCGCCGGCGTATCCGCGCTGGCCTCCAGCCGCGATTGGTACGACGAGGTCTTCGCCGAGACCCTCGCCGGATGGGATCGCGACGAACTGCGCGCGTTCGCCGCCCAGATGCTCCGCGTCACCGACGACGTGGCCCACCACCTCGCGTCGGACCGGCCGAGCGCCTTCCCCCGACCCGTCGACCCCAAGGAGACCGCCTGATGGGCGAACCCGCCACTCAGATGAACCACCGGCAGATCCTCGAAGCCCTCAGCGGCCTCCTGCTCGTTCTGTTCGTCGCCATGCTCAGCGGCACGGTCGTCTCGACCGCGCTGCCCAAGATCATCGGATCGCTCAACGGCACCCAGGGGCAGTACACCTGGGTCGTCACCGCGACCCTCCTGACCGCCACCGCGTCCACGCCCATCTGGGGCAAGCTGTCCGACCTGTTCAGCAAGAAGGCGCTCATCCAGATCGCCATCGTCATCTTCGCCGCCGGCTCCGTGCTGAGCGGTGTCGCCCAGGACGCCGGGCAGCTCATCGCCGCCCGCGCCTTCCAGGGCCTCGGCGTCGGCGGCCTCCAGGCGCTGGTCCAGGTCGCCATCGCCGCCATGATCCCGCCGCGCGAACGCGGTCGCTACAACGGCTACCTCGGTGGCGTTATGGCCGTCGCGACGGTCGGCGGGCCCTTGCTCGGCGGACTCATCGTCGACTCGTGGCTCGGATGGCGCTGGTGCTTCTTCATCGGCGTGCCCGTCGCGGTCCTCGCCTTCTTCGTGCTGCAGAAGACCCTGCGCCTGCCCGTGCTGCGCCGCAAGGTCAAGATCGACTACCTGGGCGCCGCCCTCATCGCCGCCGGCGTCAGCCTGCTGCTGATCTGGGTCTCCTTCGTCGACCACAACTTCGACTGGATCTCCTGGCAGAGCGGCGCGATGGTCGCCGGATCCGTGCTGCTGCTCGGACTCGCCGTGCTGGTGGAGTCGCGGGCGGCCGAGCCGGTCGTCCCGCTGCCGATCGTGCGCCAGCGGACCACCGCACTGGCGATCCTCGCCAGCCTCGCCGTCGGCATGGCCATGTTCGGCGGTTCGGTGTTCCTCGGTCAGTACTTCCAGATCGGGCGCGGCTACTCGCCGACCGAGGCGGGTCTGATGACCATCCCGATGATGGCCGGCGTGCTCGGCTCCTCGATCATCGTCGGACGCCTGGTCACCAAGTCCGGCAAGGTCAAGCCCTACATCGTGGGCGGCGCGATCGTCCTCGTCGTCGGCATGCTCGGGCTGAGCACCATCGACCACGAGACCTCGCTGATCTACCTCGGCGTCTCCATGTTCGCCGTCGGCGCGGGTGTCGGCGCGACCATGCAGAACCTCGTCCTCGCCGTGCAGAACACCGTGCGGCTCAAGGACATCGGCGCCGCCTCCTCGTCGATCGCCTTCTTCCGCTCGCTCGGCGGCGCCGTCGGCGTGTCGGTGCTGGGTGCCGTGCTGGCCAACCGGGTCGCCGAGAGCATCACCCGCGACCTGACCGCCATGGGCGTACCCGCCGGCAACACCGAGGGCACCGGCAGCCTCAACCTCAACGCGCTGCCCCCCGCCATCGAGCACGTCGTGCGCGCCGCCTACGGCGACGCCACCGGGCGGATCTTCCTGATCGGCGCCGCCGTCGCCGCCGTCGGAGTGATCGCCGCCCTGTTCCTCAAGCCGGCGCCCCTGCGCAGCAGCCTCGACGTCCCCGAACCGGCCACCACCGCCGCGACGGCCGCCTCGTCGGTCGACGCCGCCCCCATGGCCGACGTCGAATTGCTCCCGCCGGGCGCCGACGACCTGCGCGAACCCTCCCGCCGCTGAACCCGCGGGGGTGGTCCCGTCCACCGGTCCACCCCCGTGCCAGAGCACCCCGTCCGGACAACGGCGTCCGGGCGGGTTTCGCCATGCCCGCCCCACCGCCAAACTAGATCGATGACACCACCCCGCCACCAGATCCGCGCCGCCCACACCGACACCACCATCACCGTCTACCAGGCATACGCCCCCACCATCGGCCTCCCAGCAGCCCGCGACGGACACTTCCCGCCGGCCTGGAAACGCGAACGCATGACCTGGATCAAACCCTCCTTCCTGTGGATGATGTACCGCTGCGGCTGGGGCAGGAAAGAGTCGCAGGAGACCGTGCTCGCCGTCGAGATCACCCGCACCGGATTCGAGACCGCCCTCCGCGACGCCTGCCTCTCCCACTACGACCCCACCGTGCACCCCGACCGCCAAACCTGGCAGCACAGCCTCAAGGAGACATCCGCCCGCGTCCAATGGGACCCCGAACGCGACCTGCACCTACGCCCGCTCGAACACCGCTCGCTGCAACTCGGCCTCAGCGGCAGGACGACCAACGGCTACGCCGACGAGTGGATCGTCGGGATCACGGACGTGACGGCGCTTGCCCACAGGATCGGCGGGCTGGTGGCGGAGGGGGAGCTGGGGGAGGCAGCGCGATTGCTGCCGGTGGAGGAGGCCTATCCGGCGGGGGAGGAGTTGCTGGGGCACTTGTGCGCGTGGCGGAGGGGGTGACGGGCTGAGGGGGTGGGGGAGCGGGAGGCGCTCGCGGGGTGGGTGCGGGGAGGAGAGGGCAGGGGAGGGGGCGAGCCGCGGGAAGAGGGGCGGGGCGCGGGGGAAGGGCAGGGGCGCCAGGTGAAGCGGCAGGGGGAGGGCGCCGTGTGGGGGTGGGGCGGGTTGGGAGAGGAAAGCGGGGCGAGTCGGGGGAGGAGTGGCCGCGCGCGAGGTGAGGTGCGCCCGGGCGGGCGGGGTGGCAGAGGGGGCGGGGGACGGGTGGCAGGGCAGGGAAGACGGTGCGACGGGGACGCGGCGGGGATAGGGGAGCGGGGAGGCAAGCCGAGCTGGCGTGGGGGAGGGGGAGGGGGATGAGACCTGTCAGATACGCGGTGGGCGGGGATGGCACTCGGGGCGGGGGCGGCGGGGCACAGAATTTGACGGGGAGGAGGACAGGGGACAAAGTCCGGCGGGAAGCGGGAAGCGGGAAGCGGGAAGCGGGAAGCGGGAAGCGGGAAGCGGGAAGCGGGAAGCGGGAAGCGGGAAGCGGGAAGCGGGAAGCGGGAAGCGGGACG
>NZ_JBFAKK010000004.1:350317-648196 GCF_040655735.1 Phytomonospora sp. NPDC050363
GGGGCGTGGACCGCTGCGGGGTGGGAACAGGCGGGGTTCAAGGCCCGACGGGAGGGGATGCGGGCCGGAGGCTGATGTGCGGGCTCACGGACGGTGGAGCGATCGGCTGGCCGTGACGAAAAGGCGCAGTGCAAGGGGACGAGGAGCCGCCTGGGGGCGGGGCGATGTGTGCGGCTGATTGTCAGACCATCCCGTGTGGCGCTCCGTTCGAACCGTCTCGTGTCGCGCTGCCGCTCGAACCGACTCGTGTGCGGCTGACGGCCGCACCATCTCGTGCGCGGCTGCCGCTCGAACCGTCTCGTGCGCGGCTGGTGGCTGGACCACCTCGTGCGCGGCTGTCGCCTCCGTCTTCGGCGTCCGCGAGCCGTGCGAAGCACGGCAGAAGCCTCGCCTGGAGGTGTGTTTCCGTCGGTCGGCCGGTGATTGGATCTTCCTGGGGGTTCTGTCGGGGTCAAGGGCGGGTTTTCCCTTGACCCCGGCAGGTTCGCCAGGTGCCCTTGAACAGGCCGTGAGACGGAAACACCCCAAGCACACAACCCCCAGCCTTCTGCGGGGTGAAGCGCCAGTGGGGCGCCAGCCAGGAGGGAGAGGCACCCCACCGTTTCCGGAGTGAGGCCCGGGGTCTGGGGCAGCGCCCCAGGAACTTACGCAAGGAACCCCAGCAGCCGCACGAGATGGAAGCGAACGACGGGAAGAAGGGCGCGTGCGCAGACGCGATGCGCGCGATGAATGCACGAGCTGGAAGCGCGATGAATGCGCGAGCTGGATGCAGGCCGTGGTGATGTGTGGCGGCGGCGAAGGGGCGGTGTCGAGATAGCGCCGAGCTTGCGGTGCCAAGGCGCCAAGGCGCCAAGGCGCCAAGACGCCAAGGCGCCGAAGACCCAGTGACTCCGAAAGCCCGGGATCCACGAGAGCGGACCGCAAACTTCCTGCAACTCACCGCTATTGACCCCCTCCACCTCACCTCCTACGTTCGGGACAGCCCCCACCACCGTCCCCACAGGAGCCCTCCCATGCGCCCCAAACCGGCGACCGCAGCCGCCCTCTGCCTCCCCCTCCTGGCCCTCACCCTCTTAGCCACCCCCGCCCACGCCACCCACGCCACCCCCACCCCCACCCCCGCCCCCGCCTCCCACGCCACCCCCGTCCCCGCCGCACACGTCCCCCACCCCCACCCCACCCTCCCCGCCAACGACGGCTGGGCCGCCGCCGGCCCCGGCACCACCGGCGGCTCCGCCGCCGCCCCCGCCAACGTCCACGTCGTGTCCACCCGCGCCGAACTCGTCGCCGCCCTCGGCGGCGACAACGCCACCAACAAGTCCAACGCCACCCCGAAGGTCATCCACGTCCGCGGCACCGTCGACGGCTTCGAGTCCCCCGACGGCACCCTCCTCACCTGCGGTGACCTCGCCGACCCCGAGTACTCCCTCGACGCCTACCTCGCCGCCTACGACCCCGCGGTGTGGGGCCGCGTGACGCCATCCGGTCCCCTGGAGCAGGCGCGGGTGCGGTCGGTGGCCAACCAGACCCGCCAGACCCAGATCAACCTCGGCCCCAACACGACGATCGTCGGCCTCGGCGGCGCGGTCCTGACCGGCTTGACGCTCATGGCCGACGGCGCGAGCAACGTCATCATCCGCAACATCACCTTCGACGACGCCCGCGACTGCTTCCCCGCCTGGTCGCCGACCGACGGCACCGACGGCAACTGGAACTCCCAGTACGACGGCATCTCGGTCCGCCGGGCCGAGAACGTCTGGGTCGACCACAACACCTTCACCGACGGCGACAACCCCGACAGCGCCCAGCCGATCCACTTCGGACGGCCCTACCAGGTCCACGACGGCGGCCTCGACATCACGCACACCGCCAGCCTGGTGACGGTCTCCTTCAACCGCTTCACCGATCACGACAAGGGCATGCTCATCGGCTCGTCCAACACCGTGGGGCCCGACGTCGGCAGGCTCAAGGTCACCGTCCACCACAACGTCTTCGACGGCGCCCTCCAGCGACTGCCGCGCGTCCGCTTCGGCCAGGTCGACGTCTACAACAACTTCTACCGCCTCACCGGGGACTACGCCTACGCGATCGGCGTGGGCGTGCAGTCGGCGGTGTACGCCGAGAACAACGCCTTCGTGCTCGCCGACGGCGCCGCGCCCGAGGATCTGCTCTACGACTGGGGCGGCACCGCCATCACCGAGAAGGGAAACCGCGTCGGCGACAGTGTCTGGTCCCTGCGGTCGGTGAGCCTGCTCGACGTCTACAACGCCGCCCACGAGCCCGATCTGGGAGCCGACGCCGGCTGGGTCCCGGCCCTGCGGCGCGGCCCGGTGCTCCCGGCCGCCGTCGTCCCGCTGGTTACCGCGCTGACCGCCGGCGCCGACCGCCTGATGATCTGAGATGCGCGTGCGCCCCGCCGGGAGGGCGGGGCGCACGCCGTCAGCTTCGCACCGGCTCAGCCGCGGCCACCGGGACCGCCGCCCGCTTGCCCGGCATCCCCAGCGCGGCCAGCGTCCCGGCGAACCCGAACGCGGCGACCACGCCCATCGCGGCCGTGAAGCCCGCAGCGAACTCCTCTCGCGACTCGTAGCCCCCGACCGTGGCGAAGACCGCGACGGCCACCGCGACACCGAGCACCCCGCCGAGGATCCGCAGCATCATGAACGCCCCCGACGCCTGCCCGATCTCCTGCGGCCGCACCGCGCCCACGACCGCCTTCTGCGCGGCCGGCATCGCCATCGTCAGACCGACTCCGCCCACGAGCAGCCCGGGCAGCAGCTCCGGATAGCTCGCGCCGGTGTCGGCGGCCAGCGCGATCCAGCCCATCCCGGCGGTCTGCATGATCAGACCGCCGACGACGAAGGCGCGCTCGCCGTAGCGGTCGGCGAGCCGGCCGGCGATCGGCGCGCAGATCATCAGCGTCGCCGTCCACGGCATCAGCCGCAGGCCTGCGCCGAGCGGCCCGGTGCCCTGCACGGTCTGGAAGTACTGGGCCAGGAAGAAGAGCGTGCCGTAGAGCGAGGCGAAGACGCAGAAGTTCGCCGGGTTGGCGGTGGCGAAGGCGCGCACACCGAAGAACCGCATCGGCAGCATCGGCGCGGCGGCCCGCCGCTCCCACAGCACGAAGCCGAGCAGCAGCGCGACACCGGCGGCCAGCGCACCGGTCACCTCGACGCTGTCCCAGCCCGCCGCGTTCCCGCAGACCAGCCCCCACACGACGCCGAAGGACGAACATCCGCCGGCGCCCGAAGCGGTCGCCGAGGGCCGCGCCGGTCAGCAGCAGTACCGCGAAGGTCAGGCTGTAGGCGTTGACGGTCCATTCGAGGGCCTCGACCGAGGCCGCGAGCTCCACCCGGATCGTGCCGAGCGTCGTCGTCACGACCTGGCTGTCGAGGGCCATCATGAAGGACGCCGGCGAGGCGAGTCCCAGGACCCAGGCCTGCCGGGGCGTCATGCGTTCTCTCTCGGTGTTCACGGTTCTCCTTTTGGGCAGGGGGAAGCGCGCGCGGAGCCGTCGGGCGTTCTGCGCATGGCGGATCGCGCCCCTCAGGGCGCCTGATGGGCGGGGCTCAGCCGCGCAGCGAGTGCGGGAGGCCGAAGCGGGTCAGCAGCGAGTTGTCGAGGAAACGCGTGATCGCCGCGATCCGCTCGCCGGACAGCGTCAGGAGGAGGACGCCGTGGGCGTGCAGGATCGGCGTGCGGGGGTCGCGCAGGTAGCAGCCGAAGGCGGGCTGGCCGTTGGCCGAGGTCGGGATGAGGACGTGCCGCGGGCAGTGCCGCAGTGCGACGGTCGCCAGGAAGTGCCGGACGTCCTCGTGTCCCTCGTAGACGAGGGGGAGCGGGGGCATGGTGAGGCGGGCGTCCTCGGTGAGCATGGCCACGACCGCGTCGACGTCGCCGGTCTGGAAGGCGCGGGTGAAGTCGTCGACTATCCGGCGCTCCTGGGGCGAGTCCGGCCGCGGCGGGGCCTCGGCGTTGAGTCTCGGCGCTCCGGCGAGCGCGGCCCGCGCCCTTCGCAGTGCGCTGGTCACCGCGTTCTCGGTGGTGTCGAGCATGGCGGCGACCTCGGCGGCGCGGAAGCCGAGGACGTCGCGCAGCACCAGGACGGCGCGCTGCCTCGGCGGCAGTTCCTGCAGGACGGCCAGGAAGGCCAGCGACACCGACTCGCGGGCCTCGTAGCGGGCCTCGGGTCCTGGGGCGCGGTCGACGATCCCTTCGAGGAGGGCGTCGGGGTAGGGCTGGAGCCAGCTCGGTTCGGCATGGCGGTGCGAGGGCTCGGGCAAGGGGACCTCCGGTCGGTAGGCCGGATGGTTCTGGGGCCGGCGGTTCTGCGACCGCAGCGCGTTGAGGCAGCGGTTCGTCGCGATCCGGTAGAGCCAGGTGCGCACCGACGCGCGTTCCTCGTAGCCGCCGATGCCGCGCCAGGCCGCCAGGAGCGTCTCCTGCAGAAGGTCCTCGGCGTCCTGTACCGAGCCGAGGATGCGGTAGCAGTGCACCTGGAGTTCACGCCGGTACGGCTCGACGAGTGCACGGAAGGCCTCGCCGCTGCCCGCCCGCGCCAGCGCCAGGCTGTCGTCGGGGGAGGGGGTGGCTCGCATGTCGGCTCCTTGCGGTCCGGTGGGCTTGTCGAATGGACCGACACCGCCGGGGCCGGAAAGTGGTCGCCGGAGGAACTTTAGAGCGCGGACGGGCGAGCGCGCCGCACGCTGTTGGCGTGCGACGCGCTCGGGTGCGGTCGTTCCCTGCGAGGGATTGGGGGTGGGGCCCCGTGTCAGGTGCGGTGCCAGCGGGCCTCGGCGACGCAGTAGCCCGCGAAGAGGATCAGGCCGAGGGCGACGACCGCCAGGAGCCAGCGTCCGGCGGGGGCTTCGGTGAGGGCGCGCAGGGCGCCGTCGATGCCCACGGCTTCCTTGGGGTCGTAGTCGATGGCGGCTTTGCCGATGAAGACTCCGGCGACGATCGCGATGACGCCGCGGGCGATGTAGCCGGCCTTGCCGAGGTTGGTCACCGGTCGCACCGCGCGGGGCGAGGTGACGTGCATGTCCTTCATGAACTTCTCGGTCCAGCCTTCGACGATCCACACGACACCGACGACGGCAAGGATGAGGGCGACCGCGAAGACCAGGATCTGCCCGGCGGGCAGTTCGAGAAGTTTCGCGGTCACGTCCTTCGACTGCGAGTCGGTGGAGGCGGCGTCCTTGCCCGCCAGCAGGAGACCGAGGATCGAGATCACCAGCAGGGTGTAGACGACCGAGCGCGCGACGGCCTCGACGCGGTCCTTGGTGTCGGTGCCGACGATGGCGTCGGCGACCTGCCAGATGACCAGCGCGGTGAGGCCGATGGCCATCACCCACAGGAGCACCGATCCGAACGGGGTCTCGGCGACGGTGTGGATGGCGCCGGACTTGTCGGCCTTCTTCGAGCTCGACTGGAAGGCGATGCCGAGCGCGAACACGCCCATGAGGACGTAGATGACTCCGCGGGAGGCGAAGCCGATCTTCGCGAGCTTCGCGATCGCCGGGTGGCGGGCCACGCGATGGGCGGTGCCTGAGGGGTTGGCAGTCATGGGGTTTCTCTCCTTCGGCGGCGAGGGGGCTACGGCCGCACGCCCGTTCGATACCCAGAACCGCCGGAGGGCATGCTGCGGGGCGCGGTGAGACCTGGCCGACAGGGGGAGAGTCCCCGGCGATCCGGTCGAGCCGGACAGTGAGCGGCGAGCGTGAGCCGTCAGTCCCGCCACAGCCATCGCAGCGCGTCCGGCAGGAGCACGCCGCCGTGGTTCGCGCTGTGCCCCCCGTCGCCGAGTACGAGCCGGAAGTCGTACCCGGCCTCGGCGAGCGCGGCTCCCACACGCAGGTTGTCGGCCAGCCAGTTCCGCTTCGGCTCGTTCCAGTTCAGGTCGCGGTGACCGGCCTGGAGAAAGATGCGAAGGGGTTTGCGCGGGACCTCGGCGACGAGGCGCGGATAAGGGTTGCCGTCCGGCATCTGCGCGAAGCTCGACAGGTAGCCGATGACCTTGCGGAACTTGTCGGGCCGCAGCCACGCGACGGTCAAGGAGCCGTTGCCGCCGCTGCTGCCGCCGCACAGCCCCCAGCGTTCGGGGTCGTCGGCGATCGCGTGGCGTTCGGTGACCCGCGGGATGATCTCGGTCAGCAGGAACTCGGCGTAGCGCTCGTCGAAGGCGTCGTACTCCTCGTTGCGGTTCTTCGGGTTCTCCGCGCCCTCGAAGACGCCCGGGTCGACGAACACGCCGACGGTGTAGGGGATGTCGCCGCGGTGGACGAGGTTGTCCAGCACGATCGCGCCGCGGACCTCGCCTTCGGGGTCGAGGTACCACCAGCCGTCCTGGAAGACCATCAGGGAGGCCGGTTTCGAGGGGTCGTATCCGGCGGGCAGGTGGATCCAGAACTTGCGGGACGTGCCCGGATAGATCACGCTGTCGCCCAAGGCGAACTCGGTGGTCTCGCCGGCCGGGACGTCCGGCCGCGCGAAGGAGTCCGGACCGTGTGCGTAGGTGACCTCGGACTGGTCGAGGGGGAGCGGCCGGTACGGGACCTGGGTGTTCACGGACGGAACCTATCGATCTCGGCACAATGATCGCCAAGGTTTTTCATGTCCACTATGGACGCCCACGCGTGAACGCGAACAACCTTCGGCCATCGACCTCGGCCGGTCGCCCAGTTCCTCTCAACCCTTTGGTCAGGTATACGACAAGTCCGATTATCTTCACAGTTTGTAGACATATTCTGACCCGCGTTGGACCGGACGTACGCGGACGAACCGCATGCTGGGTGGGGGTCGGGAACGGTGACCTTGACGACGGGGTCGACGCGCCGAAGGCGTCGCGGGGTGAGCGGATGATGGGGTACGCCAGGCATCGGCAGGCGAGTTCGGGGGAGCTCGTGATGAAGCTGCTCAGTCAGCTCGACGACGAGTCGCCGCAGGCGGGCGAGGAGTGGTGGATCGTCTGCTCGACGTGTCTCGGCCGTTTCGGGCGAGCCTGCTGTAGTCGGCCGGTGGCCGGGGACGTGATCTCACCCGCGGGCTGAGCGGTGCATAATCCGTGGCCAGCGGGGTATACCGAGTTCGACTCCACCTTCGAGGTCAAGCAGCGGCCTCCCGGGGGAGGGACCATCCGGATGGGGCCCGTGCCGAGTCGGCGAACGCTCTGAGAAGCGTTCGCGAACAATCTCAGCGAGGTCGGCGGTCGCCGCGCGGCGGCCGCCGACCCGCGTGACCCGAAATGTACCTATGATCATGGAATGGGACCCTTCGGTGACCTGAAGAGCAGGGGGCGCTGGCGCCTGCTGCTGGGACGCTCGGTTCCCTTCCTCCTGATGGTCGCCATCATCCTCGCCGACACGTCCACACCGGACGCCGAACGCTACGACCGCTTCCTCGTGGCCGCGCCCGCCCTGGCCGCGGCCACCTGGAACGTCGCGGGCACCCTGGCCACCGGCTTCCTCGCCGCCGGGGTCTCCCTCGCGCTCAGCGTGGCCGCGAGCGACCCCGTCGACGAGTCCTTCGCCGCGGGCCTGAGCGCGCTGCTGGCCGTGACCGCCGCGGCCGCCTGGTCCAGTTCGGTCCGCCGCCGGCGCGAGGACGACCTCTCCAACGCCCGCGCGGTCGCCGACGTGGCACAGCGCACGGTCCTGCGGCCGCTGCCGTCGCGCCTGGGCAGCACCGCCTTCCACCTGCTCTACGAGGCATCCGCAGAAGAGGCCCGCATCGGCGGGGACTTCTACAAGGCCCTGCGCACCCCTTTCGGCGTGCGCGTGATCCTCGGCGACGTCCAGGGCAAGGGCCTGGCGGCCGTCGACATCGCTGCCCTGCTCGCCAGCGCCTTCCGCGAGGCCGCCTACACCGCCGGCGACCTCGCCGAACTCGCCGACGCACTCGAACGCAGCATGCAGAACTACACCGAGCGCGCCCCCGAGGACGCCGACCGCTACGCCACCGTGCTCCTCGCGGAGATCCCCGAGGACCGCCCGGTCGTCCGCCTCCTCAGCTGTGGGCACCCCCCACCGCTGCTGCTGTCGGGAGACGACGTCGCCGAGGTCGAGTTCGCGATGCACTCGCCCGCGATCAACTTCGGCTGGCTGGCCAAGGCGCCGCACCACGTCGAGGAACTCCCCTTCGCGCCCGGAGACCGGCTGCTCATGTACACCGACGGCATCACCGAGGCGCGATCGGCACGCGGCGCCTTCTACCCGATGCGCGTTCGCATCGAACGGTGGCGCCGCGAGTCCGGGGACCGCATGCTCGCCCTCCTCCACGACGACCTCATCCACTTCGTCGGCCGCCGCCTCGACGACGACGTCGCGGCCCTCCTGGTCACCCGCCTCCCGGACGACTGACCGGGCCCACTATTCCCGGCGCGGCGGCCACGGCACGAAACCACTGGTCCGCCGCACGTAGGCGGCATAGCCTGGACGCTTCGACAGGTGCTCCTCCAGCAGCGGTTTCCCGGTCTTGCCCGCCAGGAAGTAGGTCATCGCCAAAGGCGCGACCACCGTCGCCGCCCCGAGCCAGCTCGAACACGCGGCCAGCAGGTACAGGCCCCACCAGACGCACGCGTCACCGAAGTAGTTCGGATGGCGGGTATAGCGCCACAGACCGGTGTCGAGGACCTTGCCCTTGTTGGACGGATCGCGGCGGAAGCGCGCGAGCTGCGCGTCGCCGACGGACTCGAACACCATCCCCAGCGACCACACCGCGACGCCCGCCAGCAGCCACGGCGTCGCCGCCGAACGATCGTATGAGGCGACCTGCACCGGCAGCGAGACGAACCAGACCAGCGCGCCCTGCAGCAAATAGACCATCCGCAGCGCGTAGAGATCCTTGTTCCCCGGCGCCTTCGCCAGCAGCCGTTCGTAGCGGGGATCCTCCGGCTCGCCGCGCCCGCGCCGGCCGATGTGGACGGCCAGACGCAGACCCCACACGACCGTCAGCCCGGCCGCCAGCGCCCGGCGCCACGGATCACCGTACCCGTCGGACAATACGAAGGTGACCGCCGCGACGCACGCGAACGCCACACCCCAGGCGACGTCCACGACCCGGTGCTTCCCGCCCGCCACACCCACCGCGAACGTCACCAGCAGGACCGCGAGGGCCACCGCCGCCGACACTCCCAGGTTCACCGCGAGCGCGGAGAGGTCAAACATCGCGCACCTCCCCGAGATCGGCCGTCATCCACCGCCGCGTCGGCGGCACCGACACCGCGCCCACCGCGTCGGGCCGCACCGCCAGGATCTGGTCGACGCCCATTCTCCCCTGCTCGAAGGCCAGCCGCCCGCCGACCAGGTACAGGCGCCACACCCGAGCCGTCTCCTCCCCGGCCAGCGCCGCGAAGTCGCCCCACCGGTCTTCCAGCGTGTTGATCCACACGTCCACCGTCCGCACATAGTGCTCCCGCATCGCCTCCACGTCGCGAACCTCCAGACCCGCCGACTCGATCAGGTCGACCGTCCGCCCGACCGGCCGCATGTGCATGTCCGGCGCGATATAGGTCTCGATGAACGGCCCACCGCCCGGTGCCGTCCCGGCCGCCCGCGACATCTGCTGCACCAGCAGCCGCCCTCCCGGCCGCAACCGCGAGCGCAGGAACTCCGCGAAGGCCGGATAGTTGCGCTCGCCGACGTGCTCGCCCATCTCGATCGTGGCGACGGCGTCGTACTCGCCCTCGGGGGATAGCCGCCAGTCGAGGTGGCGCACGTCGACCAGGCCACCGAGACCGAGTTCGGCGACGCGCCCGCTCACGTGCGCGTGCTGCTGTGCCGACAAGGTGATGGCGGTGACCTTCGCGCGGTACTTCGACGCCGCGTGCAGAGTGAGCGAGCCCCATCCGCAGCCGATGTCGAGCAGCCGCGAACCCGGCCGCAGGCCCAGCTTTCGGCATACGAGGTCCAGCTTGTCCCGCTGGGCCTCCTCCAGCCCGTACCCCGGCCCGTCCTCGGTCCAGTACGCACAGGAGTAGGCCATGCGCGGGTCGAGGAGCAGCCCGTAGAAGCGGTTGGAGAGGTCATAGTGGTGCCCGATGGCGGCACGGTCGCGCTCGGGACTGTTGACCTCGCCCTCCAGGTCCGCCGTCGCCGACGGAGCCTGCGGCTTCGGCCCGACCACGCCCAGGCGCACGGCGAGCCGGACGGCGGCCAGCCAGCCCCGCCCGCGCTGGGCCGCCGGCCGCCTGCCCCCGTTCGCGCCGACGGCCTTCCACACCCGCCGCAGGCCCTCCCCGAGGTCGCCGATCACGTCGAGATCCCCCGAGACGTAGGCGTGGGCCAACGCCAGCTCGGCCGGATACCACATCAGCCACCGCAGGGCCCGGGAGTTGTTGAGGACGACGACCGGCCCGTCCTGCGGGCCCGCGGCACTGCCGTCCCAGGCCTTGACGCCGACCGGCAGATCGATGCCCGCGAAGCGCCGCACGGCCTCGGCCAGCTCCTGTGCGTGGCTCACGGTTTCCTCCTGAGGGTGAACTGGTGGACGTCGAGGTATCCGCTGGTGAAACCCGCCTGCGAGTAGGCGAGGTAGAAGTCCCAGGTGCGGGCGAACAGATCGTCGAAACCGCGACGGGCGAGCCCGCCGGTCGCCTCGGCGAACCGGTGCCGCCACAGATCGAGGGTCCGCGCGTAGTCGGGACCGAAGGCGAGGTCGGAGTCGATCGCCAGCCCCGTGTGCCGTTCGAGGACCCGCTGGATCGCCGGTATCGAGGGGATGAGCCCGCCGGGGAAGATGTACTTGTGCATCCACGTGTAGGTGCGGCGGGTCGCGGCGAGGCGCTCGTCGGCCATCGTGATCGACTGGACGCCCGCGGTGCCGCCCGGCGCCAGGATCCGGTCGATCAGCCGGAAGTAGCCGGGCCAGTAGCGCTCGCCGACGGCCTCGACCATCTCGACGCTGACGATCGCGTCGTAGCGCCGTGAGGCGTCGAGGTCGCGGTAGTCGCGCAGTTCGATCGTCACACGGTCGGTGAGGCCGGCCCGCGCGACGCGCTCCTCCGCGCCGCGCAGCTGCTGCTCGGAGAGCGTGATGGTGTGCACGGTCGCGCCGCGCTCGGCCGCGCGAACGGCGAGCGCCCCCCAGCCGGTACCGATCTCGAGGAGCCGGGTCGAGGGCCCGACGCCGGTGGCGTCGAGGAGCCGGTCCATCTTCCGCAGCTGGGCGGCGGGGAGGTCCTGGCCGCCGTCGAACAGGGCCGAGGAGTAGGTCATGGACTCGTCGAGGAAGGCCCCGAAGAGGTCGTTGGACAGGTCGTAGTGGTGGCCGATGTTGCGGGCGGCGTTGGCGCGGGTGTTGTCCTGGCTTCCGGGCATCGCGGCGACGTAGAAGCGCCGCAGCCATTGCAGCCAGGCGGGAACGATCCCGGCGGCGTTCTCGGCGAGCCGCACCAGCAGCCCGTGGAGGTCGTCGCTGTCCCAGTCCCCGGCCTGGTAGGCCTCGCCGAAGCCGATGAGGCCGCCGGCTCCGACGCGTGCGAGGAAGCTCTCGGGGCGGTGGAGCGTCAGTGTCGGGGAGGGGCGAGGGGCGCCCGCGCGGTGCCCGTCGGGGTATTCGACGCCGAAGCCGAGCCGGTCGGCGGTGCGGCGCAGGAGTGCGGCGGCCACGGTGGCGCGAAACCGTGCGCGCGGTACGGAGCGCAGGTCGGGCCAGCGGTCAAGAGCGGTGGCCGGGTCGGCTGTTCGTGACACGGGTCGCCTTTCGGGAGTGCGGTCTTGGTCGCGGGATGATGGACAGGCCTTTGAGCAGGAGCCGGATGCCGTGCCACCGGATCGCCAGTGACACCGCGAGGGTGCTCAGGGGTCTGCGCGCCGCCTCGCGCAGGAGGGTCGAGGTTCCGGCCGGGATGCGCCGCCCTTTGACGGTGGCGGTCAGAGCGCGCCGGCCGTCGAGTTCGAGGTGGACGGTGAGGTCGAGGAGCCGTCCCGGCGCGGGCAGCCGGAGCGTGTAGCGGCCGTCGACGGGCAGGAACGGCGACACGTAGAAGGTCTTGTCGGCCCGCAGGCGGCCGTCGGTGTCGGGGCGGAGCAGGTAGCGGTGCCGGCCGCCGTAGGTGTTGTGGACCTCGGCGACGACGCAGACGAGCCGCCCGGCCGGATCGTGGCACCAGTAGACGCTCAGTGGGTTGAACACGTACCCGGCGACGCGCGCGTGGGTGAGCAGCAGGATCCGCCCGCCGTCGAGGTCGATGTCCTCGCCCGCCAGGTACTCGTCGACGCCGGATCGCAGGCCCGCGGTGCCCGCCGCGTCGGCGGCGAGCTGGTCGCTCGACCCGAAACCGGCGAGCAGGCGGAGGGGGCGGGGGACCTCGGGGACGGCGTCGAGGTCGAAGAGCCACATGTAGGTGCTGTGGCGCAGGGCGTGGCGTTCGACGTGCGTGCGTACGTGCCTCACCTCGCAGCGGTACAGCGACGCGCTCTTCGCCCAGCCGTTCATGACAGCTCCAGCAGCGCTTCGGCGGCCGCGAGTCCCGAGCGGCAGCCGTCCTCGTGGAAGCCCCAGCCGTGGTAGGCGCCGGCGAAGGCGGTGACACCGGTGTTGAGTCCGGGGAGGCGCCGCTGGGCGGCGACCGAGCGGTGTGTGTAGACCGGGTGCTCGTAGGACATGGACGCAACGACGCTGTCGGGCCTCACGCGCCGGGAGCCGCCGAGGGTGACGACCATCGGCGTCGGGGAATCCAGCCCTTGCAGGCGGTCCAGGTCGTAGCTGACCTGCGCGCCGCCGCTTCTCGCGTCGCAGGAGGGCAGGAGATAGTTCCAGGACCCGCGGACCCGCGGAGGCGGCAGGACGGAGTCGTCGGTGTGGAGGAGGGTGTCGTTGCGGGCGTACTCGAAGGCGCCGAGCACCGCCCGCTCGTTGTCGTCGGCGTCGGGCAGCATGGTCAGGGCCTGGTCGGCGTGGGTCGCGATGACCACGGAGTCGAAGCGCTCGACGCCGTCGGCGTCGTCGTGGACCTCGACTCGACGGCCCGGCGGACGGCACACCGCGCGAACGGGGGTCATCGTGCGCACGGCCGGGATCTGCTTGGCGATGCGCTCGACGTAGGTCCGTGAACCCCCGACCACGGTTCGCCAGCGCGGGGAGCCGCCGATGGAGAGCATCCCGTGGTTGGCGAGGAAGCGGAACAGGTAGGACGCCGGATAGTCGGTCGCCGAACCCGGCCCGCACGACCAGACCGCCGAGACCAGCGGGACGACGAAGTGCCGCGTGAAGTAGCGCGTGTGGCCCCCGGCGCGCACGAAGTCGCCGAGACTCGGCCCCTCCTCGCCGGACGCGAGGAGCGCGCGTGCCCGGCGGTGGAACAGTGGGATCTGGGCCAGCATCGCGAGGTAGCGCGCGCTGACGGCGTTGCGCCGCCGTCCGAACAGGCCCGCCGCGCCCCTCGCCCCGCAGTACTCGAGACCGCATCCACGGCAGGAGACCGACATGCTCATCTCGGTGGGCCGGGTGGCCACCCCGAGCTCGGCGAACATCGCGATGAGGTTCGGGTACGTCGACTCGTTGTGGACGATGAAGCCCGAGTCGACCGCCAGCGTGCGTCCACCGGCGACGACGTCGTGGGTGTGGGCGTGCCCGCCCAGGCGTGAGTCCTGCTCGTAGAGGGTGACCTCGGCATGCTCGCGTAGAGCGTAGGCCGCGGTCAGACCGGCGACGCCGGATCCGATGACGGCGATCCGCCGCGGGGTTTCCTTCGCGGACAACACGTGGCTCCCTTCACAGTTTCCTGGGAGGGATTCGATGCCGCCGTACGCCCGGATGGGTCAGTTGCCACGATTCCTGAACGGATTTTCTCGCCGTCGGCCCCGGCGGCTCAGTACGTCTCGCTAAAGGCCACGCTAGCGGCTGCCGACGGAAACGAAGGCCGCGTCGGGAGAAGAAGTCCGAGAACCCGCGGCATTGCGGACAGAAGCTGACCGCAACCGCCGTTACGGTGAGCAAGTCAGCAAGAAAAGGGGCCCCGGCCCCGCGAACCGAAGGCGGACACCATGGTCACCCACGTTCCCGCAGAGGCACCCGGCGACGAGCGCGGAGCCCTCCTCGGCTTCCTCGACGAGGCCCGCGGCGGCCTGCGCCGCGCCCTGCTCGGGCTCACCGACGAGCAGGCCGCGCAGAAGCCCAGTACCAGCGAACTGTCCCTCTCCGGCCTCGTCAAGCACGTCGCCGAGGTCGAGGAGAGCTGGATCGCCCGCGCCAAGGGGGTGGCGCCCGCCGTCGAGCGCACCGAGGCGAACTGGGACGAGTGCTTCCGTCTCGTCGGTGAGGAGACCGTCGCCTCACAACTCGCCTACTGGGACGAGGTCGCCGGGCGCACCGAGGAGTTCATCCGCTCCGCCGAGACCCTCGACCAGACCTTCCCCCTGCCCGACCAGCCCTGGTTCCCGAAGGAGGACGTCTCCCTGCGCTGGGTGCTGCTGCGCCTGATCAGCGAGGTCGACCGCCACGCCGGGCACGCCGACATCATCCGCGAGTCCCTCGACGGCAAGACGGCCTTCGAGCTCGTCGCCGAGGCGAGCGGCCAGAGCTGGAGCTGAGCGGCGGGCAGCCCCGGGCCGCCCGCCCGGGGCTCGCCGCCGAACCGGCGGTCACACGCGGTCGTAGACCAGGTCGAAGTCCTTGCGCCAGGTCGCGCCGGCGTCCTCGGAGGCCTCCCAGCGGCCGCTGATGCGGTCGGGCTCCACGGTGGCGACGAAACGCTGGTGGAAGTCGGGGTCGGCGCGGCTGAGCACCCAGTTCCCGCCGTCGAAGGTCATCTCGAAGACCCGGGAGACACCGCGGTCGTCGTGGTAGAGCGCGGTGTAGGCGTCCCGCGCGTCAGAGCGGCCCAGAACCATGTCGAGCTCGCCCTGGAGGGTCGTGCGCATGGCGATGAAGGCCTCGCCGATCCATTCGACGGTCGCCGAGCCGGTCACCTCGGTCCCCGCGGGTTCCAGGAACCAGGCGTCGGACAGGGTGATCCGCCACTGCCCGACCAGGCCTTCGAGCTCGGCCATCTTCGCGTTGCGCACCCGCCGCCCCCTTCGCGTCGCCGTGCGGCGGACCGGTGCGGACCGCCCGGCCCTCATGCTGTCAGAGGAGGCCGCGGCGGGCCAGGGTACGCGCCGATCGGGCCCGCGGGTGCGTGCGGTCGATACCCTGTGCCGCTCGATCCCTTAGCCCGCAAAGGATGTCAGCATGAGCGAGTTGGACGACGCGGTTCGCGCGTTCCGGGAGATCGACCTCGACGGCGACGGGTACATCACCGTCGCCGAGATGAAGAAGTACCACGAGGGGATCCTGGCGGGGGAGCAGATCGACCTGATCTTCAAGCTCACCGACGCCGACCACGACCGCCGCATCGACTTCCAGGAGTTCGCACCGGCCATCGCCGGCCGCTGACCCTTGCGCCCGCCCGGGTTTCGCTCCCACCCCGCTCGGGTAGGGGCGCAGTGACAACCCCTACGGAGGTGGGCAGGATGGCGCATTACAGTCGCCTCGCCAAGGTCGTCGTGGACGTTCCACCCGACGCGCATGCCGACGAACTCGACTTCTGGCAGGGTGCGGTCGGCCTGCCGATGACCCGATCGGAGGAGTCGCCGGAGTTCCACGGCGCGAAGCTGCGCGCGGAGCACTTCGGGATCCTGGTGCAGCGTCTCGACTTCGGCGAGCCGCGCGTCCATCTCGACATCCACACCGACGACGTGGAGGCCGAGGTCGAGCGCCTGGTCGCACTCGGCGCCAAGCGCGCCCGGCAGGTCAACGGGCTGTGGATCCTCCTCGACCCGGCGGGGATCCCGTTCTGTGTCATCCCGATGCCGCCGGAGACCTTCGACGAGGGCAACGCCACGCGCTGGGAGTAGCGCGCCGCGGCTCCTTGGAGACGGCGTTTCCCGGGCGCCGCCCACCAGTTCCCCATTCGCGGCGGAAGGCCCCGCGACCTTGCGGTCGCGGGGCCTTCGCGGGTGGCTTCGGGCAGGGTCAGCGGCGTCGTCGTCCACCGCGCATCGCCGAGACGGCGGCGACTCCGATCGCGGCGAGGCCGACCTGGAAGACGATCTCGATCCAGTCGATGCCGTCGGTGTTCTCGACGCCGACCGCCTGTGCGATGGCCGTACCGACCAGTGCGGCGATGATGCCGACCACGATCGTCAGCCAGATGGGGATGTTCTGCTTACCGGGCACGACCAGACGGCCGAGGACTCCGACGACCAGTCCGATGAGTATTGCGGAGATGATTCCCACTGGGGTCATGACGATCCTCCTGTCTCATGCGGATGAGGGGTTTTCCGCACAGTGGGATTGCCCGCTCCGCTCACCGCCGAAACCACTTCCGGCCGCGAACCGCGTGTTATTTCACGCGCGGCAGGATGTCGCGGCGCTAGAAGTGGTTCCTCCGATCGGGGGCGCTGGTGCGGTGCCGTCCGCTCTCACACCTCGTCGAACACCGAGTGGGTCCCGGCGAGAACTCGCCGGGACCCACTCGGTGCGCTCACGGCCCCACTGGGCCGAAACGATTCACATCACATGGTCGGCGGCGGGGTCTGGCTGGGGAAGGCACCGGTCTCGGTGCCGCGGGACTCGATGAAGGCCTTGAAGCGCTCCAGGTCGCCCTCGATGCGCATGCCGACCAGGCCGGTCGCGGCGCCCGCGGTCTCCGCGGCGCCCTCGGGCTCGAAGACCATCTGCAGGATGACGCGGGTCTCCTGGTCGCCGACGCGCTGGAAGTCGACCGCACCGGCCTGCTTCGGCCCGTCCAGGCTCTGCCAGGCGATGCGCTCGTCGGGGCGCTGCTCGACGATCTCGGCGTCGAACTCACGCTCGACACCGGCGATGCTGGTCTTCCAGTGGGTCCGCTCGGGTCCGAGCTGACGCACCTCGTCCACGCCGTCCATGAACTGGGGGAACGACTCGAACTGCGTCCATTGGTCGTAGGCGGTGCGCAGATCGACGTCGACGTTAACCGACTTCTCGTATGTCTTCTGCATCGCTTCCGTTCCGCTGCCGCGTGGGCAGCTATCGCGTTCGTTCGGACACCTGTGACCTACCCGGGGCGGCGCGCGCCAAACACTCCCCGCGACGGCGTCACCGCATGAATCGGCGCCGAGCGGGTAACCCGATCATGACGCCGCCGGTTCCGGCGGCTTCGTTCGTTATCCCCGAAGATCAAGGGAGCAAACCTGATGCACCACGGCCACCCCCGTACTGAACAGGCAAGACGCCGACGAGAAGGCACCGCCACGGCTGCCGGCGAGAGGCGGTGACGGCGATGAAGAAGAACATCTTCGTCCTCGGCATGACCGCCGTCCAGCTCGACGAGCTGCGCACCGTCGACGGCAGCGAGAACTACGAGTTCCACGACCTCCTCGGCTACGAGCGCCTGGTCAAGACCACCGGGGTCGACTTCGGCGAACTGCTCGCCGAGGCCCGCGCCGAACTGGACCGCTTCGACGGCACCGTCGACGCGATCGTGACCCACTGGGACTTCCCGGCGAGCATCATCGGCCCTCTCCTCGCGCGCGAGCACGACCTACCCTCGCCGTCGCTGGAGAGCCTCCTCAAGTGCGAGCACAAGTACTGGAGCCGCCTCGAACAGAAGGTCTCCATCCCCGAGTGCGTCCCGCGCTTCGCCTCCTTCGACCCCTTCGACGACGACCCGCTCGCCGCAGTCGACCTCGACTTCCCCTTCTGGGTCAAGCCGGTCAAGTCGCACTCCTCCGACCTGGGCTTCGAGGTCCGCGACGCCGAGCAGTTCAACGCCGCCGTCGCCGAGATCCGGGCCGGCATCGGCGAGATCGGCGACGCGTTCAACGAGGTGCTCGACATGGTGGACCTGCCGCCCGAGCTGGCCGGGGCCGACGGCAACACCTGCCTCGCCGAACAGTTCGTCACCGGCGTGCAGGCTGCCCCCGAGGGCACCGTGTTCGCCGGGAGCTACTCCGTCCACGGAGTCCTCGACATGCACAAGGACGCCGCCGGGACGAGCTTCGAGCGCCTCGACTACCCCGCCGACAGCGTCCCCGCCGAAGTCCAGCGGCGGATGATCGACGCCACCGAGCGCTTCCTGCGCCACATCGGCTTCGACAACGGTGCCTTCAACGCCGAGTACATGTGGGACGAGGAGGCCGACAAGATCTGGCTGATCGAGGTCAACACCCGCATCTCCCAGTCCCACAGCGAACTCTTCGCCCACGTCGACGGCGTGTCCAACCACACCGTCGCCATCGACATCGCCCTGGGTCGCGAGCCCCGCATGCCGCACCGAAAGGGCGAGTACGCCGTCGCCTCGCAGTGCATGATCTTCCACGACGAGGACGCCCTCGTCACCAAGATCCCCGGCCGGCGCGACAAGGAGAGCATCGCCGAGCGCTATCCCGGGACCCGCCTGACCCTCCAGGTCACCGAGGGAGACCGGCTGTCGGAACTGCCGCACCAGGACAGCTACCGCTACATCATCGGCAAGCTCTACATCGGAGCCCGCGACCGCGCCGAACTCCAGAAGCACTACGACGAGATCGTCGCCGGCCTGCCCTTCGAATTCGCGCCCGTACCGGGCGGGGAGGACGCCTCATGAGGATCGTCACCGACCTGCCGCACCAGGTCCGCGACATCGAGAACACCTTCATCACCATGCGCGACGGCAAACGCCTCGCCGCTCGGATCTGGCTGCCCGTCGACGCCGAGGAGAACCCCGTCCCCGCCGTCCTGGAGCACATCCCCTACCGCAAGCGCGACGGGACGCGGGCGCGCGACGCCGCCAACCATCCCTACATCGCCGGCCACGGCTACGCCTGCGTCCGTGTCGACATGCGCGGCAGCGGCGACTCCGACGGCGTACTCGTCGACGAGTACCGCCCGCAGGAGCACGAGGACGCCGAGGACGTCATCGCCTGGCTGGCCGAGCAGCCGTGGTGCGACGGCGGCGTCGGCATGATGGGCATCTCCTGGGGCGGCTTCAACAGCCTCCAGATCGCCGCCCGCCGGCCGCCCGCCCTCAAGGCGATCATCAGCGCCTCGGCGACCGACGACCTCTACGTCGACAACATGCACTACATGGGCGGCTGCCTGCTCGCCGACAACCTGTCGGAGGCCACGGTGATGTTCGCGGCGAACTCCCAGCCGCCGGACCCCGCCGTCGTCGGCGACCGCTGGCGGGAGATGTGGCGCGAGCGGCTGGAGGACAGCGGCCTGTGGCTGGAGACGTGGCTGTCGCACCAGCGGCGTGACGGCTACTGGAAACCAGCCTCGGTCTGCGAGGACTACGGCGATGTTCGGGTGCCGGTCATGGCCGTCGGCGGGTGGGCCGACGGCTACACCAACGCGATCTTTCGGCTGCTGGAGCACCTCGACGTGCCGCGCAAGGGCCTCATCGGGCCGTGGGGGCACAAGTACCCGCACTTCGGCGTTCCCGGACCGGCGATCGGCTTCCTCCAGGAGGTCGTGCGCTGGTGGGATCACTGGCTCAAGGGGATCGACACCGGGCTCATGGACGAGCCGATGCTGCGCGCCTGGATGCAGGACAGCGTCACGCCCGCGCCGAGTTACGCCGATCGGCCCGGCCGCTGGGTCGCCGAGGAGTCCTGGCCCTCCCCGAGCATCGAGCGGCGCGAGTACCGGCTGCGGCGGCACGGCATCGAGCACGGCGACGTCCGGGCCGAGGCGGGCACCGACGTGACCCTCCAATCGCCGCTGAGCGTCGGCATGTTCGCGGGCAAGTGGGCCTCCTACGCGGCCACCCCGGACCTGCCCTTCGACCAGCGCGAGGAGGACGGCGGCGCCCTGGTCTTCGAGATGGAGCCGCTGCAGGAGCCGATGGAGCTCTTCGGGCTGCCGACGGCGTCCTTCGAGGTCTCGGCCGACAAGCCTGTCGCGCAGCTGGCGGTGCGGCTGTCCGACGTCGCGCCCAACGGGGAGGCGACGCGCTTCACCTACGGGCTGCTGAACCTCACCCACCGCGACGGCAGTGAGAACCCGCAGCCGCTGGAGCCCGGCCGCCGCTACCGCGTCGACGTCCCCCTCAACGGCACCGCGCAGACCATCCCCGCCGGTCACCGGCTCAGGCTTTCGGTGTCGACCTCCTACTGGCCGCTGGCGTGGCCGGCGCCGGAGGGTGCGACAGTGCGGTTCACGGCGGGCGCGAGCACGCTCACCCTGCCGGTGCGCACCCCGCGTGACGAGGACGAGAAGCTGCGCGAGTTCGCCGAACCCGAGATCACCGAGCCGCTGGCCGTCTCCCAACTGGAGGCGGGCGAGCACCACTGGCGGGTCTCCCGCGACCTGGCGACCGGTGTGTCCACGCTCGAAGTCGTCAACGACCAGGGCAGGCAGCGCATCGAGGAGACCGGGACGGTCCTCAGTCGCGACAACCGCGAGTGGTACAGCTTCCGCTGGAACGAGGTCACCTCGGTGCGCGGTGAGACCCGCACCGTCCGCCGCTTCGAACGCGACGACTGGCGGGTCGAGATCGTGACGCGGACCGTGCTGACCTCGACGGCCGAGGAGTTCGTGATCACCGCCCAGCTCGACGCCTACGAACTCGATGCCGACCGGGGGAACCCGCGCGTCCACTCGCAGAACTGGCACCGCTCGATCCCCCGCGACCTGGTATGACGCCGATTGGGTCGCCGTGAGGCCGGGTATAGGGGGACGGTGAGACTGCGACGTGTCGAGCCCTATGGCCCCGGCTTCACCAGGCGCCGTAGCGGTCGCGGGTTCAGCTATGTGGACGACCACGGCAACGTCTGCCGCGACGCCGGGTTCAAGGAGCGCGTCAAGGAACTCGTCATCCCGCCGGCCTGGCACGAGGTGTGGATCTGCGCCGACCCGGCCGGCCACATCCAGGCCGTGGGCTTCGACGACGCCGGCCGGCGCCAGTACCTCTACCACCCGGAGTGGCGCGAGCAGCGCGACCTCGCCAAGCACGACCGGGTCCTGGAGCTCGCCGCGTGTCTGCCGGTCTTCCGCCGGAAGGTGAGCGGCGACCTCCAGGGCCGCGGTGCCACCCGGACGAGGGTCCTGGCCGCCGCGCTGCGCTGCGCGACGCCTACGTCGACCCGCGGGTGGTGGAGGCCTGGGAGAACGGGCGCACGGCCGGCAAGGGCGCCGGGGAGGCCGCGGTCCGGTGCCTGCTGGAGAAGACGCGCTCCTGAGCGAACCCGGACCTCTCCGGCATCGCGCTCACCGGCCACGGTGACCCTCCGCGTCGCGCGGGCGCGCTGGACGGCCGGCGCCGCGGCTATTCCCTGAACTCCACGTACTCGATGATCGCGCCGCCACCGTGCCGCACGGTCAGGTTCCGGCCGGTCGGGACCTCGTTGGGCCCGTCGAGCACCTCTCCACCGGACTCGGCGACCACCGCGAGCACCTTGGCGAGGTCGGTGACGATCGCCGTCGCGTGGGTCGCCCGGAAGGGCGCGAGGGCGGCGGGCGTGCCGGCGACGGCCAGGAAACCCCCGACCTCGGCGAGTTCGAGGTCCAGGTAGTCGAAACGCAGTTCGGCCTCCCGGCCGGCCAGCGCGGCGAGCACCGGCAGAGCCGTGTCGAGGTCGTCGACGTAGAGCCGTCCGTAGACCTCCTTGATCGTCCCCGCCGGAGCTTCGGCGCCGAAGACCTTCTCCCGCAGCGCCTGTCGCCACTCGACGTACTCGACGATCGCCCCGCCGGGCTGGCGGGCGGTGAAGCCGCGGCCGTTGGGGGCGTCGAAGGGCTCTTCCAGCAGCTCGGCGCCGTGCGCTTCGAGGATGCGGCGGGCCGCGTCGAGATCGTCGACGACCGCGGTCGCGTGGGTCGACCGGAAGGGTGCCAGCGCCTCGCCGTCACCGGCGATCAGCAGCAGACCGCCGAGGCCCGCGAGCTCCAGCCCGGCGAAGGACTCCCGCCAGCGCGGTCCCTCGCCGACCAGCGAGGAGAGCACCGGCAGGGCCGCGTCGAGGTCATCGACGTAGACGCGGGCGTAGGTCTTCAGAACGGCCACGCCGTCTCCTTATTTCGACTTTCCCGAAATGATGGAACGAGCGCGATACTATGGCCCACCGCAGGCGAGGAGGAAGCGGTTGAGAGCGCAGTCACAGCCCCGGATCGAGGACGTGGAACTCGCGTCGGTCCTGCACGCCCTCGGCGACAGCGTCCGCATCGACCTGGTCCGCCGGATGGCCGCCGACGGGGAGTGCCCGTGCAGCCCGCCGGACCTCGACGTGCCCCGCTCGACCCTCTCCAACCACTGGCGGATCCTGCGCGAGGCCGGCCTCACCGACACTCGCGCACTCGGGAAGGCACGCTGCATGAGCCTGCGGCGCGGCGAGCTCGACGCACGCTTTCCCGGCGTGCTCGCCGCCGTGATCGCCTGCGCCGAGGCTTAGGGCTCGTCGGGTGGGTTGCGGATGCCGAAGGCCCCGCAGAGATCAACCGGAAACGCCGTGGGAGCTACCCGAGGCGTCCGTAGGCGGCCAGCGTGCGAACCGCTTCGAGGGTCACCACACCGCGCCACTCGGCGAGGGCCTCCTCACCCGGAGGGGTCCAGGTGATGGGCCAGCCGCCGTCGGGTTCCTGGCCGTCGCTCAGATGGTCGAGGTGGGCGTCGATCTGGGCCTCGGTGAAGGCCGTGCGCCACGGCGACTCGGGGGTCGGCGCGATGTGCAGCGGCGTCAGGCCGTAGCCGGGTGCGTCGGCGTCGGCGTGGAACATGTCCTGCGCGACGAGGTGGGCCAGCAGTGCCGGCGCGTGGCGTTCGGCGCGCTCGCGGTCGGGGACGTGTTCGAGGAAGTGGAGCAGTTCCCAGAGGGAGTGGACGCCGTCGGGCGTCGGCTCGGATTCGAGGTAGCGCCAGCAGTACCCGGCGGCGGTCTCGCGCCAGGGGTGCTCGGCCCCGAGCCGGTACAGCAGGCTCACGAGACCCGCGGTGGGGTTGACGTCGGGCCGGTAGGTCCACTCCGACCAGTGCTCGGCGCGCGGGTGCGCCTCGATCACCGGGAAGGCGAGCGGGACGGCGCCGTTGCCGTCGCTGACGCCGGCGAGGTAGTCGCAGGCGCCCTCGACCAGCTCGGGAGCATCGGCGCCGGCGTCCGCCAGAGCGCCGAGGGCGACCTCGGCGTAGATGGGAAGGCTGTCGGGACAGCGCGTGTCGGGTTCGAGGCCGTGCCCGAAGCCGCCGTCGGGGTTGCGATAGACGCGCAGCGCGTCGACGACGGCCGTGGCGGGGCCGTTGTGGAAGCGTGCGGCGAAGAGGTGCCGCTCCAGGGGGCGGGCGTGCGCGTCGATGAAGTGTTCGGCGGCGGCGAGCTGAGCGTCCATGTCGGGCATGTTAGGCGGCGGGTGTGACGGAACGGGCGGCCGTGGTGTCCTTGACGACCGCGCGCACTTCATGATCGCGGCCAGTCCCGTCAGGCGGTGTGCCGCCGTACGAACGCGGCGATCGCCTCGACGGCCCGCCGGCCTTCGGGCAGGAATGATCCGAAGAGGTGCCAGTAGTGGATCATGTCCGGCCACACCCGCAGATCGACGGCGACCCCGGCCTCCTCGGCACGCCGGGCAAGGGCCGTGGAGTCGTCGAGCAGGGTCTCGACCGCGCCGACCATCACCAGCAGTGGTGGCAGGCCGGTAAGGTCTGCGTACAGCGGGGAGGCGAGCGGGTCGCGCGGGTCGTGGCCGGCGAGGTAGGCGTCGCGGATCTGTTCGTACACCGTCATCGTGGCCACCGGTTCGTGGCCGGCGTTGCCCCGGTAGCTGGCGCCGGTGAGGGCCAGGTCGGTCCACACCGACACCGGAATCGCCGCCGCGGGCTGCGGCAGCCCGCGGTCCCGCGCCGCGAGGAGCGCCACGACGGCGAGGCCGCCCCCGGCCGATTCGCCGCCGAGGGAAACCGAAGCGGGATCGTGGCGGGACAGGGCCCATTCGTAGACCGCCACGGCGTCCTCGACGGCCGCCGGAAACGGGTGCTCCGGCGCCAGCCGGAAGTCCGGCACCAGTACGGTCGCCTTCGAGGCCGCGGACAGGTCGGCGGCGAAGGCGCGGCGCCCGTCGGCCGCGCCCAGTTGGTAGCCGCCGCCGTGGAACCAGACGACGACCGGCCCGGTCTCGGCGCCTGGTGCCGTCACCCGCAGCGCGGGCACGCCGCCCGCGTCGACCGGGACGATGTCGGCCGCCCCGACGGGAAAGCTCGCCCACAGGCGCGCGTCGGCCTCGCGGAGTGCCGAGACCGTGGCGGTCTCGGGATCGGGCGCGGAGTCGCGAAACAGCGTGAACGCCTTGTCGAGGGCCTGGGAGCGCGTCATGGCTTCTCCTGTCGGGGCGGCGGGCGTCAGGCCGCGGCGGGCACGCTGCGGACCGAACGGAGGGCGGCCGACCAGGACTCGACCTGGTCGAGCAGCCTGTCCAGCTCTCCGGCGCGGGACTCGACCGGGCTGAAGGCGGGGTAGGCGGTGAAGTCCGTGGTGATGGGGAGGGCGACCTGGGCGGCCACCGTCGCCAGGCGCAGTTCGGCGGCGATGAGGCGCAACTGCTCCACCGCGCGCACACCGCCGGCGCTGCCCAGACTGACGAAGCCCGCGGCCTTGTCGTTCCACTCGGCGTAGAGGTAGTCGAGGGCGTTCTTGAGCGCCGAGGTGGGGCCGTGGTTGTACTCGGGGGTGACGAAGACGAAGCCGTCGAACTCCGCGACGCGCGCCGCCCACGCCTTGGTGTGCTCACCGGCGTATTGGCCGAGGGCGGCGGGCAGTGGCTCGTCGTAGACCGGCAGGGCGAAGTCGGCCAGATCCACCACCTCGTACGAGGCATCCGTTCGTGCCGATGCGATCGAGTGAACCCAGTCGGCGACGTCGCGGCTGACCCGTCCGGGACGGGTGCTGCCGACGATGACGGCGATCTTCAGAGCGCTCATGTCTCTCCAAGGATGAGTTGATGTGTCAACTCGAAGCTAGCCGCCATGAGTTGACGCGTCAACTCGGTGGCTATGATTTAACCGTGGGAAACACACCGGACGGCATGACCGAGGCCGAGCAGCGGATCTGGGCGGACTTCTACGACATGCAGGTCCTCTTCTGGCGGCGCATGGCCCAGCGGCTCCAGCGCGACACGGGGCTGTCCGAACCCGACCTCGCCATCCTGCGAGCCCTGCTCGACGCCCCCGAACGCCGGCTTCGCGGCTACGAGCTCGCCGGGGTGACCCAGTTCGAGAAGAGCCGCCTGCACCACCACATCGGCCGCATGGAGGCGCGGGGGCTCGTGGTGCGCGAGTCGACCCCGACGCAGCCCCGGGCCGCCGTGGTCGCGCTGTCCGAAGCGGGCGAGAAGGCGATCACCGAGGCCCTGCCGAAACGCGAGGAGCACATCCGGCACTGGCTCCTCGACTCGCTCGAACCCGCGCAGGTGGAGGCGCTGGGCGGCATCTCGCGGACGGTCCTGGAGAGGCTCCGGGACGAGGAGGCCGACGAGGACGAACCGGCGGGCGGCGGGTGCTGAGCCTTCCGGCGAACGACGGCCCGCCAGGTCGCGCGGATGTGCTCGCGGAAAGCCCTCATTCCCGCCCGCCTCGCACACCGCACGGTCCGGGCTCTGTCCATAGGGGACGCCGCCCGAGCAGGACCGCGCACCCTTTCATTCACAGGTGAAAGAACCCTCCCCGTGCGTCGCGATCCCGGCAGCTTCGCGCCGGCGGGCCGTCTAGGCTGACGCCCTATGAGCAATGACCCCGAGCAGAACTTCGCCCTCGCCTGGAAGAATCGGCGCGTCTTCGCCGTCCGGGAGAACTGGCCGGAGGGGGCGCTGGAGGCCTGCGAGGCGATCGAGCGCGAGTTTCCCAAGGTGCACCCTGTCTGGCACAAGGGCGGGTGGCCCGGCGTGTGGAGCGAACCCGGCTTCTACGGGACCGTCCGGGGCCTTCCCGGTGCCGGCCGGACGATGTACGCGCCGACCCCCGAGGCCCTTCGTGCCAAGATCGTCGAGCTTCCCGGTCAGGGCAAGGACACCGGCTGAAACGCACCCGCGTCGGGGCACGGGTGATCCCGTGTCCCGACGTGGAGGTCAGGCGCCGCCGTACTCGGCGGCGACGTCGAGCACCCAGGTGATCCCGAAGCGGTCGGTGAGCATTCCGTAGAGCGGTGTCCACCGCGCCGGCTCCAGCGGCACGGAGACCGTCGCGCCTTCCGACAGTCCCGTCCACAGCGCGGCGATCTCCTCGGCGGAGTCGCCGCGCACCGAGACGAAGAACGGGTCCTCGCCGCGACTCCAGGGGCGCGACGACGGCACGTCGTACGCCATCACGCGAAAGCCGTTCTCGGCGGCGACCTGGCCCCACATGACGTGGCCCGACTCGGCGGGCTCGGCGGCGGTGTTGCCCATGTCCCCGTTGGTGAGCACGGTCATCTCCCCGCCGAAGACGGAGCGGTAGAACTCGAGCGCGGCGCGGGCGTCGCCGCGGAAGTTGAGGTGGGTGACTGCGTTGACGGTCAAGACGGTGATCCTTACTCGGGCCGAGGTGTGAACCGGGGCCGGAACGCGGCCCCGGCGGTCAGTCTCGAACCCATGTAGGTCAGTCCAGGTCCTGCATGGACTCCGTCGACGGGAATTGTGAGCGACGCGCCGCGGTGGAGGCAGCCGAAGGCGCAGCAGCTCTGGCAGGGACAGACGTGGCGCACGATCGGCACGCCGGAGGCGAAGCCCGGTGACCCGTTGGCACACCGGGCCGCGACGGGTCGCCCCGCTCCGCCGGTAGCACCGCGGGGGATCGGGCGGCACCTCCCGACGGTATCCGCCCGGTCAGGCGGCCTCGGGCCGCCGTGCGCTGCGGAAGGTGCGGCGGTAGACGTCCGGAGGCACGCCGACGGTGCGGTTGAAGTGCCGCCGCAGGGTGGTCGCGGTGCCCATGCCGGTGGCCACCGCGATCATGTCGACGGTGCCGTCGGTGGTCTCCAGGAGCTCCTGCGCGCGCTGGACGCGCTGGGTCAGCAGCCAGCGCAGGGGAGTGGTGCCGGTGACGTCGGCGAACACCCGCGCGAGGTGCCGTGAGCTCATGTTCGCCCGGCGGGCCAGATCCTCGACGGTCAGCGGCCGGTCGAGGCGTCCCATCGCCCAGGACAGCAGCGCCTCCAGCGGATGGTCGCGGGGTTCCGGCAGGGGAGTGGTGACGAACTGGGCCTGTCCGCCGGCCCGGTGAGGAGGGACGACGAGGCGCCGCGCGACCTGGTTGGCGACCGCCGAACCGTGGTCGAGGCGGACCAGATGCAGGCACAGGTCCATCGCGGCGGCCTTGCCTGCCGAGGTGAGCACGGTGCCGTGGTCGACGTAGAGGACGTCGGCGTCGACCTCTACCCGGGGATAGCGACCGGCCAGCGCGGCCGCGTGCAGCCAGTGCGTGGTGGCGCGGCGCCCGTCCAGCAGACCGGCGGCGGCCAGTACGAACGCACCCGTGCACAGGGAGGCGATCCGAGCGCCCGCGTCATGTGCCGCGCGCACCGCGTCGACCAGCTCAACGGGCGGATCCTCGTCGAGGTCGGCGACCGCCGGAACGATCACAGTGTCGGCCTTCATCAGCAGGTCGAGTCCGGCGTCGGGTTCGAGCCGGAAGCGGCCGCCGACCGGCATCGCGCCCGCTCCGCAGACGGCGAACTCGTACCAGGGATCGGCCAGGTCCGAGCGGTCGACGCCGAACACGTCGCAGGCGGCGGCGAGTTCGAAGTGCGGAACTCCGGGCGTGACGGCCAGGGCGACAAGACTCATGTCCGAAAGTGTACGGGCCATGGCATTACTGCCACTGGTGGTCCGGTGGCGCGGTGAGCACACTGGTCAACGACGTGATCGACGATTTCAGTAAGAGACAGGGGACTCCCATGCGAGCGAGTGAAGCGGCGACGGTAACGGTGTTCGGCGCCTACGGGCACACCGGACGTTTCGTCGTCGCGGAGCTGCTGGACCGGGGCCTCACCCCGATCCTGTCGGGCCGCGATGAGAACAGGCTCGCCGCACTGGCCGGGGAGTTCCCCGGTGTGGAGGTGCGGACCGCCACGGTCGACGACGCGGCCTCGCTCGACCGCGCGCTGGAAGGCGCGACGGCCGTGATCAACGCCGCCGGACCGTTCGCGGCCACGGCCGGCCCGGTCGTCGAGGCCGCGCTGCGCGCGGGCATCCCCTACGTCGACGTGGCCGCCGAGGTGGAGGCAGTCGCCGACACCTTCGCGCACTTCGGCGACCGCGCCCGCGAAGCCGGCGTCACCGTGGTCCCGGCGATGGCCTTCTACGGCGGACTGGGCGACCTCCTCGCCACCGCCGCACTGGGCGCCGAACCGGCCGCCGAGGAGGTGACCATCGCCTACGCCCTCAGCAGCTGGCATCCCACCGCCGGGACGCAGAAGTCGACCGTGGTGTCCCGGGGCCGCCGCGAAGGCCGGCGGCTCGTCTACGCCGACGGCGCTCTCCGGCTGCGCACCGACGACGCGCCCACAGGCCGCTGGACCTTCCCCGATCCGATCGGGGACAAGGCCGTGATCGGCGAGTTCACCACCGCGGACAGCGTGACCGTCCCGCACCACCTGTCCGCGCCCGTGGTCAACACCTACATGACCGTCGAGGCCGTCAAGGACGTCGTGGCCGCCGACGCGATCGCGCCCGAGCCGGTCGACGAGCGGGGACGCTCGGCGCAGACCTTCCTCGTCGACGTCACCGTCACCGCCGGCGGCACCCGCCGCCGTGCTGTGGCGAGCGGGCAGGACATCTACGCGGTGACGGCGCCGCTGGCCGTCGAGGCCCTCGTCCGGATCCTCGACGGACGTGTCAAGGCGACCGGTCTCGGTTCGGCCGGTGAGATGTTCGACGCGCACGACTTCCTCACGTCGCTGGCCCCGCATGTGAGCTACGAGCTCAGTGCCGGGGAGATCCTCACCGCGTCATGACCGGACGGCCAGTGACACGGCCTCGGTGCGGCAACGCTGCGCCGAGACCGTGTCGCCGATGCCCTCGTGGGCGTTCGCGAGGGCTTTGAGGGCGTCGGCCTGCTTGACGATCCAGGGCAGGGACCGGAAGAGGTCGAGCGCCGCCTCCGCCTCACCGCGGGCGCCGGCGTACGCACCGCGTCCATTGTGGATGATCGCCCGCACCAGGGCGACCTGCCCCGCGGTCTCCCGGGGCCGATGCGTCGCCTTCGCCACCACTGAGGCCAGCAGCCCCTCGGCCTCGTCGTACTCGCCCAGCAGCGCTTCCAGCTCGGCGAGGCGCTGAAGGGTGTCGGCCTCGACCACCGAGCGTCCGTCGCGCTCGCCGAGCGCCAGTTCCTCTCGGCGGAGGGCGCGCGCCTCCTCCAGACGTCCCGCCCGGTGAAGCGTCTCGGCGCGCCAACCGTGGCACCAGCCCTGCAGATAGTGGTCCTCGGTGTCCCGCGCGATCGACAGCGCCGCGTCGATCGCGGCCAGCGCCTCGCCGAAACGGCCCAGTCCGGTGAGGACGTGGGAGCGCAGCAGACCGAGCCGGGCCCGTTCGTGGTCGATCGCGGCCGCTTCGATCCCGCCCGCCCTGTCCAGGTACCCCAGCGCCTTGTCGTGGGCGCCGATCATGGTGCAGACCTGGACGAGGGAGTTGACCGAGATGAGGTGGGAACGGTCGTTGCCGGTGGCGGCGGCGAGATCCACCGCCTCGGTCAGGTGCCGCTCGGCGGCCGGCAGGTCGCCCTCGTTGGCCAGATAGACCCCGAGATTCCCCAGCGCCGCCGCCTGCTCGCGCGGCCCGAGCCCCTTGGCGAGCACGACGGCCTCGCGGCCCAGTACTAGCGCGTCGCCGAGCCGGCCCTGCTGACGGTGGAGGTTGGCCAGCTGGGTGGTCATCCGGAATTCGCCCTCGGTGTCCCCGGCGTGCGCGGCAAGGCGCAGGGCGCGGGCTGCCGCGCGGGCGATCTGGTCGAGGAAACGCCCTTCGTTGACCGTGCTTCGCAGGGCCATGACCAGCCGCCACATCCTCGGGTGCGTGCGCAGGGCCTCGGTGGCGGTGAGGCGGTTGGCGGTCTCGGTGTCGTCGGCGCCGTAAGCCTGCCCGTGGTGCCAGTCGATGAAGGCGTCGACGATGGCTTCACGGTCGGCGGGCGCGAGGGCGGTGCGCGATCGGTCGGCGGCGTAGAGGCGCACCAGGTCGTGCATCCGGTAGCGGCCCGGCGTGTGCCTTTCGATCAGATGCGCGGCGACGAGTCGGCGCAGCGCCGTGGCCGTGTCCTCTTCGGACTGCCCGCTTACCGCGCCGACGAGATCGGCCGGGAAGTCCTCGCCGGGAAGGGCGCCGAGGCGGTCGAAGAGGTCGCGGGCGGCGGGTTCGAGGACCCGATGGGACAGGTCGAGGTTCGCGGCGACGGCGGCTTCGGAATCCCCGTCGAGGGCGAGGGCGCGCAGCCGGTCGGCCGCGCCGAGTTCTTCGGCGTAGTCGGCGATCGTCCCGAGCGGGTCGACCGCGAGAACCGCGGTGGCGATGCGCAGGGCCAGCGGCAGGTGGCCGCAGAGGTCGGCGAGCCGCGCGGCGGCCGCCCTTTCAGCGTCGACGCGTTCGTCGCCGAGGATCTCGGCGAGCAGGGCGACGGCCTCCTCACCGCTCAGCAGCGGCACGGGTACGGGCCGGGCGTCGTTGAGGGCGACCAGTCCGGTGAGACTGTCGCGGCTGGTGACGAGCGTGGTGCAGCCGGCGCCGGGCAGCAGTGGCCGCACGTGGTCGGTGTCGCGGGCGTTGTCGAGGACGACGAGCATGCCGCTGTCGGCCGTCAGCGAGCGGTACCGTTCGGCCGCGTCGTCCACATCGGACGGTATGTCCTCGCCGGTCTCGCCGAGCGCGACGAGCAGGCGGGTGAGCGCGTCGTGTGCGGTGAGCGTGTCGCCGCGGTCGAAGCCGCGCAGGTTCAGGTAGAGCCGCCCCCCGGGGAAGTCGTCGCGCCGGGCCTGTCCCCAGTGGACGGCCAGGGCGGTCTTGCCCGCGCCGCCGGGTCCGGTGATCGCCGCCAAAGGGGAGCCGTGCGTCTCGGCGAGGGAGTCGAGCGCGGCCAGTTCCCCGCCGCGGCCGGTGAAGCTGGCGATCTCGCCGGGCAGTGTGGCAGGGACCTTCGGACGGCTTGTGGGCATGTCGAGCCCGGCGTCCTGGTCGAGGATTCTCAGGTGCAGGTCGCGCAGCGGCTGGGACGGGTCGGCCCCCAGGTCGTCGCGCAGGCGCAGGCGGATGGCCTCGAAGCGGCTGAGAGCGTCGGCCGGACGTCCGCTGCGGTAGTAGGCGAGCATCAGCAGGCCGGCGATGGGCTCGCAGACCGGCTCGGCCTCGGAGAGGGCGGCCAGCTCACCGAGGACCGTCGCGTGGTTTCCCTCGGCGAGTTCGGCCTCGTAGCGGCCGGTGAGCAGGTTGAGGCGCTCGCCGGCGAAGGTCGCGCGGAACTCCTCGGCCCAGCTCCCGCCGATCCCGGCGAGGGCGACGCCGTCGGCGAGTTCGCACGCGCGACGGCGGCGCTCCAGGAGCGGGGCCCGCGACTCGGCGAGCGCGGCCGCCTCGGCGCGCACGACGTGCACGTCCACCTCTTCCGGCGCGATGTCGAGGACGTACCCGTGGGCGCCGGCGCGGCGGATCGCGGCACGCGTGGGGCGCAAGGTCGCGCGCAGCCTCGCGACGTAGGAGTAGAGGGCGCCGACGACCGAGTCGGGCGGATCGCCGTCCCACACGCGTTCGATGAGCTCGGCCTGCGAGACGGGCACTCCCGGCCGTGCGGCGAGGGCGGCCAGCACGCACGCCTGCTTCGAGGCGCGGACGGGGGCGGTCGTGTCGCCGATGGTGACTCGGACGGGGCCGATGAGGCGGATCAGCACGTCGGGCTCCTGGGAGGGGTTGGCGTGTGGATCGACGCCGATCCGGCGGCCGTCGCGGCACGGTGGGCTGCCGGTCAAGGTCGCCTCAAGGTTCGCACAGGTTTCATCGGAGAGACTGTCCCGTCGGCCTCCTCCGGCGGCCCCGGTGGGGAGGGCCGCCGGAGGTGGGCGCATGCCGTGCCGGCCGGTACTCTTCGGCTCCTTGCGCGGGCGCACGGCCCGCGGACCGAGGAACACGGAGGCAGCGTGACCGTTCCCGGGCGTTACCAGGAGGCGTCAACGATCCGGCGTGTGCTCCGGACGGCGAAGACGATCGCGATCGTCGGCTTGTCCGGCGACCGGAGCAGGCCGAGCCACGCGATCGGCGGCTACCTACAGCGGCAGGGTTACCGCGTGATCCCGGTGAACCCCCGCGAGACGGAGGTTCTCGGCGAGACCGCCTGTCCGAGCCTGCGCGACGTGCCCGTACCCGTCGACGTCGTCAACGTCTTCCGCGCTCCCGACGCGGTCCCCGACATCGCGCGCGACGCCGTGGCGATCGGCGCCGCCGCCATGTGGTGCCAGCTCGGCGTGGTCAGTGAGGAGGGAGCGCGGATCGCCGAGGAGGGCGGCCTCACCGTCGTCGTGGACCGCTGCATCATGGTGGAGCACGCCGGGCTGGGCGTGGAGGTCGGTTCCTGACGCGGCGGTCGTGCTCCGCGATCGTCAGCGCGAGGGGAAACCCAGCCGCGCCAGCGCTTCCCGCAGGCGGTGGCGTCCCGCCATCGACTCCGGCCCCTTGAGCCGGGCGAGGACGCGGTCGCTCCAGCCGCCCGACAGTCCGAACCTCGCGTTGTAGGCGGCCAGGACCTTGTCGTAGCCGGGGATGTGGGCGTCGGCGGCGGGGCCGTCGTAGCGCTCCCGGTGCAGCACGGCCTCACGTGGCAGCCGTGGTTTCACGTCGGCGCGTTCGAGCGGATCGGGCTCCCCGACGGCGAGCCCGAAAGCGGCGACCGTGTGCGGCGGCAGCCCCAGTTCGGCCGCGACCTCCTCGGGATGAATGCGGATCGCGCCGACGAAGACCGTGCCCAGGCCCAGCGAGGCCGCCGCCGTGACCGTGTTCTGCGCGGCGAGCGCGGTGTCGATGAAGGCGATCAGGGTGGTCTCCAGGTAGTCGGCGGCGGCCACCTCCGTTCCGCCGCGCTCGGCGAGGCGGCGGGCGCGGCCGAGATCGGCGAGCCAGACCAGGAACAGCGGCGCCCGCGCGACGAACTCCTGCCCGGCCGCCAGCGCGGCCAGGCGCGCCTTGCGGGTGGGGTCGCGCACGGCGACCACGCTCCACGGCTGGAGGTTGGACGAGGTCGGTGCCGATTGGGCCGCGGTGATCAGCGCGGCCAGTTCGCCGTCGGTGACCTCGCGCGGCCCGAAGCTGCGCACCGAGCGGTGCGCGAGCTGTAGGCGCAGGACCTCGCCGGTGACGTCGAGCGCGGCGGTGGGATCGCCGTAGCGGGCGGCGGCGGTGCTCATGTGGGGATCTCCTCGGTCGCGGGCCTGCGCGGCCGCTCGTCTCAGGCTTTCAGTCCGGTGCCGTGCACGCCGTGCTCGTCGATGAGCCGCAGCTCCTCCTCGGTCAGGGCGGGAGCGTCGAGCGCCTTGACATTGTGGTCGAGTTGCCAGGTCGAGCTCGCGCCGACGAGGGCGGTGGCGACCTCCGGCCCGCGCAGCACCCACTGGAGCGCGAGCTGCGCGAGGGACTGGCCGCGTTCGCGGGCGATCCGGTCGAGTGCCGCCGCGCGTCGCCGGTAGGTGTCGTCGATGACGTCGGGCGACAGGAACGCGCTGTTCTGTGCGCGGGCTCCGGCGGGGATGTCGGCGAGGTACTTGTCGGTGAGCAGCCCCTGCGCCAGCGGCGAGTAGACGACCAGGCCGAAGCCGTCCTCGGCGGCGACCTTGAGCAGGCCGTCGCGCTCCGGGCTGCGGTCGAAGATGGAGTAGCGCGGCTGGTGAACCAGCAGCGGCACCCCTGCCCGGCGCAGCAGTTCGGCGGCCTCGTGCGCGCGGTCGGCGGGGTAGTTGGAGATGCCGACGTAGAGCGCCTTGCCCTGCTCGACGGCGCTGACCAGCGCGCCGACGGTCTCCTCCAGCGGTGTCGTCAGGTCGGGGCTGTGGCTGTAGAAGATGTCGACGCGGTCGGTGCCCAGGTCGCGCAGGCTGTGGTCGAGCGAGGTGAGCAGCGACTTGCGCGAGCCGCCTTTGAGGTAGGGGCTCGGTCCGATCGGGTTCCCGGCCTTCGTCGAGAGGATCAGCTCGTCGCGGTAGGGCGCGAGGTCCCTGGCGAGCACGGTGCCGAAGAACTTCTGCGCGGCCCGGTGCGGGGGACCGTAGCGGTCGGCGTTGTCGAAGTGGGTGATGCCCAGGTCGAAGGCGTGCAGCACGATCTCGCGCTGGGTCTCGGGGGAGCGGTCGGTGCCGAAGTTCTGCCACAGTCCGAAGGAGAGCGCCGGCAGGTCGAGGCCGGAGTCGCCGGCGCGACGGTAGGCGAGGGAGTCGTAGCGGTCCTCGGCGGCGGCGTAGGTCTTGTCGAAAAGCCCGTGGGCCATGGTGCGGGCGCCTCTCGGTGGTGGTCGCGGAGAAGGGGGGCGTGCATAATGTCTACTACCCCGATAGGATAACTCGGAATTCAAGGAGAGCCGCCGATGAGTGCCGAATTCCTCTGGTACATCCCCAACCAGGTCCACCCGGGTCACCGCGGCGACGACGCCGTCGAGGACCACAACAGCCTGGCGACCCTCGCCGGCCACGCCGAGGCCCTCGAACGGCACGGTTGGGGCGGCGCGCTGATCGGCACCGGCTGGGGCAGACCCGACACCTTCACCGTCGCCACCGCCCTGGCCGCGCGGACGACGACCTTCCAGCCGCTGATCGCGATCCGGCCCGGCTACTGGCGCCCGGCCAACTTCGCCTCCGCCGCCGCCACCCTCGACCACCTCTCCGGCGGGCGCGTGCTCGTCAACATCGTGTCCGGCAAGGACAACCTGGCCGCATACGGTGACAGCGAAGGCGACCAGGCGCACCGCTACGCCCGCACCAAGGAGTTCATCCGGCTCGTGCGCAGACTCTGGACCGAGGAGAACGTCACCTTCCACGGCGAGCACTTCCAGGTCACCGACGCCACCGTCACACCGCGGCCTGTCGTGCGCGGCGAACGCCGCCATCCCCGCCTCTACTTCGGCGGCGCCTCCGAGGCCGCCGAGCGGGTCGCCGCCACCGAGGCCGACGTCCAGCTCTTCTGGGGCGAGCCCCTCGACGGAGTGCGCGAACGCGTCGAGAGACTCACCGAACTCGGCGAGAAGCTCGGCCGCGAGCACGCGCCCCTCGAATTCGGGCTGCGCATCACCACCCTGGTCCGCGACACCACCGAGCAGGCATGGGCCGACGCCGAGGCGAAGGTCGCGAAGATGGCCGGGGGCGAGGGCCGTTTCGCCGCCGACCCCAACCGCTTCACCGCCGTCGGTCAGCAGCGGCTGTTCGACCTGGCCGCGCGTGGAGACGTCCTCGACGACAACCTATACACCGCGCCCGGCCGGTTCGGTGGCGGCGGCGCGGGCACGACCTGGCTGGTCGGCTCGGCCGAGGACGTCGCCAAGTCGCTGCGGCGGTACCAGGAGCTGGGCGTCACCCACTTCGTGCTCTCCGACACCCCGTACCTGTCGGAGATCGAGAGGCAGGGGGAGCGGCTGCTGCCGCTCCTGCGCGACTGAGGCTCCCCGGCCGAGCTCGCCGACTTCGCTCTCCGGGCGCCGCGGCGGTGTTAGCGTCCGGTGGACGCCGGCGGATCACCGTCCGGCGCGGCGAGGGGGCTGAGCGTGATGAAGGTGTTCCAGATCGGTGCCGCCGGTGGCGTCGGCCGCAGGCTGTCCCGCCTGCTGGCCGACCGGGGCGACCAGGTGACCGGCATGCACCGCGGTGCCTCGCAGGCCGATGTCGTGCGCGATGCCGGCGGGGCACCTGTGATCGGCGACCTCGTCGAGGACTCGGTCGACGAGCTCGCCGCCAAGATGGCGGGCCACGACGCGGTGGTGTTCTCGGCCGGAGCCCACGGCGCGGGCCGGGAGCAGACCACGCTCATCGACGGTGAGGGCCTGGAGAAGGCCGCCGATGCCGCCGCTCGCGCCGGAGTGCCGAGGTTCGCGCTGGTCTCGGTGTTCCCCGACGCCGCGCGCGGAGGCGAGGCCGGCGGGGACTTCGAGCACTACATGAAGGTCAAGAAGACCGCCGACGTGTACCTCTCCCACACCGGCCTCGACTGGCTCATCGTCCGTCCCGGCACGCTCGTCGACGATCCCGGCGACGGACGCGTCACCGCAGGGCTCGCGATCGAGTACGGGGACATCCCCCGCGACGACGTCGCCGCCTTCATCGACGCCGCACTGCACGAGCCGGCCCTGAGCCGTGTGATCGTGGAGATCACCGCCGGCGAGACGCCCGTCGCACGCGCCGTCGCCGCACTCGCGCGGTCCTAAGCCCGGCCGCCCTCGCGCCCTAGTAGGTAAGCGACGGCGTCGACGACGATGTCGGCGCCCACCTTCTCCGGATCCAGCAGGTGCTGGATCAGCAGGCCGTCCTCCAGGGCGTGCACGATGAGCGCGAGCATGTCCGGGTCGGCGGCCTCGGCGCTGGCGCGAACTCCCTGTTGTCGAGCCCGCGCGCGAAACGCTCGCGCTCGGCCGGCGCCGGACGGCTGCCGGGTTCGCGCAGCGGGAACAGGATCGGTTCGAGCCGCAGCGCCATCCACTCGCTCAGATGCTCCGCGCGCCGCTGATTCCACTCGCGCAGTTTCTCGGCGGTTCCGTCAGCTGTCGACGGGCCCATCGCCCGCAATGTCGGCGATCTCGCGCTGGCCTTCGGGGTCCAGCTGATCGGGCCCCGCTTCCGTGAGGATCTCCGCCTGGCGGCAGCCGCGTGCCTGGAGGAGCGCTTCGGGGTGTTCACGCCGCTGGAGCGACCGCCGGCATAGGTTGTTCGACCGATGAACGAAAGGTGACGCAATAGACCGCACCATGAGAGAACGGATCGCGAAGAAGGCCCGATATGCGGTCGCATATGCGCGGCTCTGCCACGCTTGCCGGACGTTCCGGGAAAGGCCCTCCTCCGGCGAAGGGATTCTTCATGCGCGCGCTCAACAAAATGACCGACCGAGTACTCGACAAGCTGCTCGGAAAGACCACGGCGGCCGCCGCCTGCTACGAGCAGATCCGTGAGTGCAACAACGCCCCCTGTGGCAATGGCGGTCTCCGCCGCTGCTGCCGGAGCTGCACGCTCACCGGCGTGAACTGTCAGAACAAGTCCTGCGGTGCCTACTCCTGCGGTCTTTGCTCCCTGCCTTAAGGAGTAATCCGCCCGACTTCGAACACGGTGGCAACGCTTCGGCGTTGCCACCGTGTTCGCATTCACGGTTCGGCCGGGGTGCAATGCGCGCGATTTCGGCGAACAAAGAAGAGCGGTCGTCCTATTCGGACATGCGAGGATTTCGGTCCACCTCCTGGAGATGTCACCCGTCGGCGTTCGCGCTAGTAAGCCCATCGGTAATCCGAGGAGTGACCACTCCCTATTGGGCCCGGCCCGAGCCGCCCGGGCCGAACGCGGCGACGAGTTCACCGCGCAGGACTGACGGCGTTCCACTCGTGCGCCAGCACCGACCAGACCTCCTTGTCGTACCGCTTCCCCTCGAAGGGCCAGCTCTCGCGGATCACGCCCTCGGATCGCATGCCGAGCCGTTCGGCGACCGCGGCGCTGCGGGCGTTGTCGGCCCGGCATAGCCACTCGACGCGGTGCAACCCGCGCGCGCGGAAGGCCCAGTCGGCGAGGATGCGGCACCCGTCGGTGATCAGGCCCCTGCCCTCGGCCGACGGCTCCAGCCAGCAGCCCAGTTCGCAGCTGCCGCCGGGCGCGTTGAAGGACGCGAACATCACGCCCCCGACGAGCACGCCGTCGAGCCAGATCCCGTAGAGCCGGGCACCGTCGGCGGCCTGCTTCTCGGCGTAGCGCCGCAGGGTCGCCTCGGCTCCCGCCAGGTCCTCGGTGACGAACGCCGATCCGACCCAGGGGCGGATGTGGTCGCGGGCGCGGTCCATGTGGGCGGCGAACTCCTCGGCCCGCCAGGGTTCAAGGGGGCGCAACTCGGCCGTGTCTCTCAGCGGAATGCTGAACATCTCTCTCCACCTCATTCACACAACGATCGTTGCGGGAATGTACCGTGTCGCCATGGCCCGCACCAAGGGAGATCACCTGGCCCGCCGACGCGAGGTCGCCGAGGCCGTCTGGCGCGTCCTCGCCGACAAGGGCTTCGGCGGCCTGTCCATGCGCGCCGTCGCCACCGAACTCGGCGCCACCACCGGCCTGCTCACCCACTACTTCCCCGCCAAGCGCGACCTCGTCGCCTACGCCCTCGAACTGCTCGAACAACGCACCGACGACAACCGCCCCCACCCCGCCGAGCGCGGCCTCGCCGGTCTGCGCACCGCCCTGCTCAACATCCTTCCGCTGACACCGCGGGCCGCCGCCTCCAACCGCACCTGGATGTCCTCATGGGACGCCGCGCTGGCCGACCCGGGCCTCAGTGGCGACCATGCCCGCCGCTATGCCGCCGGCCGCGACCGCCTCCACGAGTTCGTCGCCGAAGCCCAGGCCCTCGGCGAACTTCCCGACGGCGATCCGGCGCGCATGGCGACGGGCGCGCAGGCCTTCGTGCTCGGACTGGTCGTCCAGTCCGTCCTCGACCCGGAGTCCTTCCCGCCGGCGCGGCAGCGCGAACTCGTCGACGACTACCTGCGCGCGCTCGCCGGGAGCGGCGCCGGCCAGGGCTGAAGGGACGAGCGCCTACAGGCCCAGGCCCGTCCGCACGGTCTTGGCGTCCCGCCGCGCTCGCGGGGCGCGCCACAGCAACGCCGAGCGGTCGGCGAAGTCGGCGCGCAGGAACTCCCGGTGGCCGTCGGCGGTCAGCAGCCCGAACGGGCGGATCGCCACGATGTGCCGGACGTCGGCTTCGAACCAGGCCGTGAACGGCTGGTGCGTCCGCGCGACCGCGAGCCGCCGTGAGCTCAGCAGCATGGTCACGGTGCCGCGCCCGGCGGTGAGCAGGTCGGCGAGCCGGACGGCGAGACGCTCGGGACCGTCGGCGTGCGCCCAGCCCCACAACGTCGGGTCGTGGGTCCATTCGTCGTCGTGGAAGCGGCCCTGGGAGACGACGAGTGTGGGGAGGGGCAGGGGCTTGGCGGGATCCCCGGGCTCGGGCGCCCGGCCGCGCGGGCGGTGCGGCGCGGTGATCTCGCCGCCGATGGTCGAGCCGATGTGACCGTCGGGCTTCGCCCTGGCGAGGAGCCGCTCACCCGCCTGGCACCAGGCCAGCTGCGGATCGAGTTCGATGCGCGGGGCGGTCATCACCGGTCCTGTTCGTCGAGGAGGAGCAGCCGGCCGGTCTGCCGGGTGCGGAAGAGCCGTCCGCCGCCCGGGCCGGCGTAGAACTCCAGCAGGGATCCGTCGGGCAGCGCGACCTTCTCGTAGAGCGGTTTCGGGTCGGTGAACCGCGGCCGGTCGCGGACCGCGGTGCCGATCACGGTGAACCCTCCGGTGTGGATCTCGAACACACTGCGCTGTCGCCGCACGGGGACGGGCTCGTCGTCGGCGTACCAGGGTCCGCCGGTGATGAAGCCGCGGACGTTGTCGGCCTTCTCGCGCAGCTTTCCCAGCAGCCCGCGCGACTGGGGGACCGTCGCGGGCGCCGGGTCGGGGACGGGCGCGACGTAGGCGAGCCGGTGGGAGGTGAGCACCCACAGGCCGGGCTCGGCGGCGGCCGTGTAGGCCATCCGCGCCGCTTCGCAGTGTGCGCTCGGTCCGGTGGCGATCACCGCGGGAGCCTGCGGCGGCCCCGAGCCGGAGAAGTTGTCACTGGCGACGAAGTCGACAACGTTGATCGCGGTATCGAGTGCGCTGCGCTTCTTACCGACGGCCCCGTCCGGTCTGAGGCCGGGAACGTCGAAGCGCGGTTCGGCGCCCTCGCAGCACCACAGGACGGTCTCGTCGGGACGGCACCAGGTCTCGCGCAGCGCGAGTATGCCGCCGAGCCGGCGTTTCTCGGTCATGGTCCGCTTTCGGTGGTCGGCGAGGCGGGCGTCCGCCCGCCTGAACACCCTGACACGAGCCGGAAGGGGAAAACCTTGACCGGAACTTGAGCGGGCCTCAGCCCAGGAGCCACCGTGTTCGGCGCCTTACCGATCCGGCCGCGACCGCCACCACGGTCAGGCCCGCCAGCACGATGACGGCGATCATGAGCGATCCCTCGGTCGCCGCGGCGATCCATCCCAGGGCCCACACGACCGCGAGCGCGAACCCGAGGACGCCCCGCCCGAAGGCGAGCCCGAGCGCGATCAGGGCCGCCGTCACGATCAGCGCCGCCCACGCGAGGCCGTCGCCGGGGACGGTGTCGCGTAGGTCGGCGATGGTCGTCAGTGCGCCCACGACGCTCGCGACGGCGACCCATCCGGTGTAGATGGACACGGTTCCGTAGAGGAGAAGGCGGTCGAGCCGCGACTCGGCCGGGCCGGTCGAGGCCAGCGCGCGCCAGGCCATCACCAGGACCAGCAGCAGGACCACGATGACCACTTCGGACAGTGCGATCCACGAGCGGCTGAACACGATGATCCAGGCGGCGTTGAGCACTCCGGCCGCCGCCAGCCACCAGCCGGTGCGGCGGTGCGCGGCCCGCGAGCGCCGGCCGGGCAGCAGCTGCCAGCCGGCCAGGGCGAGAACGGCCAGGTAGATCACGTTCCAGATCATGAAGGCGCCGCCACCGGGCAGCAGAGGCTGCGGGTGGGCGTTGGCGACCTCGCCGACCGAGGTGCCGAGTGCGCCGCTTCCGCCGAGCCCGCCGAAGACGGCTTGCAGAAGGGCTGCGGCAGCCACCGCGAGCGCGCGGGCGAGGTCGGCTGTGCCGGTGCTGCGCGTTGCCATCGGAGCCTCCAGTGAGTCGTGGACCGGGGATACCCCTCCCGGACGAGATTATTCGGTCATCGAAGTATTTTCGGTGGGACGCGCGCGAGTCCCGACCCGACTCGGCCGACGGCGACGCGGGCCCTTCCCGTTATCCTCGGTGGCACCCGCGACCGAGGAGCCCGCCCACGATGCTCATCAGCCTCATCGGCCCGGTCCAGATCGCCGCCGGAGCCCTGCCGGCCCCGGTCGCCGCGCCCAAGCGTGCCTGTGTGCTCGCCGTCCTCGCCGAGCGCCCGGGCACGCCGGTGTCCAAAGAGGAGCTCATCGACCGCGTCTGGGACGGTGACCCGCCCGAGTCGGTGATGAACGTCCTCTACAGCCACATCACCCGCCTGCGCGCCGCCCTGCGCCACACCTCGGCCGCGCGGATCGATCGCGCCGTGGCCGGCGGCTATGTCCTCGACACCGCCGCCGAGCAGGTCGACGTCCACGACCTGCGCCGCCTCACCGCCGAGGCCGCCGCCCTGCACGAGTCCGGGAAGACCGGCGAGGCCCTCGAAGTGTGGCGGCACACCGCGCGCCTGGCCGACAAGGAAGCCCTCGTCGGCATCGGCGGACGCTGGGCCGAACGGTTCCGGACCGGCTTTCGCGGCGAACGCCTCAACATCCTCGCCGAGCGCTACCGCCTCGAACTGGACGCCGGCCACCACGCCGCCGTCGTCGACGAACTGAGCGCGCTCGTGGCCGCCGAACCGCTCGCCGAGCCGCTCGCGGCCCGGTCCATGCTCGCGCTGTACCGCTGCGGACGCCCGGCCGAAGCGCTGGCGGTGTTCGAGACCGTCCGGGTGGGGCTGCGAGACCAACTCGGCAGCGACCCCTCACCCGAGCTGCGGGGCCTGCACCGGCGCATCCTCGCGCAGGACCCCGCCCTGGTGTCCCGCGTGAACGCGGCCACGACCGTCCCCGCCGCCGGAACGGCCCGCACGGCGCCGGCGCAGCTTCCCACCGACACGCCCGGCTTCCTCGGTCGTGAAGGCGAACTAGCCGCCGTCGCGAAGGCCGCCCACAGTGGACTCGTCGTCATCGACGGGATGGCCGGCGTCGGCAAGACCGCCCTCGCCGTGCACGCCGCCCGCGGGCTCGCCGCCCGGTTCCCCGACGGCCGGCTGTACCTCGACCTGCGCGGGTACGCCGAAGGCGTGCCGCCCATGCCGCCGGAACATGCGCTGGAGCGGCTGCTCCGCTCGATCGGCGCCGAGGTTCCCGACGAACCCGACGAGCGCGCGACCGCCTGGCGAACGGCGCTCGCCGGCCGCCGCGTCCTGCTGCTCCTCGACAACGCCCGCGACGCCGCCCAGGTGCGGCCGCTGCTGCCGGCGACGAGCGGATCCCTCACCTTGGTGACGAGCAGGCGCCGCCTCGTCGACCTCGTCGACGCCCGCCCGATCTCGCTGGCGAGCCTGCCGGCCGAGGACGCCGCCCGGCTGTTCGCCGCCGAGGCGGGCACCGACCCCGACGCCGAGACGGCCCGGGGCATCGCCGCCGCCTGCGGCTCGCTGCCGCTCGCGCTGCGCGTCGCCGCCTCCCGGCTGCGCAACCGGCCGACGTGGACCCCGCAGGATCTACTGCGCCGGCTCACCTCCGGCGCCGACCTGGTGCGCGGCGGGGTCTTCGGCGCCTTCGACCTCTCCTACGGGGAACTCGACGAGTCCCATCGCCGCCTCTTCCGCCTGCTGAGCGTCTTCCCCGGACCCGAGTTCGACCGGCACGTCGCCGCCGCCGTCACCGGCCTCACGCCCGAGGATGCCGAGGAGGGCCTGGAACACCTCCTCGACTCGCACCTGCTCCTCGACGGCACGACGGCCGGCGGCTACCGCGTCCACGACCTCATGCGCCAGTACGCGGCCCGAGCCGTGGGGGAGGGCGCCGAGCGCGACGTCGCGCTGCTCGCCCTCACCGAGACCTACATCGCCGTCGCGCATGCCGCCATCCGCCTGCTCGCTCCCGAGACCCGCCTGCTCGGCCTCGTCACGCCGGAGAGCCCGCCGCACCCGCTCCCCGCGGACCTCGCCGCTGCGGAGAAATGGTTCGGCGAGCAGCTGCCCACCATCCGGCAGCTCATCGACGACAACCTCGCCGCCGGCCACAACGCCCACGGCATCGAACTGTGCACGATCGTGCTGACCTACCTCAACATCTACGGCGGCCTCCCCGAGCGCCGCCGTCTCGCCGAGCTCGGTCTGGAGGCCGCGCGCGTCCTCGACTCCCCGGCCGCCGAAGGGCGGCTGGTCAACCAGCTCGGCATCACCCTGCGCGACCTCGCCGTCTATGACGAGGCCATGGCCTGTTTCACCCGCGCCGCCCACCTACGTTCCGAGGCCGGCGACCCGCGCGGTGAGTTCGTCCACCTCTACGACGGCGGCCTCGTCCGCAACAAGCAGGGGCGTCACGTCGAGGCCGCAGAGATGCTCCTCAAGGCCGCGGCCATCGCGCGAAGGCAAAGTGACCCGCGAGCCGAGGCGCAGATCCGCGACCACGCCGTCGGCACCCTCGCCCGCCTCGGCCGGCTCACCGAGGCCCGCGCCGAACTCGCGCGGCTCGAAGAACTCGTGTCCTCCACCCGTGACCCCCGCGCGATGCAGGAACTGGATGGAAAACGCGACGCGCTCGCCTACGTGTCGGGGGACCACGCCACGGCCATCGCCGGGATGAGCGAGTCCACCGCCTACCTCCGCGAGCACGGCCACCCGTTCGGCCTGATCTCGACCTTGTCGTTCCTGACCGACGCGCTCCTGGCCGCCGGACGCTTCGAGGAGGCCGCCGCGCACGCCATGGAACAGCTCGACCTCCTCGACGCCCACCACCGCCCGCAGCAGGAGGCGACGGCCTTGCGACAGATCGGTGCGGCGCAAGCCGGCCTCGGCGAGCACGACGAGGCGGTGGGCAACCTCCAGTCCGCGATCGGCCTCTCCGAACGCATCGGCACAGGGTGGATCGCGGCGACCGCCGAGCACGCGCTCGGCGACCTGCTGACCCGCCTCGGCGACGCCGAGGGGCCGAAGCGGCTGCGGAGCGCGCTGGCGTTCTTCGCGTCCGGCGGATACCCCGAGGCGGCGGTCATCGAGGCACGTCTGTCCGGACTTTCCTAGACCTTGCGGCGGACCCCGTCGGCCGCCGAGCGCGACACCGCGTCGAGCACCCGGTGGGCCCGCTCGGCTTCGCCGAAACCGGCGACGCGGTGCCCGCCGTCGCGCAGGTCGGCGGCCAGATCGCGGTAGAGGGCGGCCACGTTGCGGACCTGCTCGGGGAGCGTGTCGTCGGCGGGCACCGGCACCGGCGCCCACGGCTCGCCGGGCGCGCGGGCCTCGAAGAGGGACAGTTCGCCGATCTGGATCTGCGCGGCGAGCATGTCCGGGCGCGGGGTCGTGGTCAGCAGCAGTTCGCGCTCGGTGCCCGAGATCTCCAGCCGGGCGTGCGGATCGGTGCGCTTGGCGTCCTGGAGGTAGGCCGACAGCGAGGCTCCCGAGGCCAAGGACCCGTGCAGCATCAGGTGGTCGGGCGCGCTGGCCGTGATGGTCTCCCCGGTCTCGGCGACGGTCAGGCGCGGGTGCTGGACGGCGGTGGCCGCGGCGACCTCGGTGATCTCGCCGGCCAGGAACTCCAGCAGGTCGAGAGTGTGTCCGCCGGCGACCTCGACGAGTCCGGCGCCGGTGGCGCGGTCGGCGGTGTAGGCGTTGTGCGCGGTGGTCGTCGCGCCGGTTCCCTTGCTGCGCGTGACGTGTGCGGTGACGGAGGTGAGGCGGCCGAGGCGGCCGGCGGCGATCAGCTCGCGAGCCCGCAGCGCGGCGGGGGAGTGGCGGGCCTGGAGGCCGATGGCGTGCCGGATGCCGGCGCGCTCGGCCTCGGCGCGCAGGGCGGCGGCCTCGGCGAGGCCGAGCGCCAGCGGCCACTCCGACAGCACGTGCTTCCCGGCGGCGATCGCGGCGCGGACGAGCCGGGCGTGCGCGGGGACCTTCACCGTGATGACGACCAGGTCGACGTCCGGGTGGGCGGCGAGTTCACCGGCGTCGGTGAAGGCGTGGGCGGCACCGTGGAGCCTAGCGGCCTCGCGGGCGGACTCCGGCCGGCTGGTGCCGACGGCGGTGAGTTCGTAGTCGTCGAGGGCCTGGAGTGCGGGAATGTGGGAGCGTCCGGCCCAGCCCTGCCCGGCGCTCGCCCCGATGACACCGACCTTGATCATGTCGCCTCCATAAGTGGACGTATGGCGTCCGTTTCCCTGCGAGGCTAACTAAGCGGACGTGAGGCGTCCACTTGTTGCTAGGGTGGTGTGGTGAGCAGCACCGCCATCGACCTCCTCCTCGCCGACGAAGCCGCCCGTCCCCGCGCCGACGCGCGGCGCAACGTCGAACGCCTCGTCACCGCCGCCCGCGAGGCCCTCGACGAGATCGGCCTCGACGCGACCGCGCACGAGATCGCCCGCCGGGCCGGGGTCGGCATCGGCACCCTCTACCGGCGGGTCGGGACTCGCGAGGCGCTGCTGCGGGCGGTCCTGCTGGAACTCGCCGGCGGCATGCTCGCCGTCGCCGACCGTGCCCTGGAGGCCGAGGACTCCTGGCAGGGGCTCGTCGACTTCGCCACCGTCTACGTCCGCCTGCGCGCCGCCAGCTGCGGGCTCAACGAGGCCCTCGGTGATTCCGACGCCCGCCTCGACCTCGGTGACGTGAGCGCCGTCCTCCGGGAGCGGCTGGAGCACCTCGTCGGACGCGCGCAGCGGTCGGGCGCGGTGCGCACCGACCTCACTTGGCAGGACATCGCCTGGCTGCTCGCCGGGGTCGTGCCGGCCGACCACACCATCGGCCTCGAACCGGGAAGCGAGCAGTGGCGCATCAGCCTTCGGGTCGTGCTCGACGGACTGCGGGCCTGACGGCCGCCCCGGCAATCGTCAGAGGGCGGCCGCGACCCGCGCCACGCCCGGCCCTTCCAGCGCGGCGAGCCCGGCCGGACGGCCGGTGGCCACGAGGAGCAGGTCGCCGACCGGTCCGCGCAGCTCATGCGGGCCATCGCCGTGGGCGTAGGCGCAGTCGGTGGCGATGATGCGAGTGCCGCGCAGCCGCTTCCCGGCGCCGTAGAAGACGCTCCCGACGACCTGCCCGAGGGCCACCGCGGCCTGCTCGACGGGCATCTGGCGAGAACGGCCCAGGGGCCGCGCGACGTCCTGCCCGTGGACCAGGAAGTCGACGAGCGGGTCGAGGCGCCCCGCGCCTGGTGCGCGGCGCGCCGAGCCGGCCGTCTCACGGATCTGGGCGATGATCTCGGCCGGCTCGAACATGGCCGCCCGCTCCCAGGCGAGTTCGCGTTCCATGCGGTCCCAGTCGCCGCGTGCGCGGATCGTGCCCTTGATGGTCATGAACAGCGTCTGGCGGGTCGACATGGTCGTGTGCGCGGCCACGTGGCGGACCGTCCAGCCCGCGCAGAGGGAGTCGGCGTCCCACTCGTGCTCGTCGAGGGTTTCGAGGAAGTCGGCGAAGGAGAGCCGTTCGGCCTTCACCCAGGCGAGAATCTCCTCAGGTCGCATGGTGGGGCCCTTCGTGTCGGATCGTGCGTCGCGGAGAGTCATGTCGGTGTCCCTTCGAGCGTCGGGTTCACCTTCACTACGAACGGGCAGCGGCGAGAAGGACAGGGGCGGGGAAGTTTTTTGGGCGGGCCGGGGTGTAGGGGCGCGCGGTCATTCGCCGAGACGGCCTACCGCGCCCGGCACGCAGACGCTCGTGGGACTGGGCTGGGCGGATTCCGCCCAGCCCCCGACTCACGACCCCCCGCCGGCCTCCCGAACGTGCAGGTGCTCGCCCTCGCCGAGCTCGCCGGCCCCCGCGACGAGCTCGCGGAAAGGGAACCCGTTCTTCTCCGCGACCCGGCACGACGCCTCGTTCCCGACGTCGTGGCGCAGTTCGAGGCGCCGAAGCCCGTCGTCACCGTAGGTCGTGAAGGCCCACTCGGTGATGGCGGAGAGCGCCCGCGACGCGATGCCCCTGCCCCGCGCCGCCGCGGTGGTCCAGTACCCGACCTCGGCGCTCCCGCCCGTCCGGTCGGGGCGCTTGAGGACCACGTGCCCCAGGGGGACGTCCGACCCGTCGTCCTCGCACACCGCGAAGCTCATCCGGTCGCCCGCGGCCCAGCCCCGCTCCTGCACGCCGAGCCATTCGAGCCCGCCCGCCGTGCCGTCGACGGTGAACCGCGTCCACTGCCGCTGCTGCGGATCGGTGTACGCGGCGACGACCACGTCGAGGTCATCGGGGCGCCAGCGGCGCAACAACAGCCCAGCGCGGGCGTCGGTGGGGGCGACACGGATCTCGGCGGTCATGGACGGTCCTCCTCGGGAGTGGATCATCGACCATAGTCCACGGCCGGAGAGCGGCCCTCCGCGAAGGACCGGGGCCCGTCCGGCCCCGGTCCGCCGCCTCAGATGCAGGGCGTGCAGTACTGACTGCAGTCGGCGTAGCGGGTGCAGTAGTGCAGCAGCCCGCCCGGGCATGGTGTCGTCCAGTGCTTCACGGTGCATGCCGCCTTCGACGCGGCCTTCGGTGCGATCCGGGCGAGCATGCGATCGGCGAAACGGTTCAGCATGGCGTCCTCCACTGCTAGCGGGAGCCCGTTCGGGCCGACAGCAGCCTCGCGCCACTGCGTTGCGCGACGGTTGACGGACGGTTGCCACCGATGATCCCCGCCGGTAGTTTCGGGCCGTGCGCTTCGGCATCCTCGGCCCCTGTTCGCTCGAGCTCGCCGACCGGCGTGTGCGCGTCACCCGAAGGCGCGAACGCTGCCTTTTAGGCGTCCTCCTCCTCGCCCGCAACCGCCCGGTCCTCGCCCAGCGACTGCTCGGCCTGCTCTGGGACGACGAGCCTCCCGGCGGCGCGCTGCGCAGCCTGCACAGCCACATGGCCCGGCTGCGGCGCGTCCTGGCGCCCGCCGACGGTGTGTCGCTGCGCGCCGACGGGCCCGCCTACGTCCTGACCGTCCCGCCCGATTCGGTCGACGCCGAACGGTTCCGCGTCACCGTCGCCGAGGCCGCCGGTGCCGACACGGCGGAGCGGGCGCGGCTGCTGCGCTCGGCGCTGGAACTGTGGCGCGGCCCCCTGCTCGCCGGAGACGCCTCGCCGGCCCTGCGGTCCCGGCTGGGCGCCGAACTGATCGAGCTGCGCTCCCGCGCCCGGCTCGACTGGCTGTCGGCCGAGGTCTCCCTGGGCCGCGTCGCCGAGGCGCTGCCCGAACTCGCCCGACTCACCGGCGACCGCCCGGCCGCCGAGGACCTGGCCGCCCTCCACATGCGGGTCCTCGCCGGCGAAGGGCGCCGCGCCGAGGCCCTGGAAGTGTACGAGCGCTGCCGCGCGGCCCTCGCCGAGGAGTTCGGCCTCGACCCCGGCTCAACGCTGAGGGAACTCCACCGCTCGATCCTGCGGGGCAACCGGCCCCCGGCACCCCGGCCCGCACCGGATGCCTCGCCCCCCGTCCCGCGCCAGCTGCCACCGTCTCCCACCGGGTTCACCGGCCGCACCGCCGAACTCGCCGCCCTCGACGAGCTGACCGACCCCGGCCGCCTCGCCGCCGGACCGGCACTGGCGATCCTGTCGGGCGCCGGCGGAGCGGGCAAGACCGCGCTCGCGCTGCACTGGGCGCACCGCGCGGCCCACTCCTTCCCCGACGGCACCCTCCACCTCGAACTCCGCGGACACTCCGGCCGACGGCCCGTCCGCCCGCAAACCGCGCTCGCCCGCCTGCTGCGCGCGCTGGGCGTCCCACCCGAGCGCGTTCCCGGCGACACCGACGAGGCGGCCGCCCTCTACCGCAGCACCATCGCCGGCCGTCGCGTCCTCCTGCTGCTCGACGACGCCGCCTCCGCCGAGCAGGTACGCCCCCTCCTGCCCGCCCACCCCGGCAGCCTCACCCTCGTGACCGGCAGATCCCCGCTCACCGGCCTGACCGTCCGCGAAGGCGGCGAACACCTCGGCGTCGGCATGCTCGCCGAGGACGAGGCACGAGCCCTGCTCGCCGACATGATCGGCGCCGCGCGCCTGACCGCCGAACCCCAAGCCGCCACGGCCCTCGTCACCGCCTGCGCAGGGCTTCCCCTGGCACTGCGCATCACCGCCGCCCACCTCGCGCGCCACCCCGGCCGCGCGCTCGCCGAGCAGGCGCGCGCACTGACCGGCCCCGACCGCTGGGCACAACTCACCGTCGAGGGCGACGGCTCCGTCCGGGCGGCCTTCGAACGATCCCACCGGGCCCTCACCGCGGCCGACCGGAAACTCTTCGCGCTCCTGGCCCTACCGCCCGCGCCGGGCTTCACGACCGACGCCGTCGCCGTCCTCGGCGGGGAAACCCGCGCACGAACCCTCGCCGCTCTCGAAACCCTCGCCGACGCCCACCTCGTCCACCGGACGGGCCCCGACCGCTGGGGCCTCCACGACCTGCTGCGCGACTTCGCCGCCGAACTCGCCGGCGAGGACACCGCCCACTTCGGGCGCCTCTTCGACTGGTACCTGAGGACCGCCCACGCGGCCATGGAACTCGTCGACCCCGACCCGGCCCGCGCGCCCGTCGGCGAGCGGCCAGAGCACCCCCGGGACCGTCAGCCGGACCCCGCGCCTCCCTTCACCGACCGCGCCACGGCACTGGCGTGGCTGGAGACCGAACGCGAGGGCCTGCTCGAACTGACCCGCCGGGGCGCCGAGCGAGGCCACGAACCCACCTGGCGCCTGCCGCGCCTGCTGTGGCGCTTCCACCTCCTGCGCGGACACCTCTCCGACTGGGTCGAAGGCCACGAGGCGGTCCTCCCGCTGGCCGCCGCCTCACGCGACCGCACCGCCGAGCAGGCGATCGGCGTCAGCCTCGGCAACGCCTACGGCATGACCGGCCGACCCGCCGACGCCGAAGCCTGCCACCGGCGGGTCCTCGACATCGCCGGAAGCGAAGGCGACCGGCGGCTCGCGGCCCTCGCCGCGGCCGACCTCAGCCACGGCCACCGCCGCGCCGGACGGCTCACCGAGGCGCGTTCCCTGCTGGAGCCCGCGATCGAGGCGCTGCGCGCCTGCGGAGACCGGCTCAACGAAGCCGGGAATCTCACCGACCTCGGCCGCCTCGACGGCCTGCTCGGGCGGCACCGCGACGCGATCGCCCACCAGCTCCGGGCCCTCGAACTCGGCCGATCGATCCCCGCCCCGATCATCGAGGCGCTCGCCAACGCGGGTCTCGGCCGCGCCCACACCGACCTCGGCGAGCACTCTGTCGCGATCGGCCATCTCCGCACGGCCCTCGGCCTCTACCGCCGGCTGGGCGACTTGACGGGGGAGGCCACGACCTCGGGTCTGCTCGGCCTCGTCCACGCCCGGGCGGGCCGGCAGGCCGAGGCCCTCGACCACCGCGACCGGGCCCTCGCGATCGGCCGCCGCCACGGACCGGCGTCGCTGTCGGCGGCGGTCTGCAACGACGCCGGCGAGACCAGCGCCCTTCTCGGCGAGGCGACCACCGCGCTCGCGCTGCACACCGAGGCACTCGGCAACGCCGGAGACGTGCCGTGGCAGCGGGCTCGCGCGCATCACGGCATGGCCGACGCCCTCGCGAGCCTTGGCCGCGAGGCGGAGGCCGCCGCCCATGTCCGCGCGGCGGCCGAGCTCCGGCGGGCCATGGACGGCGGCTGATTCTCCCTTGTGGATCTGGCCGGGCGGGCCGCCACCGTGGCGGCCCGCCCGCGGTGCTCAGCAGAACCCGTTGATGGTCCCGTTCACGCCCGTCCACAGGAAGGCGTCAGAGATCCACCCGCCGTCGGAGAGCCTGTTCCACACGTTCGTGGTGCCGTAGCGTCCGGTGTGCGAGGTGCCGTACGACGAGCACGAGACCGACACCGTCGCACCGTCGGTGACCGATCCGACCACGCCGTATCCGGTACCGGGGCCGGACCGCTTGTTGAGCGATCCGCCTCCGTTGGCGTCGACGATGCCCTGGGTGAGACCGAGGGCGCCGTAGTTGTACAGCGCTCCGCCGACGTAGACCCGCGCGCTGCCGTGCAGGGCCGAGCCCTGGTAGGCGGCGCCGCCGTTCTCCATCGACCACTTGCCGAGGTTGTGCCCGGCCATGCCGACGTAGGCGCTGTTCTGGCGCAGTCCGAAGTGGACGTGCGCGCCGGTCGCCGAGCCGCCGCAGGTGACGTCGGTGCCGATGTTGCCGAGGAATGCGCCCTCACCGACCGCGAGGCCGTTGGCGTTGATGTTGTTGAACAGGTGGTAGTAGTCGGTGGAGTAGCCGCGGTCGTGGATGACGCGGACCCAGCCCTTGCACATCGTGTAGGCGGTGCCGCCGCGGGCGGCCAGTACGCGGCCGTCCCCGCCGGCGAGGTCGATCGAACTCCACGGTGCCCCGCTGCCCCAGCCGTGCGGGCCGCCGGTCATCCGCCAGCTCTGCCCGACCGCGTAGGGAAGCCGCATGCCGGTGCGGAAGTCGCCGCCGGCGTTGAGGCCGGTCGGTTCGGCGGTGAACGCGGTGCGCTCCCGCGCCGAGAGCAGTTCGGCCTCGGCGGCCATGTCGGTGAACTCCGCCGTGCCGTCCAGCGCCACCCGCCAGGTGCCACCGGACTTCTCGGCGAGGAAGAGCCACCCCTCGGGGTGCTCGTCGGTGTGCGTGGTGCTCGTGAGCACGGCCGTGCCGAAGGCGCGGGAGTCGCCGTCCTGGCGCGTGATCTCGACATGGGTGCCGGCGTGGGAATCGGTCGAGCGGCCCTGGAGAGCCTCGTCGACGGCCGCCCGCAGTGACTGCGCGGCGAGAGGGGAGGCGTGGGCCGCTGCCGGCGCGCCCACGAGTAAAGCCGTGGCCAGGGCCAGGGCTACCGAGATTCGCTGTTTCATGCGCCCATGATCGGGGATCGGGCCGACGCCTCGCCAGATGTGCGTTGTCCGTGGACAATCCTGCTATGCCGAGGAGAGGAGGCCGCGTCGATGGGCCGGAGGGAACGCGAACTGAGTCCGAACGCCGGACTGGCCGGGCGCCTGGCCGCCGAACTGCGCGCGTTGCGCGCCGCCGCCGGTGGCCCGAGCTACCGCGAGATGGCGGCCCGGGTGTACTTCTCGCGCTCGGCGCTGGCCGAGGCCGCCGCCGGTCGCACCTTACCGTCGCTGCCGGTCCTGCTCGCCTTCGTCCAGGCGTGCGGCGGGGAGCCCGAGCCGTGGGCTGAGCGCTGGCACGTGCTGCGCCGTCTCATCGCGGAGGAGGACGCCGAGGTGCCACCGGCCTCGGCCTGGCCCGCCGAGGAACCGGTCGACGGTGCCGACCCCGACCGCGCCGGCTGCGGCGCCGACGCGATCACCGCCCACGCGCGCAAACTCGCGCTCACCGCCCGTCCGGTGATCATGGGCAAGGTCGAGCTGCGCTACTCGCCGCGCTGCGGCACGGCCTGGTCGCGTTTCGAGGGCTTCTCCTCGCTCGACCACGCGGCCAGGCGTCAGGACGTCGACGTCGAGGTGCAGATGTGCCGGGAGTCGGACGGCACGGTCTTGTCCTTCCGCGCGCGCTATGTGTTCGACGTGCACTGGAGCGACGTGTTGCGCACCGGCTCGGGTCCGGTCTTCGCCCGGGCCAGCCTCTACTTCGACGGGGAACTTGTCGGCGCCGGAGAGAGCGACCGCCTGATGCTCCCGTGAGGGCGGTCGGGAAAGCGCGTTCACGACCGTCCCCAGTGGACTGCGCCTGTGGCACACTGGCCTCCCCTCATGAATGGAGATCGACAATGCGAAGGTGGTTCCGGCGACACGCGAAGGTCGCCGTCGTCCTCGCCGCGGTGCTTCCCGTGACCGGCGCGGGGGTCGTGGCCTGGGCGGGCGAGACCTCGCCCCCCGTTGTCGCGGCGGGAACCTCGGTCGTCGCGCTGATCGGTGACAGCCCCTACAGCACGACGCAGCAGGGGCAGTACCCCGCGCTGGTCTCGGCGATCAACGGCGCCTCGGGTGTCGTGCGGGTCTTCCACGTCGGCGACACCAAGGCGAGCGGCGCGTGCAGCGACGCCTACTTCACGGGTGTCCGCGACTCGTTCAACACCTTCTCCGACCCGGTGTTCTTCACTCCGGGCGACAACGACTGGGCCGACTGCCACCGCAGCGACAACGGCCAGTTCGTCCCCACCGAACGGCTCGACGCGATCCGGCGGATCTTCTACCCGACGCCCGGCAAGACGCTCGGCCAGACCCCGCTCGACGTCAGCTACCAGCAGGGCTACGTGGAGAACACCCGCACGCGGATCCAGGGCGTCATCGTGGCGACTTTCCACATGATCGGCAGCGCCAACGGCCTCAACCCCTGGACCGGTCTGCCCGGCGGGGACCAGCCGGCGGCGCGGCAGGCGGAGTACAACGGCCGCATGACCGCCAATCTCACCTGGATCGACGAGGCCTTCCTGCGGGCTAAGAACGAGAACGCCCCCGGCGTTCTCCTGGTGACCCAGGCCGAGCCGACCACGGCGAGCGGCTTCCTGGAGATCCGCAACAAGATCAAGGCGAAGGCCGCCGAGTTCGGCAAGCCCGTCTTGATCGTGCACGGCGACGAGCACAAGTTCGAGTACGACGCCACCTACGCCGGGCTGGCCAACCTCAGCCGGCTGGAGGTGTGCGGAAACCAGGTGCCCGAGTGGGTCTCGCTGACCATCGACACCGCCGACCCGGGCGTGTTCAGCTGGCAGCGGCACAGCCCGCAGACGGGGATCTGCCCCGGCGCGACCACCGGCTGACGAGCCGGCGGCGGTGCCCTCGCCATCTCGGCGGGGGCACCGCCCGCTTACGGCACCAGCGACGGGGAAGCCGCGTCGCGCAGCAGCAGGCTCGGGGCGCCACCGCCGTCGGCGGGCACGGTCCACACATTCCCGTCGCGGCCGTAGGCGATGGTGCCGTCGCCGAGCCACACCGCCTGGTCGTCGATCCCGGCGGTCTCGGCGAGCGCGACGTCGGTCATGGTCGCCAGGTCGAGAACGTGCAGGCGCCAGGCCGGGTCCAGATCGGGGCTGGGTCGCTTGTAGACGATCCGGGTCCCGTCCGGAGACAGCGAGGGGCATTCGACGTCGTCGGCGATGACGGTGGCGGAGCGCCCTGAGACGCTGCCGCGCACCAGGTGCACGCTTCCCTTGGTCTTGACCGTGGCGTAGAAGGTGTCGTCGTCGGGGGCGAAGCTGAGGCCCCAGTAGTTGACGTCGGCGGCCTCGTATGCGCGCCCGTCCCAGGTCAGCGCGAGGTCCTCGATGTTCTCCCAGGCCTCGCCCGTGGCGGTGTCGATGACGCCGGTGCGGGTGGAGAACTCGGTGGCGGCGGCGTAGGAGTCGCCGGTGGCGAAGCTGGTCCAGGCAGCCTTGCGGCCCGATGGCGAGATCCGGGCCCGGCTGGGGATGCCGCCGTTGCCGGTGCTGTGCAGTGGTTGCAGCCTCGGGTCGACGACGATCACGTCGAAGGTGGTCAGGCAGACGGCGTGGTCGACGGCTGCGGAGAAGCGTTCGCAGGTCAGCGCCGAGACCCGCCGGGTCGCGGCCGGGTCGCGGCCGGGTCGGCGGCGGGCACGACCGCGACGCGGCCGGTGCCGAGGTCGCGGAAGTACAGGTTGCCGGCGGCCAGCGTCACCGGCTCGCCGGATGCCTCGGGGGCGGTCCGGTCGATCGCGGTGACGGTGTAGATCGCGGCGACGGCGAACAGCGCCAGGCCCGAGCCGAGCGCGATCCACAGCTTGAGACGCGCGGTCATGATCTTTCCTCCGTTGCGGTGGTGCCCGGCCGCAGCGCCACCGCGGCCACGCCGATTCCGGCCGCGAGGGCGATCAGTGCGGCCCACAGGACGCTGTCGACGCCCAGGTACATCCAGCCCCATCCCAGGGCGACCGAGGAGACCAGCCGGGCGACGGCCTGCCCGGTCTGGGCAAGGGCGAGGCCACTGGCCTTGACCGCCGCTGGGAGCAGCGGGCCGGCCAGTGCCATGAGGACACCGTCGCTGGCCGCGTAGTAGGCGCCGTGCAGGGCCACGACGGCGATCACGGCCGCCGTCCCGCCCGACGAGCCGGTCGCGAGGAGCACGCCGTAGGCCGCCAGCAGTGCCACGTGGCCGCCGAGGAAGACCGGGAAGGCGCCGACGGCGTCGGCGAGTCTGCCCAGCGGCCAGGCGAGCAGCAGGAAGGCCGCCGCGGTTCCCAGGGGCAGCAGGGGGAAGACCGTCGGCGTGAGCCCCGATCGGTCCGAGAGGAGCAGGTAGAGGAACCCGTCGCTGATCGTGACCAGTCCGAGCAGCGTCGCCACGAGGCACACGCGGCGAAACGCCCGGCCGCGCAGCAGTCGCAGGCCGGCCCGCAGTGTCACGGCGCGAGCCGGGAGCGCCTGGCGGTGGTCGCGGACGAACAGCGCCAGGAGGACCACCGCGAACAGGGCCACGCACAGGCTCACCACGAACACCGCGTCGTAGGCGTTTGGTGAGGTGTAGAGGATCCCGAAGGCCACCAGCGGCCCGAGGAAGGCGCCGACGGTGTCCATCGCGCGGTGCACTCCGAAGGCGCGGCCCTGCGCGGAGGCGTCGCTCGACAGGGAGATCAGCGCGTCGCGCGGCGCCGTGCGCAGTCCCTTGCCGGCTCGGTCGGCGACCAGGGCAGCGCCGATCCACGGCACCGAGGAGCCCGCGGCCAGCAGCCCGAGCTTCGCCGCCGCCGAGATCCCGTAGCCTGCCCCGGCGACGGCCTTGCGGCGCTGGAAGCGGTCGGCGACATGTCCGCCCGCCAGTCGCGCGAGCGCCGTCGCCCCCGCGTAGAGACCGTCGAGGAAGCCGAACAGTAAGGGGTTGAGGCCCAGGCCGATGACGAAGTAGAGCGGCAGGATCGCGGTGACCATCTCGCTGGAGACGTCGGTGACCAGGCTGACGGCGCCGAGGGCCACGACGTTCGCCGCGACCTTCCCGGCGCCTCGGCCCGGACCGGTCGCCTCGGGGCGGCGCGCGCTGGCGATGTACACGGGCTCAGCGGTCCGGATCGGTGGGGATGCGGGCGCGCAACGGATCTCCTTTGTCGGGGGCGCAGCGATATTACTGCGCCCCCGGAGCCCGGCCCGCGTCAGTAAGCCCCGTTCGCGATCGCCTTGTCGACATTGGCCTGATGCTCCTCGGCGGTCACCGCGAAGGCCGAGTTGCCGTCCTTGTCGATCTTCACGAAGTAGAGCCAGGGGCCGTCCTCGGGAGCGAACGCGGCGTCGAGGGCGGCCTTGCCGGGGTTGCCGATCGGGCCCGGGGGAAGGCCGAGGTTGCCGTAGGTCTGGTACGGGTTGTCGGGGTCGTGGTTCTCCTCGTCGGTGAGGTTGTCCTTGCGCTTCTCGCCGTTGAGTTCGCGCCAGTAGTTCGTGGTGGAGTCCATGTTCAGAAACGGCGGGTCCCACTGTTCGGGGTCGAGGCGGTTCCAGATGACGCGCGAGATCTTGGCGAAGTCCTTCTCGATGCCCTCGCCCTGGATGATGGAGGCGATGATCAGCGCCTCGTAGGGCGCGACGTTCTTCGCCTCGGCGAGTTCGCGCAGGCCGTCGGTGTCGGCGGTCTCCATGAACTCGGTGACCATGGCCGTGAGGATCTCGCCGGCCTCCATGCTCTCGTCGATCTCGTAGGTGGCGGGAAAGAGGAAGCCTTCGAGGCCCTCGGCGGCTTTCCCACCGTCCTGGCGGGTGTACCAGGACGGGTCGATGCCCAGCTCACCGGTGTCCTCGGCGGCCTTCTCGAAGTCCTTGACGGGGATGTCGAACTCGGCGGAGAGTTCCTTGTAGATGCGGAAGGTCTGCCAGCCCTCCTTGACGGTGAAGCCGTCGACCTGGCGGCTGTCGGGCGACAGCAGCCGTTCCAGGGCGGCCTCGGCCGACATCCGCAGGCGCATCGCGTACGTGCCCGGGCCGATGCTCGTCGCCGCGGGAGTGTCCATGGTGGCCTCGACGAAGGCCCCGGCGCTGGCGACCACGTCGGCGGCGGCGAGGACGCCGCCGATGTCGCCGAGGTTCGCGCCCGGCTCGATGGTGACCAGCACCTCGCCGGTTCCGGCGCCCTCGTAGTCGGCGGCCTCGCCGAACAGGCGGTCGTAGGCGAGCACCCCGCCGATGGCGACTCCGGCGCACAGCGCGATCACCAGCGCGACGATGAGCCCCGTGCTCCGCTTCTTCTTCCGGCGGTGGCCTCGCGGTCCGCGGGCGCCTTTCGCCGGACGCCGGCGCTCGTCGTACTCGGACACGACGTCCTCCCCAGGTGTCATGCGGTCGGCGGCCGAACGCCGTGTGGGAGGTCGTCACGCTCTCCGGCGGCCACTCGCCGGTCAGCCTACGGCCAAGGGCCCCGGGGTGTGGGGGTCCTTTGGCGAACCCGGCCGTGACGCTGGAGCGGGCACGCGGCCCCCGCCGCCCCGTCCGGCGGCGGGGACCTGGCCGTGCTTCCCCGACCACGGGCCACTCGTGCCCGTGGTGTTCGCCGAGGCTATGGCCCGGGGTTGTCACAACGGCTTCATCCGTGCGTCGTCGCAGGCCGGGGGAGTGCTGGACCGGGCCCACACAGGCCCCACGCGGCCGCTTCCGCGGTTCGGGAGGAGGGGCCGTGCCAGTTTGACGGTGAAGGTCCTCGGGGCCTTGGGAGGTCGACGTCGCCGGACGGACTCGGAGCTTCCTCGCCGCATCCGGACAGGGCGCCACAGCTCTGCGCCGACCCCCTCGACGCGGCCCCGGTCGTCCGGAGCTTCCTCGGCGCCCTCGGCGTGCCGGCCGACGGGCTTCCCTTCCGCCGCGAGGCCTGGGGCGCCTGTACCGGCCGCTCACCGCCGGCGGGCGGTGCTGTCGCCCTCGCGGCGCCGTCGAGGCTCACGAGCCTGTGACCGCCGGGCCCCTGAGCGGCGATGACGCGGGAATGAAAGGGATCTGACGCGCCGGCGGGCTTCACTGGCGGCGTCGGTGGCCGCAGGCCGCCGGCGAGCCGGGTCAGGGGGCGGGTCCACCGCCCGGGCCGCCGAGTGCGGCCACCGGCCCAGCGGCCGCGCGGCGAGGGCCGGCGTACCGCCGCCGTGACCGGCTCAAGGCAACGAGAAGACCGATCTGGAGGAGACGAGAATGGACCGGATCATCGGCAAGGTCGGCGACTGGATGCTTCGCCGGGTAGTCCCCAAGACCGCGGCACGGGCCTGCGCCGTGGAACTGGCGGGCTGCTGCGACTTCAAGATCTGCCGCTTCTGCTGCTCCGGCACCGGCGACTGCTGGTGCGCGGGCTGCACGGGCCCACGTTGCGCCTGATCACTGCGGCATGAGGGCGGACCGGCCGAAAGGTCCGGTCCGCCTCTCACGTCTCCCGGGTCTGCGACAGGTAGGCGAGCACGGCCCGTACCCGGCGGTTGGTGTCGTCGTCGGCGGTGAGGCCGAGTTTGCCGAAGATCGCGGTCGTGTACTTGCTGATCGCGCCCTCGCTGAGGAACAGCCGCCCGGCGATCGCCGCGTTCGAGAGCCCTTCGGCCATCAGCTCCAGTACCGACCGCTCGCGTTCGGTGAGGGCGGCGAGCGGGTCGGCGCGGCCGCCGAGAAGCTTGGCGACGACCGCGGGGTCGAGGGCGGTGCCGCCGTCGGCGACCCTCTGGAGCGCGTCGACGAACTGGTCGGCGTCGAAGACGCGGTCCTTGAGCTGGTAGCCGATGCCGCCGTGGCCGTCGGCGAGCAGTTCTCGCGCGTAGAGCTGCTCGACGTGCTGGGACAGGATCAGGACCGGCAGGCCGGGCACGGTCTTGCGGGCGGTGAGCGCCGCTTGGAGGCCTTCGTCGCTGAAGGTCGGCGGCAGGCGCACGTCGACCACGGCGACGTCGGGCCGCAGGGCGAGGAGCGCGTCGAGGGTGGCGGGCCCGCTGTCGACGGCGGCGACGACCTCGTGTCCGTACGCCTCGACGAGGCGGACCAGGCCGTCTCGCAGGAGGAACAGGTCCTCGGCTACGACAACGCGCACGGCACGGTCACCTCGATCCGGGTCGGCCCGCCGGCCGGGCTGTCGATCCGGACGCTCCCGTCGAAGGCCGCGAGTCGCCGCTCGATGCCGCTGAGGCCGGAACCGGGCGAGCTAACCGCGCCGCCGGAGCCGTCGTCGGTCACCGTCGCGGTCAGCACGCGACCACCATGGTCGAACTCGACCGTGACCCACGCGGCGTCGGCGTGCTTGGCCGTGTTGGCCAGCAGTTCGGCGACGGCGAAGTAGACCGCGGCCTCCACCGGGCGCTCGGGCCGGCCGGAAAGGCCGCTTCGCACCGTGACCGGGATCGGGGCGTCGAGCGCCAGCGCCCGCACCGCGTCGACGAGTCCTCGTTCGGTGAGGACGGGAGGGTTGATGCCCCGGACCAGCGACCGCAGCTCGTCGAGCGCGGCGGCCGACGCGGCCCGGGCGTCGGCGAGGACCTTCCGGGCGGCGGCCGGGTCCCGCTCGATGAGCCGCTCGGCGGCGCCCATCGACATGCCCAGCGCGACCAGCCGCGCCTGCGGCCCGTCGTGCAGCCCGCGTTCGATCCGCTCCAGCTCGGACAACTGGGTCCGGGTCAGATCCGCCCGGATCGCTTCGAGCTCCTCGACCCGCTGAGGCGGCTGGGAACCGCGGGGAGGCGTCAGCAGGCGGGTGGCGAGCGGCCCGGCGACGCGCCACGCGAACGGCGCACCGGCCAGGCCCGCGACGACGAGCCCCGCACCGACGGGCCGGAGGCCAGGCGGCGGCCAGAGCCAGACCCCGAAGGCGATGGACGCGAGAGGGAGGGCCGCGACCGGCAGTACGGTGATGCCCGCGGCCAGCAGCCAGGCGGCGTCACGGCGGGCCTGCGGATCACGCCGGAGGCCGTCCAGGAGCGCGCGGCGGCGCGCCTCGCGCTCGCTGCCGTGATACTCGTGGCCGTTCCACCAGTAGCCCGTCGCCATCCGCGTCACCGGCGCGACCGGCAGGTAGCTCGACTCGATCGGCGCACCCCGCCAGCGGCCGAGGACCCTGCGGGCCGCCTCGCTGAGCGCGCGCCCGGCGAAGACCCACGTGAGCCACACCGCGACGCTCGTCCACAGCAGCGCCATCAGCATCTCGCCGCCGAGGGCGAGCAACCGGACCGCCAAGGGCGGCGACGAGCCGTCGGACCAGGACAGGGCGAACAGCAGACCGGGCACACCGACCCCGGCGGCGACCAGCGCCACGGGCCCGGTGAGCGCGACCAGGACCGCCGACCGGTAAAGGCCGACCGGGATCGCTCCACCCGAACGCAGCCGCGATGCCATGGTCTTTCCTTCCGCCGTGATCGACTCAGTGTTCACCACGCCGGTTCACCGCCCGTCGCCGTGGCCGGCGGGAGTGACCTCGCCGTCCGGACGCGCCCGCCGGCGGCCGATCACACCGCTGATCCACAGGACGGCACCGGTCACGGCCGTCACCAGGCCGTGCACGGCGAAGCCGGGCGCCACCGCCAGGGCCACGACGGTCCAGGCGAGGCCGGCGACGGTGAACGACGCGCCGGCGAGGACTCGCCGGCGCGGCTCGATCCGGCCGAGCAGAAGCAGTACGAACATCGCGTTCCTCCAGGTCCCGGCGGTGCGGGGGCACCGAACCGGTCCTTGAAGACGCTATGGACGCGCGCCCTTCACCGGTATCCGTCCAGACCCCCGGCCGGGTGGGTCCAGACCCACCCCAGGTGCACCGGCGCACAAAGAACTCCGGTGCCGACCGCGGCCGCGGTCGGCACCGGAGTGCGCTGAGATGGCGTTCGCTCTAGAGGATCGTCAGCCGGGCCTCTTCGCGAAGTTCGCGCTCGACGTCGTTCACGTCCGGAAGGGTGTCGAGCACGACGGGGACCGCCGTGTCGAAGTCGGCGTCCTCGAACGCGGGATCACCGTCGTCGAGCAGACGGGCGGCGGCGACATGGTGGGCGGCGCTGAGCGTTCCAAGAGTCATGGTGGGCCTCCAAAAGGGGTAACAGGGTCTTACCCGCAAGATCGACCTTTTATGCCTTGAGAGCGTCGTCACACGCTTTTCGCCGTTCGTCCGCGCGGTTGACCGGACCCGTTGTGGGTAAGACCCCTGAGGAGCCGCCACCAGGAGGCTGACGACACGAGAGGAGATCGACCATGACCAGCGAGATCCACACCGTGTGGGACGCGGAGCGCGAGCAGTGGAAGAACCTCCGCGAGGGCGGCGGCCGCGCATCGGCGTACTTCGACCTCAAGAGCGACGCGGTGGAAGCGGCACAGGGTACCGCCGAGCGCGAGGGCCTCGAATGGATCGGCCACCGCAAGGATGGCGAGATCAACGAACGCAACACCTACCGCAAGGACCCGCACCCGCCCACAGGGTGATCGCCCGAACGCCCCCGATACCTACCCCCGCAAAGGAACGAGACCATGAGCGAACTCGAGGACGCCGTCCGCGCCTTCAGTGAGATCGACCTCGACGGCGACGGATTCATCACCCCTCGCGAGATGAAGAAGTACTACGAGGGCATCTTGGCCAATGAGCAGATCGATCTGATCTTCAAGCTCACCGACGCCGACCACGACCGCCGCATCGACTTCGAGGAGTTCGCGCCGGCGCTCGCCGCGACCGTGGCCGCCGGTCACCAGTCGTCGTAATAGTTCTGAGGGCCCGCCGCGCTCGCCGCTTCGTCGGCGGCCGCGGTGACCCACTCCGTGATGCTGCCGTCCTCGCTGAGGTTGATGTAGAGCGCCGTGGAGTGGATCAGGTACCGGTGCGACTGCGACATGTAACCGGCCATCTCGGCGTCCGACCAGTACTGGTCCTCGTCGCAGATCTCGTGGCCGGGCTCGGGGTCGGCCGGGCACCAGATCCCCCAGTCCTGGGTGTAGGTGTCGACCGCACGGTCGTAGGCGTCCTCGGCGCCGGCGGCGTCGTCGAGCGGCATCACCATGACCGACACGAGGATCTGGTCGGTGTGGTCGACATAGCTGCCGACGACCATCTCGTCGCAGCCGTAGTCGTCGAGGATGTCCTGGATGTCCGCGGTGTGCGAGTCCTGCTCGCAGCCGACCTCGCCCGCCGAGCGCAGTGTGTAGAGCACTTCCTCGGAGTCGGTGAAGGAGTCGGGGAGCAGCGCGGTCGAGGTGATCGGCGTGTCGTCGGTGGAGACGTCGTCGAGGTCGGTGGGGTCGAAGGTGGGCGTCGGCTCGGTCGTCGGCGTCTCGGTGTCCTCGGTCGCCGGATCGTCCCAGTAGTCGGTGGGGGTCTCCCCGGCGGTGTCCAGCGTTCCCGAGTCCCCGTCGCCGCTGACGGCGATGACGACGGCGATCACGATCAGCAGGACGAGCACGAACGCGCCGCCGACGATCGACATGTCCCGGGCCGTGGTCGACTTCGGCGGCGGCGGTGCCAGGAACGGCGGCCCGCTCGGCGCCGGCCACCCGCCCATGGGTGTGATCGACGGGGGAGGCGGGGCGTACTGCCAGGCCGGCGCGGTCTCGTAGTGCGCCATCTGATCGAGCCGCGCGCTCTCGTCGGCGAGCGCGTACTCCTGAACCGTCGGCGCGGCGGGCGGACCGCCCGGTGACCAGGAGGCGAAGTAGCCGATCGCGGCGTTCTGCTCGCCGATCATGTGCTGCACCGGAGGGGTCCACGGCTGCCCGCTCGGCGCGACCATGCCGACGGCCCGCTGGATCTCGTCCGGGGTCGGGCGCGCGGCGGGATCCTTGGCGAGGCAGCGTTCGACGATCGCGCGGACCGTGGGTGCGATCGCGCTGAAGTCGGGATGGCCGTTGACGACCTGGTAGAGGACCTGCATGGGGGTGGCGCCCTCGAAGGGCGCCCGCCCCGTGCAGGCGAGGTAGAGCACGCAGCCGAGGGAGAAGATGTCGCTCGCCGCGCTCACCGGCTGCTCGCCGGCGTGCTCGGGGGACATGAAGGACGGTGAGCCGACCACCCAGCCGGTGTGCGTCAGGGCGCTGCGGCCGTCACCGTCGGCGGCCCGGGCGACCCCGAAGTCGATGACCTTGGGGCCGTCGGGGGAGAGGATCACGTTGGAGGGCTTGAGGTCTCGGTGCACGATCCCCGCGCGGTGGACCTCGGTCAGCGCGGCGGCCAGGCCGGCGGCGAGGCGCAGCGCCTGGTCTTCGGGGAGAGGGCCGCTCGCCGCGACCGCCTGTTCGAGAGACGGCCCTCGCACGAATTCCGAGGCCAGCCACGGTGTCGGCGCGTCGGCGTCGGCGTCCACGACGGCGGCCGTGTACGGTCCCGCGACCTGCCGGGAAGCGTCGACCTCGTGCCGGAAGCGGGTGCGGAAGCCCTCGTCGGCGACGAACTGGGGCCGGATGAGCTTGAGCGCGACGAGTTTCCCGTCCGGCGCGGCGCCGAGCAGGACGCGGCCCATCCCGCCTTCGCCGATCTCGGCGAGCACCCGGTATCTTCCGACGGTGCGCGGATCCGAGTCCTGCAAGGGCTTCACGGGCGTTCCCCTTCTGGGTGGCGGGACGTAGGCCGCTCGGGCCGGCGCCTCACTATCATGAGTAGAGCATATTTCTAGAACACTGCTCTAGTCCAGTCCTCGCCGCGGTGTCGGTGGCCGCCCTACGAGTGAGTTCCTGTTCCGCTTGCGCGCGCTCCCGTGTAACCGCTATAAATAGTTACATGGCACTGAACTGGAAGCTCGTCATCGACAGCGAGAACGCACCCGCCCTGGCCGACTTCTGGGCCGCCGCCCTCGAATACGAGGTGGAGGATCCGAGCGCGCTCATCGAGCAGCTGCTCGCGGCCGGCCACCTCCCCGAGGAAGCGGTCACCGAGCACGGCGGCGGCAAGATCTTCCGCGGGTACGCGGCGGTCCGGCACCCCGAAGACCCCTTCGACGAGACCAGTGGCGTCGGAAAGGGCCGGCGGCTGCTCTTCCAGGACGTCCCGGAGGGCAAGACGGTCAAGAACCGCCTGCACATCGACGTCCACAGTGAACCCGGCGGGCTCGACGCCCTCGTCGAACGCCTGGAAGGTCTTGGCGCCACCCGGATCCGCGAGTTCGACAAGGGCCCGGCCGGTCACTGGTGGCTCATGCAGGACCCCGAGGGCAACGAGTTCTGCGCCGCCTAGGGCTTGGCGGAGACCCACTCGAACACGCCCTTCGGGCTCGGTGAACTTGTTCTGCGGCATGGTGGGTATACGGAGAGGCACACCGCCGCGACCCGAGGAGTCCCCATGACGACCACCCCTCCACCCGAGATCGCCGACGAGCACCCGGCCGCCGCCGCGGCGAGGCTGGCCAGCGTCGAAGGCACCGACGCCGCACTCCGCCTCGACGGATCGGTGATGCCGCCGCACGTCCACTTCTTCTTCGACGACCGGGAGGAGCCCTACGGAGGCCACATCCGCTCGCGTCCCTACCAGCGCGGTGAGGACGCCGCCGAGGCCGTCGCCCGCCTGGGTCTGCTCCCGTCCGTCCTTCGCGCCGACCGGATCCTCGTCGTCTGGGAGCACTGCGACCTCCACGTCGCGCTCGAAGCGCCTGAGGCGCACTCGTTCCCCTTCGCGGTGATGTCGGTCGAGGCCACGCCGTCGACCGAACTGACGATCGGCCACGCCTTCGAACTCGACTTCGCGCCCGGCACGCCGATGGAGCCCTTCACGCCGACCATCCCGCAGTGGGGGAGTCCGAAGGTCCAGACCCGCTACCGTCTGCCCGCGCCCATCACCCGGCTCATCGAACTGTGGCTGGAACCGCGGGCAGGCGACCCCGAGGAGACCATGGACGCGCTCCAAGAGGAGGGGTACCGCATCGCCTTGGCCGTCGCGTGAGTCGCCGGGGCGCGGTCATTCCTCCGCGAAGGCCAGTCCCCGGTCGGCCAGCTCCTCGCCGAGGATCCGGATCGACTTCGGACCGATCCCGTGGAGTCTGAGCAGAGCCGCCGCCGACACGCCGGTCAGCTGCTCGTAGCGCGTGTACCCGTGCGCGGCCAGCTCGCGCCGGGCCACCTTGCCGATGCCGTGCGGGAACTCCGTCTCCACCTGATCACCGCTCGCCATCCCGGGTCCCCCTGTCGTCGGCGCCTGCCCGGCCAGGGTAGGCGCCGGATCCGACGAAAAGGCCGCAACCCGCCGACCCCTCGCAGCTCACGGGTCCCCGTCCGCGTGCCGCCCACTAGACTCCGCCCGTGACCACCAAGCCGGACGGCCGCCCCGACCGCGCCGACCTCCTGCGCCTGGCCGCCGACCACGGCCCGCCCATCGAAGGCGCCGCCGGCGACGTGCTCCCGCCGCGCGTCACCGCCACCGGAACGATGCGCCGGCTACTGGAAGAGGCGCTGCGGCAGATCGCCGCGCGCGGGTTCCACGCCGTGTCCGTCCGCGATCTCGCCGGCTCCGTCGGCATCCACCCGAGCACCGTCTACGCCCACGTGAAGTCCAAAGAGGACATCCTCGCCGAACTGATCCGGCACGGCCACGACGAGCACCTGGAAAGACTGACCACCGCGCTCGCCGAAGTCGGCGAGGATCCCGCCGGCCGGCTGACCGCGCTCGTCGGCGCCCACGTGCGGCTGCACGCCGAGTACCCCCTGCTGGCACGCGTGTGCAGCCGTGAACTGGAGGCGCTGACGGGAGACACGCGCAGGCAGGCGTACGCCATGCGCGTGCGGGCCGAGGAGCTGTTCCTCGACGTCGTGGTGCGCGGTCAGCGCGCCGGAGTCTTCCGCGAGTGCGAGCCGCTGCTGGCGGTGACCGCGCTCGGGTCGATCGGCATCCGCGTCGCCGAGTGGTGGCGCCCGGAGTTCGGGGTCGACGTCGACGAGCTGGTGGAGACCTACACGGGCTTCGCGCGGGGGATGTTGGCTTGAGGGGCGGCGTCAGCCCGTGGGCAGTACGGCCGCGGGCCGGCCGCCCCCGGTGAAGCTGATCGCCACGTGGCCGTTGAGGGCGTACGGCGCGAAGAGGATGTCGGTAACCCAGTCGGCTCCAGTGCGGGCGTCGAGGATGACGCCTTGGTCGCCGGTATGTCCGTAGACGGCACCGTGCCAAGTCGCGGTGACCTGAGGCGCGATCCGGGACGCGTCGGAGTCGTCGAAGTCCCACAGTGACTCGCCCGTCGTGGCTTCGAAGGCGCCCACGGCCCGGTCGGCGAGGTGGCACACGACGATGGAGAGGTCGTCATAGAGGCAACTGTCGTAGACCGGTGTGCCGGTGACGTCGTTGCGCATTTCGCCCGTGGCCGCGTCGTACAGCTCGAACGAGCTGTACTGGCCCCATCCGGAACCCTTCTCCAGCGCGAAGAGATGCGGGCCGGCGGGCACGATCGGCGCCCAGGCGAAGCTGCTGTCCCGGAGGTTCCAGAGCACCTTCCCGTCGGCGATCGCCAGACCGGCCTGGCCGTATTCGGGCAGTGCGGCGTCCGGTACGGCCACTCTTCCGACGACCGCGTCCGAGGCCACCGTGATGGCGTCGAATCCCGTACGGCGCCAGGTCTCCTTCTGGGAGCGCAGGTCGATGACGGCGACTTCGAGTGCGTCGTGGACCGTGAGAGCCAGCACGGCCCGCTCTTTCGCGGCACCGACGAGTCGAAAGCTCAGCCGCGACGCCTCGAAGGACGCCGCGGGCATGTCCACGACGGCACGGCCCACCACCGCGTGGCTCTGGGCGTCGATGGTGAGGAGTTCGACAAGGTGCCCGCCGCGCTGAGTGCCGGTCACCGGCTTGTCGACGAGGAACGGCGCCAGCACGACATCCTTCCCGTCGAGGTTCATGAGGATTGGAGCGATCGGACGGTTGAGCGCCATGTGCTCCCGGAGCTCGACTCCGATGCCGTTCTCCGGTGAGATGGTCGCAAGTGTCCCGCCCGTGCGGGAATCGATGATCGTCAGTGCCAGCGTGGAAAGGGCGTAAGTGATCGGCCCGCGCAGCGCGACGGGAAAACTGCTCTCGATTCCGTTCGGACTTCCCGGGTGTGCGGCCATCACCTCTTCGGGCATCGGGACGGGATTCTCAAGGTCGAACGCCAATGGCGGTTCATACGCTCGCGATTCGGCCGGGTCCGCCGGCATGTCGATCGTTGCCGACTGTGCGGCACAGGAACTCGTAGCGGCTAAGGCGAACGAGAGGAACGTCGAACAGAATAGACGTTTGGCTTGCATGGCCGCTCCCATTGTCGATCTTGTTCGTACGAGTCGATCGGCGATTCGACGCCTTAGTTTTCACGACTGGGGTGATCTTCGATGCTCGGGTTCCTATTACCGAGCGGTAGCCGTTGAACCGGACCGAAGATCACCGGGTGAATGTCCGCGGCGGACCAAAGAGTCCGCATCGCCCTTCTCCGCCCACCACTACCCGTCCCACCTCTTGACACCCGCCCAACACCGCCCCACACTGGCTCCCACCAGTACCAAACGATCGTTCGTATGGGAGCCCCATGGCCATCATCCCCGACCACCCCGCGCAGGGCCGCGTCACCGGCGACGGCGCCGAACTCGCCTTCGGCCACTGGCCCGGCCAGGGCCCGGCCGTCGTGGCGCTGCACGGCCTCACCGCCTCGCACGTCAATTTCGCCGGCATCGCCGAACGCCTTGCCGGCCGCCGCCCGCTCCTGGCCTTCGACCTGCGCGGGCGCGGCCGCTCCGACAAGCACGGCCCGTACGGCATGGCCCAGCACGCCAGGGACACCGCCGCCGCGATGGTCTCCTTCGGCCTCGGCGAGAGCGTCGTGGTCGGCCATTCGATGGGCGCGTACGTGGCGGTGGCGCTCGCGGCCATGTACCCACAGCGCGTCGGCGGCCTGGTGCTCATCGACGGCGGGGTCCCCGTCCCCGCGCCGCCGGTCCCGGTCGAGCAGCTCCTCGCCCCGCAGCTGGCCCGCCTCCACCAGACCTTTCCCGACACCGAGTCCTACCTCGACTTCTGGCGTGCCCTCCCGGTCTTCCCCGAGGCGAGCTGGGACGGCCCCGGCCGGCGCTGGGTGGAGGCCTACCTGCGCTACGACCTCGGCGGTGAGCCGCCCGCCCTGCGTCCGCGGGCCTCGGCCGACGCGGTCCGGGCCGACCTCGTCGACAGCCTCGCCCCTGAGGTCCTGCGTGAACGCCTCGCCGGACTGTCGGTGCCGGTCCTGCTCCTGCGCGCCGAGCACGGTTTCCTTCCCGGCCAGCCGGGCCTCATCCCCGACGCGTCGGCGGCCGCCGAGCTCGTCAAGGACTTCACCGACCGGCTCCTGCCCGGCACGACCCACTACACGATCGCGATGGACGAGCCGGGCGCCACGACCGTCGCCGACGCCGTCGTCGAGTTCGCGCGCCGCTGCGACCGCTTAAAGGAGCACGGATGAACCTCAACATCTGGGCGCTGTTCGGTCACGCCGCCCGCCATCACCGCGAGGTCGAGATCGTCACGGGCCTGCCCGGCGGCGCGGTGCACCGCTATACCTACGGCGACTTCTGCGACCGCGCGGAAATGCTCATGGCCGCCCTCGACGGTCTGGAACTGGCCGAGGACGCCGTCGTCGGCACGCTCGCGTGGAACTCCCACCGGCACCTGGAGGCCTACTTCGCCGTCCCGGGCACCGGCCGCGTCCTGCACACCCTCAACCTGCGGCTCTCCCCGGCGGAACTGGCCAGGGTGATCGAGCACGGCGGCGACGAGGTGATCCTCGCCGACGCCGATCTCCTCCCGCTCCTGGTGGCGGCCAAGGCGGCCGGCGGTCTGGGCCGGGTGCGCCACGTGCTGGTCCTCGGCGACACCGACACCGACGCCGTCGACCTGCCGGGCCTGGTGTCCTACGAGGACCTGATCGCCGTCCATGAACCGGGCTACCCGCGCCGGGAGTGGGACGAGCACCGTCCACTGGGGATCTGCCACACCTCGGGGACCACCGGCGATCCCAAGGGCGCCGTCTACACGCACCGTTCGACCGTCCTGCACGCCTTCGGCGTCGCCGCCGGCTCGGGACTGGGCCTGGGACCCGGCGACTGCGGCCTCGCGGTCGTCCCGATGTTCCACGGGAACGCCTGGGGAATGCCGTACGCGGCGACCATGGTCGGCGCCAAGCAGGTCTTCCTCGCCGGCCCGCTGACACCCGCCCGCCTCGCCGAGCTGATGCTCACCGAGGAGGTCACCGTCTCGGCGGGCGTCCCGACGGTGTGGCTCGACTTCGCCGAGCACCTCACGGCCACGGGGCTGAGCCTGCCCGACCTGCGGCACGTTGTCTGCGGCGGCGCCCGGCCGCCGCGATCCCTGGTGGACCGGTACCGCCGGGAGTTCGGGATCCCGCTCGTCCAGGCGTGGGGCATGACCGAGACCTCGCCGCTGGGCAGCGTCGCCTGGCCCAAGCACCACATGCGCCACTGGGACGACGAGCGCCTCCTCGACGAGGCCGGCGCGCAGGCCGGGATCGCCTCTCCCGGCGTCGAGGTGTCCATCAGGGACGGACGAGGAGAGGAGGTTCCCTGGGACGGCCGGACGATGGGCGCCCTGCACGTGCGCGGCATGTGGGTCGTCGACGGATACCTGCACGGCGAGGCACCCGGCCAGTTCACCGACGGCTGGTTCGCCACCGGCGACGTCGCGGTCGGCAGCCCGTACGGCTACATCCGGATCGCCGACCGCACCAAGGATCTGATCAAGTCCGGCGGCGAGTGGATCTCCTCGGTCGACATGGAGGCCGCCCTCATGGGGCACCCCGACGTCGCCGAGGCCGCCGTCGTGGCGATCCCCGACCCGCGCTGGCAGGAACGGCCGCTCGCCTGCGTGGTCCCCGCGCCCGGACGCGAGCCGCGGCTGGAGTCGCTGCGCGAACACCTGCTGGGCAACGGATTCGCGCGCTGGCAGCTTCCGGAGCGGATGGAGTTGCTGGAGGCCATCCCGCGCACCGGCGTCGGCAAGTTCGACAAGAAGGCTCTGCGCACATCCATCGACGAGAAAGGAACCCTCCGATGATCAAACGGGCGATCGCCCTCGCCGCGGTCTTAGCCGCCCTGCTCACCGCCTTCGCCGTCCCGGCTCAGGCGGCGAGCGGGAGGTACTTCTACGGCGTCCACGCCGGCCTCGCCGGCGTCCGCGACTACCACGGCTACGTGCCCTCCACATACCGTCCCGGCACGCCGATGCCGCTGCTGGTCGCGCTGCACGGCTGCACCGAGAACAGCTTCGGCTTCGACCTGCTCACCGGTTTCAGCGCCCTGGCCGAGGAGCGCGGCTTCATCGTCGTCTTCCCCGACCAGAGCACCCTCGCCAACCCCGCGCAGTGCTGGAACTGGCCGCTGCCGACCAATCAGCACCGCGGTCTCGGCGAGCCCTCGCTCATCGCCGGGATCACCCAGAAGGTCCGCTCGCAGTACACCGTGGACAGCGCGCGGATCTATGCCACCGGCATCTCGGCCGGGGCGGTGATGTCGGGGATCCTGGGCGTGACCTACCCCGACGTCTTCGCCGCCGTGGCCATGGGCGCCGGTTGCGAGTACCAGTGCGACATCCTCGCGCAGCGCGATCCCGACGAGCAGGGCCGGGCGGGCTGGCGTGAGATGGGCTCGCGGGCCCGATCGGTTCCCGTGCTGGTGTTCCAGGGTTCGGCCGACCCGGTCGTGCCGCCCGCGACCGCCGGGCGGGTGATCGAGCAGTGGGCGCAGACCGACGACCTCGCCCTCGACGGCGCCGACGACGGCGACATCGACGCCGTCGCCGAGTCGGTCGTGCGGGGGAGCGTCCCCGGTGGCCGGACGTACACGCACTCGGTCTACTCGGGCCCGGGGCAGGGTTCGGTGCTGGAGCTGTACATGATCGACGGCGCCGGGCACTCCTACCCCGGTGGCTGCTCGTGCAGTCTTTACGGCGATCCCTCGGGCCCCGACGCCAGCGGCATCACCTGGGACTTCTTCCTGGCGCATCCCCGGCGCTGAGCACGGGACGGACCCGGCCGGGTGGGATGTCGCCCACCTGGCCGGGTCCGCAGGCCCCTCGCGGGGCTCAGTTGAAGTCGTCGATCTTGACGTCGTTCGGCGCCGGAGCGCCCTTACCGGTCTCGATCATGGCCTTCAGACTCATCAGGAACACCGCCCACTTGGTGCTGCAGTGGTGCATGAACATCACCGGTTCCTTCCAGCCCGCGTGCTTGAACTGCACCGAGGCGTAGTCGGCGGACTGTGACAGATCGAAGCCCACGTGCGTCCCCACCCACTCCTCGGGACCGTCGATGACCTCCCAGAGCACCTTCTCGTCGGGGACGAGTTCGACGACCTTCATGTCGAATCCGCCGAGGTCGCCGAACCGGAATTCGAGCCGGCCGCCGACCGTGTCGCCGACACCGCTGGTGTCGGTCGTCCACCAGCCGGCCAGACCGTCGGCGGTCGTCAGGGCCTTGAAGACCTCGTCGACGCTCGACCGGACGCCGACCTTGTGCAGGATGTCCACCATTGTCTTCTCCTTCGCCGTGTGTCGTGCCTACGGGTTGTGCTGTGGCCTGTGCTGGTCCGCGGTGCGCTGAATCGCCTCGGCGATCTCCTTGATGCGCCGCAGACGCGCGTCCCAGGTCGCCCCCACCGACGACAGCTGCGCCACCGCGCGGGCGAGTTGCCGCTCGTCCACCCGGTATCGCCTCTCCCGCCCGGAGGGTGTCGCGTGCACCAGTCCGACGCGGTCGAGCACGCCGAGGTGTTTGGCGATCGCCTGCCGGGTCACGGGAAGCCGTGTGCTGAGGCTCGTGGCCGTGCCTTCGCCGTCGGCCAGGAGCAGGTCGAGCATCCGGCGCCGGGTCGGATCACCGACCGCCGACCAGAGTTCGTCGTCGACGGTCACTTCGCGGATCCGAGCCGGTTGGCGTACTCGTCGAGGCGGGGGACGAAGGTGTCCCAGCCCTTGACGTGGTCGGCGTACAGTTCGGCCGCCTTGGCCTCGTCCCAGCCCAGCTCGCGGAAACCGGTCTCGGTGAGCCGGATCGTGGTGCCGCTTCCCGAGGGAGTGAGGTCGAAGGTCACCAGCAGCGACTTCGCGCTGTCGGAGACGGTGCCGTCGGGGTAGGCCCAGCGGAAGGCGAACCGCTTGTGCGGGTCGGCCTCCACGATGGTCAGCGGCTCGACGCCCTCCCTGTCGCCCCAGACCAGTTCGCCCACCGCTCCCGGCTTCGACTCGAAGCTCGCGTCGTCGGACCACCACTGGGAGATGTGCTCGGGGCGGCTGACGACCTGGTAGGCGATCTCGGGCGAGGCCTCGACGTGGATCTCGCGCTCGATGCTGCCGTATTCCATGCTCTTCATGATTCCTCCATGTGCAACGTTTGGTTGCACATCACGTTAGTCGAGGATTCGCCGTCATGCAACCATTAGTTGCATGTTCTTTCGGGTGGTCCCAACGAACGGGCCCGGAATGGCGCTTTCGGCCGGTCCGCTCGGCGCCTACCGTGATCGGCATGAAGATCCAGACGAACCCGCCCGCCCTCGCCGAGGCCCCGCTTCGCCAGGCCCGCAATTCCGCCGCGTTCTGGACGGCGACCGCCCGTTCACGCGGACACGAGGTCCTCGCCCGCCGTGCCTTCCTCGCCGTGGTCGGCGACGAACGCGCCGGCACGCGCGTCCTCATTCAGGAACCCGATCTCGACGAGGCCGAGATCGCCGAGATCACCGCCCTCGCGCGGGGCGCCGCCGGGCCGGTCGACGCCGAGGATCCCTTCAGCGCCACCGATCTGAGTCTCCTGGGCATGCGTCACTGGCGGATGCCGGTCATGCTGCGCCTGCCCGGGCCCGTCGCGGCGCCCGCGATGGAGGTCGTCGCGGTGCGCGACGAGGAGGACCTCCGGGCGGCCGAGCGGGCCGTGATCGACGGCTTCGAGCTGGCCAGGTTCGAGCCGTACCGGCCCGGTGAGCTGTTCCCCACGGCGCTGCTCGAACAGCCCGGCGTGGACGTCTTCGTCGCGGTTCTCGACGGTTCCGTCGCCGGCGCGTGCGTCACCGTCGTCGCCGACGGCATCGGCAGTCACTACTGGGTCGCGACGCCCGCCGCCCACCGCTCGAAGGGCGTCGGCCGCGCGGTCATGCTCGGATCCACGGCGGGCCTGGCGCAAACGCCGCTCACGCTCACCGCGTCCCGGCTGGGGCGGCCGCTCTACGAGTCGCTGGGGTTCGTCGAGGCGTCTTCGTCGACGTGGTGGTCGACAAGCTGAGGGTGGTCAGGCCCACTCGTGAGTTTCCCGGCGGGTGTCCGCCGCGACGATCTCGGCGGCCGTGGGCGCGGCCGCCGGGTCGGTCAGCCACTGGAGGGCCGTCCCGACCAGTAGCGAGTAGTAGTGCGAGCCGGCGGCGTGCGCGTGCTCGGGATCGGCGTCCTCGCCGAGGTCGGCGAACGCCGCGGCGAGGGCCGTCCGCGAGGTCTTCTGCGCCTCGGCGTTCATCGCCTTTATCGCCGGGTCGTGCTGGGTGTAGGCGACCGACTCGAAGTTCACGAACCACAGCTCGCGGTTGGCCTGGATCGAGTCGATGATGCGCTCCCAGCGTCCGCGGTCGGCCTCGGCCCGATCGGCGCCCACGCTGTCCTTCGGGCCCTCCAGGGCGAGGAACAGCAGCTCGCCCCACTCGGTGTTGAGTTCGATGAGCGCTCGGGTGAGAAGCGCCTCCTTCGAACCGAAGTGGTAGTTGATCGACGCCTGGTTGGCCCCCGAGGAGGCGACCAGTTCCCGCACCGTGGTGCGCGCGTAGCCCGTACGCAGCAGACATTCGCGCGCGGCGCGGATCAGATTCTCCTTGTGGCCCATGGTGCTACCGTATCAGGTAAACGTTCGTTTCAAACGAACGTATGTATCTGAAAGAGGACATCATGTCGCATCCCTCGCGCACCCCGGGCACCCCGCCCGTCGTGCGAATCCATGACCTGCGCTGCCGCTACGACGGCGAGGCCGGCCCGGTCGACGCGCTTCGCGGCGTCGACCTCGACGTGCCGCGCGGGTCCTTCACGGCCATCATGGGACCGTCCGGGTCGGGCAAGACCACGCTGCTGCACTGCGCCGCGGGCCTCCAGAAGCCCACGTCCGGCACGGTCGAACTCGGCGGCGCCGACCTCTCCCGCCTCGACGAGACCGCCCTGACCCGGCTCCGCCGCCGTCGTGTCGGCTTCGTGTTCCAGGCCTTCCACCTGCTCGCCGCGCTCACCGCGCGCGAGAACGTCGAGCTTCCGCTGCGCCTCGACGGCCGCCGGCCCGATCCGCGCCACACCGCGGCCCTCCTCGACCGCGTCGGCCTCGGCGCGCGCGGCGGCCACCGCCCGCACCAGCTCTCCGGTGGGCAGAAGCAGCGGGTGGCGGTCGCTCGCGCCCTGATCACCGGCCCGGAGGTCGTCTTCGCCGACGAACCGACCGGCGCGCTCGACATCCGCAGCGCCCGCGACGTCCTCGGCCTGCTCCGCGACCTCGCCGACAACGGGCAGACGATCATCATGGTCACGCACGACCCGGTCGCCGCCTCCTTCTCCGACCAGGTCCTCTTCCTCGCCGACGGCATGATCGTCGACCATCTGCGGCGACCCTCGGCCCCCGACGTCGCCGCCCGCATGGCCACGCTCGTCGAGTCCGCCGAACGCGCCGCCGACACCGCCGGGGTGGTCTGAGTGCTCCGCTCACTGGCCCATCACCGTGGCGGAGCCGCCGCCAGCGGGCTCGTCGCCTTCATCGGCACCGTCCTGGTGACCGCCATGGCGGCACTCCTGGCCACCGGCTTCTCCGACACCACCCACGTCGCCGACCGCAGCTTCCTCACCCAGTTCCCGATCATCCTCGGCGGGTGGGTCGTGGCGATCGTGCTGTTCGCGATGGTCTCCACCGTCGGTGTCGCGCTCGCCGGGCGCGCCGGGGAGATCGCCGGGCTGCGCCTGGTCGGGGCGACCCCGCGCCAGGTGCAGACCAGGATCGCGGGGGAGACCCTCACGGTCGCGACGATCGCCGCCGTCCCGGGCCTGGCCGTCGGCCTGCTCACCGGAGCGTTCGTGCTGGATCGCATGCACGATGCCGGCCTGATCGGGAGCGGCACGGTCTACGCGCCCGGCGCCGCCCTGCCGGTGATCGCGGCGCTGCTCGTGCTCGTCGTCAGTGTCGTGGCCGCCTGGATCGGGAGCCGCACGCTCGCCGCCCGCAGTCCCGTCGCCGACCCTGAACCGACCGCGCTGGGCGGGCGTGGCGGCGACCGCTTCCGGCGCACGGCGGCGGTGGTGCTGCTGATCGCGGGACTCGGGTCGTCCTCGGCCGTGCTCGGCATGGACGCCGACAGCATCCTCACCACCGCCATGACCGGTCCGGCCGTCGTGCTGGTCGCCGTGGGTCTGTGCATGCTGGCCACCGAACTGCTGGCGCTGGCCAACCGGCTCGGCCGCGCCGGGGCGAGCGCTCCCGGGCACGTCGCCCGCATCAACGTGTCCGTCGTCCCTCGCCGGATCCGGCCGCTGGTGACCTTCCTGACGCTGTTCGTCGGGATCAGCGCGGGCACCCTCGCGATGCAGGACGTGGAGAACCGCCACGCCGTCCCCGGCGGGACCGCGCAGCTCCTGGCGGCGATCAACTACCTGGTCGTCGTGCTGATCGCGGCCTTCATGGCCATCGCGCTCACGAACAACCTCGTGGCGTCGATCGGCCAGCGGCGCACGGAGTTCGCGACCATGTCGCTCGTCGGTTCCACACGTGCGCAGACCCTGCGGATGCTCCTGCGGGAGGTGGGCACGGGAATCGCCGCGAGCGTGGTCGCCGGGACGATCGGCGCGATGGCGTGCGTCGTCCCCTTCGCCGTCGCCAAGACGGGCTCACCGGCGGCGGCCTTCGCGCCGCTCCCGTACGCGGCCGCCGTGGTCGTGGGCGCGGTCATCGCGCTGCTCGCCGCGGCGCTGGCGGGAAAGCGGGTGATCCGCACTGCCGCCTGACGCGGGAAGGGGCGCGCGATGCGGCGCGCCCCTTCGCCGGTCACATCACGCGATGGCGCTGCGGATCGCCGAGCAGGTGCCGGTCTTCACCGAGCCGTTGTCGCTGACGCAGACCTGGAAGCGCACCTGGAGGCCGTCGGTGACGGACTTGTTGAACGTCTTGCTGGTGTTGGCGCCGCCGCCGTTGTACATCTCGCCCTGGTAGGTGCTGCCGATCCACCAGTACGCGATGACGCCCGCACCGTCGGCGTGGTTGTCCTCGACGTAGAAGATCTCACCGTCGTGGGCGAAGAACAGCGTCCCGGCGTTGGCGGTGAAGCTGCCGCTGCCGATGGTCCCGGCGTCGCCGTTGGTGCCCGCGTGGGCAGGGGCCGCCGCCGCCAGGCTGATCGCCAGCGCCGCGGCGGTCGTGGCGAGGAGGGGGAGGATCCGCTTGCGCATGTGTCCTGCTTTCGTCGTGGGCCCGGGCCGTTCGGCCCGCGAGGATTTATACGTGATCGCCGGTGCGGAAAGTTGCTCCCCCGGTGATCCTTTTCGAGCGATGTGCGGCGAGTGTGCGGTTGGGGCACAGGTCACGCACGCCTTCACGAAGGAGCGCATGGCGGCCGGTATCCCTTGTGGACACCCGATCGCCGACGCCGTTTCCCCAGGCCATCGCACCGCCGCCACAATGCCGTGAGGGTCGACACGTGGATCGGCGCCCCCGCCGCCTGACGGACGGAAAGAGCACTCGGGAAGGCGGTACGTTCGAGATCATGACCGTCGACGCCGCAGCCCGCCCGTCCGCGGCGCTCCGGCGAGCCAGAGCCGCCGTCGCGGCCCTCTTCCTCACCAACGGGACCCTCTTCGCCAACCTCGTGCCCCGGCTCCCGCAGATCAAGGCCGACCTCGCGCTCGACAACTCCGCCTACGGCCTCATCGTGGCCGCCTTCCCCGCCGGAGCCATCGCCGCCGGACTCGCCGCGGCCGCGCTCATCCGCCGCTTCGGATCGGCGCGCATGGCCGTCGCCGGCACCATCCTCACCGGCCTCGGCCTCCTGGCGGCCGTCCTCGCGCCCACCCCGGCGGCGCTCGCCGCGCTGCTGTTCCTGGCCGGCGCCACCGACTCGGTCACCGACGTGGCCCAAAACGCCCACGGCCTGCGCGTTCAGCGGCGCTACGGCCGCTCCATCATCAACTCCCTGCACGCCGTGTGGTCCATCGGCGCGGTCCTCGGTGGCGCCATGGCCGCCGGCGCGATCGCCGTCGGCCTCAGCCGCGGAGTCCACCTCGGCATCGCGGCCGCGCTGTGCACGACGATCGCGCTGGTCGCGCAGCGCTTCTGCCTGCCCGGACGCGACGAGGACGCGACTTCGGGCGCGACCCCGCGCGAGACCGGCCGATCCGCCATCGGAGCCCGGACCCTGCTGATCCTCGGTGCACTGGTCCTCATCGCGATGGGCGGCACCCTCGTCGAAGACGCCGGCAGCTCCTGGGCGGCCCTCTACCTCTCGGTCGACCTCGGCGCTCCCGCCGCGCTCGCCGCGACCGGGTTCATCGCGCTCGTCGCCGCCCAGTTCGTCGGGCGCTTGATCGGCGACCGTCTCGTCGACCGTTTCGGGCAGCGCGCCGTCGCGCGATCCGGCGGCCTGCTGGTCGCCGCCGGCATGGGCCTCGCGCTGGCCTTCCCGACCGTCCCCGGCACGATCGCCGGTTTCGCCGCGGCCGGATTCGGTGTGTCAACGCTCGTCCCGGCGGCCATGCACGAGGCCGACGAACTCCCCGGCCTGCGGGCCGGTACCGGCCTCACTCTGGTGTCGTGGCTCATGCGGCTGAGCTTCCTGCTGTCACCGCCGCTGGTCGGCCTCCTCGCCGACGCCGCCGGGCTGCGCACGGGCTTGCTGGTCGTACCGGCCGCCGGTGTCGTCGTGGTCCTGCTCGCCGGCGTGCTCCAGCCGCGACGGCGCACCGGGCGCGCATGAGATCGCGGCGCGCCACCGGCCCTGAACGGCCGCCGGGCGTGCCACGATGAGCGAACCCCAAGAAGCACTCATGTCTGGAGTCGTCGATGCGCTGGGTTTGGCTGATCCTCGGAACGCTGCTCGTCCTGGCGGGCGCCGTCTGGACACTTCAGGGGCTGGACCTGCTCGGGCAGAGCGGCGGCATGAACGGACAGAAGATGTGGGCGGTGATCGGGCCCGTCACGGCGATCCTGGGGCTCGTCCTCATCGGCCTCGGTCTGCGCAAGAAGCGGGCGCCCTGACCTTTGGGCGAGATCCCCTCGTGAGACGGCGAAGCGGGAGCGGCGCACCGGCACCGCCCCCGCTGTGAGCCGAGGGCTCTAGACCCGGGCGTCCACCCGCTCGGGTTCGACGTCGGCGCGGCGCTCCAGTGAGGCGCCCTCGATGTCGACGTTCGGCAGGATCCGGTCGAGCCAGCGCGGCAGCCACCACGCCGAGCGGCCGAGCAGCGCCATGACGGCCGGGATCATGGTCATCCGCACGACAAGCGCGTCGATGGCCACGCCCAGGCCCATCGCGAAGGCGATCGGCGCCATGACGGCCGAGCCGGAGAACACGAAGCTGGAGAACACCGCGACCATGATCAGCGCGGCGGCCAGCACGACCCGGACGCCGTGGGCGTAACCGGAGCGCACCGATTTCAGCGGTGGGTCGTCGGTGGCCAGGCCGTGCACGTAGTCCTCGCGCATGCGCGACACCAGGAAGACCTGGTAGTCCATGGCGAGGCCGAACAGGATGCCGACCAGGAGCACCGGCATGAACGACAGCAGCGGCCCGGTCGCCGTCACGTTGAACACGTCCGACAGCCAACCCCACTGGTAGACCGCCGTGGTGGCGCCGAAGGCGGCCGCGACGGTCAGCAGGAACCCGAGGGCCGCGGTCAGCGGCACCAGCAGCGAGCGGAACGCGATCAGCAGGAGGATCAGCGCCAGCCCGACGACGATGGCGAGGAACACCGGCAGCGCGTTCTCCAGCTTCTCGGTCACGTCGATGTTGGCCGCCGCCGACCCGGTCACCCACACCGTGGTCCCCGCACCCGCCTCAAGTCCGCGGACCGCGTGCACGAGGTCGGCGGTCGCCTCCTCGTTGGGTCCGGTCTCGGGGAGGACGTAGATGAGCGCGGCCGAGGCGCCGTTCATGGTCGGCAGCCCGTTGGCGTCGGGCGTCCCGTTCGGCATCGGCGGTGCCACGTAGGCCGTCCCGGGGAGGTCGTCGATGGCGGTCTGCGTCGCGACCATCGCGGCGCCGAGGCCCTGCGGGTCGCCGGCGTCACCGTCGACGAGCACCACGAGCGGACCGTTGATGCCGGGACCGAAGCCCTCGGCGAGCATGTCGTAGGCCTGCCGGTCGCCGCTCTCCTCAGCCTCGCTGCCCTTGTCGGGCAGACCGAGGCGCATCGACACCACGGGGGCGGCGATCGCGCCGAGGAAGATCACGCCGAGCAGCAGCGTGACGACCGGATGCGCGGTGACCCAGTGGCCCCAGCGGTTGTCGGCGGAGTGCACGCGCTCGGCCGTGCGGGCCGCCCGGCCGCGAGGCACGAGCCGCTTCCCGGCGAAGCCGAGGATCGCCGGGACCAGCGTCACCGCGACCAGCACGGCGACGGCGACGGTCGCCGCCGCGGCCAGACCCATGATGGCCAGGAAGGGAATACCGGTGACGGCCAGGCCGGCCAGCGCGATGACGACGGTCAGGCCGGCGAAGACGATCGCGCTTCCCGCCGTGCCGACGGCCCGCCCGGTCGACTCGGCCGGATCCATGCCCGTGGCGAGCTGCTGCCGGTGCCGTGAGAGCAGGAACAGCGCGTAGTCGATGCCGACGGCCAGGCCGAGCATCAGCGCGAGGGTCAGCGTCGCCGAGGAGATCTCCACGACCGCCGACAGCGACAGCACGCCGCCGACGCCGATGCCGACCCCGAGCAGCGCGGTCAGCAGCGGCATCCCGGCGGCGAGCAGCGAACCGAAGGTCACCACGAGCACGATCAGGGCGATGAGCACGCCGATCGCCTCGGTCGGGGACAGGATCTCCAGCGCCGCCTTGAACGGGCCGCCGCTGAGGGCGACGGTATAGCCGCTGTCCTCAAGGGTGTCGGCGATCGCCTCCATCGCGTCCTTGGTACCGGCGTCGACGTCCTTGGCGGGGCCGCCGAACTGGACGTCGACATAGAGGACCGAGCCGTCGGGTGCGATGGCCTGGGACTCGACGGGGTCGGAGACCTCGACGACGTCGGCGGCGTCCCCGAGAGGCGCGACCGCGCCGAGCACGGCGGGCAGCCCGTCGCCGGTGGTGAAGTCGACGCCCTCGGGCGCCTGCACGACGATCCGCGATGAGGCCGGCGCGGTCTCGTCGTGGTCGTCACCGCCGCCGGCGACGCGGCCGAACTTCTCCTCCAGGATCTCCTGGGCACGGGCGGAGTCGGTACCGGGAATGGTGAACGCGTCGGTCATCTTCAGGCCGGAGGCGACCGCGCCGACGCTGATGCCGGCCACGGCGACCAGCCAGATGATGAGGACGAGCCACCGCCGGTGGAACGCGGCGCGTCCGAGACGGTAGAGGAAAGAGGCCATGGTGATCCTTGATTCGGGCGGACACAGGGGACCGCGAGAGGGGTACGGCTTCCGCAACGGTAAACCAACGCCTGTTGGTTATCCAACGCGTGTCGGATTACCATCCGGGGTCCGGCACATGACCTGAGAGAATGATCGAGTGGACCGTCGCATCGCCCGTACGCGCAACCTGCTCCAGGAAGCGCTGCTCGCGCTCGCCCGCGAGAAGGACCTCGACGCGATCTCGATCGCCGACATCACCGAGCGGGCGACGGTCAATCGGAGCACCTTCTACCAGCACTATCCCGACAAGGACACGCTGCTGGCCGACGCCCTCGACGAACAGGCGGCCAAGGCGGGTGCCGGTGTGCTCGACATGGAGGTGAAGTCGGAGCCGCAGACGCTGGCGCTGCTGCTGCGGTACGTGGAGCACCTCGCCGACCACGCCTCGCTCTACCGCAAGACCCTGGGACCCCACGGCTCCCCGCTGGCCACGGCGAGGCTGCGCCGGAGGATCGAGTTGATCGCGACTCTCGCCATCGAGGCCTTCGGGCGCGGGAAGGTGTCGGGCCTGCCCCCGGAGATCGCGGCGGCGGGCATCACCGGCGCGCTCATGGGCGTGCTGACCGCCTGGCTCGAACTCGACCCGATGCCCGCGCCCGAGGTCGCCGCCGACTGGGCGTGGCGCGCGGTCGGCGGCCCGGACTCCTTGAGCGCGGTCAGGTTCCTTCCGGCGACTGGGGAGTGAGCAGTCGCCGGTTGAAGGCCTCGGCGACGGCTGCCGCCCGGTCGCCGACCCCGAGTTTGGCGTAGATGTTGAGCAGGTGGCTCTTGACCGTGGCCTCGGTGATGAACAGCTTCGCGGCGGCCTCGCGGTTGGTGTTGCCGCCCGCGACCAGTTCGAGGACCTCCAGTTCCCGGCGGCTGAGCACCTGCCGGGAGGGCGTCTTGACGCGGTTCATCAGCCACGCCGCCACCGACGGGGAGAGCACGGTCTCGCCTTTCGCGGCGGCCCGCGCGCCCCGCAGCAGATCCTCGCGGGGAGAGTCCTTGAGCAGGTAGCCGGTGGCGCCCGCCTCGATCGCGGGCAGCACGTGGGAGTCGGTGTCATAGGTGGTCAGGACCAGCACTCGCGCGGTGACGCCGAGCCGGGCCAGCTCGGTGATCGCCGCGAGCCCGTCCATGCCCGGCATGCGCAGGTCCATCAGGATCACGTCGGGTTCGAGTCGCCGGGCCATGCGGACGGCCTCGGCGCCGTCGGCGGCCTCGCCCAGCACCTCGAACCCAGGGGCGGAGGCGAACATGCTGCTCAGCCCGTCCCGTACGACGGGGTGGTCGTCGGCGATCAGGAGCCGCACGGGCGTCTCGGCGGTGTCCTCGGTCATCGACGGTTTCCGTTCGGTGTGGGGACGGAGGCCGAGACGCCGGTTCCGGTGCCGGGCTCGGATTCGAGCCGCAGCGTCCCGGACAGGCTTTCGACCCGTTCGCGCATGATCGTAAGCCCGAAGCCGCCGGAGGAGTCCGAGGTCGAGGCGGACGGCGACCGGAGCCCCGCGGGATCGAAGCCGCGGCCGTCGTCGCGCACGTCCAGGGCGACCTCGTTATCCAGGTACGACAGGGTCACGCCGGCCCGGGTCGCGCCGGCGTGCTTGGCGACGTTGGCCAGTGCCTCCTGCGCCGTTCGCAGCAGCACGAACTCCGTCTCGGCCGAGACCGGCCGCACCGTTCCCGTCGTCGTCACGTGCGCGGTGACCCCGTGCAGCGCCGACCAGCGGTCGGCGACCTCGGCCAGCGCCTCGCTGAGCCGCGCGGTCTCCAAGGTCCGCGGCCGGAGCGCGTCGACGGAGCGCCGGGCCTCCGTGAGGCTGTCGCGGGCGAGTCCTTTCACGGCCTCGAAGGGGCGGCGCCACTCGTCGGGGGTCTCGCGGATCTGCTCGGCGGCCTGGAGCTGGGTGATGATCCCGATGAGGCCCTGCGCCACGGTGTCGTGGATCTCGCGGGCCATGCGCCGCCGTTCGTCGAGGGCGCCGGACTCCCTTGCCTGGGCGAGGAGACGATCGTGGAGCGCGGCGTTCTCGGCGAGCGTGGCCTCCAGCAGGCGGTTGGTGCGGCCCAGTTCGGCGAGGGCGTCGTCGAGTTCGGTCCGTTCGGTCTCGTCGAGCCGGAGGAACCAGGCCATGCCGACCATGATGACCATGTTGCCGACGACGATGGCCAGGTGGAGCGCCAGGCCCTGCGGACCGGACAGGTCCACACTGGACGCCTGCGCGGTTCCGGCGACGATCGACACGGCCGCCACCGCCGGAACCCGCCAGGGCCAGGTGAGCACGGCGAAGGCGTGGATGAAGGGGGCGGTGGTGAAGAAGCCGAAGGTGGGGTCGAGCAGGACGAGGGCCGTCGTCAGCGCGAGCAGGCCGCAGAAGAAGACCCCCATCAGGACCGGGCGCTCCCACCAGCCCTCTCGCAGGGTGAACATGGTGAGCATCCACACCGCGGTCGCCGCGCACAGGCCCAGGATCAGCAGTGCCCTGCCGCCTTCGGGCCGGTTCACCACGATCGTGAAGACCGCGAGGACGGCCAGCAGCGAGTACGGGATCACGTTCACCAGCAGGCGCGGGGGCCGTCGTTCCGGCGTTCTCGTCTTCACGTCCCCTCCTTCGGCTTCGGGTCTACTGCCAGCGGAACCAGCGGATCGCCGCCGCTGAACAGATGATCGCGTACCCCAGCAGGGCGAGTACGGGCTGGACATGCGGGAACGAGCCCTCGTAGGCGTCCTGGAACACGCGCATCGCGGCGCCCAGCGGTGTGTAGTGGCTGATGTCACGCAGCAGCGGGGGCATCTGGGTGATCGGGATCCACAGCCCGGCGAAGAACATCATCGGGAAGAACAGCACCGTGCCGATCGCCGAGGCCGAGTGGCGTCCGGGCGCCAGTGCCGTGATCAGCAGGCCGATCGACAGCATGGCGACCGCGACCAGCGCCCAGCCGACGGCGAAGGCGGCGATGCTACCGGGGAGGTGGACACCGAAGGCGATGACGGCCACGCTGTAGAACAGGACCGCGGCGACGATCGCGATGGCGAGGTTCGCCGCGAGTTGGGCGGCGAGCACACGGATCGAGCCGATGGGAGTGGTCTGCATACGCCGGAGCACGCCGTGTTCGCGATAGCCTGCGAGCGTGCCCGGCAGCGCGATGAGGGCCAGCAGGGCCAGGGTGAACAAGATGATCACCGGCACGTAGATCTCGAAGGCGGCGAGGCCGCCGTTCTCCTCGCTGGGTTCCCGCAAGGAGGGGATGCTGCCGAGGATGATCATCAGGACCAGGGGGAAGCCGACGCCCCAGAAGGGACCGACCTTCTCGCGGACGTTGAGTTTCATCTCGGCCCGGATGAGGCGCCACGTCGCCGAGCCGCCCTTGGCGGCCGGCGGAGCGGTGGTGTTCGGTGCTGACATCGAACTGCTTCCTTTCTCAAGACGGTGGGGTCAGTGGGCGTCGAGGTGTCGGCCGGTCAGCGCGACGAACGCGTCCTCCAGGCTCGCCTGCTCGACGCGAAGCCGCTCGGCGGCGATCCGGCGGTGGGCCAGGACGGCGGTCACGGCGTTGAGGGCGTTGTCGTTGCCGTCGACGATGACCAGCTCCCCCTGGCGGGTGAGGCCGGTGACGTCGGGAAGGCCGGTCAGCAGTTCGTCGGCGAAGGGCGCCGAGGGGCGAAACCGGATCCGCTGGCCGACGCGCGCCAGCGATGTCAGGCCGGCGGGGGTGTCGACGGTGACGACGCGGCCGGCGTCGATGAGGGCGAGGCGGTCGCAGAGCCGCTCGGCCTCCTCCATGAAGTGGGTGACCAGCACGATCGTCACGCCGCGGGAGCGCACGCCCTCGATCAGCTCCCAGGTGTCGCGCCGGGCCTGCGGGTCGAGGCCGGTGGTGAGTTCGTCGAGGATGGCCACCTTCGGGTCCCCGACGAGCGCCAGGGCGATGGACAGGCGCTGCTTCTGACCGCCGGAGAGCTTGTCGTACCTGGTCGCGGCCTTCTCGCCGAGGCCGAGGCTCTCCATGATCCAGCGCCAGTCGGCGGGGGCGGGGTAGAAGGAGCTGTAGAGCTCCAGTGCCTCGGCGACCTTCATGCGGTCGGGCAGCCGTCCGTCCTGCAACTGGACGCCGAGCCGCCTGGTGAGTTCGGCGCGGTCGCGGAGGGGGTCGAGGCCGAGGACCTTGATCTCGCCCCGGTCGGGGGCCCGGATTCCCTCGACGCACTCGACGGTCGTGGTCTTCCCGGCGCCGTTCGGGCCGAGGATCCCGAAGATCTCGCCCTCCTCGACGGTGAGCGAGACGTCGTCGACGGCGATCTTGTCCCCATGGCGTTTGTGGAGGTTGCGTACCTCGACGACCGTTGGCATGTGCTGTCCTCTCGGGTCGGGTTCCGGTGTTCTTCGGCCGTGTTCAGCCTCGCAAGGAGTGCCCGAAAGCGACATTGACCAGGGGACGGGACCTGGCCGCCGGTCGGCGGGCCGGTGCGGGTGGCCGGGCGGGGGAGGGGTATCAGCCGATCGGTGGGGTCGACGTTCGCGGCGGCGCCGGTACTTCCCGGTCGGTGACCGGGCAACGCCGGATTGTCGCCATCACGACCGCATGGTGGCGATCATGTTTCGAGGAGTGCTTGGCTGCGCCATGACCACCTCCATCACCCCCGTGACCCTCGACTCCACCGGAACCCGCCTCCACGAGCAGACCGCCGAACTGCGCGCCCACTCGGCTGTGCGCGTCAACCTCCGCGACGGCGTCAGCGCCTGGGCGGTCACCGACGGCGCCCTGGTCAAGAAGCTGCTCACCGACCCGCGCGTGTCCCGCGACGCGCGCCGCCACTGGCCGGACTTCGACCCCGAGGCACCGCCGAGCTGGCTGGTGCCGTGGACGGCGCCGAGCATGTTCAACGCCTATGGGGCCGACCACGGCCGGATGCGCCGCCTCGTCGCCAGGGCCTTCACCGTCCGCAGTATCGAGGCGATGCGCCCGGCCGTCGAGCAGATCGTCAACGGCCGCCTCGAAGCCCTCGGCGACACCCCGCCCGGCGCGGTCGTGGACCTGCGCCGCGCCTTCTCCTACAAGATCCCCATCACCGTCATCTGCGACCTGTTCGGTGTGCCCGAGCACAAGCGGTCGTCGACCCACGAGATCCTGGACCGCACCAACGACACCTCGCTGTCCACGGAGGAGGCCAACGCCACCGGCGCCCGCCTGATCGCCGAGATGGCCGCCCTCATCGAGTACAAGCGGGAGAACCCCGGCGACGACCTGACCACAAGGCTGCTGGCCATGCAGGACGAGAACGGCGACGCGCTGACCGGCGAGCAGCTCGTCGGCACGCTGATCCTGTTCGTCGGGGCGGGCGCCGAGACGGCCGTGTCCCTCATCGACCACGCCGTCGTCAATCTCCTGAGCCACCCCGAGGCGCTGGAGGCCGTCCGCCGCGACCCCGCGCGCTGGAACGACGTCATCGACGAGACATTACGGCTGGACTCGCCCGTCGGCTACCTGCCGCTGCGCTACGCGATCGCCGACATCGAGCTGCCCGACGGGACGGTCGTCGCCGCGGGTGACCCGCTCATCATCGGGTTCCTCGCGCACGGCCGCGACCCCTCGGTCCACAGTGAACCCGAACGATGGAACCTCGACCGCGCCGACACCGAGCACCTCGCCTTCGGGCACGGCGTGCACTTCTGCATCGGCGCGCCCCTGGCGCGGCTGGAGGCGAACGTGGCGCTGCGGGGACTGTTCGCGCGCTTCCCGGATCTGGCGCTGGCCGTTCCCGTCGGTGAGCTGCGAAAACTGCCGTCGTTCATCAACAACGACTACGCGGCCCTGCCGGTGCGCCTGACGCCGGGGTGAGCGGTCAGTCGGCGAGGCGGAAGTGCAGGCACACCACCGGCGTCTCCGCCGTGACCGGCGTGCCCAGTTCCGCCCAGAACTCCGCGTGCGTCTCGCGCCAGTGCTCCACCGACGTGTAGCCCTCGCCCTCGTCGAACGCGAAGGCCATGTCGACCTCCCCGAAGGGGACGGTCTCGACGGCTGTCACCTCGACGACGGCGACGGGCTCCCCGGCGTCGTCGAGCAGGGCGAGGCGTTCACCGACCTGTTCGAGGACTTCCCGCTCCTGGCCGTACTCGTCGAGGAGGGACGCCGTCGCGGTCTTGTCGCCGGACAGGACGAGCGAGTTCAGCCGCGCCCGCAGTCTGCCGGGCGTGCCCAGTTCGAGTGCGCGCAGACCGTTGACGCGTGGCCACATGGCGGTGTCCTCTCCGGCGCGCCCCGGCACGCCACGATGATCATCGTAGGCGGGCGCTGCGGTCCTCAGGCCGCGACCGGTGCCCCCATCAGCTCACCGAGCAGTTCGGTGAGCGGCCGGAGCGCGTCGGGCGCCAGCGAGTAGCAGATCGTCGTTCCCTCCCGCCGGGTCGTGACGAGGCCCGCTTCGCGCAGGGTGCGCAGGTGCGCCGAGATGGTCGGCTGGGCGACGCCGAAGACCTCGGTGAAGTCGCACGCGCAGGTGTCGGGGTCGGTGGCGAGTCTGCGCAGCACACCGAGCCGGATCGGGTGCGCCATGGCCTTGAGGATCTCGATCTGGCGCTTGCTCTCCTCTGTTCCCACCCGCACAGTCTATCGTGAGGCAGCTATATATGGTTTACTCAATATAGCGAGTTGACTATATAGGAGCTGTCATGAGTCCCACCCCCAACAGCCAGGGCATCCTCGACGAGGCCTACGACCGCCTTCACACATCCGGCCCCGAACGCGTCGGAGGCTGGCTCACCAACCACGCCCCCATGACCGTCGAGGCCCTCGCCCGCAACGGTCACGCCGACGCCGTCCACCACTGGATCGACGTCTACGCGCCCGGTCTCGACGAGGTCCCGCGCGGACTCGACCCGGTCACCGACGACAACTGGCGCGAAGCCTTGGGCGACGGCAAACGCCTCGGCGACTGGCCCGCCTGGTTCCGCCGCCATCTCGCCGAACGCGAATGGACCGACGTGCTCGCCGAATGGTGGCCGCGACTCCTCCCCGGCATCGCCGCCGGCGCCACCCATGGCGTCATCCGCGTCGGGCACGCCGTGCGGACGCTTCGCGAGGACGGCGTCAACGACATCCGCGTCGAGGAACTCGTCCAGGCCCTCGCCTACTGGGCCGCCCGATGGCAGCCCGTCACCGGTGTCGCGGCCCCCTCCGGCCGCCTCGACCCCCAAGCCGCGCTCGACGACGTGCCGCGCATTCCCGACCAGACCGGCGGCATCAACACACGCCTCGACCAGCTCACCGGCCTGAGCGGCTGGAGTGCCGCGCTCGCCGCCCTGCGTCCCGCCGACGACCCCGATGAGGGCCACCGCAGGCTCACCGACGTCGTCACCGCCGCCACCCGCAGGTACCTCGACTTCGGGCACGGCAACCCCACGATGCTCGTTCACGGTGCCACCGCCCCCAACGCGGTGCTGCGCGTCCTGCCGTCCCTGCCCCGCGACCAGTGGGTCACCAGCGCGAACATCGGCTGGGCCGCCTCCGCCGCGGTCTTCGCCGTGTACGCCCCGACGGCCCCCGCCGACCCCGACGGCCTGCCCACCGTCCCCGACGCCACCGACCCCGCCGACATCTTCGCCGCCGCCGCCGCGCACGGCGACGAACACGTCGTCAAGTTCGCCGACACCGCCCTCGACGTCTTCGGCTGGACCGGTTCCCCGACGGCCCTCGCGGCGGCCCTGCGCGCCCGCGACCTGCACGAGCCGACGATCTGAGCCCGCGACCCCGGCCCCTCACGCGGTGAGGGGCCGGTGTGCGGTGAGGGTGGGGGTGGTGTGATGGCGTGGAGTCCCGGCCCGCTCGCGTACCCCAGCGGCAGGGTTCCCGTGGGACGCCGAGGTGCGCCGGCCGCGCGCGGGTGTCAGCCTGTTTGTCCCCCGCTGATCGCGCTGTTTCCTGCACGCGGACAGCAGGCACTCAGGCGGTCGCGGTGGGCGGGAAACCGTCCACTTCGCGCTGCGGCGCCAAGTGGCGAAACCAGTCGCCCTCGGAGGCGAGCGCGCCCCGCAGGAAGCCGGCGAGGTCAGCGGCGACGCGGTACCGCGCGTCCGTCTCGTGGTCCCAGACGATGATTTCCGGTGGTGGCGAACGGAGACGACGCCAGGAACCACTCCCACATGTCCCAGATCCTCCCGCCCCGCCCTACCCCGCCCCGAAGCGCCGCCGGTATCCCGTCGGGCTCAGCCCCGTCTGCCGCCGCAGCCTCAGCCGCAGGTTCGCCGCCGTCCCCAGCCCGCTGCGCCGTGCCACCACGTCGAGGCGCTCCTCCCCGCGTTCGATGAGGCGACAGGCGAGCGCGACGCGCTCGGCGGTCAGCCACGCCAGCGGCGTGGTGTCGAGCTGCGCGCGGAAGCGGCGGTGGAGGGTCGCGGTGCTCACGGCCGCGCGGGCGGCCAGGTCGGCGACGGTCAGCGGCTCGTCAAGGCGTTCGGTGGCCCAGGCCAGCGCCGGAGCCAGCGACTCGTCCGGCACTTCGGGGACGGGCCGCTCGACGAACTGCCGCTGCCCGCCGTCGCGGTGTGCGGCGAACACCAGGCGGCGGCTCACCGAGTTGGCGACCTCGTAGCCGTGGTCGCGGCGGACGATGTGCAGGCCGAGGTCGAGGGCCGCCGCGCTTCCCGCCGAGGTGAGGATGTCGCCGTCGTCGACGAAGAGCACGTCGGCTTCGAGCCGCACGGCGGGAAACCGCTCCCGGAACGCCTCGGCCCACTGCCAGTGGGCGGTGGCGCGGCGGCCGTCGAGCACCCCGGCCTCGGCGAGGGTGAAGGCACCGCTGCAGAAACCGACGAGCCGCGCCCCGCGCGCGTGCGCCCGCCGCACGGCGTCGAGGACCTCCGGACGGCGCGGCGCCTGCGTGTCGGGCCGGTTGGGCACGATCAGGGTGTCGGCGCCGTCGGCCAGTTCGAGCCCCCCGACACCGGTGAGCGCGAAGAACCCGTCCCTCATCGGCGTGCGCGGCTCGGGCGAGCAGAGCGCGAAGTCGTAGAGCTCGCGACCCAGCTCGGGCCGCCGCAGCCCGAACACCTCGGTCGCGCAGCCCAGCTCGAAGGGGTTGGAGTTCTCGTCGACGATGACGACGACCCGATGCGGCGGCTGCGAGGATCCTTGCGGCATGTGCGATTTCTAGCACTCGCGGACCGCACTCGCCACGGCGAGGATGAGCCCATGGCCAACGAACCCATCGCCCTCGCCGGCGCGCTCGCCTCCTTCGACGCTCTGTGGAGCCCTCGCATCGTCACCACCGTCAACGACTACGACGTGCGCGTCGCCAAGGTCGAGGGCGAGCACGTCTGGCACGTCCACGACCACACCGACGAGTTCTTCTGCGTCCTGGACGGCGAACTGCGCATCGGCCTGCGCGAAGCGGCCGGCGAGCGGACCGTCGTCCTGCCCAAGGGCTCGGTCTTCACCGTCCCGCGCGGCACCGAGCACCGGCCCTCATCACTCTCGGGCGCCTCGATCCTCATGTTCGAGCCGACCGGCACGCCGACCGTCGGCGACCGCCACGAGGCCGTGCCCGGCCACGTCGACGCCACGACCGGGCACGCGCTCTGAGTCAGCGCTGGCGCTCCCAGCCGCGCGCCGCGGGCCGCGCGGCCGGGCCGCCCTCGCGTGAGCGGTAGACGATGTAGGGCCGGAAGAGATAGGCGACCGGGGCGGTGAAGGCGTGCACGAGCCGCGTGAACGGCCAGATCGCGAACAGCGCCATCCCGATCAGCGTGTGCAGGTGAAAGCCGGTGCTCGCCTCGCTCATCAACACGACATCGGGCTGCAGCACGAACAGCGAGCGAAACCACGGCGAGACGGTGAGCCGGTAGTTGTGCTCCTCCCCGCCGGCCGCGCCGAGCAGGGTCGTGGCCAGACCCGCGACGAGGGCGGCCACCAGGACCAGGTACATCAGCTTGTCGTTCCTGGTGGTGGCCCGAAAGACCGGGCCGGTGGTGCGGCGCCGGTAGACCAGGATCGCCACGCCGATGAGCGTCGAGATCCCGGCGATGCCGCCGAGCGCGAGCGCCTGCACGTGGTAGGCGTGCTCGCTCAGGCCCATGCGGGCGGTCAGGCTCTCGGGGATCACCAGACCGATGAAGTGGCCGATGATGACCACGAGCAGTCCGAAGTGGAACAGCGGGCTGCCGATCCGCAGCAGCCGGGACTCGTAGAGCTCCGACGAGCGCGTCGTCCAGCCGAACTTGTCGTAGCGGTAGCGCCAGACGGTCCCGCCGACCAGCACCGCGACCACCACGTACGGCAGGATTCCCCACAGGAGCAGGTCGAGCCAGTTCATCGCACGGCCTCCGGGCGGGTGGTGCTGAAAGGAAGCAGTTCGAGGCCGACCTGCTCACGCGGCGGGCCGCTGCGGGCGAGGGCCTTGGCAGCCGCGACATCCCGCGGCGACGGCCCCGGTAGGAGCGCGCACACCGCTTCCACGGGTGCGGCGTAGACGCTGGCCACGTCGACCAGCGCCAGGCGCAGCAGTTCGAGGCCCGCGCGGTGCTCCTGGAGCAGCTCAAGACCACCGGCGAGGTCGGCGGTGGCGGCGAACTCGCAGACCACGGGCAGGAAGTCGGGCAGCTCCGCGCCGTCGAACTCCACGCCCGACTCCCGGTAGCGGGCCTTGAGCCCGGCCAGCGACGAACCGCGGCGGCGGGTCTCGCCGTCGGTCCACCAGGTCAGGTACAGGCAGCAGCGCCGCCGCGTGTCGAAGACCTCGACATAGTGCTGCGCCGACGCGCTCGCGGGCTGGGCCGCCATGGCGTCCAGGAAAGCGCTGAGCCGCCGTCGCGCAACGCCGCCGGTGAGTTCGCCGACGGCGGCGCGGACCGTCGGAAGATGCGCCAGCAGCGCCTCGTCGGGGTATTGGAGACACAGCGAGGCCGCCTGGAGGACGACGGCCTGCTCGCGTGCGCCGAGAGTCGCGGTCATGGCTTCGGCTCCTCGCCCTCGGGGGTCCGCGCGGGTGGGAAGAGCCCCGCCGGCGTGCCCTTGCCGTCCCAGTTGAGCAGGTTCACGCGCGCGCCCGGGCGTCCCGGATCGGTCACCCGATCGCTCGTCTGCCGGTCGCGCAGGGCGTGGAAGGTCTCCACCGACACCGGTGTCGCCCGCCCGGAGCCCTCCCCGAAGGGACCGCTGTCGATCATCCCCGGCCCGCCCTCGGTGTCGAGACTGCAACCGAGCTCCTCCAGCTGGTGCGCCTCACCGGTGTAGGCGGTCGGGATGACATAGCGCTCCTCGTACTTGGCGATGCCCAGCAGCCGGTACATCTCGACGAGCTCGCCGCCGCTCATGCCCACGGCCGAGGCGATCGACTCGTCGCGCGGCCGGTCGAGGCTGACGTCGCGCATGTAGGAGCGCATCGCGGCGAGTTTGCGCAGGACGAGCCGGACCGGCTCGGGGTCTCCGGCGGTGAAGAGCTCGGCCAGGTAGGAGACCGGGATGCGCAGCGCGTCGATCGCGCCGAACAGGTTCCCGGCGGCCTCGCCGTCGTGGCCGGTCTCGGTGAGGCGGTCCACGACGGGCGACAGCGGCGGGATGTACCAGACCATCGGCATCGTCCGGAACTCCGGATGCAGCGGCAGCGCGACCCGGTACACCTTCGCCAGCTTGTACACCGGCGAGCGGCGGGCGGCGTCGAGCCAGTCCTCGGCGATCCCGTCGCGGCGGGCGGCGGCGGCCACCTCGGGGTCGTTCGGGTCGAGCAGCACGTCGAGCTGGGCCTCGTAGAGCGCCTTCTCGTCGGCGACCGACGCGGCCTCGGTCACCCGGTCGGCGTCGTAGAGGAACAGCCCGATGTAGCGCAGGCGGCCGACGCAGGTCTCGCTGCACACCGTGGGCAGCCCCACCTCGACCCTCGGGTAGCAGAAGGTGCACTTCTCGGCCTTGCCGGTGCGGTGGTTGAAGTAGACCTTCTTGTACGGGCATCCCGTCACGCACATGCGCCACCCACGGCACTGGTCCTGGTCGACGAGGACGATGCCGTCCTCCTCGCGCTTGTACATCGCCCCCGACGGGCACGACGCCACGCACGAGGGGTTGAGGCAGTGCTCGCAGATGCGCGGCAGGAAGAACATGAACGCCTGCTGGTAGGTGAACTTCACCTTGTCCTCCGACTCCTTGCGGAGCCGTTCGACGATCGGGTCGCGCGGCCCGTGCTCGGGCGCCCCGCCGAGGTCGTCGTCCCAGTTGGCGCTCCACTCGACGGCCATCGGGTCGCCGGTGAGCAGCGACTTCGGTTGCGCGACGGGGAAGTCGTCACCGAGCGGCGCGTCGGTGAGGGTCTCGTAGTCGTAGGTCCACGGCTCGTAGTAGTCGCGGATGTTGGGCAGGACCGGGTTGGCGAAGATGGTGAAGAGCTTGTGCAGCCGTCCGCCCGCCTTGAGCCGCAGGCGCCCCCGCCGGTCGCGGACCCAGCCGCCCTTCCACTTCTCCTGGTCCTCGTAGCGGCGCGGATAGCCCTGCCCGGGGCGGGTCTCCACGTTGTTGAACCAGACGTACTCGACGCCGCCGCGATTGGTCCACGCCTGCTTGCAGGTGACCGAGCAGGTGTGGCAGCCGATGCACTTGTCGAGGTTCATGACCATGCCCATCTGGGCCATCACCCGCATGCCTGGTTCCTCTCGTCAGTACTGGACACGCTGGCTCCTGCGGCGGATCACGGTGACCTCGTCGCGCTGGTTCCCGGTCGGGCCGAGGTAGTTGAAGGCGAAGGAGAGCTGGGCGTAGCCGCCGATCAGGTGCGTCGGCTTGACCAGGATCCGCGTGAGCGAGTTGTGGATCCCTCCCCGCCGGCCGGTCGCCTCGCTCTTCGGCACGTTCACGACGCGTTCCTGCGCGTGGTAGACGAAGACCGTCCCCGGCGGGATCCGGTGGGTGACGATCGCGCGGACGACCATGACGCCGTTGCGGTTGACCGCCTCGACCCAGTCGTTGTCGCCGACCCCGATGGACGCGGCGTCCCGGTCGTTCATCCACACCACGGGCCCGCCGCGCGACAGCGACAGCATGAACAGGTTGTCCTGGTACTCCGAGTGGATCGACCACTTCGAATGCGGGGTGAGGTACCGGACGGTGACCGAGGCGCCGTCGCCCTCACCCAGCTCGGGTTCCCCGAAGAGCCGGTGCATGTTCAGCGGCGCCCGGTAGATCGGCAGCGTCTCGCCCATCTCGTGCATCCAGTCGTGGTCGAGCAGGAAGTGCATCCGGCCGGTCAGCGTGTGCCACGGCTTGAGGCGCTCGACGTTGACGGTGAAGGGCGCGTACCTGCGGCCGCCGGTCTCGCTGCCGGACCATTCCGGGCTCGTGATGACCGGCACCGGCTGCGCCTGGGTGTCGGCGAAGGTGATCCGGCGCTCCTCGCTGCCTTCGGCGAGGTCGGCCAGCCGCGTGCCCGTGCGCCGCTCCAGTTCACGGAAGCCCTGGACGCTGAGCCGTCCGTTGGTCGTCGCCGACAGCGCCAGGATCGCCTCGGCCATCTTGGCGTCGGTGTCGAGCGCGGGCCGGCCGTCGCCGGCGCCCCCGAGCATGACGCCGTTCTTCGCCGCCAGCCGCGCGACCTCCTCGTCGGGACGGTAGGTGACGGCCTTGGTGGTCACGCCGAGCCGGTCGACGAGGGGCCCGAGGCTCGCCATCTTGTCGGCGACGGCCGGGTAGTCGCGCTCGACGACCACGAAGTTCGGCATCGTGCGGCCCGGGACCGCCTCGACCTCGCCCGCCCGCCAGTCGAGGACGCTTCCGCCCGGCTGCGCGGTCTCGCCGGGCGTGTCGTGCTGGAGCGGGACGGCGACGACGTCACGCCGCACCCCGAGGTGCTCGGCGGCCAGTTCGGAGAACCTGCGCGCGATGGCGTGGAAGGCGTCGAAGTCGGTGCGGGACTCGAACGGCGGGTCGATGGCCGGCGTGAACGCGTGCACGAAGGGGTGCATGTCGGTGGTGTTGAGGTCGTGCTTCTCGTACCAGGTCGCGGCCGGCAGGACCACGTCGGACAGCAGCGTCGAGCTGGTCATGCGGAAGTCGAGCGACAGCAGCAGATCCAGCTTTCCGCGCGGCCCGTCCTCGCCGCGCCACGCGACGTCGCGCGGCCGGCTCTCCGGGGGAGTCTGCTCCGCGTTGAGGTTGTCGTGCGTCCCGAGCAGGTGCTTGAGGAAGTACTCGTCGCCCTTGGCCGAGGAGCCGAGCAGGTTGGCGCGCCACAGCGTCAGGCAGCGCGGCCAGTTCCGCGGGGCGTCGGGGTCCTCGATCGCGAAGGACAGTGAGCCGTCCTGGAGGCTGCGCGCGACGTGCCCGGCGACGTCGTCGCCCGCCTCGTCGGCGAGGTCGAGGGGGTTGCGGTCGAACTGCGGGTAGGACGGCATCCACCCGAGGCGCGCCGACAGGGCGATGGTGTCCATGGTGTGCATGCCCGACAGCTTCCCGGCGGCCAGCGGCGAGGCCAGGGCGTCGGCGCGGTAGCCGTCGTAGCGCCACTGGTCTGTGTGGGTGTACCAGTAGGCGGTGCCGATCATCTGGCGCGGCGGGCGCTGCCAGTCGGTGGCCATGGCCATCGTCGCCCAGCCGGTGGCGGGCCGGCACTTCTCCTGCCCGACGTAGTGCGCCCAGCCGCCGCCGTTGCGGCCCATGGAGCCGGTGAGCATGAGCAGCGCCAGCACCGCCCGGTAGGTCGCGTCGCCGTGGAACCACTGGCAGATCCCGGCGCCCATGATGATCATGGTGCGGCCCTCGGACTCCTCGGCGTTGGCCGCCATCTCGCGGGCGACCTTCGTGACGTGCGCGGCGGGCACCGAGGTGATCGTCTCCTGCCAGGCCGGCGTGTAGGGCTCCTCGGCGTCGCCGTATCCCTTCGGCCACTTCCCGGGCAGGCCGTCGCGGTGGACCCCGTACTGGGCGAGCATCAGGTCGTAGACGGTGGTGACCTTGCGGCCGGCGACGGTGCGCACCGGCACGCCGCGCCGCAGGACGCCGCCGGTGCCGTCGAGGGCGTCGAAGCGGGGGAGGAGGACCTCCGCGGTCTCGGCGGCGGGATCGAGCATGGTCAACCGCGGTGAGACCTCGCCGAGGTCGAGGTTCCAGCGGCCCATGCCGCTCTCGGTGTAGCGAAAGCCCATGGACCCGTTGGGCACGGTCGCCTCGCCGTCGCGGTCGTCGACGAGGGCCGGCTTCCACTCGGCGCCCTCACCGGTGTCGCCGAGGTCGGCGGCGGTGAGGAACTTGCCCGGCACGTGGGCGCCGTCGTGCTCGTCGAGGGTCACCAGGAACGGCAGATCGGTGTAGCGGCGGACGAAGTCGGTGAAGAAGGGGACCTGGCGGTCGACGAAGAACTCCTTGAGCATGACGTGGCCCATGGCCATCGCCATGGCCCCGTCGGTGCCCGGCTGGGCGGGAAGCCAGGTGTCGGCGAACTTGGTGTTGTCGGCGTAGTCGGGGGAGACCACCACGACCTTCTGGCCCTTGTAGCGCGCCTCGGCCATCCAGTGGGCGTCGGGCGTGCGGGTGACCGGGACGTTGGAACCCCACATCAGCAGGTAGGTCGCGTTCCACCAGTCGCCCGACTCGGGCACGTCGGTCTGGTCGCCGAAGACCTGCGGGGAGGCGACCGGCAGGTCGGCGTACCAGTCGTAGAACGAGGTCATCGCCCCGCCGATGAGTTCGATGAAGCGCGAACCGACCGCGTGGCTGACCATCGACATCGCCGGGATCGGCGAGAAGCCGGCGACGCGGTCGGGTCCGTAGGCGGCGATGGTGTGCACGTGCGCGGCCGCGACCATCTCGGTGGCCTCGTCCCAGGAGACGCGCACGTGGCCGCCTTTGCCGCGCGCCGACTGGTAGCGCAGCCGCTTGTCGGGGTCGCCGGTCACCTCGGCCCACGCCGCGACCGGGTCGCCGAGACGGGCCTTGGCCTCCCGGTACATCTCGACCAGCACACCGCGCGCGTACGGGTAGCGGACCCGCGTCGGCGAGTAGGTGTACCAGGAGAACGCGGCCCCTCGCGGGCAGCCGCGCGGCTCGTACTCGGGGGAGTCGGGACCGACCGACGGGTAGTCGGTCTGCTGTGTCTCCCAGGTGATGATGCCGTCCTTGACGTAGACCTTCCACGAGCACGAGCCGGTGCAGTTGACCCCGTGCGTCGAGCGGACCACCTTGTCGTGGCTCCAGCGGTCCCGGTAGAAGACGTCGCCGTCGCGGCCGCCGGTCTTGAAGACCGCGCGCAGGTCGGCCGAGGTCTCGCGCCGGGTGAAGAAGCGGCCGGTCCGCAGCAGCGCGTCGGCGGCGGGGCCGTCCGTCCCACCGCCGACGGGCTTGCCACCTGCTTGTCCGCGGCTCATGGGCGTCCTCTCCTCGGGCTCGTCCCCAGTAGACGATCGCCGTCGGCGATCATTCGAAACTATGCCAAAAGACCCATGTCGGGATGGTCGAATGCTGTATTGACGAGGGAGCGGCCGACCTGGGCCGCGGTTCTAGGACGGCCGAAGTCGGCCGCTCAAGGGACTTTCGAGGACGGGGGAGCCCCATGACGAGGTCTGCGGCGGACAGCGCGAAGGCGGGCACCGACGGGCGGCAGGGCTTCATGCTGGCCGTGGCCACGATCGGCTTCGCGGTGACCTTCTGGGCCTGGGCGCTGCTGTCGCCGCTGGGCGCCTCGCTGCGCGAGGACCTGGGGCTGAGTTCTTTCGAGCAGTCGCTGCTGGTCGCCGTCCCGGTCATCGTCGGCTCGCTGGGCCGCATCCCGGTCGGCGCGCTGACCGACAAGCTCGGCGCCCGGCGCATGTTCCCCGCCGTCGCGCTGCTCACCGCCGTGCCGGTGCTGTACCTCGGGCACGGCGCCGACTCGCTCGCCGGCTACCTGGCCGGGGGTTTCCTGCTCGGGCTCGGCGGGACGACCTTCGCCATCGGCGTCCCCTTCGTGAACTCCTGGTACCCGCCGCAGCGGCGCGGGTTCGCTCTCGGCGTCTTCGGCGCGGGCATGGGCGGCACGGCCATCTCGTCGTTCACGACCGTCCGGCTCAGCGACTCCTTCGGCCGCAGTTTCCCCTTCGACCTCGTTGCCGTGATCCTCGTGGTCTACGCCGTCGCCGCCTACCTCCTGCTGCGCGACCGCTCCGGCCGGGCCGTCGCGACCGGCGGCATGCTCGCCCGCCTCGCCATGACCTTGCGGCTGCCCGTCACGCTGCAGATGTCGTTCCTGTACGCGGTGGCCTTCGGCGGTTTCGTCGCGTTCAGCGTGTACCTGCCGACCTACCTGGTGACCGCCTGCGAGCTGGAACGCGAGGACGCCGCCGTGCGCACCGCCGGGTTCGTCGTGCTCGCGGTGATCATGCGGCCGGTCGGCGGCTGGCTGTGCGACAAGGTCGACCCGGTGAGCGTGCTGACCGTCGCCTTCGGAGTGACGGCGCTGCTGGCGGTGGTCGTCGCCTTCGAGCCGCCGCTGGTTCCCTTCGGGACCATCGCCTTCCTCGGCATGGCCGCGGCCCTGGGCACCGGCACCGGCGCGGTCTTCGCGCTCGTCGCGCGGCTCGTCCCGCCCGAGCGCGTCGGGTCGGTGACGGGAGTCGTCGGCGCCGCCGGAGGACTGGGCGGCTTCTTCCCGCCGCTGGTGATGGGCGCGGTATACGGGGTCACCGGCGGGTACATGCTGGGTTTCCTGCTGCTGGCGGTGACGGCGCTGCTGGCGGCGGTGTTCACCGCGACGACCCTCCGCCGCCGAGTGGCCGCGTCGGGGGCGGCCTTAGCCGGCAACCCGGCTTGGTCCCGGTAGCCGGGCGATGGTGTCCACGGCGTTGAGCGCGGGCCGAGCACCGGGTCCGGGGGCGGAGCCTCGGGCCCCCGTGCCCGCGTCCGTCCTCTTCATGTCGATGTCCCTCGACGGCTACATCGTCGGCCACCGGGGCGGCGACCACGGCCGCGGCGTCCCCATCGTCCCAAGGCACCGTCCCGCCGGCGTCTCTTCGGCGTCCTATCCGGCCGCGTCGAGCTGGGGATCCTCCGCGTGGTCGACACGCTCGAGGCCACCCACATCCGCTACCGCGTCCGCACCTGAGCCTCGAACGTCGTCTCCCGCAATTCCCCGTCGCGCTCCACCCACTGATCGCACGGTCCGACCGCGAGTCGGGGATTCACCGGAGAAATCTCCCCGATGGGTGTCGGATTGACCCGGCGCCGTTCGTGGAAACAGTGAGAGGCAGCCGAACAGGCCGCCCCACACGACCGGAGACGGCCCCCGCGGCGCAGTGCGCCCCGGTGGATCGCCCGCCGCGTCCGAGGAGAAGGGAACCGCGATCATGAAGCTCACCACCATCACGATGGTCACCGTCGACGGGGTCATGCAGGGACTCGGCGCGCCCGGCGAGGACCGCCGCGGCGGCTTCGAACGCGGCGGATGGGTCGCGCCCGCGTTCGACGACGAGGCCATGGCCTACCTCAGCGGGATCTACCAGCGCGCCGGCGCGTTCCTCTTCGGCCGCCGGACCTACGAGATCTTCGCCGGCTCCTGGGGCGCGATGGAGGACCCCGGCGCCCACCCCGTCGCCGACGCCCTGAACACCAGGCCGAAGTACGTCGCGTCGGGCACGCTGACCGAAGCGGCCTGGCCGGGCACGACCGTCCTGTCCGGCGACCTCGCGACGGCCGTCGGTGAACTGAAGGCGCAGGGTGAGGGCGAGCTCCAGGTGCACGGCAGCGGCGAACTGGTCCGGGCCCTGCTCGGCCACCGGCTCGTCGACGAGATCACGCTGCTCACCGTCCCGGTGGTCGTCGGCCAGGGGACGCGGCTGTTCCCCGCCGACGGCCCGGACGCGGCGCTCGAACTGGCCGAGTCGCGGACAACGCCCGCCGGCGTGACGATCGGGGTCTACCGGCCCACCGGCCGCCCGAAGTACGAGACCGCCACCGCCGACTAGGGACCACGCGGCGAAGTGGGGAACGCGGCTCAAGCCGCAGGGCAGTCGCACCCCGCTTCGCAAAGCGACGGCCGCGGCCGAGGAGACCTCAACGACCGAGTCGAGTCCGAACCCGATCAGGGCCGTCGACGACGCGACGGTCCCGGCGGTCACGGCCACCACGGCTTCGACGACGTTGTACGTGATCGTGGGCGAACACCAGCGCCCGGATGAGGCGGGTCAGCCGCGCCCGCCGCCGCGGAGAGGGCCCGGGCGGGCGTGAACCCAGCGATATCGGTGTGGCCATGGGCGGCTGTCCTTCCCGGCGAGAACGCGCTACTACAGCCGATCCCCGGCGCCCCCCGCGTGTTAATCTGCCTCGCATGCCAGACGACGACATAGAGGGGTGTAGTCCCCAGCCGGGTGCGGCCCGGCGGTCTCTTTCTGGTGGTCGGTGTCCTCGTCCCGGCCTGGTGTTCCCCCTCGTTCTCGCGTGTGGGGCACCGCCCCGCACGCTCCCCTCGCGTTTCCCGATTAGGAGCGGTTCGTGGTTTTCAAGAAGCTGATGCGCGCGTTCGGTGTCGGCGGTCCCAGTGTGGACACGATTCTCGACCGGCAGGACGTCCGGCCCGGTGGCACGGCGTCCGGACGGGTCGAGATCCTCGGCGGTGATCACGACGTGGAGATCGAGCACGTGGCCCTCGGCCTGGTCACCCGCGTCGAGGTCGAAGGCTACGAGGACGACTACGACGCCACGGTGGAGTTCCACCGCACGGTCGTGTCGGGGCCTTTCCGGCTCGCCGCCGGTGAGCGGCGCTCGATCCCCTTCTCCTTCGAGGTGCCCTTCGAGGCGCCGATGACGCACGTCTACGGCCGCCAGCTGCGCGGCATGACCATGGGCGTGCGCACCGAACTGTCGGTCGCCAAGGCTGTCGACAAGGGCGACCTCGACGCCCTGGCGATCTACCCGCTCTCCTCCCAGGAGCGGGTCCTCAACGCCTTCGGCCAGCTCGGCTTCGGCTTCCGGAAGGCCGACCTCGAGCGCGGCCGGATCCGCGGCCTGCTCCAGGAACTGCCGTTCTTCCAGGAGATCGAGTTCGACGTACCGGAGAGCTTCGCGGGCGGCGTCGGCGAGGTCGAGCTGACCTTCATCGCCGACCCCCACCACCTCGCCGTCGTCCTGGAGGCCGACCGCCGCGGCGCCGCCTTCGGTGACGGTGGTGACGGCTTCGGGCGCTGGATCTTCCCGCACGAGGTGGCGCTGCGCACCGACTGGGAGCGCGAGGTGGGGGAGTGGTTGACCGCCCTCGCCGACCGCGCCGGACAAGACCGCGGTTTCGGCGGATCCGGCCGTGGGCATCACGTAGCGGGCGCGGTCACCGCCGGGGTGGCCGGAGGTCTGATGGGCGCCGCCGGAGTCGGCGACGCCGCCGACTCGGCCCACGGCGACGACGAGGACACGCCCTAGCCGCTGACACCCGCACGGTCCCGGCCGCGACCCCGGCCGGGACCTCGCGCGTGCCCTACTGTTCACACATCCGACCGTGGGAGGTAGACCGCCGTGAGCGGCTATACCGGGCAGATCCTGCTCGTGTTCGTCCTGGTGCTGCTCAACGCCGTCTTCGCCGGCAGCGAGATGGCCCTCGTCACCTTGCGCGACAGCCAGTTGCAGCGCCTTGAGCGGACCAGTCGCAACGGCAAGGTACTCGCCAAGCTCGCCCGCGACCCCAACCGCTTCCTGGCGACCATCCAGATCGGCATCACCCTCGCCGGGTTCCTCGCCTCCGCCGCGGCCGCCGTGTCGCTCGCGCAGCCGCTCGTCGAACCCCTGTCGTTCCTCGGATCGGCCGCCGAACCGGTCGCGATCGTCCTCGTCACGCTCGTCTTGACCTTCTTCACCCTCGTGCTCGGCGAGCTCGCGCCGAAGCGCATCGCGATGCAGCGCGCCGAGACCTGGGCGCTGGTCGTGGCCCGCCCGCTCGACTGGCTGGCGACGCTGTCACGGCCGGCGGTGTGGCTCCTCGGCAAGTCGAGCGACCTCATCGTCCGCGCCGGCGGCGGCGACCCCGAGGCCGGACGCGAGGAGGTCTCGCCCGAGGAGATCCGCGACCTGGTCGCCGCGCAGCGCGCGTTCACCGCCGAGCAGCGCACCATCATCTCCGGCGCCTTCGAGATCACCGACCGCATCGTCAAGGAGATCATCGTCCCCCGCCGCGACGTCGTATTCCTCGCCCGCGAGGTCTCGGCCGAGGAGGCCCTGCGGACCCTCCTCGAATCCGGCCACTCACGCGCCCCGGTCACCGGCCCCGGCGGCCTCGACGACGTCTTCGGCGTCGTCCACCTCCGCGACCTGATCGGCGCCACCGGCTCCGTCGCCGAACGCGCGCACGACTGCATGGTCGTGCCCGACACCCTCGCCGTGGCCGACGCGTTGCGGCAGATGCGCTCGCGGCGCGAGCACTTCGCCGCCGTCGCCGACGAGTACGGCTCGATCACCGGCATCATCACCCTCGAAGACCTCGTCGAGGAGGTCATCGGCGAGATCTACGACGAGTCCGACCGCGACGTCCTCTCGGTGACCCGCAACGAGGACGGCACCCTGACGCTGCCCGGCACCTTCCCGCTGCACGACTTCCCCGACATCGGCATCGACCTCGACGACGAGCACGATGACGCCGACTACACCACCGTCGCCGGACTCGTGCTCGCCCAGCTCGGCCACATTCCCACCGCGCCGGGGGAGTCGGTGAGCCTGCCGGGTGTCACGGCCACCGTCACGGCCGTGGCCAACCGCGCCATCACCGAGGTCCGGCTCCGCCGGCATCCCAAGCGGGAAACCGAGGAGTGACCACCGCCGTGGCCAAAACCCCGGGAGACGACGCCGTCGGCCGAGTCCCCTTCCCGTCGTCCGTCCTGTGTGGATCGTCCACATAGCCCTCGTCGCCGGTGGCTCCTAACCTGACGTTGACCCGGCCGAAACGCCCGGTTCACAACGGAAGGCGCGACCATGACCAGACGCCTGCTCCCGGCAATCGGGGGCGTCCTCTTACTGATCACCGCGACGATCCTCATCACGGCCGCCCCGGCGCGGGCCGCGACCCTGCAACCCGTCGCCTCCTTCGGATCCAACCCCGGCAACCTCGCGATGTACTCCTACCGGCCCGACGGCCTGCCGTCGGGCGCGCCGCTCGTCGTGGTCCTGCACGGCTGTACTCAGACGGCGGCGACCTACCACGCCAACTCCGGTTGGCAGAAGTTCGCCGACGCCTGGGGCTTCGCGCTCGTCTACGCCGAGCAGAAGACCGCCAACAACGCCAACCGCTGCTTCAACTGGTTCCTGCCCGGCGACACCGCGCGCGGGCAGGGGGAGGCGCTCTCCATCCGTCAGATGGTCGGCCACGCCGTCACCGGTCTCGGCAGTGATCCGGCCCGCGTGCACGTCACCGGCCTCTCGGCGGGCGGGGCCATGAGCGCCGTCATGCTCGCCGCCTACCCCGACGCCTTCGCGGCCGGCTCGGTGATCGGCGGGATCCCCTACCGCTGCGCGACCGACGTCGTGAGCGCCTACTCCTGCATGAGCCCCGGCGCCGACAGGACACCGGCCGCCTGGGGCGGTCTCGTGCGCAACGCCTATCCCGGCTACACCGGAAAGCGGCCCAAGGTCGCCGTCTGGCACGGCACCGCCGACGCCACCGTCGTCGTCCGCAACGCCGACGAGTCGCGCGACCAGTGGACCGATGTCGCCGGGATTCCCGCGACCCCGTCGGCGACGACCCAGCTGCCCGCCGGCACCACCGTGGAGACCTACTCCGGCGACAAGGTCCGCAGGTATCTCGTTGCGGGCATGGGCCACGGCACCCCCGTCGACCCTGGCACCGGGTCCAGCCAGTGTGGCGCGGCGGCCGCGTACTTCCTCGACACCGTCTGCTCCACCTACCACGACGCCGTCTACTTCGGGCTCGGCGGCGGAGGGCCCGATCCGACCCCTTCCCCGACGCCGACGACCACGCCCGCACCCGTGTGCGAGACCGCGAGCAACTACGCCCACACCGTGGCCGGTCGCGCTTATCAGTCGGGCGGCCGCGCCCGCGCGCTCGGTTCCGGCCAGGACATGGGCCTGTGGAACGTCTTCGTGATCACCTCACTGCGGCAGACCGGCCCCGCGTACTGGGTGATCGGCTGCTGAGCGCGGCGGGGCGGCCCCGGCCGCCCCGCCGGAAGTGCGCGAAAGGCCTCCCGGTCCCGCCGCTCCCCATCGATGCTCAGCCCTTGCGGAAAGTGTTCTTTCGAGCAATACTTAGCCACATGGCTAACCATTTCGCAGAGCTCGACGGGGTCTTCGCCGCCCTCGCCGACCCGACACGGCGCGGCATCGTCCGGCAGCTCGGCCGCGGCGCCGCCAGCGTCGGCGAACTGGCCCGGTCGGCGCCGATCGCGCTCCCGTCGTTCATGAAGCACATTCGCGCGCTCGAGGCCTCCGGCCTGGTCATCACGTCGAAGACCGGCCGGGTCCGCCGCTGTGAGCTCAACCGCGGGCGTTTCGCGCTCATCGACGACTGGCTGAGCGATCAGCGCCGCCTCTGGGAGGAGCGCACCGACCGCCTTGAGGCCTTCGTCACCGATACCGAGGAGGACACATGAACCCTGAACTGGATCTCACCATCGAACGCGTCATCCGCGCACCCCGCGCGAAGGTCTGGAACGCCTGGACGAAGCCGGAGAACCTGGGGCGCTGGTGGCTTCCGGCGCCGACGATCTGCCGGGTCGAGCGGCTCGAACCCCGCCCCGGCGGCGCGTTCGTGACATCGATGAGCGACGACGGCGCGAAGTTCACCGACCACCTCGACGCGTGTTTCCTCGTCGTCGAGGAGCTGGAGCGGATCGTCTTCACCAACGCCGTCGACAGCGGCCTGCGCCCCGCCGCCGGACTGCCGTTCACGATGACCGCCGACATCGCCCTGCTCGACCATCCCGACGGCACCGACTACCGCGTCGTCGTCCGCCACGCCGACCCCGCGACCCGAGCCGTGCACGAGGAGATGGGCTTCGCCGAGGGCTGGGGCACGGTGACCGCGCAGCTCGCCGAGGTCGCCGAGAACGGGCTGCCCGCATGAAGGCGCCCGCGGCCGAGGACGCGGACACGGCCTAAGCCGGACCCGGCTTCGATTCGCGCAACCCGTCGGGCAGCGCGAACGCAGCCAGCGCCTCCCGCAGCGCGACCCGGAGCCTCTCGTCCTCGGCGAGCGCGGCCTGGACGGCGTCGACGTCGGGCCAGCCGGGCAGCCGGTCGGCGAGTCCCCACCCGGCGATGCGTTCCAGCGCGGCCGCCTGACCGCCGGCGGTGAGCCCGAGCGTGCCCCACCGGCTCCGGTAGATCCCCCACCGATCGAGGTGGCCGCCGTCGGCGAGCCGGAGCGGGTAGTCGCGGCCGGAGACGGTGACGTGGCGGTAGTTGGGCTCGCTCGCGTCGAGCAGCGCGATCTGCGGCTCGTCGAGCCACAGCACGAACACCTCGGTGCGGCGGCCTTCGGCGTGCCTTGGCGCGTAGGGGAGGTAGCCGGCCCTGGCGACGTGGGCGCTGTGGCCGACGTTGATGCCCGTGGCGGTCGCCCGGGTCATCGGGATCGCGTCGACGGCGCCGGACCACTTGTGCCGCAGCTGACCGGCCGAGGCGTTCGATCCGATGGCCGCGACCGGTCGGCGGGCGCTCATCGGCGCGACGCCGAGTTCGGCGAGGGCATGGTCCAGGGGCATGCTGCCCCGGCGGGCGAGAGGGCCGCCGTCGAGGTCGAGGATCCGGGAACCCCCCGTGTCGGAGTGGAGCGGGTAGGACCACGTCCCGGCGAGCAGGCAGTCCCCGGGCACCGGTGTACCCGGGTACAGGTGAGGGTCGGCGGACGGGTTGGGGGCGCCGTCGGTGGTCGGCAAGACGGGACCTCCGTGGGACCGGCCGGAGCCACTGCGTTGTTGACGCTGTGATCATGCCGGGCGGTCCGCTCCGGGCGGTCGCCGAGGTGGCACCGTCCTCAGGTCAGCACGCGGTTCTGGTCGCGCGACCAGCCCGCGACCTTGAGCGCGTCGAGGCGCAGGTCGGCCCAGGTGACGCGGGCCGCGAAGAGCGAGCGGAACTCGAAGGGCACCCTCGGGTGACCGTGGGTGGCGTTGTCCACTCCGGTCTCGTTCATGCCCCCGAACAGCACCTGCTGGCTGATCCCGTTCTGGCCGTTGAGTCCGGAGGTGATGTAGACGGCCAGCGAGGTGGTCCCGGCGACGGCGTTGTTGAGCTGGAAGTTGTCGGGGAAGTCCAGACCGTGGCGGGTCTCGACCTTGGTCGAGAAGGCGTCGAGGACGGGGTCGACGTTGGCGGCGAGGATCTGCCGGGACTGCGCCGACAGCAGGCCGTACATCTGCGAGAGCCGGGCCCGGGGCAGCGCGGCGATCTTGTTCTTGGGCTGGCCGCCTTCGAACGGAAGCTGGTTCACGACGTTGGTGATCCGCGCCTGTGCGGCGTTGGCGGCCTGGAGTCCGTTGCGCTGGAGGGTCAGCGTCCGGTCGATCCAGACCGTGGCGTGCATGTAGAGCAACGCGAGGTGGCCGCGCAGTTCGGTGCGCACGGCCGCGGCCTGCCCGCCGGTGGCGTTGATCGGGCCGTTGACGACGTTGGTGACGATGTGGTCGGCGACGGCGAGACCGTCGTCGAGGTGCGTGCGGGCGCGGTCCTGGGTGCTGTCGGGGCGCACGACCGGCCGGATGCGTTCCAGCATCGTGCGCCACTCCGAGGGCTCGAAGCCGACGGTGTAGTGCACGTAGAGCCGCAGGTCGTCGTTGGCGGGACAGTCGCGCACCCGCAGGTTCCCCGTATTGCCGTAGGTGGCGTTGATGTAGAAGTTGATCGCCTGGTTTCCCGCCTGGGGATTGGAGACCAGGTTGGCCAGCAGGTCCTCGCCGGCGTAGAGCTCGTCGTTCATCATCAGCATCGCGCGGACCCGGTCGGTGACGAGGTCGGCGGCGTTCTGGTCGGTGCCGGCCATCTGGTCGAAGCGGCCGACCACGTACTCCATGTTGGAGTACTGGCCGTTTCCCGGGTTGAACTTGTCGCTGACCAGCCGAAACCAGGGGTGCTGCACCAACTCGGTGTCGCCGATCAGGACGGTCTGGTTGTTGTCGGTGATCCTGCGGCGGATCTCGACCTCGAAACCCATGGCCATGGTGCCTCCCGTGTTCGTTTCCCTCGACGCTATGGGTCACCGACCGCGATCATCCAGGTACGAAGGGCAGTCCTGTGCGTCTGGGTGCGCAGGCTTGGGGTGACGCGCGGGCAGGCCCGGGACCGTAACTCGGTCGCCCGCCGACCGGGCCTCGAATCGCCTTGCCCGCCCCCTCGCCGCGGCCTACGATGCGGCGGTGGACCTCTTCTCCCGTTCGTGGACGGCACTGCTCGAAGCGGTCGCCGCGACACCCGACGAGGACTTCGAGCGCCCGTCGGGCTGTGCCGGCTGGCTCGTCCGCGACCTGGCGTGCCACCTCGTGATCGACGCGCAGGACATCCTGATCACGCTGGCCACGCCCGCCGACGGCGAACCCACCGCCGACACCGTCACCTACTGGGAACTCGCCGAGGCGCCCCCGACCGGCGACGACCCCCTCGACGCGCTGATCCCGCGCCTCGCCGCCGCCTACGGCGAGCCCCGGTGGCTCAAGTTCCACCTCGACGACGTCGGCTCGGCCGCAGGGCGCGCCTGCGCGCTCGCCGATCCCGCCGCCCGCGTCGGCACCCGCGACAAGGTTCTCGCCGTCGGCGATTACCTGTCGGTGTACGTGGTCGAGGCGACCCTGCACCACCTCGACCTGATCGCGCACCGGCCGGGTGCCGCCGCGCCGCCAACCGAGACTCTGGCGGCGACCCGCGCCGCTTTGGAGAAGATCGCCGCGACGTCGTTCCCGGCCTCGTTCACCGACACCGACGCGCTGCTGGTCGGCACCGGCCGACGCGCGCCGACGAGCGGGGAGACCGCCGAGCTGGGTGATCTCGCCGCCAGGCTCCCGCTCATCCTCGGCTGAGCCGGCCCGCGGGGCGACCCTCGTCGGCCGGTTTCCTTACCCGAAAGGGTGGGAGACGCCGTTCGCCCCGGATCCGGGCATCGACGCGGGTAGATTGGCCTCCTGTCCGGCGGGCCGGCGAGCGCCGCTCCGTCGCGGTATCCACCCGTCCTGAAGGCCTCATGTTTCTCAAGATCACCAGTACGGGCACCGGCAGCCGGCGGGTCGTGCGCCTCGAAGGCGAACTGGACGTCACGACCGCCAATTCGCTCAGCACCGAACTGGCCGGGCTGATCACGTCGACCACTCCGCCGCGGATCGTTCTCGACCTGTCGGCCCTGGCCTTCTGCGACAGCACCGGTCTGGGCGTGCTCATCACCGCCGCCCACGAGTGCCACATCGCGGGTGGGTGGCTGCGTCTCGACAACGTCCATCCCGCCGTGGAGCGCCTGCTCACCATCACCGGCATGACCGAGTTGACCGGCCGCGACTGAACCGACGGCGGTCGCATGGGCAAGCGCGCCGTGAGCCGCGGTCGCCCGCTCGGCGCGGTCCGGCCGTCGCAGAACGCCGCCCTCCCGAATGCAGGCTTGTTGCAGGTTTGTTCCCAACCGTTGACACGGCTCCTCGGGCGTCTCTATGGTCGCCCATATGGAAAGCGCTTTCCAGACCTAGTGGACCAAGAGAGCCTTCGGCGGGCGTCGACCGGTTCCCTCCCTGCTTCGGCGGCGTGCGCCGCACCCGAATCGCCGGCCCCCGTGTCGTTTCGCGCGTCCATTCGCGCCTCTCCCCGATCAGCACCCCGCACAGCACTCCGCACGCTCCGGCGTGCCGACTCGCCGTGGACGGACGTGCGCGGAACGCAGCAGCACTCGAAGACGAAAGCGAGACGAGAAATGAGACGACCACTCGTATTACGGCTCTACGCGATGCTGGGCCTCACGGCTCTGGCGGCGCTGTCCGGTGTACTCCTCCTGGTGGTGCCCGGCGCTTCGGCCGCCACCGGCGGCGTCACCGGGTACGCGACCCAGAACGGCGGGACCACCGGCGGCGCCGGCGGGCAGACGGTGCGGGCCACCACGGGCACCGCGATCCACACCGCGCTGTGCGGCCGGGCCAGCAGCAGCACCCCGATCATCATCGAGGTCACCGGCACGATCAACCACGGCAACACCGCCAAGGTCTCCGGCGACAGCTGCAACACCGCCGCCGGCGTGATCGAGCTCAAGCAGATCAGCAACGTCTCGATCATCGGCGTGGGCAGCGGGGCGGTCTTCGACCAGCTCGGCATCCACATCCGCGAGGCGAGCAACATCATCATCCAGAACGTGACCATCCGCAACGTCAAGAAGTCGGGCTCCCCGACCTCCAACGGTGGCGACGCCATCTCCATGGAGAGCGACGTGCGCAACGTCTGGGTCGACCACACGACCCTGGAGGCCTCCGGCGGCGAGTCGGAGGGCTATGACGGCCTTTTCGACATGAAGGACAACACGCAGTACGTGACGCTGTCCTACAGCATCCTGCGCAACTCCGGCCGCGGCGGACTGATCGGCTCCAGCGAGAGCGACCGCTCCAACGGCTTCGTCACCTTCCATCACAACCTGTACAGCAACATCGACTCGCGCACCCCGCTGCTGCGCGGCGGCATCTCCCACATCTACAACAACACCTATGTGGACCTGCACGAGTCGGGGATCAACTCACGGGCCGGCGGCCGGGCGAAGGTGGAGAACAACCACTTCAAGAACTCCAAGGACGTCCTGGGCACCTTCTACACCAGCGAGGCCGGCTACTGGCAGGTCGCCGGGAACATCTTCGACAACGTGACCTGGTCGAGCCCGGGCGAGGACAACAACCCCGCCGGCCCGAACCCGCAGTCCAACACCAGCGTGAGCATCCCGTACTCCTACACCCTCGACGGCGCGTCCTGCGTCCCCGCCGTGGTCGCCCAGACGGCCGGCGCGAACAAGGGCAACCAGGTGTCCGACGGCAACTGCACACCGCAGAGCCCGTCGCCGACGACCACCACCTCGCCGACGACCAGCCCGACCGTCTCACCGTCGCCGACCCAGCCGCCCGACGGCACCAACCTGAGCATCGGCGCGGGCTCCGACGGCTCCAGCAAGGCCGACGGGACCAGCTACGGCAACGTCCGCGACGGTTCCATGAGCACCTTCTGGTCGCCGAGCGGCTCGACCGGCGACATCTCGATCAAGTGGAGCTCGGCCAAGACGATCTCCTCGATCAACATCCGCGAGGCCGCCGGCTCGACGGGCGCGATCGGTTCCTGGCAGGTCGTGAACGCCGGTAACGGCACGGTGCTCAAGTCGGGCAGTGGGGCGGGCGTCATCAGCTTCTCCGCGACCTCGCTGACCAAGATCACGTTCCGGATCACCGGCTCGTCCGGCGTCCCGAAGGTCGCCGAGTTCGAGACCTACGCCTGACCCTCCCGAGGCAGGGCACGGCCACACGGGGACCGTCACGGCGACGGTCCCCGTTCCATGTCGCACGATCCGGACCCAGCGGCGCGATCCGGCTACTCTGAGAGCCGGGCTCATGTCGGCTCAGGGGGTATCGCCGTGCTACCGGAACTGCTCACCGAGGGCTTACTGCAGGCCCTGACCGCGATCTTCGGCGACCGCATCCGGCCCGACCCGGTGACCCGGGCGATGAAGTCGGCGCTGTCCGAGGCGATCAAACGGACCGCACAGGAAACGGGTTCGAGCGAGGCCGAACGGGCCGCCATCGTCGAACTCCTGCGCCGACGGCTGCGCGGACTCGACGCCCGCGCGGCCGCCATCACGCCCGACGTGGAGGGCGACGTCAGCCGCACCCTGACGGCCGCGGTGACCAGCTGGGTGAACGCCGGCGAGACACCGCCGGAGGCGCCCGCCGAGGCAGAGGCCATGATCGAGGCGCTCGACCGCAACATCCGCGTCGCCGTCGCCAAGCACGGCCGTCCCGGCGGGCCGCTGGAGACCTTCCACGACCGCCTCATCGCCACCGGCCGCCACCGCGAGCAACTCGCCGCCATCGACGCCACCCGCGAGGACGTCCGCGACATCGCCCGCCGCATGGACGAGCAGTTCCAGAAAGGCTGGCTGTCGGGAGACCTGTTCGCCCTCCCCGCCTCCGGCGAGGTCGCCGGCCGCGACGAGGATCTGCGCGCCCTCCAAGAACTCGTCGAAGGACACGAGCCCACCCCCGGCCGGCCGCTCGTGATCGTCATCCACGGCATGCCCGGTGTCGGAAAGACGACGCTGGCCACGGCGCTCGCCTGGCGCCTCAGCCGGGCGCAGGGCTGCGACGTCCCCTTCGTCGCCCTGCACGGCTGGGAGGCCGACGCGAACGGGGAACTGCTCCCGCCCGCCGACCCGGCCTCGGTGCTCGGCGAACTGCTCGTCGCCTGCGGTGCGGCCACCGACAACGTCGTGGCCTCACCGGCGATGCGCGCCAACGCCTGGCGCGCCGAGGTAGCGCGACACGGATTCCCCGTCGTCATCCTGGACAACGCCCGCGACGAACAGCAACTGCGCGAGCTGCTGCCGAGTTCGAGCGGCTGCCTGGTCCTGGTCACCAGCCGCGACCGCCTGTCCGGCCTGCGCGCCCACGAGTACCGGCTGCGCACCCTGTCCACAGAGGACACCCGGCGGATGCTCACCACCGCGCGGCCCACCGCCGCTCCCGACGCGGTGAACCGGCTGGCGGCCCTCACCGCCGAACTGCCACTGGCCATCGACATCGTGCTGGCGACCCTGCGCCGCTACGAGGACCTGCCCGTCTCCGACATCGCCGCCGAACTCGCCGACGTGTGGGCGGTGCGTGCCGCGCCCGGCTCCCCGGACGCCGACCTGGAGTCACCGCTCGCCCCTGCGGCCAAGGCCGTCTGGGCGGCCTTCGACATGTCCTACCGGCGGCTGCGCGACGTGGAGCGCCGGGCCCTGTGCCTGCTGGTGCGCAAGCCCGGCCGAACCGCGACCGCCTTCGCCCTCGCGGCGCTGCTGGGCACCACTGAGGCGCGGGCGCGCCTGCTGCTGTCGGAACTCGCGGCGGCCAACCTGCTGGAGTTCCACCACGGTGCCATCTGGCGCTTCCACAACCTCATCGCCGCCTACGTCGCCGAGCGCGCCGCCGCCGACCTCGACGAGGGCCGTTGGCGGCAGGCCTTCCGGCGGCTGCTCACCGCCCAGGCCGAGACCGCCGCCGAGGTCGCCGGGCACCTGCACAGCTCCCCCTACGCCCTCGTGCACCCCGGAGCCGCCGACGGCGGGCCCGAGCACCCGCCGCCCACCGGCGAGACGGTCGCCGCCGCACGGCGCTGGCTGGCCGACGAGCGCGAGAACCTGCTGGCCTCGCTGGTCACCGAACCCGCCGACGACGTGGCACGCTCGGCGCTGGTGACCGTCGCGCTGTCGATCGGCGGGCCGCTGCTCAACCTCGGCTTCACCGACGACGCCGAACTCTGCCACCGCTACGTGCTGGGCACCGGCGAGCGGCTCGGCGACGCGCGCGGGCAGGCCGCGGGCCTCGTCGGGCTCGGCAACGTCGCCCGGCTGCGCGACCAGTACCGCGACTCCACCGGCTACTACGGCCGGGCGCTGGCGATCTATCGCGACCTCGGCGACGACTTCGGCGTCGCCAGGGGTCTCACCGGTCTGGGACACGCGGCCCGGCTCAACGAGCGCTACGCCGCCGCCGCCGGACACTTCGCCGAGGCGCTGGAGATCTACCGGTCCGCCGACGACGCCGAAGGAGAGGCGGGCTGCCTCACCGGTCTGGGCGAGGTGGCCATGATGCGCGGCGACACCGAGGGCGCGGCGGCGCACTACGGCCGGGCTCTCGACCGCTACCGCGAGGCGGGAGACCGCAGGGGCGAAGGCGAGGGACTCTGGGGCTTCGCCGAACTCGCGCGGCTCCGGGAGGACTGGGCCGAGGCCGGCCGCCTCTACCAGCGCTCGCACGGCCTGTACCGAGAGGCCGGTGACCGGCTCGGTGAGGCCGACAGCCTGCGGGGACTGGGGGAGGTGGCGCGGGTCGAGGGCCGTCACGCCGAGGCGGCCGAGCTGTTCGAGCTCGGCCGTGCCCTGCACCGGCGGCTCGGCGACCGGATCGGTGAGGCCGACGCACTGCGCGGACTCGGTGACGTCGCCAGGGACGCCGGTCACCACGACGTCGCGCGCATGCGCTGGACCGAGGCGGCCCGCGTCTACGCGGCCATCGGGTCCTCCTTCGAGGCCGTCGTCGCCGCATCCATGTCCACATTGGGCAAGGACCCGGTGTGATGGCCGTTTTCCATGACTTTAAGGCGGTATCCTCGCGCCATGCCGATCGACGCCGACGAGTACGTCATCTCGACCGACCGGGAAAGACTCGACCTCGACTGGTTGCACGACCGGCTGTCGAGCGACACCTACTGGGCCCCTGACCGCCCGCGTGAGCGCGTGGAACGCGCCCTCGCGCACTCGGTCTGCTACGGCGTCTACCACCCCGACGGCCACCAGGTCGCCTTCGCGCGCCTGGTGACCGACCACACGATCATCGCGTGGCTCGGCGACGTCTACGTCGACCGCAGCGTCCGGGGCACGGGCATCAGCAAGCGGCTCATCGCGCGCATCATGGCCGACGTCGAGCCGATGGAGCTGCGGCGGATGATCCTGTCCACGAAGGACGCCTCCGGCCTCTACGAGCGCTTCGGCTTCGGTCCGCAGGAGGACCGCGACGAGTGGATGCAGATCGTCTGGGACGACCACCTGTAGGGCCCGAGAGTCCGTCGAGGGCGGGCATCGACCTCTTGACGATGACGCGGTGATTGCTGAAAGATCTCCGCTGAATCGTTTCAAGCGTTTGAGGAGTCCCTCCATGCCACGCGCCGCCGCTCCCTCAGCCCCACGTTTCGAACACCGCACGGACGCGGGTCCCGCCCTGGGGGTCGGCACGGCCGTGCCCCGGCTGTCCTGGACGGTGCCCGAGGCCGAGCCGGGCTTCGTCCAGCGCGCCCGCGAAATCCAGATCAGCCGCGCGGGGGAGACGGTCACCGCGGTCGTCGAGTCGCACGAGCAGGTGCTCGTACCTTGGCCGGCCGAGCCGCTGAGGTCGCGCGAGCGCGCCGAAGTGCGCGTCCGAGTCCGCGACGACGAGTGGTCGGGCTGGAGCGAGGCGGGCGTCGTCGAGGCGGGCATGCTGTCGCCCCAGGACTGGACGGCCCGGTTCGTCAGCCCCGGCGCACTCGGCGGACTCGACCGGCCCGCACCCGTCCTCCGCGGTGAGATCGACATCCCCGAAGGGATCGTCAGCGCACGCCTGTACGCCACCGCGCACGGCGTCTACGAGGCCGAACTCAACGGGCGGCGCGTCGGCGACGAGGTCCTGGCCCCGGGATGGACGTCCTACCCCAACCGGCTGCGCTACCAGTCCCACGACGTGACCGAGCTGGTCACGGCCGGCCGCAACGACCTGACCGTCACCCTCGGCAACGGCTGGTACCGCGGCCGCCTGGGCTTCCTGGGACGCCGCGCCCTCTACGGCGACCGCCTGGCGCTCCTGGCGCAGCTGGAGGTGACGACCGCCGACGGAGCCGTCCACGTGCTGGCCACCGACGAGTCGTGGACGGCCGGCGAGAGCCAGGTCGTCTACGACGACCTCTACAACGGACAGCACACCGACCTGCGGCGGCCGGTTCCGCGAGAACCGGACGGAGCCGTCGTGATCGTCGACGCGGATCTGGGACTGCTCGTCGCGCCCGACGGCCCGCCGGTGCGCGTCACCGGCGTACTGCCCGCCGTAGCGGTGTGGACCTCGCCGTCGGGCCGCACACTCGTCGACTTCGGACAGAACATCGTCGGCCGGGTCCGCCTGCGCACACGCGGGCACGACACCGGCCACGAGATCGTCCTGCGCCACGCCGAAGTCCTCGACGACGGCGAACTCGGCGTGCGCCCCCTGCGGACCGCCGACGCGACCGACCGCTGGATCCTCGCCGGGCCCGGCGAGGTCGCGCTGGAGCCCACACTGACCTTCCACGGCTTCCGCTACGCCGAGATCACCGGCGTCGAGGACCTGCGCGCGGCCGACGTCGAGGCGATCGCGGTCGGCTCCGACCTCAAGCGCACCGGCTGGTTCGACTCCTCCCACGAACTCCTGAACAAGTTCCACGAGAACGTCGTGTGGGGCATGCGCGGCAACTTCCTCGACGTTCCCACCGACTGCCCCCAGCGCGACGAACGGCTCGGCTGGACCGGCGACATCCAGGTCTTCTCGCCGACGGCCGCCTTCCTGTTCGACAGCACCGGATTCCTGCGCTCCTGGCTTGCCGACCTGGCCGCCGAGCAGCTGCCCAACGGCGCGGTCCCCTTCGTGATCCCCGACGTCCTGCACGGCGCCGACCCGGCCGCCGCGGCCTGGGGCGACGCCGCCGCCGTCGTCCCCTGGGTGCTCTACCAGCGCACCGGCGACCTCGGTGTGCTCGCCGCCCAGCTCCCCTCCATGCGCGCCTGGGTCGACCGGATCTCGGCGCTCGCCGGCACCGACGGACTATGGGCCGGCGGTTTCCAGTTCGGCGACTGGCTCGACCCCACCGCACCGCCCGAGGCGCCCGCCGACTCCCAGGCCGACCCCGACGTCGTCGCCACCGCACACCTGGCGCACTCGGCGGACCTGGTGGCGCTCGCCGCACGGGCGCTCGGTGAGACCGGGACCGCCGAGCAGTACGAGAAACTCGCCGCGCGTACTCGCGACGCCTTCGCCCGGGAGTACGTCACCGGCGGCGGGCGCGTGCTCAGCGACTCGCCGACCGCCTATGCCCTGGCACTTCAGTGGGACCTGCTCCCCAACGCCGAGCAGCGGCGCCGGGCCGGCGCGCGTCTGGCCGACCTGGTGCGCGCGAGCGGTTTCCGCATCAGTACCGGCTTCGTCGGGACGCCGCTGATCGCCGACGCCCTGACAGCCGCCGGTGAGGTCGGCGTCGCGTACCGCCTGCTGTTGCAGACCGGATGCCCGTCCTGGCTGTACCCGGTGACCATGGGCGCCACGACCGTGTGGGAGCGCTGGGACAGCATGCTCCCCGACGGCCGGATCAACCCCGGCGAGATGACCTCCTTCAACCACTACGCGCTCGGCGCGGTCGCCGACTGGCTACATCGGACGGTCGCGGGCCTCGCTCCCGCCGCGCCGGGATACCGGTCCATCGAGGTGCGGCCGCTGCCCGGATCGCGGCTCACCCACGCCTCGGCGCGGCACCTCACGCCGTACGGACCGGCCGCCGTGTCATGGGAGCGTGCCGAGGGCCGCTTCCGGCTGTCCGTCGAGGTTCCGGTCGGGGTGACCGCCGCGGTCCACCTTCCCGACGGACGGGACTTCCCCGAGGTCGGTCACGGCCGCCACGAGTGGGAGTCGGCCGATCCGTTCGCGGAGGCGGTATCCGGCCGCCGGGCGACCGTCCGCGACGTCCTCGACGACGAGCCCGCGTGGCGCGGCATCGTCGAGGCAGCGGTGTCGGCCGGACTGGCGGCCGACGAGGCGGGCGTCGCCGCGTCGCTGCGCGCCCACTTCGACGCCCCGGCGTCGTCCCTTGTGGACGCGCTGGTCCCCGGCGACGTCGTGCGCGGCGCCGAGGAACTGCGCCGCGTTCTGGGCGCCGCCTTCGACGCAACAAATCCGTGACAAAGGCTTGACGCCCCCGTAACGGGGTCCTAAAGTCAGGCAACTCGATGAATCGTTTCATATCCGTGTCCGGGATGTGGACCCCAGGTATTCCACCCCTTGCCTTGGAGGTATCACCCATGTTCACCGCCAAGCCGCGACGCCTCACGGCGCTCGTGGCCGCCACGGCCGCCGTGGCGATGCTGAGCGCCTGCAGCGCCGGAAGCCTCGGCCCCAGCGACGAGGAGGGCGTCACCACGCTGTCCTTCCTCGTCGACAACGAAGCCTCGACGGTCAAGACCGCCGAGGCGCTCGCCGCCGCCTTCAGCGCGGCCAACTCCGATGTGAAGATCGACATCGAGACCCGGCCGCAGGGCGGCGAGGGCGACAACATCGTCAAGACCCGCCTGGCCACCGGCGACATGACCGACATCTTCCAGTACAACTCCGGGTCGCTCTTCCAGGCGCTCAACCCCCAGCAGAACCTCCTTCCCCTCGACGACCAGTCCTACGTGGACGCCCTCGACCCCGCCTTCAAGGTCACCGTCACCACCGAAGGCAAGCTCTACGGCGTCCCGTCCGGCGGCGCCATGGGCGGCGGGATGCTCTACAACAAGCGCGTCTACGCCGAACTCGGCCTGACCGTGCCCACCACCTGGGCCGACTTCATGGCGAACAACGCCGCGATCGCGAAGGCCGGCCCGGCCCCCGTCGTGCAGACCTACCAGGACACCTGGACCTCGCAGGTCACCGTCCTTGCCGACTTCCACAACGTGCTCACCGCCCAGCCCGACTTCGCCGAGCGCTTCACCGCCAACCAGGCGAAGTTCGCCACCACCCCGGCGGCCCTGCGCAGTTTCCAGAAGCTCCAGGAACTCCACGACGCCGGATACGTCAACGAGGGCTTCGCCTCACTGAAGCTCGAACAGGGCCTCAAGCTCCTCGCCGAGGGCGAGGGCGTGCACTTCCCGATGCTCACCTTCACCGTCGCCACGCTCGCCGCCGCGCACCCCGACAAGGTCGCCGACATCGGCTTCTTCGCCCTCCCCGGCGACGACGCGGCCGGCAACGGCCTGACCGTCTGGGAGCCGGGCGCGATGTACATCCCGACGACCACCACCGACGCCAGGCTGGAGGCCGCCAAGCGCTTCCTGACCTTCGTGGCGAGCAAGGAGGGCTGCGACGTGATGGCCGGCGCCAGCACCCCTTCGGGCCCCTTCGTCGTCGCCGGCTGCACGCTTCCCGACACCGTTCCCCAGGCGATCAAGGACATGCAGCCCTACTTCGACGGCAAGAAGACCAGTCCCGCGCTGGAGTTCCTCTCGCCGGTCAAGGGCCCGGCGCTGGAGCAGATCACCGTCGAGGTCGGCTCGGGCATCCGCCCGGCGATCGAGGGAGCCGAACTCTACGACCAGGACGTGGAGAAACAAGCCCAGCAACTCGGCCTGCCCGGTTGGTAGACGGACTTCGGTCCCGCGGCCGCCGTTCGCGCGGGCGCGGGACCGAGAGGGAAACGACATGACAACGCAAGCGATCCCGCGCAGGCGGCGTCGGCCCGGCGGCCCGTACCCGCTGTGGTTCTACCTTCCCGGCGCGGTCGTCTACGGCGTGCTCTTCCTCGCGCCGACCTTCGCCTCCTTCTACTTCAGCCTCACCCGGTGGAGCATCTTCGACCACTCCTTCATCGGCTTCGACAACTTCGTCCAGTTCTTCCAGGAGCCCGCGCTGGTCAAGGGTTTCACCAACACCTTCGTCTACGCCGTGGTCACCTCGGTGTCGAAAGTGGTCCTGGGCTTCGGCCTCGCCGTCCTGCTGACGTCGCGGATCGTCGCCAGGGGATACCTGCGCTCGGTGGTGTTCTTTCCCGTGCTGGTGTCCACGATCGGCGTCGGCCTCACCTTCACCGTGCTGATGAACCCCGACACCGGCCTGATCAACCGATCGCTGGCCCTGCTCGGCGTCGAAGGCCCGGGCTGGCTGACCGACCCCTCGCTGGCGCTGCTGTCGGTGGCGATGGTCGACGTGTGGAAGGGCGTCGGGCTGGCCACCCTCATCTACATCGCCGGGATCGTGTCGATCCCGCAGGAGTACTTCGAGGCGGCGCGGGTCGACGGCGCCGGCTCGATGGGCGTGCTGCGCCACGTCATGATCCCGCTGGCGCGCCCGGCGACGGTCACCGTGATCATCCTGTCGCTGATCGGCGGGCTGCGCTCCTTCGACCTGGTGTGGGCGATGACCCGCGGCGGGCCCGGGTTCACCTCCGACGTCACCGCCTCGGTGATCTACAAGCAGTACCAGGCGGGCTTCTACGGGCTGTCCACCGCGGGCAACGTGGTCCTGTTCGTGGTCGTCACCGCCATCGTGGTGCCGCTGTTCTGGTTCCTCAACCGCAAGGAGGTCGAGCGATGACCGGCCGCCGCAACAAGAACAACCACTGGCTGAGCACCGTGGCGATCGTGGTGTCGACGGTCGTGTTCGTCGTCCCCTTCGCGTTCATCGCGCTGACCGCCGTCAAGGACCAGTCGCAGGCCGCCGAGCTCGACTTCTCCTGGCCGCGCAACTTCCAGTTCGTCGAGAACCTCGTCGCCGTGGTCGAGGCGCGCGACTACATGCTCATCATCGCCTTCATCAACAGCACCGTCCTGACCGTGTGCAGCGTGGCCCTGATGGTCCTGCTGTCGGCGATGATCGCCTACGTGCTGGCGCGGCGGCGCAGTCGCTGGAACGGGCTGGTGAACTTCCTGGTGCTGTCGGGGCTCATCATCCCGCCGGCGGTCGTGCCGACCATCTGGGTCCTGCAGGGCCTCGGACTCTTCCGGACGATGCCCGGCCTGATCCTGGTCGAGGTCGCCTTCGGCATGTCCTTCAGCATCATGCTGTTCCGCGCCTTCGTCTCGACGGTTCCCCGTGAACTCGACGAGGCAGCGACGCTCGACGGCGCCGGACCGGTGCGGCTGTTCTTCCGGGTCATCCTGCCGCTGCTGCGGCCGGTGGCGATCACCGTGGTCGTCGTGCAGTCGGTGACGGTCTTCAACGACTTCACCAACCCGCTGTACTTCCTGCCCGGCGACGACAACGCCACCGTGCAGCTGACCCTCTACAACTTCCAGAGCCAGCTCGGCACGCGCTACAACCTGCTGTTCACCAACATCCTGCTGATCACCATCCCGCCCCTGCTGATGTTCCTGTTCTTCAACCGGCGCATCGTGGCCGGCATGACGGCCGGGGCGATCAAGGGATGAGTACCTACGCCGGGCGCGACGGCTCGCTGGACCTGCGCACCACCAGTTCGGGGTCGAAGAGGGTGCGGCGATGCTGATGCCCGGCGTCCTCGACCTCTTCGAGCAGCAGCTGGGCGGCGGTCCGGCCGAGCAGTTCGCGCGGCTGCCGCACCGAGGACAGCGGCACGGCCGCCGCCGCAGCGAACTCGATGTCGTCGTAGCCGACGATCGCCATGTCCTCGGGGACGCGAAGGCCGCGCGTGATCAGCTCCTGGAGTACGCCGAGGGCGAGCAGGTCGTTGGCGCAGAACACCGCCGTCGGCCGCTCTCCGGGCGCGATCGCGGCCAGTTCGGCGGCGGCCTTGCGGCCCGCGGCCACGGTCAGGTTGGCGGTGTCGACGACCGTCAGCCGGGCCGGCGGGTTCTCGGCGGCGAACTCGGCGAGGGCGGCCGTCGTGCCCTGGTGCCGGTCGCTCACCTGGGGCAGGGTGAGCGGCCCGCCGGCGAAGGCGATGTGCCGGTGCCCGGTGCGCAGCAGGTGCTCGGCGGCGAGCTGGCCGCCGAGCACGTCGTTGACCGAGACCGAGCAGAAGGCGCCCCGGCCGGCGCCCCGGTCGACGAGCACGACCGGGATCCCGTGCCGCGACAGCCGTTCGAGGCGCGCGGTGGACGACGTGCCGACTGGGGTGATGAGCAGGCCCTGGACGCGTTGCTGTTCGAGCATCTCCAGCAGGCGTTCCTCGCGGGCCGGGCTCTCGCCGCTGTTGCAGACGATGAGCATGCTGCCGGCGGCCTCGACCGTCTCCTCGGCTCCCCGGGTGACGTCGGTGAAGAAGGGGTTGCCGCCGTCGAGGACCACGATGGCGACGGTGCGGCTGCGTCCGGCGCGAAGCTGGCGGGCGGAGTCGTTGCGCACGTAGCCCAGTTCGGCGATGGCCTTGAGCACACGCTCGCGGTTCTCCGGCGTGACCTTCTCGGGACGGTTCAGCACGTTGCTGACGGTGCCGAGCGAGACTCCGGCACGCCGAGCCACCTCTTTGATGCTGGCCGTCATGGCCGCCTTCCGATCCTCGCTCGCAGACGCGCGGCGTTACGCCTCGTCGACTATTGACCGCCAACTTTCCGGCTGTTAGCTTATACGACGTTTGATGAAACGTTTCACTGCCGCTTTGGAGTAGACATGGCCGATCCCGCCCCCGCCTTGCGAACGCAGCAGATCGAAACCCCCTCCTGGGCCTATGCCAACTCCGGCACCCGCTTCCGCGTGTTCCCCCAGCGCGGTGTCCCGCGTGACCCCTTCGAGAAGATCGCCGACGCCGCGGTCGTACATCGTTTCACCGGTGTCGCGCCGAGCGTGGCGCTCCACATCCCGTGGGACCGCGTCGAGGACTACACCGTGCTGGCAGCCTTCGCCGCAGAGCAGGGCGTGCGCCTGGGAACCATCAACGCCAACGTCTTCCAGGACGTCGACTACATGCTCGGCAGCGTCACGCACCCCGACCCGGCCGTCCGCCGCAAGGCTCTCGGCCACCTGCTGGAATGCGTCGACATCATGGACGCCACCGGCTCGGCCGACCTCAAACTCTGGTTCGCCGACGGCACCAACTATCCCGGCCAGGACGACATCCGCGCCCGGCAGGACCGGCTGGCCGAGGCGCTGGAGGCCGTCTACGCGCGGCTCGGCGAGGGACAGCGCATGCTGCTGGAGTACAAGCTCTTCGAACCGGCCTTCTACGCCACCGACGTGCCCGACTGGGGCACGGCGTACATGCACTGCGCACAGCTGGGGGAGCGCGCCCAGGTCGTCATCGACACCGGCCACCACGCGCCGGGGACCAACATCGAGTTCATCGTCGCGGTGCTCCTGCGCGCGGGCAAGCTCGGCGGCTTCGACTTCAACTCCCGCTTCTACGCCGACGACGACCTCATGGCCGGCGCCGCCGACCCCTTCCAGCTGTTTCGGATCATGAACGAGATCGTCGCCGCCGACGCCCTCGACCCGGCCGCCGGCATCGCCTTCATGCTCGACCAGTGCCACAACATCGAGCCGAAGATCGCCGCGATCATCCGCTCGGTCATGAACGTGCAGGAGGCGACGGCCAAGGCCCTGCTCGTCGACCGCGACGCGCTGGCCTCGGCGCAGGGGTCCGGCGACGTGCTCGGCGCCAACGCGGTCGTCATGGACGCCTACAACACCGACGTGCGGCCCCTTCTGGCGCAGGTTCGGGCCGACATGGGCCTCGACCCCGACCCGATCGCCGCCTACCACCGCTCGGGCTACTTCGAACGGGTCCGCGACGAGCGCGCCGAAGGCGCCCAGGCCGGATGGGGCGCGTGACGTGACCGCCGTCGACGACCTCATCGCACGCTCGCACCGGCTCGGCGCCGACCCGAGCACCACCAACTACGCCGGCGGGAACACCTCCGCCAAAGGCGAGGCGACCGACCCGGTCACCGGCCGGCCCATTCCGCTGATGTGGGTCAAGGGCTCCGGGGGAGACCTCGGCACGCTCACCCCGGGCGGTCTGGCCGCGCTGCGGCTCGACCGCCTTCGCGCGCTGACCGACGTCTATCCCGGCGTCGAGGCCGAGGACGACATGGTCGCCCTCCTCGACCACTGCCTCCACGGCCGTGGAGGCGCCGCGCCCTCCATCGACACGGCCATGCACGCACTCCTCGACGCCGTCCACGTCGACCACCTCCACCCCGACGCCGGAATCGCCATCGCCACGGCCGCCGACGGCCCGCGACTGACCCGGGAGATATTCGGCGAGCGGGTCGCCTGGGTGCCCTGGCGCCGTCCCGGCTTTCAGCTCGGCCTCGACATCGCCGCCGTACAGCGCGACAATCCGCGCGCGATCGGCTGCATCCTCGGCGGTCACGGGATAACCGCTTGGGGCGATACCAGCGAGGCATGCGAGGCCAACTCCCGCGAGATCATCGCCACCGCCACGGCCCACATCCGCGAGCACGGCGCGCCCGAGCCCTTCGGCCCGGTCGTCCACCCGCCGCTCGCCGACGCCGAGCGCCGCGCGCGGGCCGCGGCCCTGATGCCGGTGCTGCGCGGGCTCGCCTCGACCGACCGCGCCCAGGTCGGGCACTACGACGGCGGCGACGTGATCCTCGACTTCCTCGCCCGTGAGCGGATGCCGGAACTGGCCGAGCGCGGCACCTCGTGCCCCGATCACTTCCTGCGCACGAAGGTCCGGCCCATGGTCGTCGACCTGCCCCCCGACGCCGAGTTCGATGAGGTCGTGGCCAGGGTCCGCGAACTGCACGAGACCTACCGGGCCGAATACCGGGCCTATTACGAGCGCCACGCCGATCCGGCGAGCCCGCCCATGCGCGGCGCCGATCCGGCGATCGTCCTCGTGCCCGGCGTCGGCATGTTCAGCTTCGGCCGCGACAAGCAGACCGCCCGCGTCGCCGGCGAGTTCTACCTCAACGCCGTCAACGTGATGCGCGGCGCCGAGGCGATCTCGGCCTACGCGCCGATCGGCGAGGCCGAGAAGTTCCGCATCGAATACTGGGAACTGGAGGAGGCCAAGCTCCGCAGGATGCCCGCGCCCGCTCCGCTGGCCACGCGCGTCGCCTTCGTCACCGGAGCCGGGTCGGGGATCGGCAGGGCCATCGCCCACCGCCTGGCGGCCGAAGGCGCCCGCGTCGTCGTCGCCGACCGCGACGGTGACTCCGCGCGCGAGGTCGCCGCCCAGATCGGCGGAGCCGACAGGGCCGTCGCCGTGACGGCCGACGTGACGGACGCCGCGCAGATCGCCCGGGCCTTCGAGGAGGCGGTCCTCGCCTTCGGGGGCGTCGACCTCGTCGTCAACAACGCCGGCCTGTCGATCTCCAAGCCGCTGCTGGAGACCAGCGAGGCCGACTGGGACCTCCAGCACGACGTCATGGCCAAAGGCTCCTTCCTGGTCGCCCGGGAGGCCGCCCGCGTCATGATCGCCCAGGGCATGGCCGGCGACATCGTCTACATCGCCTCGAAGAACGCGGTCTTCGCCGGGCCGGACAACATCGCCTACAGTGCCGCCAAGGCCGACCAGGCCCACCAGGTCCGGCTGCTCGCCGCCGAACTCGGCGAGCACGGCATCCGCGTCAACGGCGTCAACCCCGACGGGATCGTGCGGGGCTCGGGGATCTTCGCCGGCGGTTGGGGCGCGCAGCGCGCCGCCGTGTACGGCGTGCCCGAGGAGGAGCTGGGCGCCTTCTACGCCAAGCGCACGATCCTGAGAAAGGAGGTCCTTCCCGAGCATGTCGCCAACGCGGTGTTCGCGCTGACCGCGGGGGACCTGTCGCACACCACCGGACTGCTCGTCCCGGTCGACGCCGGCGTCGCCGCGGCGTTCCTGCGGTGAGCACCGTGCGAGTCGCCGCGGTCGATCTGGGCGCGTCCGGCGGGCGCGTCGTCCGCGCGGAGGTCGGCGACGGTGTGCTGGATCTGGCCGAGGCGCACCGCTTCGGCAACACGCCGGTGCGCGTCGGCGGCACGCTCCACTGGGACGTGCTGGGTCTCTACCGGGAGACGGTCGACGGTCTGCGGCGGGCCGGGACCCTCGACGGGATCGGCATCGACGCCTGGGCCGTCGACTTCGGCCTGCTCGACTCCACCGGCGCGCTGCTGGGCAACCCGGTGCACTACCGCGACGCCCGCACCGACGACGTCTGGCACGGGGCGCGCGAGCGGCTGGGCGACGAGCGCCTGTACGGCGTCACCGGTCTCCAGCAGATGCCGTTCAACACGCTCTACCAGCTCACGGCGATGGCGGGAACGCCGCAGCTCGCCGCCGCCGAGCGGCTGCTGCTCATCCCGGACCTGCTCGCCTACTGGCTGACCGGGACGATCGGCGCGGAGCACACCAACGCCTCGACCACGCAGCTCTACGACGTGCGGCGGCGGGCCTGGGCGACCGGCCTGGCCGAGGAGGCGGGAATCCGGCCGTCGCTGCTGCCGTCGCTGAGGGAGCCGGGCACCACCGTCGGGCCGGTCGTGGCCTCGGTGGAGCTGCCGGGCGAGCCGCAGGTCATCGCCGTCGGGTCCCACGACACCGCCTCGGCGGTGGTCGCGGTCCCCGCCGCCGACGAGCGCTTCGCCTACATCTCCTGCGGCACCTGGTCGCTGGTGGGCGTCGAGCTGGACGCGCCGATCCTGACCGACGCCGGGCAGGCGGCGAACTTCACCAACGAGGGCGGGGTCGACGGGACCATCCGTTACCTCCGCAACGTCATGGGCCTGTGGCTGGTGCAGGAGTCCATGCGCGCTTGGGGGGAGACCGACGTCGCCGCCCTCGTGCGCGCCGCCGCCGCGGAGCCCGCCTTCGGCTCGCTCGTCGACCCCGACGACCCGGCCTTCTTGCCGCCGGGCGACATGCCGGGGCGCATCCGCGCGGCCTGCCGGGAAACGGGCCAGCCCGCGCCGGTGACGCCCGCCGCCGTCCTGCGGTGCGTCCTGGAGAGCCTGGCCCTGGCCCACCGCCGGGCCGTGCGGCAGGCACAGGCGCTGTCGGGGAAGGACGTCGACGTCGTGCACATCGTCGGCGGCGGTTCCCGCAACTCCCTGCTGTGCCAGCTGACCGCCGACGCCTGCGGGTTGCCTGTCCTCGCCGGTCCCGCCGAGGCGACCGCGCTGGGGAACGTATTGGTTCAGGCTCGCGCGCTCGGGGCCGTCGCCGGTGACCTCACCGCGCTGCGGGCGTTGGTGCGCGGTTCCCAGGCCCTCGTGCGGTATGAGCCGCGCGGTGACGCTGCGGCCTGGGACCGTGCCGAACGGCGGGTGTGGTCCTGAGGGCCCTCACCGCAGCGGCGGCGAGCGCGTCTCCCGAACGCCTGGCAGGCGCGTGAGTCGCACGATGACCAGCACCGCCGGGACGGCCGCGATGACGGCCAGCCACAGGGCGAGTTCGTTGAATCTGTCGGCGACGCCGAAACCGGACCCGTCCTCGGCGACGGCGGCGAAGATGTCGCCGTCGATGACCGGTTCGATCGGCAGGAGCCGGTGCCGGCCGCTGTAGAGCCACGGGATCGAGTACAGGACGGCGATCGCCACCCAGGCCCACTCGAAGGACCGCAGGCGCTGTCGCCTTTCCGGCTCGCCGATCGTTGCCCAGGTCCGGAGGTTCGCCACGAGGACGGCCGGCATGGTGAACACGGCGAGAGTGAACAAGGCGGCGACCAGCAGGTCGGCGCCCATGCCGTCGCTCGCCCTCTCGGCGGCCAGGAGTCCGGTGCCGGTGGGGGAGTGGCCGATGGCGCCGGTCGAGGAGTTGGCGGCGAGCAGGTCGGCCCACCAGACGACGACCACCACGCCGACCGCCGACAGCAGCGCGAGCTGCAGCACGAGGGTGTCGCGGAGCCCTCGCAACGCCGAGGACGGCGAGGCCGGTTCCAACTGCGAGAGGCCGAGCGTCACTCCCGCGACGACGAGGAGTCCACAAAGGAGCGCCCGGATGACGGGGAAGTTCGGGACCCCGGCCGCGATGATGAAGGCGGCTTCGAGCCCGGTGAAGCAGATGACGGCCGTCTGGGTGATCGTGACGGATCGCCGCGTTCCCACGGCTCCGCGGTCGATGCGGACGGCGTTCACGGCGGTCATGACCGCCAGTGCGAGCGCCGTCGGCACGGCGAGGATCGTGATGACCAGGACGTAGGTCGGCGGGGGCTCGATGAGCGCCATCACCAGCCCCGCGAGGCACTGGGCGGACAGCAGCGCGAACTGGAGCCAGTGCAGCGACTTGAGCGCGGTCGGCGCGGGGGGTGGCGGCGGGTTCGCCGGGGGTGGTGCGGTCGGCCATGCCGGCGCGGGGCGTGGAGGTTGCGGTGCCGGTGCCGGTGCCGGTGCCGGTGCGGGCGTGCTGTCGAGGGTCGCGCCGGTCGCGACCACGAGTTCGGGCTGGTCGAGGACGGTCGGGGCGATCCCCAGACCGCGGTGCAGGGTCGTCGCGGTCAGCGGCATCCGGGAGGCCCCGCCGACCAGGAACACGCCGGTGAGTCGTTCCCTGGGGACGTCGGCCGAGCGGATCACCGCCTCGGTGAGGCGGACCGCCTTGCCGAGCAGCGGGCCGGTGAGCGCGTCCAGCTCGGGGCGGGTCAGATGGGTGTCGACCTCCAGGACGGGGACGAGAAGGTCCACACTCGACTGTCGCGACAGACGCTCCTTGGCCCCGCGCACGTCGTCGAGGAACTGCCGCAGCTGCCGGCGTCCGGTGGCGTCCGTGGGATTCATCAGCGCCGACCAGCGCTCGTCGCCGGCGAAACGCCGTCCGATGTGGAGCGTCAGGGCATGGTCGATGTCCACACCGCCGAGTTCGCCCGAACCGTCGACGGCGAGGACCTCGAAGCCCGTCGGCGTCGCCGCCACCACCGACGCGTCGAAGGTGCCGCCACCGAAGTCGTAGACCGCGACGGTCTCGCCCGCGGTGAGCGCGGCGCCGGGCCGCTGTGCGAAGTACCGGGCGGCCGCCACCGGTTCCGGCACGAAGGTGACCGGGCCGAGGCCCGCCAGCTCGCAGGCGTCGGAGAGCGTCAGGCGCCGCACGGGTCCCCAGGCGGCCGGATGCGTGACGACGGTGCGGTTCGGCCGCGCGCCCGCCACCCGCTCCGCCTCCTCGCGCACTCGCCCGAGCACGGCCGCGAACAGTCGCGGCACCTCGAACTCGACGTCGCCGAGCAGGACCGTTCCGTCGTCGACGCGCCGCTTCGGGTTCGGCTCGAAGCGCTCCGGCCGCAGCCGCGCCGAGTGCACCGCGTCCCGCCCCGCCAGCAGCGTTCCCGGCCCCTCCGCGTACACCGCCGAGGGCAGCAGGGGAGAGCCGTCGAACAGCAGGGGAGAGGCGGCCCCACCGGCCGGCCGCAGGACCGCGACGGTGTGGGACGTTCCGAAGTCGACGCCGAGCACCACCGGGGAGGACATTCCGGAACCCTAGCAACAGCAAGGGATCCGACGGCACGAAGCGGGTGGGGGTGATCCGGAGGTCCCCCTCAATGGCAGGCCGGCGGAGTTCGCCGTGAGCCCGCGCTCAAGCGGCGGCGAGTGCTCCGCCGAGATCGCGGGCGCGGCAGGGGGACTCCGCTGCCGACGGCGACGTGGCGAGCATTGCCGAAACTTCCGGAACCATAGTTGGCCGACCAGTGCGGCGCATGCCGAGTTCTCTCCGTTCGATGCTTGCGGAGGACCTGGAAAGACTTCATTCCGCAAAGATCACCCGATTCCGAAACTTCCGGAAAATCATCGCAAGAATCGTTGACAGCCTTCCGAGCGTCCACTTAGTCTTGACTTCCAACTAAACCGTCGCTCACGCCACCTCGTGAGCCGCGGATCCCGGTCCCCGAGCACCCGGGGGCCGCCGCATCCCATCGCGTCGAGCGTCCCGGCGAGTACCGGCCGGCCCCGCCGGCGCACGCAGGGAGGAACAATGTCCGAAGACAACTCGCGCTTAAAACCCTTCAACCGCAGGAGTCTCCTGCTCGGCGGCGCCGCCGCTCTCGGCGTCGGCGCCTCGGCGATGCTGCTGCCCGGCACGGCCCACGCCGACCAGACCGTCACCAGCAACCAGACCGGCACCCACGAGGGCTACTACTACTCCTTCTGGACCGACGCGCCCGGCACGGTGACCGCGGTCCTCAAGGCCGGTGGCAACTACACCGTCAACTGGTCCAACACCGGCAACTTCGTGATCGGCAAAGGCTGGAGCAACGGCGGGCGCCGGACCATCAACTGGTCGGGCAACTTCAGCCCCTCCGGCAACGCCTACATGTGCGCCTACGGGTGGACGTCGAACCCGCTCGTCGAGTACTACATCGTCGACAACTGGGGCAACTATCGCCCGACCGGGCAGCACAAGGGCACCGTCTCCAGCAACGGCGGCACCTACGACATCTACAAGACGACGCGCTACAACGCCCCGTCGGTCGAGGGCAACAAGACCTTCGACCAGTACTGGAGCGTCCGGACCTCGAAGAACTACTCCGGCGGCCAGATCACCACCGGCAACCACTTCGACGCCTGGGCGAGCAAGGGCATGAACCTCGGCGCCTTCCGCTACTACATGATCATGGCCACCGAGGGCTACCAGAGCAGCGGCTACTCCAACATCTGGGTGAGCTGAGGCCCACCGCCGACGGCCGGGGTGCGGGCTACCACCGCGCCCCGGTTCGTCGTGCGCCCCGATGCCCGCGAGGCTGCCCGCCCCTCTCAGCGCCTCCGACCGCTGAGACCGCGCCGCTTCGGAGCCCGTCGCATCGCACCCCAATGTGCGACCCACCAGCACTTCCGCCAATAATCCGACGCTTCCCTTGACCCTGCGCGAGCGCTGGGCGACTCTTCGTCCACGGGCCTCAACCGCCCGTGCCCCTCGTCGCGACGGCCGTCGGCCGCGCGGCGAACCCGCCCTGCCCGAGCGGACTGCCACGACCCGCCAGCAACACCTCCGTCGTGGTGCCCGCATGCCCGCAACCCAAGGAGAGACCATGCATTCGAGCCCTTTAACCCTCGCCCGACGCGCCGCCGTCGCGGCGGCGGCGCTCGCCACCGCGGTCGGCGTCCTCGCCTCGCCCGCCCAGGCCGCACCCGAGACCGGTGAGATCCGGCACGCGGGTGAGGCCACCGCCATCGCCGGCTCCTACATCGTCGTCCTCAACGACGTCGCGGCGTCCGCGGACGCCGGATCCCTCGCCGACGGCTACGGCGCCGATGTCGAGGTCGTCTACACCGACGCCCTGCGCGGCTTCAGTGCCACCATGTCCGAGGCCGACGCCGCCCGGCTCGCCGCCGACCCGGCCGTCGCGTACGTCGAGCAGAACCGCACGGTCACCTTGGCTGGCACGCAGTCGCCTGTGCCCTCATGGGGCCTTGACCGCATCGACCAGCGGGCCCTGCCCCTCGACACCTCCTACACGTACCCGAACACCGGCGCGGGTGTGCGCGCCTACGTCATCGACACCGGAATCCGCCTCACCCACGGCGACTTCGGCGGCCGGGCGGTCTCGGGCATCGACACCGTGGACAACGACAACGACGCCACCGACTGCAACGGCCACGGCACGCACGTCGCCGGCACCACCGGCGGCACCGCGCACGGTGTGGCCAAGGGCGCCACCACGCTCGTCGGCGTCCGCGTGCTGAACTGCGGGGGCAGCGGCTCCTACGCCGGTGTCATCGCCGGCATCGACTGGGTGGCGGCCGACCACGACCTGGGTGAGGCCGCGGTGGCCAACATGAGCCTCGGCGGCGGCTACGACCAGGCCACCAACGACGCCGTGACGGGCGCGATCGCCGACGGCGTGACCTTTGTCGTCGCGGCCGGCAACTCCAACGCCGACGCCTGCGGCGCCTCGCCGGCGAGCACGCCCGACGCCATCACGGTCGGCGCCACGACCGCCGCCGACGCCCGCGCGAGTTTCTCCAACTGGGGAACCTGCCTCGACATCTTCGCGCCGGGCCAGGACATCACCTCGGCGTGGCACACCACCGACACCGCCACCAACACCATCAGCGGCACCTCCATGGCCGCACCGCACGTGGCGGGCGCGGCGGCGCTGGTCCTGAAGGCTTACCCGAGCTACACGCCACAGCAGGTCCGCGACAAGCTCGTCAACGACGCGACCCCCGACGTCGTCACCGACCCGGGAACGGGCTCGGTGAACGAGCTCCTCTACGTCGGCGGAATCAAGCCTCCGCTGCTGGACTTCTCGGTCTCGGTGACCCCCGACTCCGGCTCCACCCTCCCCGGTGGCGTCCTGCAGGCGAGGGTCCGCACCGCCACCACCGCAGGCATCCCGCAGCCGCTGGCCCTCACGGCGTCCGGCCTGCCGGCCGCAACGACGGCCGGGTTCCTTCCGAACTACGTCATCTCGGGCATGTCGTCGAGGCTGACTCTCCAGACGTCGGCGGCCACCCCTGCGGGCACGTACGCGATCACCGTGACCGCCACAGGACTGTTCGGCAGCCGCTCGACGACGTACACGCTGACGGTCATCCGCCCGCCGGGCTGCACGCAGACGAACGACGCCAACTACTCGATCGGCGACAACATGACGGTCGAGAGCCCGGTGACCGTCGCCGACTGCCCGGGCGCCGCCCGGGCCGACGCGACCGTCGACGTCCATATCGTGCACACCTACATCGGTGACCTGATAGTGAAACTCGTCGCGCCCGACGGCACGCACTACTTCCTGCACAACCGTGCGGGCGGGAGCGGCAACGACCTCAACCGGGTCTACAACGTGGACCTGTCCTCCGAGACCGCCGACGGTGAGTGGCGGCTCCAGGTCACCGACGCGGCCGCGGCCGACGTCGGATACATCGACGGCTGGACCCTCTCCCTCTAGCGGCTGAGAACGATGAAGGCGCCCGCCGTGCGAACCCGCACGGCGGGCGCGCCGCCAATTCCCCCGCCCGAGGGAGGCGCCCACCCCGGCGGAGCGAGGCGAGCGGCCCCCGCGCGAGGCGATGCTGGCGGGACAAGGAAATCGACGCGAAAGGCCGTCCAGCATGCCGCACACCTCACGAAATTCCCGACGACTCCGCCGCTGGGGCCTGGCCGCGGTGGCCGGTGTCGCGCTGGCGACCACCGCCGTGGCCGGCGCCGGTGCCAGCCCGGCCGGTCCCGGAAAGCCCGACCCCTCCACCGCCTCCGGGGAGCCTCGGCTGCACGGCTCGGCGGGCGGGCACCTGCCCGAGTTCTTCGGGCAGTGGGCGGGCGACGCGGTCGCCTTCGAGATCGACGCACGGGGCATGACCGGGACCTTCGACGTGTCCCACACCAAGCCCGACGGCGCTTTCGTCGCCGAGTTCGACGGCGACATCACGTGCCTCGCGGTCGGCGGCGACGTCGCGGTCGCCACGGGCGTCATCTCCGCGGGCAGCGCCGACGTGCCCGGCAGCGGGATCACCGACCTGACCGGCCAGAAGGTCGCCTTCACCGTCTACGACGACGGCAGGCAGGACCGCTTCTTCTGGCAGTGGGAGTTCCTCGGCGCGCCCATCAACGACTGCCAGGGCACCGCGCCGGTGTTCGACCCGTCGTGGGGCGGCTTCAAGGTCTCCGGCGAGATGTTCTGACCCGAACGCCGACCGGACGCGGGCGGTCGCCGCGTACGGTCGGCTCACGGCCGCCGACACCGCACGGTGTCGGCGGCCCTCGGGTTCAGTCCGGGAAATCCGCCGCCGCGGCGGTGTCGCGGCCGACCTCCACAAGGGACTCGTAGTCCTTCACCCGCTGCTGGAGCATGTCGACGGCCTGGGCGCCGAGCAGGAGCCGCAGCGGCGGCTCGGGGGAGCGCACGGCCTCGATGATCGCGTCGGCCGCGCGGTGCGGATCTCCGGCCTGATGCCCGGTGACCGTGGGGATGAACGCCCGGTTCTCGGCGACGACCTGGTAGTCGGGGATCGTCACCGGCGACACGTCCAGTGAGCCCGCCGCCCAGTTGGTCCGAAAGCCCGCCGGTTCCACGACCGTCACCTTGACGCCGAGGGGCGCGGCCTCCATGGCCAGCGCCTCCGAGATCGCCTCGACGGCCCACTTCGTCGCGCAGTAGTAGCCGATCGCGGGGAAGACGACGAGCCCGCCGATCGACGAGATGTTGACGATGTGGCCCGAACCGCGCTCGCGCATCCCCGGCAGGACGGCACGGGTGAGGGCGGTCAGCCCGAACACGTTGGTCTCGAACACGGCCCGGATCCCGGCGTCCTCGCCCTCCTCGATCCCGGCGAGGTAGCCGTAGGCGGCGTTGTTGACGAGGACGTCGACCGGCCCGGCGGCGGCGACCGCCGCGGAGATCTGCTCGGGATCGGTCACGTCGAGGCGTAGCGCGAGGGCGTTGTCGCGCTCGGCGAGGTCGGCGATCGCCGACGGGTTCCGGGCGGTGACGACGACGCGGTCGCCGCTGTCGAGGACGCGTTCGGCGAGTGCGCGCCCCAGCCCGGTCGAGCAGCCGGTGATCAGCCAGTTCACGATGTCTCCTTCACTGTCGGTGACACCACTGTGCGCGCGGCGAGAGGGTCGCATCCAGGGCTTTCGCGCTGAATCGACTGCCTCTTCAGGCTCCGCTTCGGTCCGGAACCGGACACGCGCCGACCGGGGCCTCCATGGACTTTGGTCATCGTCGGGCGCCTACCCACGGCACTCCCGCGGACCCGCCGCGCCCTCCGAGAATGGTGACGGGCCGGCCGGCCAACCCGCCGGCCGTCCGGTACCGAGTGGAGACCGCCATGCCCGCTTCCCGCCCGATCGTCGCCGGTGTCGACGGATCGCCGGCGAGTGTCGCCGCCGTCCGTTACGCCGTCCGCCTCGCCGAACGGCGGCGGGCGCCGCTCCACCTCGTGCACGCCTCCCAGCGCCCGGCCGGAGGGTACGACCCCGGCGAGCTCGTCGAGCGGATCCGCGCCGAGCATCCCGGTCTGCCCGCCGTTCATGGCGGGCAGGTCAGCGGGGCGGCCGCCGACGTGCTCATCCAGCTCGGCCGAAACGCCGAGATCACCGTCGTCGGGGCGCGCGGCCACGGCGGCTTCGCCGGCCTGCTGCTCGGCTCGGTCGGCCACACGCTCCTGCGGCACGCCCGCGGCCCGGTCGCCGTCGTCCGGGCGGGCGGGGCCGGGAGATGAGGGTGCTGGTCACCGCCGCGATCCGGTACGCCGACGCCGTCGTGCTCGGCGGCGCCGTCCACTGGTGCGGATGACCGGCGCTCGCGGGCACCGGGTCTTCGGCCGCGACCTCGGCGAGGTCCGCGGGTGGGCGGCCTCGGTCGCCATGTCGATCAAGGCCGAGATCGGCCAGGGCATTTAGTCCTTGATCACCGATGCCCGAGGACGCGTGCGGGCGCCGCGCGTCGGCGGTAGCGTTCATGTCCCGACGTGACCCGCAACCGTGGCGGTCGCGCGGTGAAGGGAAGCGCGATGCCGATCCGGGTGTTCCTCGTCGACGACCACGAGTTGGTGCGGCGCGGTCTCAGCGACCTGTTCGAGTCAGAGGCCGACCTCGAGGTCGTGGGCGAGGCCGCCTCGGTGGTGGAGGCGCTGGCGCGGATTCCCGGCTCGGAGGCCGACGTGGCGATCCTCGATGTGCGCATCGGCAAGGGCGACGGCGTCGAGCTGTGCCGGGACCTCAAGTCCGTCCAGCCGGATCTGAACTGCCTGATGCTGACCTCCTTCGACGACGACGAAGCGCTGTTCAACGCGATCATGGCGGGTGCCTCGGGCTTCGTGCTCAAACAGGTTCTCGGCGCCGACCTGGTCGACGCGATCCGGACGGTGGCCGCGGGGGGTTCGCTGCTCGACCCTCGCGCCGCCGCAGCTCTCATGTCCCGCCTGCGCCGCGAGCAGGAACAGGCCGACCCGTTCAAGACCCTCACCGAGCAGGAGCGCGCCGTCCTCGAACTCATCGGCGACGGCCTGAGCAACCGCGAGATCGCCAAGAAAATGTTCCTGGCCGAGAAGACCGTCAAGAACTATGTATCCCACTTGTTGGCAAAACTCGGCATGCGGCGCCGCACCCAGGCTGCGGTCCTCCTCACCCGCCTGCGGTCAGGGGAACGGGACCGGGGCGAGTAGCCGCTACGGCAGGGGCACTCGCCAGGCGAGGCGCGTTCCTCCGCCGTCGCCGGCGGTGACGGTGAGGTGACCGCCGAAGGACCCGGCGCGTTCGGCGAGGTTGGCCAGGCCGCTGCGCGCGATGTTCCCGGGCAGCCCGCGCCCGTCGTCGCGGACGTCGATCGTGAGGTGGTCGGTGACGTCGACGGTGACGATCACCGACGAGGCGCCCGCGTGGCGGATGACGTTGCTGATCGCCTCGCGCACCACCGCCTCGGCGTGCACCGCGAGCTGCGGCGGGACCATCGTGTCGACCGCGCCCGACATGCGCACCGAGCAGGTGACTTCGGTGTCGGCGGTGCGTTCGGTGACGATGTCGAGGAGCCGGCGCCGCAGGCTGCCCGCCTCGTCGCCGGTGGAGTGCAGGTCGAAGATGGAACCCCGGATGTCGCGGACGGTGTGGTCGAGCTGCTCCACGGCCGAGCTGATCCGCGCGCGCACCTCCGGATCGGTGACCCGCCGGACGGTTCCCTGCAGGCTCATGCCGACCGCGTAGAGGCGCTGAATGACCTGGTCGTGGAGGTCGCTGGCGATCCGGTCGCGGTCGGCGAGGACGTCCAGGAGCCGCCGGGTCTGCTGCCGGTCGGCGGCCTCCAGCGCCAGCGCCGCCTGGTCGGCGAAGGACGCGAGCAGCGGGACCTGCTCACTGTCGAAGGGGACCGCGCCCTTCTCCTTTATGGCGAGCAGGACACCGCTGATGCGCTGTGTCGAGCGCAGCGGTACCGCCACCGCCGGGCCGAGCGCTCCCGGGTGCCCGCCCAGCTCCGCGCCGAGCAGTTCCTCCAGGTCCGGCACCGGCATCGGGGAGCCGTCCCGTGCGACGGCGAGCAGCTCGGGCGAGCGCGTCGCCGCCGAGGTGGCGACGAGCGGGTCGATGGTGTCCCCGGAGCCGGTCCGGACGGTGAGCACCTCACCGGAACCGTGCGTGTCGATCAGGATGAGGACGCTGTCGGCGCGGCTGAGCTGCTTGGCGTGGCGGGCGACGAGTTCGAGCGCGTCGTCGGTCGAGACTCCTGACAGCAGCTCCGAACGCACCTCCGAGGAGGCCGCGAGCCAGCCCTGCCGAAGTTTCGTCTCCTCGAAGAGGCGGGCGTTCTCCACGGCGAACCCGGCCGCCGAGGCAAGCGCACCGAGAACGATCTCGTCGTCGGCGGTGAACTCCGTCCCGCCGCGTTTCTCGGTCAGGTACAGGTTCCCGAAGACCTTGTCGCGCACCCTGACCGGCGCGCCCAGGAAACTGTGCATCGGGGGATGGTTGGCCGGGAAACCCACCGAGGCCGGATGCGCGCTCAGGTCGGGCAGCCGTATCGGATGGGGGTCGTCGATGAGCAGGCCCAGCAGGCCCCGGCCTTCGGGGAGGTGGCCCATCTTCTGCCGCTGTCCGGGATCGATGCCGACGTAGACGAACTCGCTGAGCCCTTCGTGCGGCCCGAGAACACCCAGCGCGCCGTAGCGGGCGTCGACGAGTTCGACGGCGGCCTGGACGATCCGCTGGAGAGTGGAGTCGAGTTCGACGCCGGCGCCGACGGCCATGATCGCGTCGATCAGGCCTTGCAGGCGGTCGCGGGTCTCGGCGATCTCGTCGAGCCGGTCGCGGACCTCGTCGAGGAGCTCGCCGAGCCGGAGGTCGGCCAGGCGTGCGGTGGCATGGCGGCCCGACTTGTCGGGCTCACCGGCTTCTTCGGCCATGCTCTGCTCCCGTCGTGCCGTCGGCCGCGGGCCGGTCCGGTCGGCGCCGACAAGAATCCCACGGCCTCCGCGCCCCGGCCACCCCGGGCGAGGGCGGGTTCCTTCGCCATCTGACGCCGCCGTGGGAACGCCGGTGACCACGTCATTCTACGAAGACGCGAGTGGCCGGAGCCCGCTCGCGCGAACTCCGGCCACTGATGAGGGCCCCCGTGGCGGGGCCGTCAGCCGTCGTTTTGGTCCCGCACCTCGCGCGGGTGGACCACGGCGATCGGTCCGTAGGCGTGGTGCAGCAGGGTCCGCCCGACCGAACCGAGGAGCATCCCGGTGAAGCCGCCCATTCCCCGCGAACCGACGACGGTCAGCGCCGCACTGCGGCTGCGGGTGATCAACCGGAAGGCCGGGTCCATGCCCTCCACGGCCTGGCCGTCGACCTTCAGGTCCGGGTGGCTCGCCGTGAGGCGGCGCACGGCGTCGGCGACGATCTCCTCGGCCTTCGGCCGCTCCTCATCGTCGCCGGGCGTGTGGAAGCACAAGACCTCCAGCACCGTCCCGCGCGAGAGCGCCTCGTCGGCGGCGAACAGCAGCGCGGACTCGGAGCCCTCGGAAGCGTCGTAGCCCACCGCCACCGGCGCGTCCTCCGCCCGCTCGCCGTCCCGGTCGTGGACCACCACGACCGGGCCGCTTCCGTGCCCGGCGACCTGCGTGGACACCGAACCGAGGAGCAGGCCGGCGAAGCCGCCGTGGCCGCGCGAACCGATCACCGTCACGGCCGAGCCCGCCGAACGCTCGACGAGCGCCGCGGCTGCCGTGCCGTCCACGAACTCGCCCTCGACGTCCAGGCCCGGGTTGTCCGCGCGGACGCTCTCGACGAGTTCGCGGAGGATCCGCTCGGCGTGCTCGCGCATTTCGACGTCGGACGGGTCGCCGGCATAGGCGAGCATCGGGTAGCTGTACAGGGGGTTGAGGTAGGCGTGCACGATCCGCAGCGGCGCCCCGCGCCGGGTGGCGATCGCCGCGGCGTGGGCCGTCGTGGCGGGGCTGGAAGACGAACCGTCGACGCCGACGGTGATCGGCGGTGACTCGGTCATGGGAATGTCCTTCCGGAGGTGTTGCGGGGGAGTGCTCACCTGTCGGCGCCGTCGGGCCGCGCCGGTGGGGAGGCCGATAGCCGGGCGCGCGTGGCCTGCAACCGGCTGAGGAGGACCGCGAACAGCGCTTTGGTGACCGCGTGGCCGAGGCTCGGGTCGGCGTCGGTGAAGTTCTTCAGGCGGTCGGTGTCCAGCAGGATCGCGGTGACGTCGGTGACCGCCGTCGCGGTGAAGTGCCAGCGGTAGGGCGGCACCAGCCACGACCAGCCGAGCACGTCGCCGGCACTGAGCGACTCGACGGCCGGCGAGGTCCCGTCGTCCAGTGCGACCCGCCCTGACGTGATCAGCCAGCAGCCCCACGCCGGCGTGCCCTCGTCGAAGAGCCGGTCACCCGTCCGGTAGCGCACGTCGCGAGCCGTCGCCGCGACCTGGGCGAGATGGTCTCGCTCCAGGTCTTGGAACAGCGCGAAAGCGCCGAGTTCGGTCAGAGTCGCCATGATCATCGCCCTCCACGGTGTCAGGAGTCCATACCCCCAAAGTGCGCTGTCCACACGTCGGCGTACAGGGACGCCTGGTGGCTGCCGGCAGGGACTTTCGGCCCCGCCGACGGAGGTCCCTGTCCCAACGGGGTCCAAAGTCCCTGCCGAGAGCCCTGTTTCGTCCCTGACGTCACGGTCGGCGCCGCCGGATGCTCGATCCATGCGATCCCACCCCGAGAAACTCCCGGTCGTCGTCGGCGTCGACGAGGACCCCGAGAGCGTCGTGGCCCTGCGCTGGGCGGCCGAGGAGGCGGCCGCCACATCGAAGGAACTTGTCGTGGTGCACGCCTTCGAGTGGCTGACGGCCGTCGCCCGCCTCGGCCGCGACGACCATGACTTTCCTCTTTACGGCGAACACGCCGATCCGAGCGCCCGCACGCAGTACGTTCGCCACGCCGAGGGGTTGTTGGAGACCGCCGCCGGCATCGTCGCCGAGACCGGGACGGGCGTCGGGGTCTCGACGAAGAACATCGAAGGCAGACCCTTCGAGGTCCTCAGCGACGAAGCGCGCGACGCTTCACTTTTGGTTCTCGGCAGTCACGGACGAGGGCTGCTCGGCCGCATGCTCCTCGGCTCGGTCAGCAACGCCATCGCCTCCGACCCGCCCTGCCCCGTGGCCGTCATCCGCCCGCATACCCGCGCCGTACCGGTCGAGGTCACCGACATGCCGGTCGTCGTCGGATTCGACGCCACCGCCGCCTCCCACGCGGCACTCGCCTACGCCGCCGAACACGCGGCCCTGCGCGGCGCGACTCTCGTCGTCGTGCACGCCTTCCAGCCGGTCGGCCAGCGGGCCGCCGGCAGCGTCGCCGGTCAGACCGCCCGCCGCGCCGAGCTGCTGCGAGACCACGTCGCACCTTTCGTGAAGGACCACCCCGCCCTCAAGGTCACCTGCATCGTCACGGAGAAGCGCGCCGCGCAGTCCCTCGTCGAATGGTCGACGGCGGCCCGGCTCGTCGTGGTCGGCACCAGCGGAAGACGCTCCCACACCGGCTCGGTCAGCCAGGCCGTGCTGCACCACTCCTGGTCACCTGTCGCCGTCGTCCCCGAACCCTGAAGTGAAGAGGCAAACGCCATGACCCTTCGAGAACCCGTGACCATGACCGGCACCGAGACCAAAACGGGGTGAGGTAGGCGCCGGCGGCTGGAGCACGCCTGGTCGCGACACCGTCGGCCCGTAGGCCGGCGTCACACCAACCCAGCCCCGCGCAGCCAGTCCTCCACGGCCGCGCCCGCGTCGGCGGACTCCTCTCCGCGGACGGCCAGCCCCGTGCCGATCTCGGCCGAGGGGAGCGCCGTCCGGTAGTCCTCGTCGACGCCCGCCATCCCGCTGACCGCGTAGGTGACGAAGGGCAGGACGGTCTTGCCCGTGAAGTCGAGGCCCTCGACGAAGGTCGACATGATCATCGGTGCGCGGACGTTCCAGACGGGACTGCCGATCAGCACGGTCCGGTAGCCGGACAGGTCGGGCAGGGTGCCGGCGATCTCCGGTCGCGCGTCGGTTTCCTGCTCCTCGACGTTGCGGTCGACCGTCTCGTCGTAGTCGTGCGGGTAGGGGTCGGCGGCCTCGATGCGGTAGACCTCGCAGTCGACGCGCTCACCGATGAGACCCGCCACGACCTCGGTGTTTCCCACTTCGAGGACGGTCCTGCCGCCTTCGAGGTAGTTCTCTCCCGCCCGCGAGAAGTAGGCGAGCAGGATCCCGTCGCCGGACATCGGTGCCTCCTCCGAACCGATCGGTGCCGGGGGACGCTCCGCACAACCGGCCAGGGACGCGCCCGTGAGCAGGGCGGCTCGCAGAACCGTGCGTCGCGTCGACCCGACCATGATCGTCCCCTTCGCCCGCCGCCGTCCGGGAAACGACCCGGAGGGGCCGCCTGTCGTTCCACGTTAGGCGAGCGGTGACGGGTGAAGCAGGTACTGGCGTTACCTGGAACGACAGGCACTGCCCCGGCCGGCGGAAGAGGCGTTAGCTGGACTCGGCCGTCTCGGCGGCCCGGCCCGCCTAGGCTGATTCCCAGCGTCGGTGAGGCCCTGAACAGCGAGAAGGGTTTTCCAGTATGCGAGCTACGTTCATGTACGGCGCGGGCGACGTGCGGATCGACACGGTCCCCGACCCCGTCCTCCAACAGCCGACGGACGCTCTGCTCCGCGTGGTCGCCGCCTGCGTCTGCGGTTCGGACCTGCACCCCTACCACTCGATGCCCGCGGGCGAGGCGTCCCCGATGGGCCACGAGTTCATCGGCGTCGTCGAGGAGACCGGCTCGGAGGTCTCGACCGTGCGCACCGGCGACCTGGTGATCGCCCCCTTCGCGTGGTCCGACGGCACCTGCGAGTTCTGCCGCGAAGGCCTCCAGACCTCCTGCCTGCACGGCGGCTTCTGGGCCGGCGACGGCATCGGCGGCGGGCAGGCCGAGGCGATCCGCGTGCCGCTGGCCGACGGAACCCTCGTCAAGGCGCCCGTCGGGGAGGACTCCGAGCTGCTTCCCGGCCTGCTGACGCTGTCCGACGTCTACGGGACCGGCCACCACGCAGCCAAGACCGCCGGCGTCGAGCGCGGCGACACGGTCGTCGTCATCGGCGACGGCGCGGTCGGGCTGATGGCCGTCCTCTCGGCCCGGCGCCTGGGCGCCGAGCGGATCGTGCTCATGGGACGGCACAAGTCCCGCACCGACCTCGGCATCGAGTTCGGCGCGACCGACGTGGTCGCCGAGCGCGGTGAGGAGGGCATCGCCAAGGTCCGCGAACTCACCGGCGGGCACGGCGCCCGCAGGGTCCTGGAGGCCGTCGGCCACATGCCCGCCTACGAGCAGGCCGTCGGCGTGGTCCGGCCCGGCGGCGTGATCTCTCGCGTCGGCGTGCCGCAGTACTCCGAGGCTCCGGTCGGCTTCGGCAGCCTGTTCGGCCCGAACATCACCCTGACCGGCGGCCCCGCCCCGGCCCGCGCCTACATCGAGGAGCTCATGCCCCACGTCCTGGACGGGACCGTCCAGCCGGGCAAGGTCTTCGACCGCACCGTCGACCTCGACGGCGTCCCCGACGCCTACCGCGCCATGGACCGCCGCGAGGCCCTGAAAGTGCTCATCCGCCCCTGACACCGGGAGCCACACGACATGAACCTCACCCTCAACAACGGCGTCGAGATGCCCGCACTGGGCTTCGGCGTGTTCCAGACACCGCCCGGGGAGACGGTCGAGGCGGTCCGCACGGCCCTGTCGACCGGATACCGCCTGATCGACACCGCCGCGGCCTACGGCAACGAACGCGAGGTCGGCGAGGCGATCATCCGCTCCGGCCTGCCGCGAGAGGACGTGTTCATCGAGACGAAGGTCTGGATCAGCGACTTCGGCTACGACCAGACCCTGCACGCCTTCGACAAGAGCGCCGGCAAGCTCGGCGTCGACCGGATCGACCTGTTCATCCTCCATCAGGCGCTGCCCGGCCGCTTCGAGCTCACCCGCGAGGCCTACCGCGCGCTGGAGACCCTGCTCGCCGACGGGAAGGTACGCGCGATCGGCGTCAGCAACTTCATGCCCGACCACCTCGACGCGCTGCTGGAGAAGGCGACGGTGGTTCCGGCGGTCAACCAGGTCGAGGTGCACCCCTACTTCACGCAGCCGGACGTGCGGGCGGCCGACGAGGCGCGCGGCATCGTCACGCAGGCGTGGTCACCGATCGGCGGGATCACCAGCTACCGGGGCACCGGGACCAGCACCTTCGACGACCCGGCCATCGGCGAGATCGCCGCCGCGCACGGCAAGACCCCCGCGCAGGTCATGATCCGCTGGCATCTGCAGGAGGGCCGCTCGGCGATCCCCAAGTCCGTGCGCGCCGAGCGCATCGTGGAGAACTTCGACGTCTTCGACTTCGAGCTCACCGACGACCAGATCGCCGTCCTCGAGGGCCTCGACACCGGCGTCCGGGGCGGTCCGGAGCCCGCCGACGTGACCCTTGAAACCTTCGGCCGGGACATCCCCGAGGCATGAGCGGGAGGGAGGAGACCCGATGAGCGACGGCAGCGCCGAACGGACACCGCGCACCTGGCTGATCACCGGTGTCAGAAAGCGAGGGGCCATGGAGATCCTGACACCGCCGCCTACCAGCAAGGCGCCCGCCGAGTGGTTCACCGGCGACCCGGAGACGCCCGAGACCGTGTGGGGAGCCAAGGTCGGCGACGACGAGTACAACGGCCCGCGCGAACGCCCGAGCCAGGGAGGATGACCGTGATGACGGCCTGGACGAGTGCCGAACTCGGCACGATCGAGGAGACCGACGAGCTGGACCTGCGCTCGGAGCGCGCCGACGGCAGCCTGCGCGACCCGGTGACCATGTGGGTGGTCCGCCACGGCGACGCGGCCTATGTCCGGCCCGTCAAGGGCCCCGGCGGCTGGTACCGGGGTGTCCTCACCCGCCATGAGGGCAGCGTCAGCTGCGGAGGCGTCACCAAGGACGTGACCTTCGTCGAAGTCGACGACGACCCGGCGCTGAACGCGGCCATCGACGACGCCTACCGTGCGAAGTACCGCAGGTACGCCGACGACATCGTCGGCTCGGTCACCAACGACCTGTCCCGCTCGGCGACGCTGCGTCTCGACCCGCGCCGACCGTCATAGCCCGAGGTAGATCTTGCGCACCCTGGGGTCGTGCTGCAACTCCTGCGAGGTCCCCGACAGCGCCACCGCGCCGTTCTCCACGACGAGGCACTGCGAGGCCGCCTCGAAGGTGAGCTTCGCGTTCTGCTCCACCAGGACCGTGCTCAGTCCTTCCCGGTGCAGCCGCTGGAGTACGGCGAGGATGTCCTCGACGAGCTTGGGCGACAGGCCCATCGACGGCTCGTCGAGGAGGAGCAGCCGGGGCCGCGACATGAGGGCGCGGCCGATGGCGAGCATCTGCTGCTGCCCGCCGGAGAGCGCTCCGGCGAGGCGGCCGCGCATGTCGCGCAGCATGGGGAAGAGGTCGTATGCCTCGTCGAGGCGGGACCTGGTCGCCTTGTTCCACGGCCGGCAGTAGGCGCCGAGGAGGAGGTTCTTCTCGACGCTCAGCCCGACGAAGACGTGGCGGCCCTCCGGCACGTAGCCGATGCCGTGGCGGACCATGTCGTGCGCCTTGACCTTGGCGAGGTCGGTGTCGCCGAAGCGGAGTCCGCCGACCGTGCGCGGCACGAGGCCGAGCAGTGCCTTGAGGGTCGAGGTCTTCCCGGCGCCGTTGGCGCCGATGACGCCGACCGCCTCGCCGGCCGCGACGTCGAAGCTGATGTCGCGCACCGCGTAGACGCCTCCATAGTGGACCGACAGGTTCCGGACGCTGAGAGCGGCGGGTGCCTCGTTCATCGTGTCTCCGTACGGGTCGCCTGGGGAACGTCGTGGGACATCGCCGAGTCGCCCAGGTAGGCCTCGATGACCTGTGGCGCGACGGCGACCTCGGCGGGCGTGCCCTCGGCGATGACACCGCCGCCGGCGAGCACGGTCACGTGGTCGCACAGGGACATGACCAGTCCCATGTTGTGCTCGATGATCACGACGGTGACACCGCTGTCGCGGATGGAGCGGACGATCTCGCCGAGCTGGCGGACCTCCTCGCCGTTGAGCCCGGCCGCGGGTTCGTCGAGCAGGAGGAGCCGGGGCCGCCGCGCCATCGCACGGGCGATCTCGACCCGGCGCTGGATGCCGTACGGCAGCGCGCTGGGCCGCAGCGGACCGTAGCCGCCCAGACCGAAGCGGTCGAGGACCTCGGCGGCCTCGGCGCGCATGCCGCGGTCGCGCCGGACGACGCCGACGGGCCACAGCGGGTACCGCCAGATCCACGTGGTCCGGGTGCGGTCGAGGGCCACGAGAATGTTGTCGGTGACCGTGAGGTCGCCGAACAGGCGCAGGTTCTGGAAGGTGCGGGCGATGCCGGCCTGCGCGATGCGGTGGGGCCGCGCGCCGGAGACGACGCGGTCGTCGAGCAGGACCCGCCCCGCCGTGGGCTTGTAGAAGCCGCTGACCACGTTGAACAGGGTCGTCTTGCCCGAGCCGTTCGGGCCGACGATGCCCCGGATCTGACCGGCCGGCACGGTGAGGCCGACCTCGGTGAGGGCCTTGACGCCGCGGAACTGCTTGCTCAGGCCGTCGACGGTCAGCAGCGGCCCGTCGCCGGCCTCGGTGTCCGGTGGAGTCACGGGGTAGGGCGTGAACTCGCCGAGCGCGGGAACGTCGGCGGACGAGCCGCGGCCGCGTCGCCGCAGGAAGGCGGTGACGCGGGCGGGGAGCCCGGCCAGCCCGGTGGGCGCGAAGACCACCGTGAGCACGACGATCGAGCCGTAGCCGATCTGCGCGTAGGTGGGGTAGTCGATGAGCAGCTCGCGGACCAGCGTCAGCCCGGCGGCGCCGATCGCGCAGCCCACGAGGTTCTGCCGCCCGCCGATGATGACCATGGCCAGCAGCAGGAACATGTTGGCGATGCTGAAGGTCTCGGGCGCGACGTAGCGGATGAGGCCGGCGTAGAGGACGCCCGCCGCTCCGCCGTAGACGCTCGCGATCAGGAACGCCGTCATGCGCAGCATCGGCACCTCGGCACCGACCGCTCCGGCCGCGAGCGCGTCGTCGCGCATGGCCCGCATGCGCCGCCCGAGGGGCGTGCGGACCACGAAGAGCCCGAACGCGAGCGCGATGGCGAAGACGATGAGTTCGACATAGTAGAAGAGGTACGGGCTGGACAGGTCGACGCCGGGCATCGGCGGGACGGGTATCGCCGAGATGCCCTCGGCGCCACCGGCGATCTCGGCGTTGGTGGTCCAGTTGGTGAAGGCGAGTGCCAGACCGAGGGTGACGATGCCGAGGTAGTGGGACTGCATCCGCAGGGCCGGCAGGCCGACGGTGAGCCCGGCGACGGCCGTCGCGGCGATGGCCAGGACCGCCGCGGTCCAGAACCCGAGACCGGCCTTGGTGGTGAGGATCGCGGTGACGTAGGCGCCCAGGCCGAAGAAGGCGATCTGGGCGAGGTTGATCTGGCCGGCGATGCCCATGACGAGGCCGAGGCCGACGGCGAGGATCGCGAACAGCAGCATGACGTCGACGACGTGGATGGCGTAGGTGTCGAGCCGGTACGGGAGGAGCCACGCGAGGGCCCCGGCCGAGACGAGTGCGGCCAGACGGAACTTGGCGGATCTGGTCATGCCCGGTTCACCGTGGTCTCTCCGAAGATGCCGGTCGGCCGGATCATGATGATCGCGGTGAACACGACGAAGGTCACCAGGTCGGAATAGCCCTGGAAGTGTCCGGCCGAGAAGGAGTCGAGGATGCCGATCGCGAGGCCGCCGAGGATCGCGCCGGGGATGTTGCCGAAGCCGCCGAGGATGGCGCCGGCGAAGCCCTTGATGCCGAGCGTCCCGCCCATCGCGGGGCTCACGTAGAGCATCGGCCCGACCAGGCCTCCGGCGAGCGCGGCCAGTCCGGCGCCGATGACGAAGGCGATGGCGTTGCTGCGCCCGACGTGCACGCCGACGGCGGTGGCGGCCTCGTGGTCCATGGCGACGGCCTGCATCGCGGCGCCGCGCTTGGTGCGCTGCAGGAAAGCCATCAGCAGGAGCGTCGCGGCGGCGGCGATGCCCAGGACCATGATGTCGTAGGTGCGGATGCGGATGCCGAACACGTCGAGCGGCTGCGTGGCGACCGGTGAGGGCACGGCCCGGCCGGTCGCGCCCCAGATGAGGATCGCCAGGGCCTCCAGGACGATGCCGAAGCCGATGGTGCCGATCAGCATCAGGTCGAAGTCCTTGTTCTCCAAGGGCCGCAGGGCGCGTTCGATGATCACGCCGATCAGTCCGGTCACGGCGATGGCGACGACCATGGCGACGGCGAAGGGGACCTGCGTCGACAGGTAGAAGGTGGAGACGAGGTAGGCGCCGACCATGACCACGTTGCCGTGCGCGAAGTTGACCAGCCCCATCGTGCGGTAGACCAGGGAGAAGCCCATGGCCACCAGGGCGTAGACCGCGCCGAGGCTGACACCGCCGATGAACGTCTGAATGGTGAGCTGCATGGTTCTCCTCATGCGTGCCGCCGACGGGACCGCCCGCGGCGCGGTGACGTGGGCGGCCGTTGACCGGCCGCCCACGTGTCGGCTCAGGAAGGCTCGGCCACGAGTTCGCCGTTGGTGATGACACCGATCGACGTGGCGGTGATGCCCACGCCGGTGCCGTCGAAGGCGAAGTCGCCGAGCAGCCCGGTGTGCTTCGTCGCGCGGATCGCGTCGGCCAGCGCCTGCCCGGTCGCGACGTTGCTGGTCTTCAGCGCGGTCAGCAGGATCTGGGCGCCGTCGTAGGCCTTCGCGCCGTGCATCTCGGCCTCCTCGCCGTAGGCGGCGAGATAGGCCGCGGCGAAGGTCTTGGCGGCCTCGCTGACGTCGTTGCCGAGGTAGGGGGAGCTGACGATGGTGCCCTCGACGTTGGCGGCGCCGGCGGTGTCGGCGAACACGGGCGTGCCCTGCGGGGCGGCGCCGGCGAAGGGGACGGTGATGCCCAGGGACCGGGCCTGCTTGACGATGAGTCCGGACTCGACCTCTTCGGCGCCGAGGAAGATCAGGTCGGGCTTCTGCTGCCCGATCGTGGTCAGCGCGGCGCTGAAGTCCTTCTGCTCGGTGGTGACGACCTGGTCGGCGACCGGTGTCACGCCACGGGAGGCGAGTGCCGCGGTGAACGCGTCGTGCTCGCCCTTTCCGTAGGAGCCGTTGTTGGTGATGAGGGCGATCTTCTTGTAGCCCTTGGTCGTCACGACGTACTCGGCGAGGGTCTCGTCGTAGGTGACGCTGGTGGGGCCGTTGAGGAAGAGGAAGGGGCTCTGCACGGCGATGAGGCCGGGCGACTGCCCGGAGGTGATGTTGGGGATCGCGGCTTCCTTGAGGATCGGCGCCATCGCGATGGTCACCGCGCTCTCGGCGGTGCCCAGCATCGCGATGTAGCCCTCGCTGGCGATCTTGCGGGCGATGTTGGTGCCGACGGTCGGGTCGCCCTGGTCGTCGAAGACGTCGAGCTGGATCGGGCGCCCGTTGACGCCGCCGGCGTTGTTCCACTCGTCGACGGCGAGCTTGGCGCCCTTGAGCTCCCAGGCGCCCAGCGAGCTGAGCTGGCCGCTCTGGGCGTCGACGAGCGCGATCTTGATGGGGCCCGTGCCGCTGTCGGACGACTCGTTGTTGCTTCCGGGTGCGCTACAGCCGGCCGACAGCGCGGCGGTGAGGAGGACGACGGCGACACGCCGGCGCACGGATGGTGACATGGCAGTACACCTCGAATTTCGCGAGAGGGTCGGTCAGTTGACCGGCAGCCGGCCGTGTGGGCCGTAGATGAAGACGAGCCACAGCGGCTCCCGGCCGGTGTTGCGGTGCTGGTGCATCACGCCCTTGGGGATGAACATGAAGCTGTGCTCGGAGAAGGGGACCGGCTCATCGGATCCCTCGGTGAGCACCTCGCCGTTGCCCCGGACGATGAAGTCGATCTCCTCCGACTCCGGGTGGTTGTGCAGGGAACTCGACTCCCCGGGCTCGAAGATGGTCAGGCCGCCGGTGAGGAACTCGCTGCCGAGGCTGTGCTCGTCGACGATCTTGAAGACCTTGCGGCGAAAACCCGGATCGTCGAGACCGAGCCAGAGCGGATGGGACACATCGAAGGGGTCGATCACGTGAATCATGGCGGTGCGCCTCTCAGTCGAAGACTCCCTGGTAGATGTCGGTGATGTTCCAGTGGCCGGGGGTCGGCACCGGTTCGTTGACCATGGGCACGTCGAGGACGACCGTCCGGCGGCGCCCGACCGCGCTCCGCAGTGCCGGGGCGAGATCGGCGGCCCGCTCGACCGTGACGCCGTCGGCTCCGCAGGCGCGGCCGAGGGCGGCGAAGTCGGGACTGTAGGGCTCGCCGTCGGGGTCGCGGAACTCGCAGCCGTACCCGCGCCCGAAGTTCGCCCGCTGCAGGTCGGCGATGGTCCCGTGGGCACGGTTGTTCATGACGAGGAAGATCACCGGCAGTCCGCGCTCGACGGCCAGCGGCACCGCCGGCAGTTGCGCGCTCATGCCGCCGTCCCCTACGAGGGCCACCACGACACGGCCGGGGTCGGCGATCTGCGCGCCCAGCGCGGCGGCCGGGCCGAAGCCCATCGTGGACAGCCCGCCCGGAGTGATGAAACGGCCCCCGGCCGGCAGGGGATAGCACTGGGCCACCCCGTTCTTGTTCCAGCCGACGTCGGTGACCAGGACCGCGTCGGCGGGCAGGGCCTCACGTACGTCCCGCAGGATCCGCTCGGGACGCAAGGGGAACTGCTCGCTCGTGCCGCGGTGGGCGCTCGCGGCGAACAGCTCGCTTCTCGCCTCGTGGATCCGGGCGCGCAGGTCCGGCCGCGACCGGTTGACGCCGCGCTCGCCCATCACGCGGTTGACCGCGGTCAGGGCGAGGGTCGCGTCGGCGACCGCGCCCAGTTCGACCGGGTAGTTGCGGCCGATCTCGGCGGGGTCGACGTCGATCTGGAGCAGCCGCGACGGAGGCATCCGCCAGGTGTGGGCGGGGTTCCACGAGCTGGAGTCGGTCTCGGCGAAGCGGGTCGCCACGGCGAGCACGACGTCGGCTTCCCGCGTGTAGTCGTTGGTGAGTTCCAGGCCCCAGAAGCCCGTCATGCCAAGGACGAGGGGGTGGTCGTCGGGTACCGAGCCCTTCGCCATGAGCGAGTGGGCGATCGGCACGTCGAGCGTCTCGGCGAGGTCGAGGAGCGCCCGTGCGCCCTCGGTGCCGCGAAGCCCGCCGCCGACGTAGATCAGCGGGCGCTCGGCGCCGATGAGCGCGTCGGCGATGTGCGCCGCGGCGTGCTCCTCGATGTCGGGCCGCGTCCGGTTCTCCGGTAAGGGATGCGCGGTGGCGAACTCCGCGGCCAGCGGCCGGGAGAACAGGTCCATGGGGATGTTGAGCAGGACCGCGCCGGGGCGGCCCGAGGTGGCCGTCCAGAACGCGCGCTCGGTGAAGCGGGGCAGGTCCTCGGCGCGGTGGGCGTGCCAGGCGCGTTTGACGAAGGGCCGCAGGATCGCGGTCTGGTCGGCGTCGGCGTGGAGGTTGACCTCCTGGTGCGGGCCCCGCCCATGCATATAGGAGGGGACGTCGCCGGCGATCGCGATCAGCGGCACCGAGTCGAGCGCGGCGGTCGCGACACCGGTGACGGCGTTCATGAGCCCCGGGCCGACGTGGGTGAGCAGGACACCGGGCCGTCCCGAGGCCCTGGCGTAGCCGTCGGCGGCGTGCGCGGCGGTCTGCTCGTGGCGGGCGATGACGAACTCGATCGAGCTGGGGCCCAGCGCGTCCAGCAGGGCGATGTTGGTGTGGCCGCAGGTCCCGAAGACGTACTCGACGCCGTAGGACTCCAACTGGGCGACCAGTACCTGCGCGGCCGTCGTCGGGGCGCTCACGACTCCTCACCCCAGATCGACATGCCGCGCAGGAGAAGGGTCTTGACCACCGTGTAGTCCTCGATCATCCAGCGCGGGGATTCGCGGCCGAAGCCGGAGTCCTTCATCCCGCCGAAGGGCACGTGGTCGAGGCGGTGGTTCGACGAGCCGTTGACGATCAGGCCGCCGACCTCCAGTTCCCGCCAGGCGGTGAGGATGCGGCCGACGTCGCGGGTGAACAGGCCCGCCTGGAGCCCGTACCGGCTGGCGTTGCACGCGGCGACGACCTCGTCGAACGAGTCGTAGGGGAGGACCGCGACGAGCGCGCCGAAGACCTCCTCGGTCACCACCGAGGCGTCGGGCGGCGGGTCGGCGACGATGGTCGGCGCGACGGTGGCGCCGTCACGGGTCCCGCCCAGCACGACCCTGGCTCCGCCGGCGGCCGCCTCACCGGCCCAGGCCACCACGCGTTCGGCGGCCGCGTCGTCGACCATGGAGCCGACGTCGGTGGCGGGGTCGAGCGGGTCGCCGACCTTCAGCGCGGCGACCTCCGCGGCGAGCGCGTCGACGAACTCGCCGAAGCGCGACCGGTGCGCGTAGACCCGCTGCACCGATATGCAGCTCTGCCCTGAGTTGGTGTATCCGGTCCGGGCGCACACCTTGGCGGCGTGGGCGATGTCGGCGTCCTCGCAGACGATGGTGGCGGCGTTGCCGCCGAGTTCGAGCACCAGGCGCTTCGGCCCGGCCGCGCGGGCGACGGCGGCGCCGGTGGAGACGCTGCCGGTGAAGCTGACGACCCCGACACCGGATCCGGCGCACAGCGCGGCGCCGACGTCTCCCTCACCGTGCAGGAGCTGGACCGCGCTGTGCGGCAGGCCGGCCTCCAGCATCAGCGCGACCAGCGCCGACGAGGTCGCGGGCGCCTGCGGCGGGGCTTTGACGATGGTGGTGTTGCCCGCCGCGAAGGAGGCGCCGAGCTTGTGCGCCAGGAGGTTCGCCGGAGCGTTGAAGGGGGTGATCGCGAGCGTGACGCCGACGGGAGCCCGGTAGGTCAGCGCGGTGTCGCCGACCCCTCGCTCCCAGCCCGCCACGGGCAGCACCTCGCCGCCGATGCGCCGCGTCTCGGCGGCGCACACGCGCAGGGTGTCGGCGACGCGGTCCATCTCGCCGAGGCCGTCGCGGACGGGCTTGCCGAGTTCGAGCGCTATGAGGCGGGCGATGCGTTCGCGGGCTTCGGCGGCCAGGATCGCGGCCTTCTCAAGGATCCCGGCGCGGGCGGCCGGTGACATCCGGGCCACCTCGCCGGCGTTGTCCCGGGCGAAGTCGAGGACGCGCTCGACGAGTGCCGGCGCGGCGGACCAGGTCCGGCTGACGACCTCGCGTGTGTAGGGCCCGGTCCGCTCTAAGGGCGCACCGACGGTCGTCCACTCGCCGGCCGCGAGGGCGGGCGCCTCGGTCACTCCATTCCCGGTCGCCGGGATCGCGTCGAGCATGCCTTCACCCTTTCTCTCCGGGATCACTTCTCGGGAAGTGCTGCCTCTCAGGGACCGCTACATCTCAAGGACCGCTAGGTAGTACTTCTAGACCGTTGTACGGACTAGGTGTACCGTACGGTCATCCGGTGGCCCCGTGCAAGGGGCACGGCCGTGAAAGTTACGAATGTGTGAAGCGGACACCGAGGCCACAGAATTGGTCTGCGGGACGGGCCCGCGGCGGCGCCGAGCACGCGCCGCCGATACGCGCGAAAGGGTGAGCACACTGTGAGGTCGGCACCCCAGCAGAACCACGCCGCCGACGGCGAGACCCCGGCCGAGCCGGCCGAGTCCGGCGGCGTGCGCAGCGTAGGACGCGCACTCGACATCCTGTCCCTGCTCACCGAGGACCGGCCGACGATCACCGTCCGCGAGATAGTCGAGGCGACCGGACTGGCCAAGACGACCGTCATCCGCCTGACCGCGACCCTCGAACACAATGGACTGCTGTGGGCGACCGCCGGTGGCTACATGGCCGGGCCCGGCCTCTGGCGCTGGGCCCACCTCGTCCGCCACAGCTGGGAACTCCCGCCGGAGACCCGCCGCATGATGCGCGAACTCGCCTCCCGCCGGCGCGAGACGGTCAACCTCTACGTCGCCCGCGACATCGTGCGCGTCTGCATCGCCCAACAGGAGAGCCCGCAACCCTTGCGCCACGTCGTCCACATCGGAGACGAACTCCCGCTGTGGGGCGGCGCCTCGGCGAAGGTACTGCTCCACGACGCCTCGCCCGCCCTGCTCGCCAGGATCGCGCGCAGTTCCCCGTACGGCGAAGGCCACGTGCGCCGCCTCGAAGAATGGATCGCCGAGGCCGCCCACCAAGGCCACGCCGTCAGCCACGGCGAACGCGAGGACGGCCTGTCCGCCGTCGCCGCTCCCGTCCGCGGTCCCTCCGGCGCCGTCGTCGCCGCGCTCACCCTCAGCGGCCCCACCGTCCGCTTCACCGAGACCAAGACCGAAGAGTTCGCCGCCGACCTCAGGCAGGTCGCGCGCCACATGTCCGAGCGGGGATTCGAACACCCACTGGCCGCGATCTAGACCCCGGACCGGCGGCTCACCCCGCGACCGATCCAAGGAAGAGGTTGAGGAATGGACGACCGCCCGCTGACCGGCATCCGCGTACTCGACTTGACCAACGTCCTCGCCGGACCGTACTGCACCTACCACCTCATGCTCCTCGGTGCCGAGGTCGTCAAGATCGAGGTGCCCGAGCGCGGCGACCTGGCCAGACGGCTCGGACCCGAGGCCGGCCTCAACGCCGCCGGCCTCGGTACCTCCTTCCTCGCCCAGAACGCCGGCAAGAAGTCGGTCGAACTCGATCTCAAGGACCCCGCCGGACAGGCCGTCCTCGCCGAACTCGTCACGCTCGCCGACGTCCTCGTCGAGAACTTCCGCGCCGGCGTCCTCGCCCGCCTCGGCTTCCCACCGGCTCGCCTGCGCGAGCTCAACCCGGCCCTGGTCTACTGCGCCATCAGCGGTTTCGGCCAGACCGGGCCCATGAGCGAGGCGCCCGCCTACGACCAGGTCATCCAGGGCCTGTCGGGAATGATGAGCATCACCGGCACCCCCGACACCGCGCCCCTGCGCGTCGGATTCCCCATCTGCGACACCGTCGGCGGCCTCACCGCCGCCATGGCCGTCACCGCCGCGCTCGCCGGGCGGGCACGGCACGGCGAAGGCGCCCACCTCGACGTGTCCATGCTCGAGGCCTCGATGTCGGCGATGGGCTGGACGGTGTCCAACTACCTCGTCGCCGGCGTCGCGCCGGAGCCCATGGGCGATCAAAACGCCACCGCCGTCCCGTCGGGCACCTTCGAGACCGCCGACGAACCGCTCAACATCGCGGCCAACCGGCAGTCCCAGTTCGAGACCCTCTGCGCCCTCCTCGACCGCGGCGACCTGCTCGCCGACCCGCGTTTCAGCCGGCCCGAGGAGCGCAAGGCGCACCGCCGGGAACTCAACGACGAGCTCAACGCCGCGCTGCGCACCCGGTCAGCGGAGGAGTGGGAGCGTGAGCTCTCGGCCGCCGGCGTGCCCGCCGCGCGCATCCTGACCGTGCCGCGGGCGCTGGACTCACCGCAGCTGGCGCACCGCGAGTTCCTCGCCGACCTGCCCTTCCCCGACGACGACGCCGACCGCCGGCTGCGCGTCACCGGCAACGGCGTGCTCGTCGACGGCGCCGCCCTGCATCCGCCGAGCCCGCCGCCGCTGCTCGGGCAGCACAACGGGGAGGTGCGCGAGCTGATCGACCGCTGGCGCGCCGTCACGGACGGTCCGTCCGCCGCGAGCGTGAAGCCATGACACCGGCGCCCGAGCGCCCCACCACCGTCGGGGACGTCGCCGACTGGTGGGGCACCGCGATCTCGCGCATCGAGCCCGGTGTCATCGAACTGCGCGGGCGGCCCGTCCAGGGCCTCATAGGCTCGGTCGGACTGGCCGACATGATCTGGCTGCTGCTGCGCGGCGACCCGCCGCGCCCCCACGAGAAGCTGCTGCTCGAAGCGGCGCTGGTCGCCGGAGTCGACCACGGCCCGCACGCGCCCTCGATCGCCGCCGCCCGCATGGCCGTGACCTGCGGGGTGGACCTCAACGGCGCGGTCGCGGTCGGTGTGTCCATGCTCGGCGACGTGCACGGCGGCGCTGGGCAGCAGTGCGTGGAGCTGCTCGAAGAGATCTGCCGGCGCCAGGACGAGGGGTCCGGCCTGGAAGAGGCGACGGCGGCGATGCTCGCCGCCTGGCGGACCCACTCGCGCTACGTGCCCGGTTTCGGCCACCGCTTCCACCCCGTCGACCCGCGCCGGGAACCCCTGCTGTCCCTGGTGGCCGAGGCGGTCGCGCGCGAAGAGGTCTCCGGCAGGTTCCTCGAAGCCGCCGTGGCCGTCGAGACCGCTCTCAATCGCGGCCGGAAGCGGCCGATCCCGATGAACATCGACGGCGCCACGGCCGTCGTCTACGCCGAACTCGGCTTCGCGGCGCCGCTGGCCAGGGGCTTGTTCGTGCTCAGCCGCAGTGTCGGCATCCTCGCCCATGCCTGGGAGGAGAGCGGGCAGGGCCGCCGCAACAAGGGGCCGATGCCGCCGGGCATCCAGCCGACCCGGCTCACCAGCTGAGGTCCGCCAGCGCCATGCGGCGATGCTGCGCCGCCACCCGTACACCGGCGTTGGTGGCTCCGTACCCGTCATAACCGTTCACCCGCTGCACCGTCTCGAAGAAGATCCGGCGCCCGAGGACCGCCGTGTGGAAGTGGAAGAACTCGCCGTGCGCGTCCCGGTCGTAGAGGACGCCGAAGGAGCGCATCGCCTCGATCGCGTCGTCGTCGAGGTCGAAACGCGCGGCCAGGTCGCGGTAGTAGTTGTCCGGGATCGCCGGCATCGGCAGGTCCCGGATGCGCATGGCGACCGCGGCGGTGAAGATGTCGTCGCAGCCGAAGGCGATGTGCTGGAGGGGCGCCGTCTCCGGCAGTAGACCGCCGGTGGGCGCGGGCACCCTCAGTACGAGCCGGATGCCGCCGGCGCTCAGGGCGCGGGGGCCGTTCGGGCGGAACACGCCGAGGCCTTCGGCGTGTTCGTGCGGGCGCAGGCCCAGGACCGACCGGTAGAACAGGGCCGCCTCGTCCAAGGCGTGCGGAGGTCGGGAGAGCGTGACGTGGTCGATGTGGGTGAGGCTCGCGCTGCCGTCGGGCGGCACCGGTGGCAGGGGCTCGAAAGCCTTGAGCCAGCTGGGATCGGCGCCGGACTGGCAGAAGAGGACCTCGACGCCGCCGGGGGCCGCGGCGGCGAAGGGTCCGGGATCGCCGGAACCGGACGAGCGGGGCAGGGCCGGTGACGGCAGCCGCCGTGCCAGGGTCGCGCATCGCTCCGGGTCGCCGACCGCGATCCCGAGCGCCGAGATCGACAGGTCCTGCCCCACGGACGTGCCGACACGTCTGAGCAGCACGCGCGCCTCGCCCTGCCGCCACATCCGGACGGGTTCGGTGCGGTGGTCGGCGACGTGGACGAAACCGGAGCGGCGCAGCAGGTTCTCGGCCGAGGGCTCGGCGAGCGGGCCGGCGGAGATCTCCACGAAGGCCGCCCCCGACGGCTCGGCCGGCGCGGCCGGCTGGGCGAGTTCGCTCCGCTCGGTGACCTGGGTGGGCGGACGTGCCGTCGCGGTGGTGGTCCTGCTCAGAAGATCGTCCTCCAGCGCGATGAGCGCGCGCATCCCGTTGGCCGCGGCGCGTTCGGGGTCGGGGTCCGCCTCGCCGGGGACGTCCAAGGTCACCGCGCCCCGGTAGCCGGTCGCGAGGACGTGGCCGAGGAGACCGGCCAGGTCGAGCACACCCTCCCCGGGCAGGCGGCGGAGGTAGCCGGCGGCGGCGTGCGAGTCGGTGTGCACCGGCAGGGCGTCGGCCAGCTTCACGGCGAGGATCCGCTCGGCGGGCAGGTGGAGTACTCGGTGCGGTCCTGCGGCCGGATCGGCACCTCCGGTGAGGATGTGGAAGCCGTCGACGGATACGCCGAGGCCGGGGTGGCCGGTGTCGGCGACGGTCCGCCAGACGCGCGGAGCGTCGTGCCGGGCGCGCGCGTCGGCTTCGACGGCGACCCGGATGCCCGCCTCGGCGGCCGGTCCGGCGAGCCGGTGGAGTCGTTCGGCGAGCGCGGGATCCGCCCTCGCGGCGACCGTCAGGACGCCCGCGCCGAGTTCGGTCATGACCGCGAGGATGTGCCGCACGCGGCGCTCGGTGAGCTCGGGCGGCACCGACGGCCGGTACGCCTCGATCGCCAGCCCGTGGCCCGCCGCGCGGGCGGCGATCTCGGTGGGGGAGAGGGCGCAGCCGAGGAGTTCGGCCTCGACGATCTCGACGCCGTCGAAGCCGGCGCGGGCCGCCGCGGCGAGCTTCTGTTCGAGCGGACCGCCGAGAGAGCGGCTGGTGATGAACCTACGCATCGACGCCTCCCGGGGGACGCTCGCCGATGGCGGCGGCCAGGTGCCGGTACATCCGCTCGGGGTCGGGTGCGCGTCCGGTGAACAGGCGCATGGCCTCGGCGGCCTGGTAGGCGACCATGCCGCCGCCGTGCATGGTGCGGCAGCCCCGGCGGCGGGCGTCGCGCAGCAGCTCGGTCTCGATCGGCCGGTAGACGACGTCGGCGACCCACAGGTCCGGCCGGAGCAGTTCGGGCCGCACGGGGGTCCCGTGGTGGGGTGTCATGCCGATGGGGGTCGCGTTGACGAGCCCGTCGGCGGTGAGCAGGCGGTCGGGGAGTTCATCGAGAGGGCGGGCCCGCACGGGTTCCCGGCCTGCCCCGGCCTCGGCGGTGAGTGCCGTGGCGACGCGCTCGGCGCGGGTCAGATCGGCGTCGATCAGGGTGAGCCGCCCGGCGCCCGCCCGCAGCATCGCCTGGGCGACGGCGGCGCCCGCCCCGCCGACGCCGAGGATCACCACGTCCTCGATCGCGGCGCCGGGCATGTTGCGGTGGAAGCTCGCGGAGAATCCGAGCCCGTCGGTGTTGTGGCCGATACTGCGTCCGCCGGTGAACACGACGGTGTTGACCGCGCCGATGGCCGCGGCGTCGTCGGAGAGTTCGTCGAGGTGCCCGACCACGAGCTGCTTGCAGGGGTGGGTGATGTTGAGGCCGCGGAAGCCCAGGTGGTGCGCCGAGGCGACGAGGGAGCCGACGTCGTCGGCGCCGAGGCCGAGGTCGGTGATGTCGATGAGCTGGTAGATGTAGCGCAGGCCTAAGTGGCGGGCCTCGTGCTCGTGGAGTGCGGGACTCAGTGAGGAGCCGATACCGGCGCCGACGAGCCCCACGACGTAGCGTCCTTGCTCAGCGCTCATCGCATCTCCCGTCCAATGTACGAACTGGTACGTTAGTTATGCTCTCGGAATCGAGCGATGTCAATACTTGTGGGAGACTCGGTCGGCGATCGAGCACCACCGTCCAAGGAGGACCGCATGACCGCGCCGGTCCCCCCGGCCGGCGAGGAGCGCAGGCGGGACCGCGACCGGACCCGCGCCGACATCCTCGACACGGCCGCCGCCGAGTTCGCCGAGCGCGGTTTCGACGGCGCGCGCGTCGACGAGATCGCCGCCCGCACCCGGACCACCAAGCGGATGATCTACTACTACTTCGGCGGCAAGAAGCAGCTCTACATGGAGGTCCTCGAACGCGCCTACGCGCGCATCCGCGCCGCCGAGCAGACCGTCAGCGTCGGCCACCTCGACCCGCTCACCGCGATCCGCCGCATCGCCGAGGTCACCTTCGACCACCACGAGGCCAACCCCGACTTCGTGCGCCTGGTCAGCACCGAGAACATCCACAACGCCGAGCACGTCGCCGAGATGACCGGCCTGGTTCGCGTCAACACGCCCGCCATCCTGCTGCTCGACGAGATCCTGGCGCGGGGCAGGGAACAGGGGATCTTCCGCGACGACATCGACGCGATCGACGTCCACATGCTCATCAGCGGATTCTGCTTCTTCCGGGTCGCCAACCGGCACACCTTCCGCGCCATCTTCGGCCGCGACCTCGTCGACCCCGCGCGGCGCGAGCACTACCGCAAAATGCTCGGCGACCTGGTCGTCGACCACCTGACCGCGCTCGGCTGACGCCTCGCGGGTGTGTGCCGGCGGCCGGCACACACCCGAAGCGCTATCGGCAGAACGGCCGCATGCCCGCGCTCGACTGGATGCCGCCGACGAGCAGGCGCTGGAACTCCGCCGCGCCCGCGAAGGACCCGTCGGTGGCGAAGGCCCCTGCGTCGTGGCCGAGGGTGGTCAAGAAGGCCCGCCCGCCGTCGTAGTACTGGCACCAGGCGACCGGGTGGTCGCCGCCGTGCCCCGGATGCCCCATGGAACCGGCCGCGCCCTCAGACATCGTCGACTCCTCCACCGCGGCCAGCACGCGGACCTTCGACGGGAAGGGCACCAGGTTGTACCACTCGTCGGTGAAGGTCCACCGCTCCGGAAGACCCTGGGTCGAGGCGTCCCGGCGGCTCAGCGTCCGCACGGTCGCGGTCTGCGCCGGCCCGTGGTCGTAGTAGTTCGCGCCGCCCAGCAGGCCCTCGTACCAGGGCCAGTTGTACTCGGTGCCGAAGGCGTTGTGGACCCCGACGAAGCCGCCGCCACCGCGGATGTACTGCCGCAGTGCGGTCTGCGCGGCGTCGTCGAGCGTGTCGCGGGAGGTGCTGAAGAAGATCACCGCGTTGTAGCCGAACAGCCTGGCGGGCGAGGAGACCCGCTCCAGGTCCTCGGTGTAGTCGACCGCGAACCCGTTCTCCAGTCCCAGCCGCACGACGGCGTTGTGGACCACGTTCGCGGCGGTCAGGGGCGGATTGAGGCCCGCGGCGAGCGCCGGGCCGAGATTGCCGTGCCGCGGCCCGGCGGTGCGCGTGTAGAGCAGCACCTTGAAACCGTCGGCGGGATCGAAGTTGCCCCAGTCGTGGTAACAGCGCTGGTCGGTGCCTCGGCAGACGCCGTACTCGGGATCGCCCAGCTGCCGCGCGCCTCCATCGTCGTGCTCGCCCTGCGCGGACGAGGGCACGCCCGCGGCGAAGGCGGCCGCCAGTGTCGCGACGGCGGTGGTCACGGCGGTGGCGAGGGTCAGCAGCACGTTCTTTCTCGTGGGTCGGTGCACTGCGAGCTCCTTCCTAGGCCGTGTCCTGGTAGACCTCGACCTTGCCGGTCGGGCGCGGGCTGTGGCAGTCGTTGAAGAAGTACTCGCCCGCGGCCGTGAACGTGTGCGTGCAGGACTCGCCGGGGCGCAGGCGCACGTCGAAGAGACCCTCGAAGAACTGGGTCGCGCCGTGGACGTACGCGTTGTCGGCGGGATTGACGAAGGTGACGGTGGTGCCCACCGGCACCCGGAGGTGCGTCGGCGCCATCGCGTTGACGGCGGTCGACTCCACCGCGCCGACCTCGCCGGTGGCGGCGTCGTAGGTGCGCGCGAGGACGACCGTGTTGTTCACGACCGCGCCCTCCACCGGTCCGCCGGACACCGGACGGCGCACCGTCGGCGGCACGGGAACCGGTGCGGGCGGGACCTTCCCGCCGAGCTTGAAGGCCCACAGGAAGTCGCCCCGGGGCGCCGAGTTCCCGTACGGGATGCCGGTTCCGCCCGCGTAGACGGCGATGTACTGCTCGCCGTCGATCTCGTAGCTGATCGGGCTGCTGCTGATCGCCGCGCCGGTCTGAAAACGCCACCGCTCTCGCCCGTTGCCCGCGTCGAGGGCGAGCAGGTACCCGTCCGGCTGGCCGATGAGCAGCAGGTCCCCGGCGGTGGTGAGGATTCCGTTGCCGTGCGCCAGCGAGTAGGGCATGCGCTTCTTCCACCGCACCAGGTTCGTCGACGGGTCGACCGCGACGATGCCCCCGGTCTGGTACTCGCCCGGCGGGCGCAGGCCGTTGCTCGACTCGGTGAGCGAGTGGGCCGCGGCGACGTAGCCGAAACCCGTGTACACCAGGCCGGTGCGGTGACTGAACGACTGGTGGCTCCAGTCGGCGCCGCCGCCGTGGCCGGGAATGCTCAGCACCGGCACGTCCCAGTGCGGGTCGTAGAGCGAGCCCCGCACATAGTTGGGCACCGCGCGGTTCGGGTCGCCCGGCACGGACGTGCCGAGAGGCTGGTCGACCACACGGGTCTCCGTCCAGGCCCCCTGGCGGGGGAAGGGCTGCGTCGGCCAGGTCTTCTGCCGCGGCTCCTGCGGGACGGGCACCTCGTCGACGCCCAGGGGAGCCGTGCCGTTCTCGCGGTCGAGGATGAAGTACATGCCCGACTTGCTGCCGTAGATCACGATCTTGCGCGTACGGTCGCGGATGCGAACGTCGGCCAGTACCGGCGCCATGGTGTTGTCCATGTCCCAGATGCCGTGGTGGATCGACTGGAAGTGCCACCGGTAGGCGCCGGTGCGCAGGTCAAGGGCGACGATCGCGCTGGAGAAGAGGTTGAGGCCGCCGCGCTCGGAACCGTCCTGTGAGGACCGTGCGCCCCGCGCGTTGCCGAAGGCCCAGTAGACGAGGCCGAGCTCCGGATCGACCGCCGGGTGCATCCAGGGAGTCGCGCCCCCGGTTTGCCAGGAGTCGCCCTCCCAGGTGTCGTTGCCGAACTCGCCCGGGCCGGGTGCGCCCCAGAAGTGCCAGAGCACCTCGCCGTCCTCGGCGCCCAGGGCCAGCGCGGCGCCCCGGTCGCCGTCGTGCGTGCCGACGAGGAGCATGCCGTCGTGGTGGGTGACGGCGACCTTCTCGGCGTTGCCGTAGCCGGTGATCTGCTTCTCCCAGACCACCGCGCCGGTCTCCTGGTCGAGGGCGATCAGCCGGCTCCCGCGCCCGTGGGTGAAGACCTTGCCGTCGCCGACGGCCACGCCCCGGCGGGTGAGGGTGCCGTGCGTCTGGGTGTACTTCCACTTCGCGGCACCGGTCCTGCCGTCGACGGCGAAGACGTTGCCGAGGGCCGACTCGATGTACAGGACACCGTCGACGGCCACGGCCGTGCTCTGGTTGGTGCCGGTGGTGATCCCGCCTTCGATGCGGTTGAGCCACGCCCCGCCGAGACGCCGGACGTTGTCGCGGTCGACCCGCCGCAGCGCGCTGTAGTTCTGGTTGCCGAGGTTGCCGCCGACTTTGGGGAAGTCCCCGCCGGCCGGGTTGGTGCACCGCTCGGGCCGGGCGTCGGCGGCCGTCGCGGTCTCAGGGGCTAAGGAGGCGCCCAGGGCCGCCGCCGCGGTGCCTTTCAGGAGGGTCCTGCGTTGCAGTCTCGCCATCTCGTCCACCTCACGTGGTCCGCTAGATGGTCCAAGTGTGCCACCTAGAAGTACCGTGAATATACGGCCGGGATCGGGTGGGCGCAAGGACACACCGGGCGGCCGCCGTGCACGAGAGAAGGCCCCCACTGCGCGGTGGGGGCCTTCCGTGGTGCTGCCTGCTTCACGCCGGGGACGGCAGCCCTTGGCGATGAAGACGCAGTGCCGCCAGGTTAGGGGCCGGCGCGCACACGGGTCCGCACATGCCGGCGCCGCCCGCGGGAACGGGCGGCGCCGGGTCGTGCGTTGTCGATGTCAGCCGACGAGTGCCAGCCAGGTGGCCGGGCCGACGACGCCGTCGACGACCAGGCCCTTGTTCGTCTGGAAGGAGCGGACGGCGGTGTTCGTCGCCGTCGCGAAGTTCCCGTCCACGGACAGGCTGAACCCGTGCACCACCGACAGGCGTCGCTGGAGGGCCTTCACGGCCTCACCCTGCGAACCCTGCCGGACGGTGACGATCAGCTTCGGCCAGGACTGCGCGCCCACGACACCGTCGACGGTGAGGCCCTTGGCGCTCTGGAAGGAGCGGACCGCGGTGTCGGTGATGGTGCCGAAGTCGCCGTCGACGGTCAGCGTCGAACCGTGCTGCCGGAGCAGGAACTGGAGGGTGCGGACGTTCTCTCCCGTCGCGCCCTTGCGCAGCACCGGCCAACTCGGCGGCTCGCCGAGCAGCCCGGCGATCTCCGACCTCAGCAGGTCGAGGTCGATGAACGACGGGTCGATCTTGCCGCTCGTGCTCGTCTCGCGGTGGCCCCGCACGTATGCCGAGCCGCGCCCGAGGCGGCGCAGGACGGCGACGGTGGCCTTCACGGAGTTGCGGTACTGCGCGGCGGTCATCTCCTGGCTGACGCCGTTGTAGTCGATCTCCCAGCCGATGAGCATCGTGTTGCCGTCACCGGCGGGGATCGGGCCGCTGCCGCGGCTGGTGCCGGCGTGGTTGGAGCGGCCGGCGGAAATGATGTGGAAGACGCCGTTGTAGTCGACGAGCGCCTGGCACAGCGGCCCGGGCAGGTCGGAGCGCCCGTTGATGCAGGTGTTCAGCGCGGGTGCCGGGTTGCTCGCGCTGGAAGTGGCGGCGGTGTGGTGCCACAGCACGCCGATGGGGTCGAAGGAGCCGGGACGCATGCGGTTGCGCCAGTCGCCCTCCTCCACGACGGGGACACCGGCCTGGCGGAGGACGTCGGCGAGCCAGGGGATCGTGGCCATCACGAACCTCCCATGAGGTCGGCGACGCACTCCGGCTCGGGGTCGGAGGCGGTCGCGGGGGAGGCGACGGCGGTGGCGGGGATGACCACGGCCGCGACCGCTCCGGCGGCCAGCGCGAACGCGTGCCTCCGGGTCACGGGAATAGAGGGGGCGGGCGCGTCGGCGCCCTCGGGGACGGGGATGCGCCCGAGGGCGCTGTCATGAGGTAACGACATGTCCGGGAGAGTAGAGGAAACCGGGCCGCGGCTCCATAGCCCGCGGCGACCGATCACTCCGGCGAAGGGGAGCGGATGCCCGAAACGGACTTTCCGCCACCGCGGTTGCCCGGCCGGGGCCGCGCCTGGTACCGGGGCGACTGCCACGTCCACTCCCTCCTGTCGTCGGGCGGCGAGCTGACACCCGCGCGGCTCGCGACCGCGGCCCGTGCCGTCGGCCTGGACTTCATCGCGATCACCGAGCACGGGTCGGCCGGCACGCACGGCGCCTGGGGAGGGATCGCCGGGGACGACCTGCTGGTGATCCTCGGCGAGGAGGTCACCACCGAGACCGGGCACTGGCTCGCCCTCGGCCTGCGGCCGGGACAGGTGATCGACGGGGACTACGGCGTTCGGGACGACGTGATCGACGGGCACGTGGACGAGGTCCACGCCGTCGGGGGCCTGTGCGTCGTCGCCCACCCGCACGCGCCCTACCCGTCGGGGACGTTCATGTACTCCTTCGAGGCCTTCGACGCCGTTGAAGTATGGAACGGGCCCTGGGGAGCCGAACTGCCCTGGAGCGCCGACAACGAGGCCGCCCTCGCCGAATGGGGCCGCGGCCTGGCCGCCGGTGTCCACGCCGGACGGTGGCGGCCCGCCGTCGGCAACAGCGACACCCACCTCGAAGGCCAGCTGGGCATGCCTCACAACGTCGTGTTCGCCGAGGAACTGGGCGCCGGCGCCGTCCTCGCCGCCATCCGCGCGGGCCGCACCTGGATCGCCGAGTCCACCGCCGTCGAACTCGCCTTCACCGTGTCCACCGGCGAGCACACCGCCGACATCGGCGAACACCTCCCGACGCGCGGCGAGGAGGCCGTGGTGCGAGCGGCCGTCGGCGGAGTGCCGTCGGGGAACGTCGGCTTCCACACCGAGCGGGGAAAGGCGCACCATGCCGCGCTTCCGGCGTCGGGGAGCGGTGTCGTGGAGTGGAGCGTCGGGGCGGGGGAGACCGGCTTCGTCCGCGTCGAGGTCCGCCACCCCGACGGACGCATGGCGGCGCTGAGCAACCCGGTGACCTTGGGGTGAGCGGCGAGAACATTCCCGATCCCCGAACCCCGATGACCCGAAGATCCACACCCCCACCCCGCCGTTGATATCGTCCCTCCCCATGACCGCCACCGAGCCCACGATCCTCGCCACCTCCGGCGGCCTGCGCGCCGGTGACCGCACTCGCGTCGCCTTCGGGCCGCTCGTGCACCACGCGGTCGACCTCGCGGGGGTGCGGGGACGGCGGCCGCGGATCATGTACGTCGGCACCGCGATCGGCGACTCCGAGGGCTTCGCGGCGCGGGCGGGCGAGGCGGCGCGGGTGGCCGGCTACGACCTGACACCGCTGATGCTCTTCCCCATGCCGAACCTCGACGACGTCGAGTCCGCCGTGCTCGACCACGATGTGGTGTGGGTGATGGGCGGCTCGGTCGCCAACCTCCTCGCCGTGTGGCGGGTCCACGGCCTCGACGCGATCCTGCGCCGCGCCTGGCGGTCCGGCGTGGTCCTCACCGGCGTCAGCGCGGGTTCGATCTGCTGGTTCCAGGGCGGCACCACCGACTCCTTCGGCCCGGCCCTGCGACCGGTCACCGACGCCCTCGGCTTCCTCCCGTACGGCAACGGCGTCCACTACGACAGCGACCCCGGCCGCCGTCCCCTGGTCCACCGCCTCGTCGCCGACGGCACGCTCCCCGAGACCCACTGCACCGACGACGGCGTCGGCCTGCTCTACCGGGGCACCGAGCTGGTCGAGGCGCTCACGGAGATCCCGGGCAAGGGTGCCTACATCGTCACCCGCGACGGCGAGACCGCGACGGAGAAACGCCTCGAACCGCGCGTCCTGACCTAGGCCGTGTCCGGGTGATCACTGCGGGGCCGCGGCGGGCTCGCACCCACAAGATCACCAGGACAGACCCTAGACCCGCCCCGGGCGCGTCCAAGTTTCCGCACACCGGATAGAAATAGCTGATCTTCTATCCTCTTGAAGCTTGGCGGCCCATGGATCCCCGACGCGCACGCATCGCGACAGCAGTCATCTTCGCCGCCCACGGCGCCGTCACGGGCAGCTTCGCCGCCCGCCTCCCGGCGCTCAAGTCCGAACTCGGCCTCGGCAGCGGCGCCCTTGGCGCGGCGTTGATGGCGCAGGCGATCGGGGCCTTCACCGCGATGACCCTGACCAGCCGCCTCATCCACCGCTTCGGTGAACGCGACGCCCTGCGGATGACGGTGCTGGCCTGGACGCTGGTGCTCCCGATCCCCGCGCTGATGCCCGAGGCCTACAGCTTCGCCGCCGCCATGTTCGTCTTCGGAGCGGCGGCCGGCTCGGCGACCGTCACCACCAATGCCGCGGCGGTCCTCACCGAAGAGGCCGTCGGACGCTCGATCATGACCGGCCTGCACGGCATGTGGAGTGTCGGCAACCTGGCCGGCGCGGCCGTCGGCGCTCTCGCCGTCGTCGTAGGCCTCGACGTGCGCGTCCACTTCGCACTCGTGTCGGCCGTCCTCGTCCCGCTCGCGCTCATCGGCTGCCGTTTCGTGCCCCATTTCGAACGGCGCGGCGCCCAGGACGCCCCCGCCCGTTTCGCGCTGCCGACCCGGGCCGTTCTGGTGATCGGCTTCATCGGACTGTGCTCGGCGTTCATCGAGGGCACCACCCAGAACTGGTCGGGCATCTACCTGGAGCAGATCACCGGCGCCACCGCCGCCCTCGCCGCGTTCGGCTACACCGTTTACATGACCGGTTCGGTGGCGGTCCGGATCCTCGGCGACTTCGCCGTCCGCCGCCTCGGGCCGGTACCGACGGTCCGAATCGGCGCCTCGGTGGCGGCGCTCGGCGCGCTGCTGGTCACCGTGGCATCCGTTCCGGCGGTCGCCATCGGCGGCTTCGCCCTCATCGGCGTCGGAACGGCCGTGATCGTGCCACTGGCCGTGGCCGCCGGTGGCCGCGCCGCCGCCGTGCCCGCGCACGGCGTCGCGGGCGTCATGACCGTGACCTTCACCGGCTCGCTCGTCGCGCCCGGAGCCGTCGGCGGCATCGCCGACCTCTCCTCCCTGCGGGTCTCCTTCGGCGTCGTCACCGCGGTCGGACTCGCGATGGTGTTCCTGGCGGGAGTGGTGCGACCCCGCGAACGCCCCTCGGCGACCCCGCCGCCCGCCAAGGCCGACAGCTCCTGCGCCTGAGGCGTCGTCAGACGACGGTCAGCGTGTACGTGGTCGTGTCGCTCCCGCCGGCGACCGTCCCCACCAGCGTGAGGACGTAGACACCTTTCGCGGCCGACGCGGCCACCTCGATGTCGAGCGAACGCGTCCGTCCACACAGGAACGGCTCGTCCCCCGTCTTCGCCACGACCCCCGCCGGCGCGCCGGAAACGGCGAGGGTCACGTCCTCGGGAACCCCGGGCTGGACCGTGTCCACATCGGTCCTGCCGCTCCCGCCGCGCGCGACCGTGCCGGCGGACGGATAGGTCTCGATGTCACAGACGGCGTCGGCGCCCGAAGGCACGGGGCTCGCCGAAGCCGGCGCGGCGGCCGCGCCGGCGGCGAGCAGGGCGAGAGCCGCGGTGAAAGTCAAAGCGCGCAAGGGATCGACTCCTTCGGTTCGGTGACGGCCACGTTACGCCCTCGGGCGCCGGTTCGCTGTCCCGTGAACCCGAGCCCTCACGCCTCCGGTGCCGGCAGCGGGCGGTCGTTGACGACGTGCTTCATCACCAGCGTCGAGTTGAGCCGCTGCACACCGGGGAGCGCGGAGAGGACGTCGTCCTCGAGCCGCTGGTAGGCGGCGAGGTCGGCGGTGACGATGCGCAATAGGTAGTCGGGGTCGCCGAACAGGCGCTGAGCCTGGACGACGGCGGGGATGCCGGCGACCGCGGCCTCGAACCCCAGCAGCGTCTCGCGGTCCTCCTGGCGCATGGTGACGAAGACGAGCGCCTGGAACGTCAACCCGAGTGCGTCGGCGTCGACGATCGCGCGGTAGCCGACGATCGTGCCGGCGGCCTCCAGTTCGCGCAGTCGGCGGTGGCACGGCGAGACGCTCAAGCCCACGCGCGAGGCCAGTTCGGTGACGGTGAGGCGGCCGTTCTCCTGAAGCAGCGCAAGGATTTTGCGGTCGATGGCGTCCATGCGCGAGATCCTTCCACCGAGGGCCCGGATCACGCGAGAAGTCGCAAACACCTTCTGCCCCGATGGCGATAGTTTCCCCCCACGTCAACCGAGGGAGGCGCCATGGCCGCCGGATCGATCGCCGCGTTCTGGGGCGTGGCACTCGTCCTGATCTCCACGCCGGGCGCCGATTGGGCCTTCACCCTCGGCGCGGGTCTGCGCGGAGGCTCGGTCCTCCCGGCGGTCGGCGGGCTGGTGCTCGGCTACGTATTGATCACCGCCGTCGTAGCGGCCGGCGTCGGCGCGCTGGTCGCCTCGACACCGGCCGTCCTCGCCGGACTGACCGTGCTGGGCGGGGCCTACCTCGTCTGGCACGGCGTGGTCACCTGCGCCAGACCGGCCGTCCCCGCGACAGCGGCCGACGGCCCCGCCGGGACCGACTGGAACACCCTCCTCAAAGGCATCGGGGTCAGCGGACTCAACCCCAAGGGCCTGCTCCTCTTCCTGGCGCTCCTGCCGCAGTTCACCGACCCGGCCGCCTCATGGCCCCTCGCCGGTCAGATCGGCGTGCTCGGCATGGCCTTCGTCGTCACCTGCGCGGTCTTCTACACCGGCATGGGACTGCTCGCCCGGATCGTCCTGCGCGCTCGCCCGGCCGCCGCCCGCGCGCTGGGTCGCGTGTCGGGGGCGGCCATGGTCGTCCTGGGAGGGACGCTTCTGGCGGAGCGGCTCATCGCCTGAGTCCCGCCGCGACGGGCCTCAACGCCGGCGTTCGGCCACCCATGCCATCGCCGACGAGAGCATGCCCGCCATGCGACGCCGCGCGATGTCGAAGGCCGGAAGCCGTCCCGGCGCCGCGAGGAGCAGCGGACGCGTGCGCCGGGCGGCGACGAGCAGGACCGTGCCCAAGGCGACGAACGCGATGCCCGTGGTCACCACGGCGTGCATGGCCTCGGAGCCGGTGACCGGCAGGATCCAGTCACCGTAGTCGTCACCCGGCTGCGCGCCGGGCACGGGGACGGTGATCGGGAGTTCGCCGCTGTCCGAACGGATCCAGGCGGAGCCGGCGGGGATGAACTCCACCGACAGGACGTGGTCGCCGGCGGTGACGTCGGGGTAGGTGAGGACCGCCTTGCCCTCGGCGTCGAGCGTGACCGGAGATCCGACGGCCTTGCCGTCGACGTAGAGCCGAACCTCGCCCTGCGGAATCCCTGCCGACGGCTCCTTCGCGGTCACCTGGACGTCGACCGGCAGGTCCGCGCCGGCGGTGGGCGTCCCCCTCGGGACGGCTTTGGTGACGGTCTGCGCGGCCCACTGGGCGTAGACGGTCAGGTCCGCCGACAGCGGAGTGTCCGGCCCGATCTCGATGGCCGCCTCCCGGCGCCCGCCGTCGGGCTGGGTGTTCCAGCCGAGGAACGCGAAGCCCTCGCGGGTGGGGTCGGCCGGAATGACCCGGGCGCCGGCCCGAAACGAGGTGGCGAAGACCCGGACGGCGTTGGTCGGAGTGCCGCCGTTGGCGTCGAAGGTGATCAGGTAGTTGTGGGGGAGTACGCCCAGGTCCGCCCAGTCGACGTTGGCGGTGGGCAGCTGAATGGCGCCGTTGTTGACCACGGTGCCCGCGCCGCGCAATTCGCCGTCGCCGGGAAGCGTGACGCCGTCGGGCACCCGCAGCGTCGCGTCGGCGGGGATGATCAGGGTGCCGGGGGCGTTGACGGCCAGGGACCCGAAAGCGGTGCCGAGGTCGCCCGGCCCGACCGCCGACGAGGACGACCCGGTCGGGCCGTTCTTCGCGGTGACGGTACCGCCGTCGATGACGACCTCGCCGCCGGCGCCGCGGTTGCCGCCCCCGATGCCGGCGCCCGCGCCGATGCTCGCCGCCGTCACGGCCGGGTTCCCTTCGATGGTCACCGATCCGCCGGAGCCGTAGCCCCCGCCGCCGATGCCCGCACCGCTTGCCGAGCCGGTCGCGGTCACGGTCGCGTCACCGCCGATGGTGATCGTGCCGCCGCTCCCGCCCGTGCCCGAGGAGGTGTTGGCGTAGCCTCCGCCGATGCCGGCGCCCCGTTCGGTGCTGGTCGCGGTCACGGTCGCGCTGCCGTCGATCGTGATGGTCCCGCCGCTGCCGCCGAAGTAGCCTCCGCCGATTCCGGCGCCGGCCCTGCTCTGGGCGGTGACCGCGGCGTTGTCGGTGATGGTGATGGTGCCGCCGTCCTTGTAGTCGCCCCCGCCGATCCCGGCGCCGTCCTCGGCCGTGGCGGTCACCGTCGCGTTGCCGCCGATGGTGATCGTGCCGCCCGTGCCGTTGTCGGCTCCGCCGATCGCGGCGCTGAACTGCCCGCCGGTCGCGGTCACGGTCGCGTTGCCGCGAATGGTGATGTCACCGCCGGACGAACCCGATGTGCTGCCACCGATTCCCGCGGCGGCGTTCGAGCCCGAGGAGGCGACGACGATGGCGTCGCCCTCGATGACCAGCGTCGCACCGCTCGTCTGGATCCCCGCACCACCGCCGGACGGGGGATCGGCCGTCAACGTGCCGGTAGCGCCGCCGGGAGCGTCGGTGATCGTGAGTGTCGATCCCGCGGCGAGCGCGATCCGCGCGGTGTCGAGGGTGTGGCCGTTGAGGTCGAGCTCGAGGGTCCCGCCTGCGGCGAGGATCAGGCCCGGCGACCCGCCCTGGGCCATGTCGACCGTGAGCGTCGCCACGCCGCCCGCGCCCGCCGGGTCGCTGAACGCGGCCTGGAGCCCCGGGTAGTCGGAGACGGTGACCGCGTAAGCCGGCGCGGGCACCGCCGGGAGTGCGGCGCATGCCAGCGCGGCACCGACGAGAAATCTGCGTACCGCGAGACCAGACATCATCGGACGAGTCTATCGATACCGTCCATAAAGGATATGTGGCACCAAAGCATTCAGGAACACCGATGCCATGAACGGACGCAGCGCCGTACGGCGAACACGATCGCCTGGTCGCGGGCGGCGAAACCCCGTCGATGTCGGTTTCAGCCGCCCCTCACCTGGCGGCGTAGCTCACGCTCGCCAGCGGCCACCCCGCCAGCCATTCCGACACGAGTCTCCACAGTGGCTTGTCGAGGGCCGCCTGGCTCTCGCACACCCAGGAGCGCACCGCCGCCCCCTCCACGCCGTCCTTGCGCGGGAGGATCCCGACCGAGCCGATCACAATGCGGGTTTCGCTGTGCAGGACGGTGTAAGTGAAGCCCTCGCGCGCGGCGAAGTCGGCAGCGAGTTCGGTCAGGTCTTGGCGGTTGGCGCCCGGACTCATGCTGTCGACGGGCGGCCAGCCGCGCTCGGTGAAACCCGGGGTGGCGTGAATGTGCTCGATGGACGAGGTCCAGGCGGCGTGGTCGTCCTGATTGTGCTGCGGGCCAGCGGGTTCGAGGTAGAAGGGCGGCGAGTCCAGGAAGAGGGGGACGTCGAAGTCCTCGGGGACGAGTGGCATGCGCGCCAGCATAGGGAGGCCGGCCCAGGCTCAGTGCCGACGCGCGTGCCCGCCGTGTGCAGCCTCCGCACGGCGGGCGTCGCGACTCAGTCCGCTCCGCTCGCCCTGCCCGCCTCACCGACCGAGATCTGCCGCAGTGAAGGCAGCAGCAGCGGCAGCAGCATGGCGACCGCGAGCAGCGCGCCGCCGGTCGTGGCCACCGCCGCGGTGCCGAACACGGCGGCGAGGAACGGCACCGACATCTGACCGAGGGGAATGGACGCGAAGGACCCGAACTCGTCGTACGCCCCGACCCGCGAGCTCAGCCGCTCCGGGACGTGCACGGCCCACACCGTCGACCACACCACGGTGAAGAACTCGGCGGCCACTCCCGCCGCGAACGCCGCCACGGCCAGCCATAGGGCGTCGGCGCCGGCCCCGAGGAGGACCAGCGGGACGGCGGCCAGCGTCATCGACGAGAGGGCCGGCACCATCGGCCGGCGCGGCAGCGTCACTCTCACCAGCACCAGCGTGGCCAGCAGCGATCCCGCACCCCGCACGCTCAAGACCAGACCCCACCCTTCCGCGCCGATCGTGTCGTAGGCGATGACCGGGCCGAGGATGTGCCACACGCCCATGTTGACGGCGTTGAGGACCGCGAAGGCCAGCGTCACCGACCAGATCCACGGCCGAGACCCGAAGTAGCTCCAGCCCTGCCGCAGCTCGGCGGGCATCGTCGGACCGCCCGCGGTGCGGGCCGGCAGCGCAGGCAGTGAGATCCGGGCGAAGCACGCGGCCGCCAGCAGGAATGACGCGGCGTCGGCGGCGATCGCCCAGCCTCCTCCGGCCGATACGGTCAGCAGCCCGGCCGCCGCCGGACCGGTCATCCGGGTGATGTTGCGCGCCGAGGCCAGCAGCGAGTTCGCCTGCTGGATGCCGCGCCCGCTCGCCAGCTGCGGGACGATCCCGCGCAAGGCCGGCGTCGTCAGCGCCTGGAAGAGCCCGTTGAGCGCGGCCAGTGGCAGCAGCAGCGCCGGGTGCTGATGGGTGAGCAGCAGAACCGCGACTCCCGCCTGGCTGACGCCCGCGCCGAGGCTCGCCAGGCGCAGCACCTTGTCGCGGCGGTAGCGGTCGGCGATACCGCCGCCCAGGATCATCGTCGCGATCATCGGGATCATCGAGGCGGTCAGGACCGCCGACAGCCAGCCGGCGCTCCCGGTGACCTCCAGAACCCCGAAGGCCAGTGCCACCGGCGCCATCGCGCTGCCGGCCATCGACACCGACCAGCCGGCGAAGAACCACCGGAAGGCCGGCGACCGCAGTGGACGGTCCGAGGCGAGCGCGGCCGGGCCCGGCTCGTCGGGGATCTCGCGCGACTCGGCTTCGGGCACAAGCGGCGATGCTGTCAGCGGCGGCCGGATCCGGCAAGCCGTTTCTCTCAGTCGCGTCACAGCGGGCCCGCCGCACCATCGGACTACCGGCAAGACGCCGAAACTGCGCCCCGGGCAGAAGGTGCTGATCATCGGAGCCTCCGGCAGCGTCGGCTCCTACGCCGTCCAGCTCGCCGCGCAGTTCGGAGCCGAGGTCACCGGAGTGTGCAGCGGCCGCAACACCGAACTCGTCTCCTCGCTCGGCGCCCACCATGTCATCGACTACACCGCCACCGACTTCACCGCCTCCGGCGAGACCTACGACGTCGTCTTCGACACCGTCGGCCGCAGCACCTTCGCGCGCGCCAAGGGATCCCTCACCCGCCGCGGCTGCTACCTCGCCACCACCGGCCTCGACAACGCGCTGCTCGCGGTGTGGACCTCGATCACCGGCGGCCGGCAGGTGCGCGGCGGACTGTCGGTCGACAAGCGGGCGGCCCTCGCCTACCTGCGCGAACGCGTCGAGGCCGGGGCCCTGCGCGTCGTCATCGACCGCACGTACCCGCTCGACCGCATCGCCGAGGCCCGCCGCCACGTCGACACCGGACACAAACGCGGCAACGTCGTGATCACCGTTCACGAGTGACCCCGCGAGGATCGGGCCCGAGTACGCTTCCGCCTCGTGCCCAGCCCGATCCGACCGCCGGAGCCCGCGTGACCGTCCAGCATTTACCCGTCAGCGGACACCGCGACTTCCGTCGACTGTGGACCGGCCGGGCCGTCAGCCAGTTCGGCTCCGACATCGGCGCCGTCGCGCTGCCCCTGATCGCCGTCACCGTCGTCGAGGCCACCGCCTTCCAGGTGACCCTCCTCGCCGCCGTCGCCGCCTGCTCCACCCTGCTGTTCTCGTTCCCCATCGGCGGCCTCGTCGAGTATCGCCGCAAACGCCCCGTCCTCATCGCCACCGACCTGATCCGCGCGGTCGCGCTCGCCTCCGTGCCGCTGGCGGCGATGACGGGGTGGCTGACCTTCGCACACCTGTGCGTCATCACCGCGATCAACACCGTCTGCCAGATCGCCTTCGCCTCCGCCTCGGCGGCGCACCTCAAGGCACTGGTCTCGCCGGAGCGGATCCTCGACGCCAACAGCCGTCTGGAAGGAACGACCTGGCTGAGCCTGACCGTCGGCCGCTCCCTCGGCGGAGTACTGGTGGCGGCGCTGAGCGCGGTCGGCACCCTCCTGCTCGACGCCGCCTCCTTCCTCGTGGGCACCCTGGCCATCCTCCGACTGCGGGCCCCCGAGCCCGAGCCGCCGAAGCGGCGAGCCGACCGGAACCGGCGGGACGAGCTGCTCGCCGGTCTCCGCTTCGTCCGCGCCGACCCCTACCTGCGGCGCCTGCTGGCCGCCTGGATCGTGTTCGCCGGCGCGTCCGGCATGGCCTTCCCCATCAGCACCGTCTTCTACCTGCGCGACCTCGGCTTCACCCCGTGGCAGTACGGGCTGCTCATGGGGATCCCGTCCCTCGGCGGCTTTCTCGGGTCGCGGGTCGTGCGTGTTTCGGCGGCTCGCTGGGGGACCACCCGCATCCTTCGCTGGACGAGCGTCCTCAGGGCCCTCTGGTACGCGCTCATTCCGCTCGCGCAACCCGGGGTCGGCGGGCTCGTCCTCGCCGGTGCCGGCTTCACCGGCGTGCTCTTCTTCTCCTCCATCGCCAACTCCACGATGAACGGCTACCGCCAACTGCGGACCCCCGACGACCTCCAGGTCCGCGTCGCCGTGCTCTGGACCTTCGCGACCACACTCACCCAACCCGTGTTCATCCTGCTCGGCGGTGTGGTCGCGATGGCCGTCGGCAACCGCACGGCGCTCCTCGTGGCGACGGCCGTGATGGCCTCGGCGACGCTCCTGCTGCCGCGCAACCGGCACGGTGAGGGTGGGTAGCCGGGCCTCGGCTGCCGCCGGGTGTGGCCGTACCGTCACCCGAAGGCCAGCCGGACCAGAGCCGTCACGACCATTCCCGCCGCGATCGAGAGGATCATCGGAACCCGGCGCAGGTAGGCCACGGCCACCGTCGCGAGTCCCGCGAGCAGGGCCCAGTCCAGGCCTGTCCACCGTGGACCCGCCACGTCCACGATCAGCAGTCCCGCGAGCAGCACCGGCGCCAGCAAGGCGATGACGCCCCGTGCCGAGCGGGGGAGTTCACGGTCGCCGAGCAGCGCGGGGCCCGCCGCCTTGAAGGTGAAGCTGATCAGCGCGACACACGCGATGGCTCCCCACAGGTTCACGAGGCCTCCCCACCGCCGCTGTCGCCGCCGCGCAGTCCGAGCAGGGCCGCGACGCTCGCCCCCACCAGCGCCAGCCCCGCCGGGACCACGAACACCAGCCCCGCGGCGATCGACGCGCCCAGCCCCGCCGCGACGCGCGCCATCCGCGACCGGCGCAGCTCGTCGATGAGCAGGAGAAGGAAGAAGGCGGGGAAGACTAGGTCGAGGCCAAGTGCCTCCACCAGCTTCTCCGGCGGCGCGACCAGGACGCCGAGCGCCGTGCCTGCCACCCACGCGGGCCACTGCACCGCCGTCGCGCCGAAGAGCTTCCAGCGGTCGAAGCGCCCGTCGCCCAGGTGCGCCGAGGCCCAGGAGCCGTCGACGACCGTCTGCCCCTCCAGCGCGCGCCGGAAGCGTCCGCCCCGCAGATCCCCGGCGACGGCCACTCCCATGGGGATGAAGCGGCCGTTGATGAGCGCCGCCGCCATGATCGCGGTCGGGATGCCGCCGCCACCGGCGAGCGCGGCCGCCAGCGCGAACTGCGCCGAGCCCGAGAAGACCACCAGCGAACACACGATCGGCGCCAGCACTCCCCACCCCTCGGCCCGCGCCAGCGCACCGAAGGTCACCGCCAGGACGAATGCGGCCGACGCGAGGCCGACGCCCACCTTGACACCCGCCAGGAAGCGGAGCCGGGGCGAGACATCGTCGATGTCGGCCGAGGGATTCGCGTCCATCCGGCGAGGCTAACTCGATCTCGCGGGGCAGGCGAGGGTGGAAGGCGCGGATTCCCTCTCAGCTCAGGGGAGCGCCGCCATCTGGCGGAGCCGTTCGAGGACGGCGTGGACGTCGGCCGCGGCGCGGTGTCCACCGTCGAGCGGATGCCAGCGGTAGTGGTCGCGGCAGTCGTCCCACTCCCCGGCCCAGGCGGCGTGGGCGTGCATCGCACATGACGTGCGGTCGCGCAGGTCGATGAGCCACGCGAAGGGTTCCGGGCGCCGCACCCGGATGCCGAAGACCCAGCCGAGGACATTGAGTACACCGCGCCACGCGGAGGAGGGCGGACTCGGGTGCGCGACATCCGCGCGGGCGATCTCCCGGGCGAGGACGCCGAGGTCGAACGCGGAGTTGTAGATGATGACGTGTCTGCCGCGCAGCGCGCGCACGAGCTTCGGGTAGAGGTCCACCCACCGCATCGCGCCGGCGACGTCCGCGTCGCGGATGCCGTGGACGCGGGTGGCGCCGGCGGGAATGGCGAACCCCGGATCGACCAGCTCGTCGAGGAGCATTCTCCCGCCCGTGGTGACAACGGCGATCTCGACGAGGTATCCGCCCAGGCCGGTGGTCTCGGTGTCGAGGACGACCGCGTTCGGGTCGGCGAGGACATGGCGCGCCCAGTCGGTCGGCCTCCAGCCGGGGATGCCCCGACTCCAGTCGCTCATCGATCCTCAACGGATGGCGCCGCCACGCCGACCAGACTATTCGGCGACCCCCGCCGCCACCGCCCGAACGAGCCGACCCCGCACCCCCGCCGCGAACTGGCGCAGGCCAGCCATGATGTCTCGATGCAGGAAACCGTCGACCCGAACAGCATCCTCCTTCGCCTGTGCTGCGCGTTCGTCACGGGCGCGGCCATCGGGGGCATCGTGGTCGCGGTGGTGATGACCGCCAGGTCGCGGGCGCTCCAGGTGCCCGCCGCGCCGCCGTCCTGGCCCCGGCTCTCCTACGAACTGCGCCCGGCCCGCCCCGGCAACGCCTGGAAGGGCCGCCCCGAACCCGGCGAGATCTGGTGGGCGCGGGTGCCGGCCAGGGGAGGCAAGAGGGTCGACCGGCCCTGGCTCGTGATCAGGACGCACCGCAACATCGTCGAGGCGCTCGCCATCACCGAACGAGCCGAAGGCCCCGACGGAGACCACCTCGCGATCGCCACCGCCTCGTGGAACCGGAAGGCCGTCCACGACACCGTCGTCGACCTCGGCGAGCCCGCGATCGTGACCGACCACGCCCTGCGGAGAATGGCCGCCCGCTGCGACGACGAGACCTGGGCCGCCGTCGCCGCGCGGCACGACGTCGGCTGGGCCGTCCCACCGGAGTGACGCCCGCGCAACTCCACGACGCGGCCGAGTGGCCGGACCACGAACACGGCCCGACATAACCCCGTTGCGGCGCCCCGGGCTCGTGCCTAGCGTGACACCGTGCACAGCTACCCGCCCCTGAACCTGCGAGTGACCACCCCCCGCCTGGAACTCGCCGGTGCCACCGACGACCTCCTCGACCGCCTGGCGCCTCTCGTCCGCGAGGGCAAGGCCATGGCCCGGCCGGCGCCCTACGACGACCCGATCTCGCTGTACGAGGAGGACCCCGACAAGCGGGTCGCCAAGTGGCTTCGAGGCATCTGGAGGGGGCGCGGCAAGGTCGACGCCGACTTCTGGCGCCTGTACCTCGTCGTCCTCGTCGACGGCGCCCCCGTGGGGATGCAGGACCTGATGGGGGACCGGTTCGCCAGTTTCGGCACCGTCACCAGCTTCTCCTGGCTGTCGGCGGACCTGCGCGGCCGGGGACTCGGGCGGGAGATGCGCCAGGCGGTCCTGCACCTGGCCTTCGACGGTCTCGCGGCCAAGGAGGCGGAGAGCGACGCCTTCGCCGACAACCTCGCGTCCAACGGCGTCTCACGCGCCCTGGGCTACGAACCCAATGGAACGACCTGGGACACCCGCCAAGGCGAAGCGGGCGAGATCCAGCGCTGGCGGCTCACCCGGGAAGCGTGGCTGCCCCGCCGTCGCGGCGACATCGGGATCGAGCACCTCGACGAAACGAAGGCCACGCTCGACCTGCCCTGACCAGCACTCCGCGAAATCATCCTCTGTCGTCTCATTTCCGGTGATATCGGACGCGTTTTCGCTACGATACTCGCTGTGGGCGTGCCGTCGCTTCGGGCTGTAGCGCCAGACCGGTCCCGGCTAGACGACCCGAGGGAGAGACCGCATGGCCGAGCAGCCGAACATCCTGATCATCTGGGGCGACGACATCGGGCTCAGCAACCTGAGCTGCTACAGCGACGGCCTGATGGGATACCGCACCCCGAACATCGATCGGCTCGCCGACGAGGGGGTGCGGTTCACCGACTACTACGGCGAGCAGAGCTGCACCGCCGGCCGCGCCGCGTTCATCACCGGCCAGAACCCCTACCGGACCGGCCTCACGAAGGTCGGCTTCCCCGGCGCCAAGATCGGCCTGGCGGCCGAGGATCCGACGATCGCCACGGCGCTCAAGGAGCAGGGTTACGCCACCGGCCAGTTCGGCAAGAACCACTTCGGCGACCGCGACGAATACCTCCCGACGATGCACGGCTTCGACGAGTTCTTCGGCAACCTCTACCACCTCAACGCCGAGGAGGAGCCCGAGCACCCCGACTACCCGCCGGCCGAGGACTTCCCGAACTTCCGCGAGCGGTTCGGTCCGCGCGGCGTCATCAAGTCGTGGGCCAACGGCGACGGCACCCAGCGCATCGAGGACACCGGCGCCCTGACGCGCAAGCGGATGGAGACCTGCGACGAGGAGTTCCGCGACGCGACCGTCGACTTCATGCGCCGCCAGCACGAGTCGGACACGCCTTTCTTCGTGTGGTTCAACACCACGCACATGCACTTTCGGACCCACACCAGGGAACAGGACCTCGGCCGGTCCGGGCGCTGGCAGTCGCCCTACCACGACACGATGATCTACCACGACGAGATCGTCGGCCAGGTGCTCGACGAGCTCGACGCGCTCGGCATCGCCGACAACACGATCGTCATGTACTCCACGGACAACGGGCCGCACATGAACTCCTGGCCCGACGCCGGCATGACGCCGTTCCGCAACGAGAAGGACTCCAACTGGGAGGGCGCCTACCGGGTGCCCTGCGTGGTGCGCTGGCCGGGCAAGATCCCCGCCGGGACCGTGCTCAACGGCATCGTCAGCCACAACGACTGGTTCGTGACGCTGCTGGCCGCCGCGGGCAACCCCGACGTCGCCGAACAGCTCAGAGAGGGCACCGACCTGGCCGGCACCTCGTACCGGGTGCATCTCGACGGCCACGACCAGCTGCGGTACATCACCGGCGAGAGCGACGAGAGCGCCCGTCGCGACTTCTTCTACGTCTCCGACGACGGCGACCTGACCGCGCTGCGCTTCGACAACTGGAAGATCGTGTTCCTGGAGCAACGCGCCCCGGGAACGCTGCAGGTCTGGGTGGAGCCCTACACCGAGCTGCGGGTACCCAAGATCTTCAACCTGCGCACCGACCCGTACGAACGGGCCGACATCACCTCGAACACGTACTTCGACTGGCTCATCAGCCACGCGTACCTGCTGGTGCCGGCACAGATGTACGTCGCCAAGCTCCTCCAGACGCTGCAGACCTTCCCACCGCGCCAGGAGCCGGCGTCGTTCAACATCGAAAAGGTGATCGCGAAGCTGAAAGCCGGTATGCAGAGCGCATGACACGGTCACTGTGATGTCCGGGACTCCGCCCGTGCGCGGACTCGGCGACGTCGTCGAGCGGTTCTACGACCGACACCCCTACCCGCCACCGGCCAAGGACCTCGAAGCCGTCGCGGCGCGCACGGGCGCCCGGCTGGAGCGGCGGTCGGCTCACCACCTCGTGTGGCCCGAACGGCCCTACGGGGCGCCCCAGCGCGTCCTGATCGCCGGGTGCGGCACCAGCCAGGCGGCCCGCCACGCGCTGCTGCGCCCCGACGACGAGGTCGTCGGCATCGATGTCAGCTCCACCGGCATCGAACACACGCGACGGCTCGCCGACCGCCACGGATCGACGAACCTGACCCTCCACCGGCTCGCCGTCGAGGACGTCGCCGAACTCGGCGAGACCTTCGACCACGTCGTCTGCACGGGAGTGCTGCACCACCTGGCCGACCCGCTCACCGGGCTGCGCTCGCTGCGGTCCGTCCTCGCGCCCGGGGGCGCCGTCACGCTCATGGTGTACGCGCCCTACGGCCGCGCCGGCGTCTACCTGATACAGGACTACTGCCGGCGGCTCGGCGTCACCACCAGTGGGGACGACCTCGCCGACCTGGTGGCGACGCTCCGGGAGATACCCGGCGCCCACCCGCTGAGCCGCCTGCTGCGCGAGTCGCGGGACTTCCTCGACGACGACGCCCTGGCCGACGCCCTGCTGAACCCGCGCGACCGGGCCTACACCGTCGGCGAGCTGCTCGAACTCATCGCCGCCGCCGGGCTGCGCTTCGGCCGCTGGGCCCGCCAGGCGCCCTACCTCCCGGACTGCGGGTCGATCAGCGAGACACCGCACGCCGCCCGCATCGCCGCGCTTCCCGTCGCCGAGCAGCACGCCGCCCTGGAACTGTTCCGCGGCACGCTCGCGCGCCACACCGTGATCGCCTACGACGAGGCCGACGAGACCTCCGGGCGGGTGGACTTCGCCGACCCCGCCGCCGAGCGCTGGCGGCCGATCCGGGTGCCGACCGCGATCGCCATCGAGGAACGGCTTCCGCCCGGAGCCGCCGCGGCCCTGCTGAACCGGGCACACGGCGAGACCGACCTCGTCACCTTCGTCACCGAGGCCGAACTGGCCATGTTCCGCCGCGTCGACGGCAGCCGGACCGTCGGCGAGCTGGGGCCGGACGCGCGGCCGTTCGCCGAGCGCCTCTACCGGCACGACCTGGTGGTCATCGACGCGTCAGGAGCGACACCATGACCCAAGTCCTCACCGGCCACGACGTCGTCCGGCTGGCCGGCGGCGCGTTCACCATGGGGTCGGACGAGCACTATCCCGAGGAGGCACCGGCGCACCGCGTGCGGGTGGGCCCCTTCGGGATCGACCGCCACCAGGTGACCAACCGGCGGTTCGCGGCCTTCGTCGCGGCCACCGGCTACCGCACGGTCGCCGAGCGGCCCCTCGACCCGGCCGACTTCCCGGGCGCGCCGCCCGAGAACCTCGTGCCCGGCTCGATGGTGTTCACGCCCACCGCCGGTCCGGTCGACCTGCGCCACCTGAGCCAGTGGTGGACCTGGCGGCCGGGTGCGTGCTGGTCGCGGCCCGAAGGACCCGGCAGTTCGATCCGCGACCGCCTCCACCACCCGGTCGTCCACGTCTCGCACGAGGACGCGGCGGCCTACGCCGCCTGGGCCGGCGCGCGGCTCCCGACGGAGGCCGAGTGGGAGCTGGCGGCCCGCGGCGGCATCGAGGGCGCCGCGTTCACCTGGGGCGACCGGGCCCGGCCCGACGGCCGGATCATGGCCAACACCTGGGACGGCCCCGACTTCCCCTGGCGCTCGACCGGCGAGTCCGGGTGGGAGCGGACCTCCCCCGTCGGAACCTTCCCGCCCAACGGCTTCGGGCTGCACGACATGGCGGGCAACGTGTGGGAGTGGACCGACGACTGGTGGTCGGCGCGCCACCCCGAGGACGCGGGCAAACCCTGCTGCGTCCCGACCGACCCACGCGGGGGAGGGCCGGAGGGCAGCTTCGATCCCGCCCAGCCCCAGTTCCGCGTCCCCCGCAAAGTGATCAAGGGCGGCTCGCACCTGTGCGCCGACACCTACTGCCTGCGCTACCGCCCCGCCGCGCGACGCCCACAGGTGATCGACACCGGCATGAGCCACGTCGGCTTCCGCTGCGCGTGGACCGAACCCGCCGACGAGGAGAGCACATGACCACCGAACGACTTCCCTCATGGCGCCCCGGAGCGACCAGGGACGCCATCCTCGGCTACCTCGACGGGATCGGCGACGTGCCCGTGGAGGACCGGGTCGCCTACCTCGACAACGACGGCACGATGTGGTGCGAGCGGCCCCACTACGTCCAGTACGACTTCTTCGTCGACGTCCTGCGCCGGCTGGCACCGGACGACCCGACACTGGCGCAACGCCCCGAACTCGCCGCCGTGCTCGACAACGACGCGGCGAAGATCGGCGAACTCGGCCTGGCGAAGGTCGCCGGTGCCCTCGCCGCGCTCTGCGACGGCCAGAGCCCCACGGAGTTCGCCGCGGTCGTCGACGACTTCACCGAGCGGTACCGGCACCCGACGCTCGGCGTCCCGCTCGCCTCGCTCGTCTACCGGCCGATGCTCGAACTCGTCGAGGAGCTGCGCGCACACGAATTCACCGTCGGGATCGTCACCGGCGGCGGCACCGAGTTCGTGCGCCGGATCAGCCCGGGACTCTACGGCGTACCGCCCGAGCGCGTCGTCGGAACCATGATCGGCTACGAACTCCAACGCGACGACGACGGCCGGCCCGTCCTGCGCCGCACCATGGCCTCGATGGGAACACCCAATGAGGGGGCCGCCAAGGTCGCCCACATCCAGTCCCAGACCGGACGCGCGCCCATCGTCGCCGCCGGCAACTCCAGCGGCGACAAGGAAATGCTCGAGTGGGCGCAGGCCTCCCCGCACGGCGGCCTGGCCATCCTCGTCGACCACGACGACGCCGACCGCGAGTTCGCCTACCAGAGCAAGGCCGCCACGTTCCAGGACGACGAGCCGGTCACGGCCGTCGCCCAACGACTCGGCTGGACCACGGTGAGCATGGCCCGCGACTGGGAGCAGGTGTTCCCCCCAGCCTCCTGACCCGGCGCCGGCCACCACGACGACATTCGTCCAAGACGGCCGGCCGCCCACTCCCGCATCATCGCCCCATGAACGAGCACGAGACCGAGTACCTGCACGGGATGCACGTCGTCCACGCCGGCCCGCGCCAGGCGCCGCCGCTGTTGCTGATCCACGGATCAGGCGCCTCGGGAGGCTTCTGGAACCCGGTGGTCCCGGCCCTCGCCGAGCGCCACCACGTCATCCGGATCGACCTCCCGGGCTGCGGCCAGTCCCCGCCCGCGCACTCCTACGACGTGCCCGCACAGGCGCACCGGGTGGCGGCGATGCTCGACGACCTCGGCCTCGGCCCCGTCGCCGCGGCCGGACACTCCAGCGGCGGCTACATCGCCACCGCGCTCGCCGAACAGCGACCCGACCTGGTGCGGTCGCTGGCGCTGCTCAGCTGCGGCCCGAGCCCCGACGCGCTCCTGCCGCAGCCGGCCGCCCTGCGAATTCTGCTGGCACCGCCTTTCGGCCGGCTGCTGTGGTCGCGGCGCTCGGACGCGATGATCCGCAGGGGCATCAGCGCCACCGCCGCCCTCCCGGTCGAGATCTCCGACGAGTTGGTCGCCGAGGTCAGGGGCATTTCCTACCGCACGTTCAGGACGCTGCTGCGACGCAACGGCGAGTACATCGCCGAGCGGAGCGTGCCCGAGCGACTCGCCGCCCTCGGGGTCCCGGTGCTGGTGATCTTCGGCGACGCCGACCCTCGCTGGGAGCCGTCCTCGGCGCACCGATACGACGCGGTGCCGAACGCGCGGATCGAGCTGCTGCCCGGCGTCGGCCACATGCCCGTCCTCGAAGCGCCGGAGACGACCGGCGAACTGTTGCTGGACTTCACCGCCGCGACGGCTGAGATCCCGCCGGCGAAACCCGGTACATAGACTGGCCGGATGCTGCCCACCGGGACATTCGACTGGTCGAGGGTGGACGTCGCCGTCCCGCCCCCGTCCGGCCGGCTGCCCGGGATCGACATGGCCGGGTTCGGCCATCGCGGGCAAGCGCTCGCCGACATCACCATGGTCGCCCACCCCTCGGTCACCCTGCTCGTCGATTTGAGCGAGGAACCGGGCACCGTTTTCGAGGCTTCCGGCCGTCACGTTCGCGGCAGCGTCGTCGCCGGTCTCGCCCCCGGCGACCTCCGTGTGTCGGGCCGAGGGGCACGCGAGTGCCTCCAGATCCGGCTGGACCCGGTCGTCGCGGCGGCGGTGTTCGGTGCGTCGACCGACCTCGGCGGGACGCTGCTCTCCCTGGCCGACGTCTGGGGCCCCGACGCCGGGCGGGTCGAGGACAGGTTGCGCGCCGCCGCGTCGTGGGACGAGCGGTTCACGCTCGCGGCGGGAATCCTCGCCCGACGGCTCGACGCTCGTCCACCGGTGGATCCGGAGGTCGTCCACGCCTGGAGGCGGATGTCCGCCGGCCGGGGACAGGTGCGGGTCGACGACCTGGCCGGCGAGGTCGGCTGGAGCCGCAAGCGCCTGTGGTCCCGCTTCCGGGCCCAGCTCGGCATCGCCCCCAAGCGCGCCGCTCGTCTGGTGCGCTTCGACCACGCCGCCCACCTTCTCGCGGCGGGCCGCTGTGCCGCCGGCGTCGCCGCCGAAAGCGGCTACGCCGATCAGTCGCACCTCCATCGTGAGGTCAAGGCGTTCACCGGACTGACGGCCACGGCGGTCGGCGCGGCGCCATGGCTCGCCATCGACGAGGTCGCGTGGCCGGCCGGTGTATCGAAGCTCCGCCGTGAAACCCGCGCGGCGTTCCGAAGCCCGACATACCGAGGACGACCATGAGAGCACTGACCTTCAGTGACGACAAGGGCAATGAGGCGGAGTGGGCCCCGGGCGGCCCGCAACCCGCCTTCGACGCGTTCCAGGAGTTCGTCGACCGGCACCGCGGCGACGGCGCCACGACCCTGCGGGTCGAGGACAGGGAGAACGGCGAGGCCCTGCTGTTCCTGCCGGAGGCCGGCGCCGTCTGCCGGACCAAGGGCGCGCCGGACACGCGGACCGAGTACCGCCCCGCCGGCGCCCGTGACCGCCGCGCCCAGCTGGCCCTCTTCGCCCACCGCGGCTTCTCCGGTCTCGACCGGCAAGGCACCTGGTTCCCGGACCTCGCGGGCCTCGCGCGGGAACGAATCCGGGAGGAGTTCGACGCCTCCGTGCTGCGACGAACCCACCCGCGCGAGCTGCGCCGTCGCCTGGAGATCCTGACCCGCGCCGACGGCCGCGAGACGGCGACGGTCGACGGGGTCACGCACTACGGCTTCGGCGCCGGCGGCGGCGACACCGTCAACGCCTGGTTCGGCGCCGACGGTCGCGGGCTTGTGGTGGTGTTCGACCACGCCGGCGCGCTCAACCGCGTCGACGACCCCGACGCGCACGCGGCGCTGTACGACGGCATACCGGCGGACCTTCTCGATCTGGTCAAAGACGTGCCGGAGGCGGGCACAGCGCTCAACGTCGCGCATCCCGGCGGCGGCACCCTGGCGGCCGCGACGGGCGTCTTCTCCTTCGCGGGCCCCTGCGCCATGGCCGACGGCGTGGTGGCGGGCTTGCAGGAGGCGGGGCTCGGCGTCGAGGAGACCGGGCTCGGCCGGCTGCTGGAGAGGTTCCTCGCGATGGGGGACTTCACCCCCGCCGGGATCGCGGAGGCCGCGGAACGGTGGAGCGCCGCGGACGTAGAGAAGGGCTTCGCGGCGGCTACCGCGCTCGAACAGGAGCGGACCGCGCCGCTCGACCGGGAGACGCTGAACCGCTTCTGCCGGATCTGGGCCGACTCCGGCTACAACGACCGCTGGGACACCCACTATGTCCTCTTCGACGGCGACACGCTGGAGGACGTCGGCGAGATTCACGACGAGCTTCTGGCCCTGGTCGAGACCCTCGGTCTCGAACGCGTCGACTCCCCGCCGCGAGCCGCCGACGGCGAGGTGTGGATCCGCACCGACCCCCGCGTCGACGCCGAGCTGGAGCGATGGTCATGACCGGCCGCCGTGTGCCGCCGCTCTCGTTGAGGGGATGAGACCGTGCCGAAGTCCAAGCGCACCAAGGCGAGGCCGGCGCCGGCCCCGGCCCCCTACGAGACCTTCGCGAACGCGCTGGGCAAACCCGTCGACGGCGTCGAGGCCCGCAAGGTGATCGACGCGCTGGGCGGGGTCCACCGGGTGCGGGCTCTCCGGCAGACGGTCTCGCGCTACGACCCCGACGAGGCGCGAACCGTGGCGTGGGACTTCCCCTCCGCGCCTCCCGCGCACCGCGACGTGCCCACGCACATCGGCGTGCGAGACGGCAGGATCGTCTGGATGACCCTGCCGCCGTCGCTCGTCGACGGGGTCATCAGCGACCGCGCCGCCTCCTTCCGGCTGCCCGAGGACGACGAGGAGGTCTTCCGGCCGCGCGGTGCCGACTGGAGTTGGGCGCCCGCGATCATCCGGCGTGCGGGGGTGTATCTGCTCGACCTCGATGTCATGCAGGGCCACTGGGACGGCAACTACAAGTTCCCCCTCACACCGCGCCAGGCGGAGAGCCTGCGGACCGATCCCCTCCTGTACCGCGAGGTGTGGGACCGCCTCGTGCGGATCTGCCAGTCTCGCCGCTTCTTCGACGACCCGGCGACCCTCCCGGCCGACGCGCATTCCCACATCAACGCGCGCTGCGGCCGGGGCTGAACCGGACGGTGCCCTGCATGCGTGCTCTCACCGCCACTCGTACGTGAACCTCTGAAACAGCGCCTCCAACGCGTCGCCGCCCAGCTCCGGGTGCCGGGCGGCCATGATCCGTTCTGCCTCCCGTCCACCTTCCACAAGGGAGTGAGTCGACCAGTCGATCTCGATGGACCAGAAGTCCGCGACGATCGCCCGCACCCTGGCCGACAGCGCCGCCGAATCAGCGTCGTCGGGCCCCGCGGAGTCCTGAGGTGGCGACGGTCGCCCGCTCCCGAGATGCGCGATGACCGCCCGGCTCAACTCCCGATCCTCCACGCCCTCAGGCTCCCTGTCCCGCGAGCCATTCCCGGGCCGCCGCGACATCGGTGTCCGTCGGGGGAGGGAAGACCTGCCCCGGCCATTTCGTCATGCTGTGCGCACGGGCGAACGCGACACCGGCCCCGCGTGCGTCCGCCGACAACTCCGGGTTCTCCGCGATCTCCACGGCGCGGTCCCACCATCCTCGGACGCGGTCGTATTCTCCGTGGCTCCACAAGGGCTGTGCCGGGTCGGAGACGGCGATGAGGACCTTCTCCACGAGATGCCGGGGCAGACTGGAGGCCAGCAGCCGGTCGGCCGCGACCGCGGGCGTCACGCCGTCGAGCCGGGCCCGCATCAGCACCCAGGTGGTGATGCGGCCGGGTTCCCGCCGGCCCGACTCGATCTGCTTCCACAGCCGCGATGCGCGGTCCTCGTCCGGCTCCCCGAGATACGTGTACGCGAACAGCTCGTCCTTCCACCTCGGCGCCGCCTTGGTCCACCACTTGTCGAGCGCGTCCGTCAGCGGGTGGCCGAGATCGCGGGCGAGGCAGGTGAGGGTGACCATCGGATGCCGCCAGAGCGTCCACTGCGTGGGGTACTTCTTGGCCAGGACGGTCTTCCAGCGCGGCACGAGGGCGTCGACGTCCTCGACGGTCGCCAGGCCGTGCGAGTACAGCAGTTCCAGGCAGAAGGCGACGCCCTGCAAGCCGGTCTCCGGGTGGCCGATCCGGCCGCGGAGCCACGCGACGTCCGTCTCGTCCAGTGTCCGGTAGGACCACCACGCCCTTCGAAGCTCCGAGGGGTGCGCGGTCAGGTCGGGTCCGGTGCCTTCCAGCAGGTCGGCGGCGACGGCCTCGAAGCGGTCGAGTTCCGCCGTCAGCTCCTCGGTGGTCGAGCCGATACGGGCGGCGTAGTCGGCGTGCTTCCCGGTGACGGCCTCCCGCAACACCGTCGACCACTCCGCGGCCACGCGTCCCGCCATCACGCGGAAGTCGTGCGGCAGGCGCTCGTCGAGGGCGAGCCGCACCGCCGCGATCGTGGCGCCGAGCCGGGCGCCCGAGGCGGAGACGTTGGGCCAGCCGGTGGCGACCGCCCACTGCGCATCGCTGTACAGCGCCCGCATCGCCTCGTCCCGCTCGGGAGCGGGCAGCTCCAACAGGTCGGGTGCGATCGCGGCGACGGCTCCTCCCGCGTCGGTGCCGCGCAACGCCCGGTGGTTCGCGAGCCACGCGCTCACCGCGCTGTGCTCCCCGCCGAGGGTCATGCCGCGCGCGACCGCCATGCCCGACTCGGTGGCGTGCTCACGAAGCAGCCACTGCCCGAACGGGCCGTACTCGGCGAAGGCCGCCGGCATCTCGGGATGGTCGAACCGCAGGAGCGCGCGCAACAGGTTCCGCAGGCCACCCCAGGCTCTCAGGTACTTGCCGTACGAGGCCCGGGCGGCCGTCAGCAGCCGATCGGCCTCGTCGTAGGTCAGGGCCTGCCGCCGCTCCAGCGCGTTGACGTACCCGGCGACCTCCTCTACATCGAAGGGCTCGCGCAAGCGCGCGTGCAGCCACGCCTCCTCGGCCTCGGTGAGCGGCTCGACCGGAAGCTCGCGGACTTTGCGGTCCTCGGGGGCGAGCCGTTCGAGCAGTTGGCGCACGCCCACGGCGTCGTCCGGGTCCGGGAAACCCTCGGCGTCGAGGATCACGGCCTTGTCGAGCACGAACGGGCCGTCCGCGCCGCCGTCGGCGATCGCGAACCCGGAAGGCCCGTCGCCGAGAACCGCGCGCACGACCTCATGGTCGCCACCCCAGTGGAGGACCAGCCCGGTCTTGAGGCTGTCGTAGTAGTCGAAGGCGGAGCCGCGCTGCTTGAGCCAGTAGGCGAACGAGGTCGTGGCGGGCAGGCCGCGCTTGGCCAACAGCTCCCGCGCTTCCGCCTCGGCAGCGAGAGTGCTGTACCGGCTGGTCTTCGGCAGCGGCAGCGTCACGAATCCAGGCGCCTTCAGCCTGCGCCACCACGCCTTGATGTCGTCGAGATCCGACGGGTCCTTGCCGGTCATGTGCTCGGTTCCTTCCTGGCCCACGGGCGCGCGATCCTCTCGGCCGGCGTCGACGAAGTCAGCGGCGGCACACGCGGCGTCCGCCCACCGTCGACGGGCCCGGCGGAGGTCCACAACGTAGACAATCGACGCCACCTCGCCGGACACGGGAGGCCTATCATTGCCGCGTGCCAGATGGAGCGCCCCGCGCGGGCAGGAACCTTCGGCCGCTCCGGCTGCGGGCCGCCATGACGCAGGAGGAACTCGGCCTCAAGGCCGGCGTCGGCACCCGGACCATCCGCGACATCGAGTCGGGAAAGGTCCGCCCGCAACCGAGGACGCTGCGCCTGCTCGCCGAGGCGCTCGGACTCGGCGATGCGGACAGGGCACTGCTGACCCGGCCGGCGGGCAGCCCCGAGGCGACGGCACCGCGGGAGCTGCCGCGAGCCCTGACGGCGTTCACCGGCCGTCAGACGCACCTGGACGCGATCGTGACCGCCGTCGGCGAAGGCACCACCGTCGTCGCGCTCCACGGCATGGCCGGAGTCGGGAAGACCTCCCTGGCGGTCTGGGCCGCACACGCCTTGACCGACCGGTATCCCGACGGCCAGTTATTCGTCGACCTCCACGGCTTCACCGGCTCCGTCGCGCCCCGCCCGAGCCTGCGGACGGTCCTGACGAGAGTCCTGCGCGCCCTCGGCGTGCCGTGCGACCGCGACACGCCCATCGCCATCGACGAACTCACCGCCCGCTACCGCACCGCCCTCGCCGACCGCCGCATCCTCCTGGTGTTCGACAACGTCGCGAACGCCGCGCAACTGGAGGCGCTGCTCCCCGCGACACCGGGCGGCCTCGTCCTGGCGACCAGCCGGCGCGACCTGTCCCCGCTCGCCGGCGCGCACTCGGTGCGGCTCGAACCGCCGCCCGCGGCCGAGGCCGCGGCGATGCTGACCGCGGCCGTCCCCCACCGCGTCACCGACGAGCAGGCCGTCCTGGTCGCCGAGCGGTGCGGGCGCCTCCCGCTCGCCATCGGCCTCGCGGCGGCACGCCTGCGCAGCCGTCCACAATGGCAGATCGAGGACCTGCTGGCCCGCTTCGCCGACGAAGGCCGCCTGCTCGACGAACTCGACATGGACCACCAGGGCGTCGCGACCGCACTGCGCGCGTCCTACCTCGAACTCGACACCGCCCACCGCCGCCTACTACGCCGCCTCGGCCTCATCCCGGGCGACGACCTCGACGCCCACGCCGCCGCCGCCCTGTGCGGGGCCGGCGAGAAGCGCGCGGCCGCGATGATGGAATCCCTCGTGGACGTGCACCTGGTGGAGACGCGCTCGCCGGGAAGATACCGGCTGCACGACCTGGTCCGGCTGTTCGCGGCCCGGCTGGCGAGGCTGGAGGAGACCGCGGGCGAACTCGACGAGGCCCTACGGCGGCTCATCGACGTCTACCTGCACTTCGCGTTCCAGGGCGCGGTGCTCGCCCGCCCGGGCAAGCCGATCCTCTTCGAAGGCGCGCGAGCGCACGACCTCGGCCTGCCGGGCTTCGCCGACCAGCGCGGCGCGCTGTCGTGGTTCCAGGCCGAACGGGGAAACCTGGAGGCCGCCGTGACCGTCGCCGAGCGCGCCGGACTCCTCGAACAGGCCTGGCAGCTGGCGGCGGCGTTCAACGCCTTCGACCTCTACGACTCCGACCGCGCTCCGCACACGGCCGTCGCCAGGATCGCGCTGGACATCGCCGTTCGCCTCGACGACCGCAGGAAGGAGGGCTATGCCCTCGGCTTCGTGGGGCGGCAGCTGATGACGGTCGGCAGGCAGCAGGACGCGATCGACTACCTCAGCCGGGCCGTGGCGCTCAAGCGCGATGTCGGTGAGGTCGCCGACGCGGCCTTGACGCTCGTCAACATCGCCATGCTGCACCGGCACTCCGGACGTTTCACCGAGGCGGTGGAGGTGTACCGGGAGGCCCTCGCGCTGATCGGAGAGAACGGCGAGTCGATGGACGCGCGGCGCGTCAGCCTGAACATGGTCGCGCCGCTGCTGACCCTCGGACGTCTGGAGGAGGCCGAGCGGATCCTCTCGCGGGTGGAGGAAGGGCTGGCGCCCGACGACGCGCACAACCGCACCCGCCTCGACGCCTTCCGCGGGGTCCTCGCCCGCCGAAAGGGCGATCCGGCAACGGCGGTGGCGATCCACACCGTCTGCCTCGAAGACTGCCGGCGGCGGGGCCTGCCGCACGGAGTGACATCGCTGCTCCTCGAACTGGGCGAGGATCTCCTGCGTCTCGGCCGCCACGCCGAGGCGGTCGCACATCTCGGCCACGCCGTCGAGTGCGCCGAGGAGCAGAGCGACCGGTTCCTGGAGCGGGCGACCCGCAACGCTCTCGGCCGGGCGCTGACGGCCGCCGGCGACCCCCGGGAGGCGATCGGCCAGCACGAGCGGGTCGCGCTCCTCGCCGAGTCCGCCGATGACGTCTACGAACTCGCGCGTGCACACCACGGTCTCGCCGAGGCCCTCCGCCGGTCGGGCGATCCGGTGGCCGCGCGGCGGCACCGGGAACGAGCCGCGCGCGGATACGCCGAGTGCGCAGTGCCCGAGGCCGAGGCGGTCGCCGAACAGCTGGGTGGGAATTAGCGCTGCCGGCACATCGGCGCACTGTCCCGGCGTCCGTGGACCGGACGCCGGGGCGGCTCGTCGGGTGCGCCCGTCAGACGGTGGCGATGCCGATGATGCGGAACATGCCGACGGCGCTGCCCAGACCCTGGGAGCGAATGGAGACGCCGTCACTGCGCGCGGGGCCTTCCGCGTCGAGGATCTTGCCGTCGCCGGCGTGGAATCCGACGTGGCCGGCATAGGTGTCGCTGCCGTCGTCGAAGTTGAAGAAGATGAGATCGCCGAACTGGAGATCGGCCGCGGAGGTGATCCTCTTCGCGTAGAACTTGCCGCCGTCGTCGTGGGTCCTCGCCCAGTCGAACATGGCGTCGGCGGTGCGCACCGGCCAGCCGGGGGAGTTCGTGATCGGGTTGTAGGACGCGTAGACGAGCCCTGAGCAGTCGTAGGTGTCGGGGCCCTCGGTGCCGCGCACGTACTCGGCGCCGATCTTGTTCTTCGCCAGCCCGTAGGCCATCTTCGACCAGTTGTAGATGTTCTTGGTGATCTGGCAGTCGACCTCCTGTTGGCTGGTCCCGTTCTGGACGCTGACACGCAGGTGGTTGACGACCGTCACGTCGGAGGGGTTCCAGCCGAGCTTGATGCCGCTGTGCGAGCTGCCCATCCCGCCTTCGAGGACGTAGTAGGCGTGCCCGTTGCCGAAGATGTAGGGCGCGGTCCCGCTAGGGCCTTGGGCCGCGATCCGCAGGACCGGGTGTCGGCCGTAGGCGCTGGTGGTGTCCTCCAGGCGCCAGTGGACCGAGACCTCGTCCGAAGCGATCCAGGTGACCTGGATCGTGGCCTTGGCTCCCGTGCAGCCGAAGTCGTGCTCGGCACTCGGATTGGACAGGGGGCCGGCGGCCGAGACGGCCGTCGGGACCGTGAGGATCCCTCCCACGACCGCGGCGGCGAGCGCGACGATCCAGGTCTTCCAGCTTGTTCTCAAGGGGATCTCCTTTCGGGGGGTTCGGGTGGGCGGGAAACGATCGGTTTCAGGCGCAGAACCACGGCTGCCAGCCGCGGTCGAGGAAGAGCCGGTAGGCGGCGTGGATGTTGGTGTCGGAGTGCAGGGCGTTGTCGATCTTCGCTGCGAGGGTGCTGCCGGGCAGGTACTCCTGGAGCGTCCCGCCGGTGTTGAACTGGAATACGCCGACGTCCTTGGTCGCGTTGGTGTTCAGGCCGACGGCGATGGCGCTGAAGCGTGATTCGCAGCGGGCGACCGAGATGGCCTTCTCCTCGTGTTCGGCGGGGAACACCGCGCGGATCTGGGCGATGATCGTCGAGTCGCAGGCGACGGCCAGGCCCTCGTCGGGGGCGGCGAGTCTGGACCGGGTCACCGACCCGACGACGCCGACGAGGTCCAGCCGGTTGCGTCCCTGGAACGCGATGACGCGTGCCCGGGTCGCCGTTCCGAAGTTTCCGTCGACGGCCAGTTGATTGCCGCAGTTGAGGCCGATTTCGTTGAGGCGCCGCTGAAGACGCTCGACACAGCTGCCGGATTCGCCGTACTCCAGGTCCACATCGCACAGCGTCGCGTTCGTGCCGGCGTCGGCCGACGCCTGCGCGGCGGGTCCGGCCACGATGAGGCCGAGCAGGAGCACCAGGATGCCCAGTGGCCTCCCCATTGATGTCCATTGTGGACGAACGAGTGAAACGGGTGTGGTCATGTCGGCCTTCTCGGGGCTGGGGGAGGGGTGGTGATCGGGTCGTGGGCGCTCGTCGTGCATGCTGGGACGCACCGTTCGGCGCTGGGGCTCCGCGACCGATAACCGCAAGTCAAGCAGCCGCTCACAGGCCGGTCGAGGCGTTGAACCGGCAGGAGACGGGCGGTGAGGTCACTCGCCGGAACGGGATCGTCACCAGTGTCTGCCGAGGTCCCGGCCCGCGAAATCCGCTGTCGGGGCCGGACGGCTCGCTTCACACGGCGTGGTCTCGTTCAGGCGCCCAGGTCGCGCAGACGCCCGAGCACGTCCACGGCTTCGGGCACACCGCACTCGGTGTAGCCGTCGGCGGCTCGGCGCAGGTGGCGCCGTTCGGCCTCCACGTCGGCCAGCCGCCGGTGGGCGACGGCAAGGCCGCGGTGGGCGCGGGCGAGCTCATAGCGATCGCCCTGGGACTCGGCGAGCCGCGCCGCCCGCTCGTGCTGTTGGATCGCGGCCTCCGGTTCACCGGCCGCGGTGAGCGCCTCGCCGAGATGGTTGCGGACGTCGCGTTCGGTGTCCCGCACACTCGTCCGGGCGATGTCGAGCGCTTCACGCAGCCGGGCGACGGCCTCGTCGTGGCGTCCGGCGCACAGCAGGTCCTCCCCGAGCATGGTCATGGCGGACACGATGCCCACCGGGATGCCCTCCCGAAGGCAGAACTCCAGGCAGTCGGTATGGATGCCGACGGCGGCGGCGAGGTCGCCGCGTTCTCTGGCGACGACGCCCTGGTAGACCCGGATCCGGGCGCTTGTGTAGGTGTCGTCCGGCTCGATGAGGCTCTGGGCCTCATGGAGCCGGCGCGCGGCTTCGTCGACCCGGCCGAGTTTGAACAGAACGATGGCGATGTTGATGTGCACCGGGCCGACGACGGGCCCCCGCTGCGTCCCGATCAACGCGAGCGCCGCCTCGTACTGTTCGAGGGAGCGCTCGAAGCGTCCGGTCAGCTTGTGGAGCAGGCCCAGGTTGCCCAGGGTCCGGGCGGTGTCGACGTGATCTCCGGCCTCGCGTTTGAAGGCCACCGACTGTTCCAGGCACGTCACGGCCTCCGGGTAGCGCCCGGCGGCGATCATGAGCGCGCCCCGGTCGGCGAGTGTGTGCCCCTTCTTGAAGGGGTCGCGCAGTCGTTCGGCGATCGCCAGGGCCACGCCGTTGACCTCGGCCTGAGCGTCGAGGTCGCGGTCGTAGGCGGAGAACGCGTTGACGGCGACGGCCAGCTCCCAGGCGCGTTCGAACTCCCCGGCCTTCTCCGCCACGGCGACGGCGGCGGTGAGGTTGCCCAGTTCGGCCCGGTACCAGTCGAGGGCCTCCTGTTTGCCGCTCAGGGCGGCGAGTCCGATGTCGAACTCCTCGGCGCCGGAGGTGAAGATCCGCTTGCCGGGCCAGAGCTCGGCCGCCGCCTGGTAGGCGTGCTGCCGGTAGGCGGCCAGCAACCGCAGCAGCGCTTTGCCCCGGTCCGCTTCGGAGTTCTCGAGTGCGACGAGGCGTTCGGCGAAGAGGCGGACGAGATCGTGCAGCCGGTAGCGGCCGAACGACCGGGTCTCGATCAGATGGACGTCCACAAGGGACTCCAGTAGGCCGTCGACGGTGTCCTCGGGCAGCCCGGACAGGGCGGTGGCGGCCGTGCGATCGAGGTCGTCGCCGGGCGCGAGGCCGAGGCTGCGGAAGACGAGCCGCTGCTCGGCGCCGAGTTCGAGGTAGGACGCGCGAAGCGCCGCGGTGACGCCCCGGTAGCCGATGTCGAGCGCGTCGAGCAGTCTCTCCTCGTTCGAGAGCCGGACCAGCAGGTCGGCGGCGGTCCACTTCGGACGGCTGCGCAACCGCGCTGCGGCGAGTCCGATCGCCAGTGGCAGCCGACCGCACCGTTCGGCGATGGCGGTGTCCTCGCCGGGTTGTGTGTGGCCCGGAAGCGCGGCCCGCAACATCGCCGCCGCCTCGGTTCGGGAGGCCGGTTCGAGCGCCACGGCGAACGCACCGGGCAATGTGGACAGCTCGCGGCGGCTCGTGGCGATCACCAAACTGCCCGGCGACGCCGGCAGCAGCTCCTGAAGTGCGGCCGCCCCGGCGATGTTGTCGAACACGAGGAGGACGCGGCGGTCGGCGAGAATGCTGCGATAGCGGGCGAGCAGCTCACCGGATCCGGTCGGCACCGCTTGATCCGGAACGCCGAGGGCGCGCAGGACCCGTGTGAGCACCGACCGCGTACTCGGGCGCGGTGCGACCGAGGTCGTGAAGCCGTGCAGGTCGACGAAAAGCTGCGCGTCGGTGTATCCGTCACCGATCTCGTGCGCGAACTCGACGGCCAGCGAGGTCTTGCCGACGCCGGCCATGCCGTGCACCGCGATGACGCGCGCTCCCTCGGTGACCGCCGTGCGCATCGCGGCGAGCTGCGCTTCGCGCCCGGCGAAGCCGGCGAGCGGCGGCGGCAGTTCGCGAGGCACGATCGTCGGCCTCGCCGTCGATCGCATCAGCGTTTCGCGATCGGCGTCGCCGAGTTCCAGTGCCTCGATGAGCAGCCGCAATGTCCGCGGTTGGGGCGTCGCCCGCCCGGTCTCGATGTCGCGGATCGTGCGGGTCCCGACTCCCGCCTTGGCGGCGAGTTCCTCCTGGCTGAGTCCCGCGGCGAGTCGTAGAACGCGCAGATCGCGCCCACGTCCAGGCACATCGCTTCGCATGGCGCCACTCTAGGACGCGGCCGCCCGCGAAAGCCGCTCGTCGCCGGCCGCCTGCCCGGGCTCAGTGGTCCGCGGCCAGCCAGGGCAGCGGATCGACGGATCCTCCGTTCACGCGGACCTCGAAGTGCAGGTGCGGGCCGGTCGAGGCTCCGGTGCTGCCGACGAGGCCGATCGCCGCACCGGCGTCGATCCGCTGTCCTTTGTGGACGTCCAAGCGGGACTGGTGCGCGTAGCACGTCCACACGCTCTGTCCGTCGATGCTGCCGTGGTCGATACAGGTCAGGAGCCCGTAACCGCCGTTCTCGGCGGCGTAGACGACGGTGCCGGCCGCGGCGGCGTGCACGGTTCGGCCCGGAGGGGCGGCGATGTCGATCCCCTCGTGGACCTGCCAGCGGTGGTAGTACGGGTCGTGCCGCGCTCCATGTCCACTGAGGACCGGACCGGCCACCGGTGCCTGCAGACTGCCGCGGCGCGGCCGTTCGATCTCTCCGCGCAGCGTCGCGGCCTCGTCCTCCAGGCGCTCGATCTCCTCGTCGGCACCGTCGACCGCGCCGGTGACCACCGTCGCGGCTTCCTGTCGTACACGCATGTCGGCGGCGAGTCCACCGACGAGGGCGGCCAGTTCGGCGGCCTCACGACGGTCGGTGTCGGGCAGGTCGCCGCGGGCCGCGACGCCTTGAAGCAGGGACGCCGGATCGGCTCCCGTGGCCGGCAGCCCCCAGCGCGCGTCCGCCTCGGCGAGCGTGGCGCCGATGGTGTCGGCGAGGCCGACGAGGTCGCCGATCAACTGGTCGGCGTCGTGGCCGGAGCGGTCGATGGTCTCGTGGAGGTACACGATCCGCTCGTGGATCAGGTGGAGTCGCGCGGTGTCGAGGTTCGCCCCGCGAGGCAGGCGCAGCCACGGCAACGGCTCGGCGGGGGCGCCGGACGGGCCGGACGACGGCTTCGGTTTCGCGGGCCCGGGCTTGTCCGGCCCGGGCTTGTCCGGCTTGGGCTTGCCCGGCCTGGGCTTACCCGACGGATCGGACGGCGACGGCGGTCGTTCGGACGGGCTCTCCGACGGCGAGGCCGAGTCACTGTCCGATGGGGACGGTTCGTCGGGGTGCGACGGGGAAGGCTCGTCGGGGCTCTGGCTCGCGGAGGGTTCGTGCCGCGGCTCGGACGACGAGGGCCCGGCGCTCGGGTCGGCCGAAGCGGTGCCGGGCACCGCCAGCAGCGAGGCGGCGAGAGCCGCCGCGACCATCGTGCGGTATCGGCGCGTCATCGGCCCGCCTGCTCGGTGATGCCGGGACGGCGGCGCGCGAAGCGGCCCGTGAGACGTTCGGCGATGGTCTTCGCGGGTTCCCGCAGTGCGGCGAACGGGTCCCTGCGCCGGGCGAGGGAGCCCGCCGCGATCACCGCCAGTGCCATCGCCGCGAGCAGTGCGTACAGCGTGAACAACGGTATCGGCGACGGCTTCGTCGGTGCGGCCCCGACCGGTGCGGGCTGGACGGGCGCGTTCTCGGCGACGGGCACCGAAGCAAGGAGGTAGGCGTTGGCGGAGGTGCCGTCGGCGGCCGTCGCTTCCGGAGCGGCCGTGCCGACCGTCGCGGTGTTGCGGACCAGCCCACCGAGCGGGGGAGTGTCCCCGAGTTTCCCTCGAAGCACGACGGTGAGCGGTGTGGCGCCGTCGGTCGGCCGCAGCTTGGACCAGCGGCAGGACAGCGTCGTTGCGTCGGTGAACGTGCAGTGGCCGCCGCCGTCCTCGACCTTCGGGGTGATGATCGGCAGGCTAGTGGTGAAGGAGACGGCTATGTCGGCCGCGGTCGCCGGGCCCCGGTTGCGGACGGCGATGCGGTGCTCGACGGCCTCCCCGAGTCCGGCCCCGAACGGCGCGGTCGTCAGCTCGACGGCGACGTCGGCGGTCGGCGGAGCTTTCGCGGCACCGGCCGGGGTGGCGGCGAAGGCCGACACGAGCGCGGTCCACACGAGTACGTGCCGGGCGGCACGTGCGAGGTCCATTGTCATCAGTGGTCTCCCTGGCGGCCGGTTGGATCGTCGTTCGTGCCTGCCTGCCGCACGGCTCCGCCCGCACCCGGGGCGTCACCGCCCTCGGCCTCGGCGGCGACCGGGCCGATCGACCTACGAGCACGGGTCCGCATCGGCCCAGATTAGCAACATCTGCGTTGTTTACCCGCTTATAAGCTGTTTCAGTGGAATGCGAAGGCGAGGACGCCCGCGCGGACGCGGAGGGCCCGCCGACGTTTCGCGACCGGCCAGTCGCTGATCTTCGGTGTGGCGAGCCGGATCAGCGCAATGCCGATCCGCCTCAGGTGATCACGACCCGCGGTCGTTCTGAACGCGCAGCCGATCGCAACGGAAAGGCAGCGAGGTCAGGTTTCAAACAGGTTGCCGTCTGGTTATTGCAGAATTTTGTCGCAGTCCCTACGCTTGGCGGGGACGTGAACGCGTCGCACCCCGCCCATCCACGAAGGGGAGTGCCGTCCATGACCATCTCTCGCAGAACCCTCCTGGCCGCGTCCGCCGCGGCGGCGTTATCCGGGATCCCCTCGCCCGCGTCCGCCGCGAGCCCGGTCGGCGACGTCGTCGGCAAGATAACCGTCGGCTACCAGGGATGGTTCGCCGCCATCGGCGACGGTTCACCGCTCAACGGCTGGTGGCACTGGAGCGACAACTGGGGGCAGCCGCCGTCGGCGGGTAACAACGCGATCGTGTCCTGGCCGGACATGCGCGAATACACCAGCTCCTACGCGACGGCCTGGCCCGATCTCGGCGACGGACGGCAGGCGCGGCTGTTCTCACAGCACGACGCCCAGACGATCGACACGCACTTTCGCTGGATGCAGGAGAACGGCTGCGACACCGCCGCTCTGCAGCGCTTCAACCCGGTCGGCGGCGAGGGCCCGATCCGTGACGCCGTCACCGTCAAGGTCCGCGCGGCGGCCGAGGCGCGGGGCCGCAAGTTCTACATCATGTACGACGTGACGAACTGGCTGAACATGCAGTCGGAGATCAAGGCCGACTGGGTGAACAAGATGTCGGCCTACACTTCGTCACCGGCTTACGCGCGCCAGAACGGCAAGCCCGTCGTCTGCATCTGGGGCTTCGGCTTCGCCGAGCCGAGCCGCCCCTTCGCACCGGCGCCCTGCCTTGAGGTCGTCAACTGGTTCAAGTCCCGGGGCTGCTACGTCATCGGCGGAGTGCCCACGTGGTGGCGGTCGGGGATCAACGACTCACGGCCCGGCTTCTTCGACGTGTACACGGCGTTCGACATGATCTCCCCGTGGATGGTCGGCCGTGCGAGCAACCTCGGCGAACTCGACTCCTACTACAACAACGTCAACCTCGGCGACCAGGCCGAGTGCGACAACCGGGGCATCGACTACCAGCCCTGTGTCATGCCGGGAGACCTGTCCAACCACGCCAGATTCCATGGCGACTTCTACTGGCGCCACTTCTACAACATGACCCGCCTGGGCGCACAGGGCATCTACATCTCCATGTTCGACGAGTACAACGAAGGCAACCAGATCGCCAAGACCGCCGAGAACGCCTCCCAGATCCCCGCCGGATCGAACTTCGTCACCCTCGACGAGGACGGCACCGCCTGCTCCTCGGACTACTACCTGCGCATTACCAAGGACGCCGGCGCCATGTTCAAAGGCGCCGCCCCGCTGACCCCCGTCCGTCCGACCCTCCCCATGCTCGGGCAACCGCCCGACCCTCCCGCGGACCTGGCCCGCAACAAACCGACCCAGGCGAGCACCACCAACGGCGGCTACCCCGCCTCGAACGCCGTCGACGGCGACCAGGGCTCCTACTGGGAGAGCGCCAACGGCTCCTTCCCGCAGTGGCTCCAGGTCGACCTCGGCGCGGCGGTCTCCATCAACCGCGTCGTGCTGAAACTGCCGGGCCACTGGGGCAGCCGCGTCCAGAACATCGCGGTCTCCGCCGGCACCGACGGATCCGCCTTCACGCCGATCGTCGGCACGACCGCCTGCACCTTCAACCCGGAAGTCACCATCACCTTCCCGCCGACGGCCCAGCGCCACGTCCGCCTCACCATCACGTCGAACACAGGCTGGCCCGCCGGACAGATCTCCGCCTTCGAGGTCTACCGCACCCCCTAGCCGCCGGCCGGGTCTCGCGGCGGTCGGCCCGAGGGTGCGAGCACCTCGCGCAGGTAGCGGCCGGTGACACTGCCGGGGCTGCCGGCGACCTGGCCGGGGGTGCCGGCGGCGGTGACGCGACCGCCGTCCACGCCGCCGCCGGGACCCAGGTCGAGCACGAAGTCGGCGTTGGCGATCATGTCGAGGTCGTGCTCGATGAACACGACCGTGGCTCCGTTGTCGAGCAGCCGTTGCAGCACGCCGAGGAGGACGCGGACGTCGAGGGGGTGCAGGCCGACGCTGGGTTCGTCGAGGACGAACAGGGAGTCGTGCTGGTCCCGGTCGAGTTCGGTGGCGAGTTTGAGTCGCTGCGCCTCGCCGCCGGACAGGGCGGGGGTGGCCTCGCCGAGGGTGAGGTAGCCCAGGCCCAGGTCGACGAGGGTCTGGAGGCGGGCGCGGACCTTGTTCAGATCGCCGGTGTGCTCGACGGACTGGGCGACGGTGCACGCGAGCAGCCGCGGCAGGGTCAGCCCCTCCTCCTCGTCGCCTCCGCGCGGTACACGGCGGATGGCGTCGGCCTCGGGGGAGTAGCGGGAGCCCTCGCAGTCAGGGCAGGCGATGTCGACGTCGGGAAGGAACTGGACGTCGAGTTCGATCTGGCCGGTGCCTTCGCAGGTGGGGCAGCGCAGGCTGCCGGTGTTGTAGGAGAAGGCGCCAGCGGTCAGACCGCGCTCCTTCGCCGCGGGCGTGGCGGCGAAGGCGCGGCGCAGGTCGTCGAGGACACCGCTGTAGGTGGCGACGGTGGAGCGCACGTTGATGCCGATGGGGGAGGCGTCGACGACGTTGACGCGGGTGATCCCGTCCGGGGTGATCTTCCGGATGTGCTCCGGGAGCGGCCGGCCCGAGGCCCGCGCCTTCAGCGCCGGGACCAGGCTCTCCAGGATGAGGGTGGTCTTGCCGGATCCGGAGGCGCCGGTGACCGCGGTGAGCCGGCCGCGCGGGATGTCCAGGTCGAGGGCGTGGACGGTGTGCAGCGGCGCGGTGCGCAGATGGATGCGGCCCGTCGCGAACACGTCGTTCGCATCGGGCCGGGAGCGGACGAGGATCTCCTCGCGGCCGTCGAGGAAACCGGCGATCAGCGACGCCTCGCTGCCCACCACGCTGTCCAGGGCGCCCTCGGCGATGACGGTGCCGCCGTCGCGCCCGGACCCGGGCCCGAGTTCGATGAGCCAGTCGGCCTGGCGCAGCACCCGGACGTCGTGGTCCACGACGACGACCGAGTTCCCGTCCGCCAGCAGGCTGCGGACGACCCCGAGGAGACCGTCGACGTTGGCGGGATGCAGGCCGATCGACGGTTCGTCCAAGACGTAGAGCACACCGGTGGTCTGGTTGCGCACCGCGCGCGACAGCGCGACACGCTGGCGCTCGCCGGTGGACAGGGTGGACGAGGCGCGGTCGAGGGTGAGGTATCCCAGACCGAGTTCGATGAGCCGCCGGGCGGTGGCGACCATCTGGGAGACGATGCTCTGCGCCATGGGGACCATCGGTTCCGGCATGGTGGCGGGGATCGTCCGCACCCACGCGGTGACGTCGTCGAGGGTCTTGGCGGTGGCCTCGGCGAGGTCGATGCCGTCGACGAGGCTGGAGCGGGCCGCCTCGCTCAAGCGGGTGCCCCGGCAGTCCGGGCAGGTCTGCACGGAGAGGAACCTGTCGACACGGTCGAGCCCTTTCTTGGTGGTCGCCTTCTTCAAGGCCTCCTCGACCGCCTGGCGGGCGTTGCGGTAGGCGGCGTTGAGTTCGAAGAGCTTGCCGTTCCTGGCCGGGTACAGGATGACGCGCTTGACCGCCGGACCGTCGAAGACGATTCCGCGTTCCTTCTTCGTCAGCTTCGAGAAGGGCACGTCGGTGCGCACACCGAGTTCGGCGGCCACCTTCGGCACGGCCGCCAGCCCGAACATCGACCACGGCACGACCGCGCCTTCGTCGATGCTGCGCGAGCGATCGGGTACGAGGGAGTCTTCGTCGATCTCCCGCACGGTCCCGGTGCCGGCGCAGCGGGGGCAGGCGCCCTCGCTGTTGAACGCGAACGATTCCGCGCTCGGCGGCCCGAACACCGCGCCGCATTCGGGGCAGGTCAGCGGCAGGTCGAGCGCGACGTCCACGGTCGGCTGGAGGAGGTGTCCGTTGGGGCACCGGTGGTGTCCGAGCCGGGAGAAGAGCAGACGCAGGCTGTTGAGCAGTTCCGTGGAGGTCCCGAACGTGCTGCGCACCCCGGGCACGGCGGGCCGCTGCCGCAGCGCGAGCGCGGCGGGCACGTGCTCGACCCTGTCGACGTCCGCGTGCGCCGCCTGGGTCAGGCGGCGCCGGGTGAAGGTCGACAGGGCCTCCAGATAGCGGCGGGACCCCTCGGCGTAGAGCACGCCGAGCGCGAGCGAGGACTTGCCCGAGCCGGAGACGCCGGCGATCGCGACGAGCCGTCCCAGCGGCACGGTGACGTCGATGTCCTTGAGGTTGTGCACGCGGGCCCCGTGGACTTCGATCGCGTCCGGAGCGGGAGCCGGTCCGGGGCCGACCGTCTGCTTCGCTCGCTTTCCCACGGACCGGTCCCCTCCCTGCCACATCGTGCTCGTGTTCGCCGCGGCGCCTCTCGATCTTGTACCAGGCTCCGGCGCGTCGCCGGGTGAACCGCGGACATCCCGTCTTCGGTGGGGCGGCCGCCGCGCGGATCACCCGGCGCGGCGGGTGCTCACGCGATGAGCAGGAGCACGCTGATCACGAGCATCACCAGCGCGGTGGCGCCGTGGACGCCGTAGGCGGCCGACTTGGGTCCCTTGGCGCGCAGCACGATCACCGCGTCGCCGACGGGTATGGCGGTGGCGGCCAGCAGGGTCCAGCCCAGCAGCGTGGTGCTTCCGCCGAACACCACGACGAGGATGAGGAGCCCCGCGCCGATGTCGCGCATGCCTTTGACGGCGAGCCAGGAGCGGAAGGCAGGATCCTCGGTCGGGCTGTCGGGGATCCCGAACCCGGCCGCGCCCTGGGGCGCCCAGAAGGAACCCGTGCCCATGAGGATGACGCCGGCGCCGATGAGTCCGGCGAGAACGGTGGCGATGGTGGCGAGCATGGCGTGTCTCCTAGTCGCGGGCCGGCGCCTGGCCGGACGGGATGGTGTGGTCGAGGCGGAAGGTGTTCCGCGGGTCGTGGACGGCTTTGAGGCCACCGAGCCGGGCGGCCAGGAACCGGCCGGCGCGTTCCAGCGCCGCCCGTGCTTCGGCCGATCCGTCGTTGTGCTGGAACACGTGCGGTTGGCCCGCAGCCACCTCCAAGGTCACCGCGACCTCGTCGGTCGCGGCGCGTCCGGCGAGCCGTACCGCGTCGTCGAGGAGGAGTTCGCTGGAGCCGACCTGGATCAGCAAGGGCGGCAGCCCGGTGAGATCGGCGAAGAGAGGGCTCAGCTCGGGTGCCGCGCCGTCGGCGCCGTCGAGGTACTGCTCGAAGAGCCACGCGAGATCGGCCGGGGCGAAGATCGGATCCACCCCGTCCTTGGATCGCACGCTCGACCCGCTCAGGGTCAGGTCGACCGCCGGAGAGAACAGGACCGCCGCCGCGGGCATCGGCAGGCCGGCCTCGCGGGCGCGCAGCATGGTGACGACGGCCAGTGCGGCACCGGCCGAGTCGCCGGCGATCACCAGCCGTCGCGGGTCGGCACCGGCGTCGAGTAGCTCGCGGTACGCCGCGAGGCAGTCCTCGGGGGCGGCGGGGAAGGGGTGCTCGGGCGCCAGTCGGTAGTCGAGCGAGACCGCCCGGCCGTCCAGGTGGCGCAGTAGGGCGGCGGGGAGGTGGGCGGTGGCCCGCGCCGATCCGACCACGAACCCGCCGCCGTGGAGATACAGCAGCACGTCCTCGCCGGTGGTGGCGGGTGCCGCCGGGCGCAGGTCCAGCGCGGGCCGACCGCCGAGTGTCGTCTCCGACGCGTGGACGTCGGTGGGAAGAGGACGGGTGAACAGCGTCGCGAAGTGCTCGCGTCGTGCGGTGATGACGGACATCGCTTCCTCCTGGAAACTAGTCATGCTTCCTGACAGTCAGGCCACCTTATCAAGTTGCCTGATATTGTCAAGGCGCCTGATCAATCCGGCTGGAGGGGGCGCACGACCATGGCGACGCGATCCGGGGCACCCCAAGGGCAGGGCCGGCCGAGGCTGCCGTTGCCCACGCTGCTCACGCAGGCGAGGGACATCGTTCTGGGAGGACTTCACGACCAGCTGGCCGAGGAGGGATTCGAGGGGATCCGCTTCGTCCACGGATCCGTCTTCCGGACCATCGATCCCGAGGGGTCGCGGCTGACCACGCTCGCCGAACGCTCCGGGCTCACCAAACAGGCGATCAGCGAACTCGTCGACGACCTACAGGACCACGGCTACCTTGAGCGGGTGGTCGACGAGGCGGACCGCCGCGCGAAGATCATCCGGCTCACCGAGCAGGGCAGGAGGGCGCAGGCCGCGGCCGGCCGGATCCTCGCCGACATCGAGCGGCGATGGTCGCGGCTCCTCGGCGGGGACCAGGCCGCCGCGCTGCGCGGCGCCCTGGAACAGGTCATCGCCCTCGAAGCGGAGGATCCGGTCGCGTCCCGCGCACGGTAGAACCGTTGTGCGGTCAGGCCTGCGGCGCTCGTCCGATCTGGAGGATCCGGAAACGGTCGGGGTCGGCCGGCTCGGCCTTCTCGGCGACCTGGACGGGCGGCCGGGCCCACTGCCACACGCCGATGCCGCGCACCTTGGTGAATCGGATCGGGCCGCGAGTGCCCTCGACGGCGATGGCCGGCCATGCCGCGGCGATTCCCGCCGGGTCGGCGCCGCGGGTGCGCAGGACTTCGGCGAGGACGGCGACGGTGTCGTAGCCCTCGAAGGCCACAAAGGACGGTGCTGCGCCAAGGCGCCGCCGGAGGGCCGTCTCGACCCGCGTGCCCAGCGGGCCGAGGGTGCCGGGCAGGTAGCGCAGGAACGGGATGGCCGGCCAGCAGAAGAAGGGCGGTCGCGCCGCCGGCCGCCGGCCGTGCGACTGCGCCGGGGCGATGCGGCGGCGGCGCGGGTGGCGACGCTGTGAGATTCCCCCACGACGACGACGACGGCCGCGCCGAGGCCGGCGAACTCGCCGACGGCCGCCTCGGCCTTCTCGGCGCCCTCGCCAACTCTCGACGCGCCCCGAGAAAGTTCTCCCGACCGTTTCGAAAACGCGGCGACGGCTCCGGCCAATGGGCGAAGGATCGGGCACGCCGGTCCGCGAGCCAGGAGACACCGTGTCCCGTACCGTCACGCTGTGCCCGGAGCTCGTCGGCGGCGGCCCCAGGGTCTTCGAGGACGGCACGCTGTCGTCGGGGACGCTCGCCGAGTCGTATCCGACGCAGAGCGGCGCGATCTGCCTGATGTACGAGCGCAAGTAGCCCGATGTCTTCCCTCGCCCGCGGCGATCGGCCGGGTGGGCGGCGTCGCCGCCGCCCTCCCTCCGCTCAGATCCGCCCGGTGGTCAGCGCCCGTGAGTCCGGTGCCTGCCGTACCTCCGGCACGTCCGTGCTCTCCAGGCCCATGACCTGTCCGGCGACGTACTGCGCCGACACCATGGCGCCCTCCTTCCAGCCGGGGAGCGGGGACACCTGGTCGCCGATGATGTGGAAGCGGCCGTCGGGAGATTCGGAAGAGCCCTCGGTGTCGGGGGCATGCGGGGGTGTCTTCGCCATGGCCGGCTCGTCAAGTGGGGGTGGGAAGCGTTTACCCACCCCGCACCGACGGGACACCCCGCCCGAGGCCTTTCTTGATCCGCTCCGCCGCCGCACCGTCCATTTAGGATGAATCGAGCGCCTTCCTCGACGGCGAAGGCCCCGCGGGCGGCGTCACATCCGCACGACGAGTTTTCCGGTCGTGTGCCGGCGGGCGAAGTCGACGACGGCCTGCGGCCCTTCGTCGAGGTCGTAGCGGCGTCCGATCGTGGCCTTGAGTTCTCCGCGCGCGGCGGCCTCGGCGACCTCGCGCATTCCCCCGAGGGTCCCGTCCATGTCGAGTACGAAGCTCAGTTCGACGTCGTCGCGTCCCAGCCACTCCGGCCGCGTCACGGGGAAGGTGATCGTGACCAGCCGGCCGCCGGTGCGCAGTGCCGCCGCGAGGTCGACCAGCTCGTCGCCGGGCAAGGTCAGGTTCAGCGCCACGTCCACGTCGGACGGATAGTCGCCGTAGGCGATGGTCTCGTCGGCGCCGAGCCCGCGCAGCAGCTCGGCGTCCTCGGCCTTCGCGGTGGCGATCACCGTCGCCCCGGCCGCGGCCAGCATCGGCAGCACCGCGGTCCCGACACCTCCGGTCGCGCCGACCACGAGCACGGTCTCACCGGCCCGCACCCGCGTGGTCGCCATCAGGGCCCGGGCGGTCAGGCCGACGGTGGGCAGGGCCGCGGCGTCCTCGACGCCGAGCCCGTCGGGCCGGTGCGCCAGGAACGGCGTGTCGGCCTCGAACACCGCGTACTCCGCGAGGGAGCCCGTGCTCAGCGACGGCCGCGAGGTCCCCGCCATGGCGCGCAGAGCGCGCGGCACGGCTTGCCCGAAGATCTCGTCGCCGACGCGCCAGGTGGACACACCGGGCCCGAGTTCGGTGACGGTCCCGGCGAAGTCGTTGCCCGGCACGTGCGGGAACGGCAGCGGGAAGCTCTCGTGGAAGTCGCCGCTGGGCAGACGCACGTCGGCGGGGTTGATCGAGGCGGCGGCGATACGGACGAGGATCTGTCCCGGCCCCGGGGCCGGGACGGGAACGTCGGCGACGCGGTAGGTCTCGGGCGGGCCGTATTCGCTCGCGACGACTGCCTTCATGGTGCTCCTCCAATAAGCGGACCGTGTGGTCATGTTCGTCGGGACGCTAGCACTAAGCGGACCGCGCGGTCAACTTGCTAGTCTGGGCACCATGAACCGCCCCCTGCGCGCCGACGCCGCCCGCAACAGGCGCGCGCTCCTGGCCGCCGCCGCCGACGAGTTCGCCGAACACGGCCTCGACGCCTCCGTCGCCGACATCGCCCGCCGCGCAGGCGTCGGCAAGGGAACGGTCTTTCGGCACTTCGCCACCAAGGACGACCTGATCGCGGCGATCCTCACCGACCGCATCGACGCCCTCAACACCCTCGGCGAGAGCCTGATCACCGCCGAGGACACCGGCGCCGCGCTCGCCGAGTTCCTTACCGCCGCCGCCAGACAGCGCCAGGAACGCGACCTGTCCTTCCTCGCCGAGGCGAGCGAGGCGATGACGGAGGTGACGCGCGTGCGCGTGCGCATGCTGGCCACGCTCGACCGTCTCGTCGGCCGGGCCCGTGAGCAGGGAACGGTCCGCGACGACGTCACCGGCGCCGATGTCTTCCTGCTCATGTGCGCACCGAACTACGTCGCCGGTTACGTCCCGGACGCCTCGCCCGACCTGTGGCGCAGATACCTCGGCATCATCCTCGACGGCCTGCGCCCCGAAGGCGCCCGGCCGCTTCCGGAGCAGTCGCCGAACCTGGGGTGAGCTTCCAAGACTCCCGGCCGAGTCCCGTTCGGTCGTCACCGGTCATGGCCCCGCCGACCTCGCGTAATGGCGGGCGAGTTCGACGGCGAGGTCGCGCAGACGGGCCTTCGCTTCGATGGGACCGTGCACGGTGATCGCACTCCCGAACGGCAGTAGTGCCCGCACGTCCTCCACCTCGCGGAAACGGATGGTGACCTTCACGACGGAGGCCGCCGCGTCATGGTCGTCCGGGACGATCCGAGGGCCGAAAATCCGTCGCGCTCGGTCCAGCTGCGCCCGGTCAATGGTGGCGCTGACCTCCACGGCGTGGTCGTGTGCCCATTCCCCAAGGAGCGCGGCGGCGACGGTGGCCAGGGACTGGTTCTCCCGGATCCGCCGGGGCTCGGCGACCTCGCTCCAGGTCGTGATCCGTTCGAGCCGGTACATCCGCGGCACTCGCGTGTGGTCGGCGACGAGATACCAGGTCCCCGCCTTGGCCAGCAGTCCGTAGGGATCCACGATGAGGTCGCGCGGGTGCGAGCGACGTGTGCCGCTGTACTCGATGCGCAGCCGGCGGCCCCGCCGCACGGGGCCGATCAGCGCGGCCGGGGACACGCCGTCGGCGCGCGCCTGGAGCCAGGGACGGCTGTCCACGTGCACCACGTCGGTGAGCGGCAGCAGCCCGTCCCCTCGACGTGAGCGCGAGGCGGCGATCTTGGTGAGCGCACGCCGAGTCTCCGCCGAGGCCTCCAGCTCCTCCCGTTGTTTCTCGTCGAGGCCAACGAGCGACAGGTGGTCACGCTCGTCGGGAGTGAGGCGCGTGAGATCGGGGCCCGACCCGGGCAGCATGGTCACGCCTCCGTGGCGCCCCCGCTGCGCGGTCACCGGAAGTCCGGCGTCGCGGAGCCAGTTCAGGTCCCGGGTGACGGTCCGAAGGGACACACCGAGCGCCGAGGCGAGGTCGTGCGTGGTCACCGCGTCCCTCGATTCGAGGAGCAGCATCAGGGAGAAGAAGCGGTCCGGAGTCACGCCCCGAAGTATTTCCGAAAATCACGCCGCAATGCGGCGCATATTCTCGCCAGGCTGATGGACGCGTTCAACAGCGACGAACTGAAGGGAACGACCATGACCGCATCCATCGTCTCCATCGTCTATGTCACCGACGCTCCGGCGGCGGCCCGCTTCTACGGCGAGCTGCTCGACCTGAAGCCCTCTTTGGAGACGCCCTCGTACATCGCCTTCGACCTCGGCCCCGGCGCCGACCTCGCCCTGTGGGCGGACCGGTTCGACGGCCTCACTCCCGACGTCCCCCGCACCAGCGAGATCTGCCTCGCCGTCGACGGCGGGTCCACCGAGATCGACGCGATCCATGAACGGTGGCGCGCCAAGGGGGTCACCATCCTGCACGGGCCCCAGGACGCGATGTTCGGCCGCACGTTCCTGGCCGCCGACCCCGACGGAAACCGCATCCGCGTCGCCCCGCAGGACTGACGCCGGAGGGAGGCGGGCGCGACATCGAGATGCCGCGCCCGCCTCCGCCCTCACCGTGGCGGTGCTCGAAAGTCCTCGCGCAGCCCATGCCCCATCAGGCCCGCTTCTGCCAGAGGCTCCACCTCGGGACTTACCGCCCGGGCGCCGGTTCCGGGCTGTTGTGACAGGCGGCGATCAGCCACCGGCCGTCCCGCTTCTCGAAGACCCAGGTCGCGTTCACCTTGCCGGTGTCGGCGACGTCGGTCTCGCCGGGGAACAGGATGCCGGATTCGCTGACGACGATCGCGGCGTCCTCCCCGACGAAGCGGAGGCTTAGCCGCTCGTTGTGGGTCGAGGTGCCCTTGAGCGGCCCGACGAAGGCCATCGCCGTGTTCTCCGCGATCACCGTGCGGCTGTCGCGGAGCGAGCCGGGCATGATGGCGGTCGCGTCCGCGGTGTAGTCGGCGACCATGCCGTCGGCGTCGCCGAACTCCCAGGCCTTGTAGGAGTCGGCGAGAACGGCGTTGATGGCGGCCTCGTCCTGCGCGCGACTGTGTGGCACCCGAATTCTCCCTTGTGGCCGGGTCGCTCGGGTGGTCCGGCGAACTCGGTGGTACATACCGGCGGCGGGGCCGAAACTCATCGCGGCGGCGGCAAGAGAACGCGGTGTCGGGCTCTCAGCGTGGCGGGGAGCTCGAAGGAGGCGAACACCTCGGCGTCCGGAACACCGAGCTGCGGCTGATGCCGTTCTCCGTGACCGTGAGGACCTGGAGCGTGTGCAGCTCGAAGGCGCCACTCGCGGCGCGGTTGAAGGCGGCGAACGCCGGCTGCGCGTTGGCGCCGACCGGCAGGAACCGCCACTGGTCGCCGTTCTCGGCGAACACCCAGCCCATGAACACGCCGTAGTTCTCGTGCCCGGCGAACCAGCTGACCATCGGGGGCATCTCCATGCGGACGTCATCGGTGAGCAGTCGTTTCAGTCCTTCGACGTCAGCGGACGCGAAGGCCTCCATGTACCTGTCCACCCAGGCGCGCTGCTCGCTCTCGGATGGTTCGGCGAGCCGCTCCCGCACGATCCCCGCCTCCCTGGGGCCGGCTCTGGCCCGTTGCAGGGAACTGTTGACCGAGGCCGTGGTGGTGTCCAGGATGTCGGCCGCTTCGGCCGCGGAGAAATGGAGCCCTCACGCAGGATCAACACCGCGCGCTGCCGGGCGGAGAGAGGTGCTGCGCGGCGGCGACGAAGGCGAGCCGGAGGCCGCTGCGGTCGATCGCGGCCGCTTCGGGTTCACCCAGGCCCAGCCGAGAGTCGGGGAGCGGCTGAAGCCAGGTGACCTCACCACCGTGGACGAACTCCCGGCGCGGGTCACTCTCGGAGACCAGGCCGGAGGGCGGCGGACGGCTACCGCGGCTCTCCAGCGCGGTGAGGCAGGCGTTGGTCGCGATGCGGTACAGCCAGGTCCGCGGGGAGCCGCGGCCCTCGTCGTAGCGGTCCTGCGCGCGCCACGCTCGCAGGAAGGTCCCCTGGACCGGATCCTCGGCATCGTGGACCGAGCCGAGCATCCGCTAGCAGGGGGCCGGCAGCTCCGGCCGGTATGGATCGATCCTGCGATCGAATTCCTCCACCGTCGGCGCGTCGACTCCATGGCGGTCGAGACTAGACGGCCGGCCTCCCGCGGTCAGGAGTCGAGGCCGAGGTCCAGCCCGCGTGCCATGACCACGCGGGCGCTGCCGTCGGCGAGCCGGTAGCTGAGGCCGACGACAGCGGTTCGCCCGTCGGCGACGCGTTCGGACAGCGTCCGGGAACGGTCGAGGAGAAGGTCGGCGGTGTGCCCGACATGTTCGGCGATGATGTCGTCGGGCTTCACGTGGCCTGCGGCCCGCGCGGCCAGCACGCTGGGGGTGACGCGCTCGACGATGTCCCGGACGTACCCGGTCGGCGTGGCCCCGCCTTCCAGCGCGGCCGACGCCGCCGCTATCGCCCCGCAGGAGTCATGGCCGAGGACCACCACGAGCGGGCAGTCCAGTATCTGCACCCCGTACTCGATGCTGCCCAGCACTTCCGCGCCCACGACGTGACCGGCCGTTCGCACCACGAACAGGTCGCCCAGGCCACGGTCGAAGATGATCTCCGCGGCCAGCCGTGAGTCAGAGCACCCGAAGAGGACCGCGAAGGGGCGCTGACCCGGCGCGATCTCGGCGCGGCGCGCGGCGTCCTGATTGGGATGCTCCGAGTCGCCCGCCACGAAGCGCCGGTTGCCGGCGAGCAGCAGTTCGAAAGCTTCACCGGGGGCCGGAGAGTCGATCATCGCCATGGCCGCAGCTTAGGGCAACGGCAGCCACAACGAACAGAGAAGCATCCGGTCCTTCCCGCGAAGCCGGAGCACGACCGTCTCATCGATCGCAGTACCTCGGCCGCGAGCCGTCCTCCGTGGGCCAGGTCGGCTTCACGAACACGCTCTGCCCATCGGGCTGCAACGTCACCAGCGGCATGTACTTGCGCTGCGGGTTACCGCCCTTGTCGAGTGCGATCGTGCCGGTGACGCCGTCGACGACGGTGCATTCACCGAAGCGGCCCCAGGCCTGTTCGACGTGTTCGAGGCTCGGTGCGGTCTCACCGCTGAGGCGGACGGCGATGATGGCGATGCGCGCCGAGTCATAGCCGATCATCGCGTGTCCGTCGTTGTCGGGACCGCCGGCGAAGTGAGTTCCGTAGGAGTCGAGGAAGCGGCTGAACTCCTGCACGCTCGGGTCCTTGCCGGCGGCGAAGTTCCACTGGGAGGGGTGCGCGAGCGCGGTGTACTCGACCGTCACGTTCCCATTGGTCAGCGCGGCGTGTCCGCTGTCGGTGAGGATCGTCTCGGTGGCGTCGTCGCCGGTGATGACGCGGATCGGGTTGGCGCGGCACTCGGCGTTGCGGGAGGCCAGGCTGGTCAGGAACTCCGACAGGCCGACGCGTCCGCGGCCGGCGAACAGCACGACGTCGGGCGGGCGGCTGCAGATGTTGTTGCGGATGTCGTCCATGGTCTGCAGCAGTCCGTCAAGACTGCTGTCGTACTCCTCGTACATCTCCGCCAGGTCGGGGAAACGCGCGATGAACTCCTGGGCCAGGGTCTCGGTGTAGGTGTCGCCGGCCCGCACGTCGACGATCATCGTCGGCCGTTTCGCCCCCGTGCCGAGCACGTTGGCCAGGGCGGCGACCTCCTGCGCGTTGGTCGGGCCGACCCGCGCGAAGTAGCGCAGCGGTCCGACGTCGGGGTCCACGGCGGGGTCGGCCGTCATCGCCGCGGCGACGGTGGGGATACCGGCGGCGTCGAGGGCGCCGATGGCCTCGAATGTGCCGTCGAAGCTCGGACCGAATCCCACCACGGCCCGCAGCCGATCCCCGCCCTGCGCCCTTCGCGTCAGTTCGTCGACGACGAACCGCCACTCGGCGGTCTCGGCGCCCGGATTGGCCAGCAGGAGCCGCAACTGCGGTTCGACGGGATTGTCGGTGCCGGTCTCGCGATTCCAGTTGTACTGCGCGAGGTAGGCGCCCCGGAGCTCGTCGTTGATGGCATCGTGGTCCTGCGTGTCACCCTCCCCGAGGGTCATCGGGATGAAGTAGGCGATGCTCACCGACGACAGACCGGACTCCTCGACCCGCCGGTTCTCCGCGAGGATCTTCGCCGAGGCCTCGGCGAATTCGGGCGCGAAGACGAACTCCCCGTCGGTGACGCCGACGCATTCGTCGCGCTCCCCGGTCTCCTTGAGCGCCTCGTCCCCGAATGCGCCGGTGCAGCTGACGATGTCCGTCTCGACCCACCAGTAGACGCCGTATCCGGCGGCCAGCAGGAGCACCGCACACACTCCGGCCACAGCGCGCCGAAACCGCCGCCGCCGCTCGTTCTGCGCCGACGTCGGCGGGGTGACCGGGACGTCCGACTCGGGTGCGGACTGCGACTTCTTCACGATGGGGCCCCTTCGCCGATCGGATCGTCGAGGACACCCGGGCCCTCTGCGCGCATGCGGTCGATGAGCTCGCCGACCGCGCTCACCTTGCCGCCGGTCCGCCGCAGGATCCGGTCGGCGGTGTCGGCGTTCCTGGGCAGACCGGCCGCGGTGAGCAACCGGATCACGTCGAGGTCGTCGAGGCCGCCGACGGCGACCTCGTAGTGCCAGGCGTCTTCACGGTGCAGTTGTCCGGCCGAGCGCCGGGCCCAGTCGTCGTAGGAGGCGGTGCCGAGCGTGACGGGGCCGGTCGCCGGTTCCCGCGTGTTGACGGCGATGACCAGGAGCGGGTCGAAGGAGTCCTGGGCATGCCGTTCGGCGCGGATCTCGGTGAGATGGCGGCAGAAGAGTTCGGGGGCGGTACCCGGCTGGATGTCGTGGATGAGCACGCGGCCGGGACGAAGGAGGCGCAGGCGTCGCGGGCCGCGGGTGAAGGCGTCGCGCAGGTCGGCCATGAGAGCCCGGCACAGGGCGCGGTCCACATTGTCGGCGCGTTGATGGAGGCTCTCGTCGGCAGGTTTCGTGAGGCCGCCGGTGTCCAGGAACTCCTGGACCAGCCAGGCGAGCACGCGCAGGACCTGCCGGTGGGTCTCCGCGGTGCGTCCCTTGTGGTCGGTCAGGCCGACGGCGCTCTTCATCGCGCGCACCCATCGTGCGTAGGTCATGCTCCGGCTCGCGACGACGGTGGTGACGTCGACGGCCGCGTCGGTGATGCCGGGAACGTTGCTGACCTGGGCGAGCAGGCTCAGGCCCAGCCGGGTGAGCGAACCGGGGAGGTCGCCGGGCGCGGCCAGTGCCGCGCGGATGTCGGTCTCCAACTGCTCCCTGGTCAGGCCGGGGGAGGACTTGTCGTGCTGGCTGATGATCCCGAGTACGACGAGGCCGAATCGCGGCAGAGGCAGTGCGTGGTAGCCGGGTTGGTACCAGGTGAGGTTGTCGTAGACCTCGAAGATGACCTCGCGAACGGAGCGGTTCTCGTATTCGGCGGTGGTCAGCGAGGCTTTCGGGAAACCTTTGGACGCCGCGAGCAGGTATTCGAAGATCTCGTCGCCCCCACCGCCGGATTCGGTGTGCAGCGACAGGACGGGCAGCCGTCGGGACTCGCCTGGTCGGGGGCGATTGCTCAGGTCATTGACGAGATTGAATGATCGCGTTAATAGGGAAAGTTGCTCGGGCACCGGTGACTCCCACATTCCTAGGCCGTCGTGCTCATCGTAGCCAGAGAGGTCCAGGAGGGATGGAAATGTGAGTCCGGCGTGAATCCTCGCCGCATTGTTCACAACGGTGCACTGCAAACTCGCATTCGCAGGACTGCCGGGGGACCGGACGTCCCCATTCTTGAGGCCCACTGCGCGGCGGTCAGCGAGGGGAACAGGTCACCGCCGTGCGGAGGGCGGGCAGTGGAGACGCCCGGCTCCCGATGGTCGTCAGCTGCGCGTACTCCACTGCTGATCGGTGCTGCCGGTGCAGCTCCACAACTGAACCTTGGTGCCGTTGGCCGTGCCCGCCGCGGCGACGCACAGTCCGGACTGGACACCGGTCATCGTGCCGTTGGCGTTGAGGTTCCACTGCTGATTGGACTGCCCGTTGCAGTCCCAGATGATCACCGCGGTACCGTTCGCGGTGCCTTGACCACTGGCGTCGAGGCACTTGTTCCCGTACACCGTCAGCTGCTTGCTCGCCGTGTAGGTCCAGCGCTGGTTCGTTCCGCCGTGGCAGTCCCACAGCTGGAGTTGGGTGCCGTTGGCGGTGCTGGATCCCGGTACGTCGAGGCATCGACCGGACTGCCCACCGGCGATCATCACGTTCTGCTTCGTCGGAGGCGGCTCCGTCGGCGAGCCGAACTGCGAAACGAACCGCCAGGCTTCGCCCTTGGTCCACGTCCGGACTCCGTCCTCACAGCCGCAACCGTCCACCGGGCCGGGCATGTGACCGCCGTCGAAGGCGGCCCACTGGACGGGGTAGCCGGTCCGGCAGCCCGAGTAGACGGTCGTGATGTGGTTCCGGCCGCCAGGCGAGGGCTCCGCGGGGTTCTGAGCAGTACACCCGTTGGTCCTGACGAACGTGTCCCTCAGGCTGCGGCCGAGCCCGATGCCGAGCACGTTGTCGGAAAGGCCGTGGATCCCGAAGTACCCGATGGGCTGCGTGCCGCCGGCACATCCGCTGAGCTGGGCGCCGGAGAACACGACGACGGCCCGGAACACGTTCGCCCGGCTGCACGCGATGGAGTAGCTCATGCCCCCGCCGTAGCTGAATCCCATGGCGAACAGCTGCGAGCTGTCAACGCACAGGTCCGCCTGGATGCGGCCGATCATGGCGTCGACGAAGGCGATGTCCTCGCCGTTGGTGTTCGCCCACCCGTTGCCGAAGCCCTGGGGTGACACGAGGATCGCCGCGCCGTTCGACTGTTCCTGCATGCCGTAGTAGGCCCACGCAGCTCCGCTGCTGCCGCCGGAGGCCACGTCGTACATGGTGCCGCCCCGCCAGTGGAAGGCGAAGATCAGGCGATACGGGGTCGTGTTGTCGTAGTTGTTCGGGAAGCGCAGGACGAAACTGCGGTTGGTCCCGTTGCTGGAGATGGTGTTGGTTCCGTTCGCCAGCGTGGGGTTCTTGCCGCAGCCGGCCGTCGGCGCCTCGACGGAGGGACCGGCGGCCGAAGCCGGTGGTGCGGCCGTCGTGACGACGGTGCCGACGGCGACGATCGCGGTCAGTGCCAGTGCCACCGCCAGAAGGCGGCCGGCCGAGCGTCGAGGAGTACCGGGCCGGATGCGACCCGAGGTGGCTGTCATTGCGGATCTCCTTTTGTCCATGCGAGTGCTGCGACCCGGGCGAGTGCGGCCGGAGCCGGGGCCGAGTTCTGAGCTCGGCCCCGGTGAGCGGCGGGTCAGCAGGTGGAGTTGGACTGCGTCAGCAGGCCGAGACGCCAGGGCAGGCTGTTGTAGTCACCGCCGGCGGCGGGATCCTTGCCCTGGTAGAGGTACCGGATCTGGCATGGGTTGATGGTGAGGGTCTGGTCGACGACCGTGCGGACGACCTCGCCGTGGCTGATGTCGCGGCTCCAGGTGCCGCCGGGGAACGAGACGTTGGCCGCGCCCGCGAACGGGTTGCTCTCGCTGGCGGCCAGCGGCGTCCACGACCCGTTGAGCACACTTGACGTCCAGGAACGGAAGTAGCGGCCTTGCGCGCCGATGGCCTCGACTATCAGCAGGTACTGGTTTTGACCTTGGACCTTGTAGACGTTCGCCGCTTCGAACAACGCGTACGGGTTCGGATCGGACATGGCTATGACGGTGTTGGTCATGCCGTTGGGGAATTGGCCGACCGAGGTCTGCGACCGGTAGAGGTGGCCGTTGTCGTCCGAGGAGAACAGGTAGCAGTTCACCGAGTCGCAGACGACCCACATGTCGACCCAGTAGCCGTTGCCGATGTTGTCGCGAATGATCTGCGGCATCGACGAGTAGAAGTTCCTCGGCGCGGTCCAGCCGCCGGGGTTGCTGATATCCGGATTGGTGGAGTAGGACGCGTTGCCGGTTTGGTACACGAGGTACCACAACCCTTGCGGCGCGAAGTAGAACACCTCGGGGGCCGCTCGGTACCCGGCTCCGACGGGCGTTTGGTCGAGGTAGTGGAAGGTGGCGTTGTTCGCCTGCGACCAGTCGGTGAAGTTGAAGTAGACGAGGTTGTAGCCCGCGGCCTTGGCCGTGCTGGCGAAGACGTGGTAGCGGCCGTTGTGATGGACGACGGTCGGGTCCTTGATACCGGCGATGCCGCGGCCGTCGTTCTTCGGTCCCACCAGGGAACCGCTGGAGTTCCACCGGAAGCTGGACGGCAGCGTGCCGTCGCCCGGCCCGGTGCCGACACGGACGAGCTGCCATTGCTGGTTGCCGCCGTTGTGGTCGGACCACTGGACGATCTGGGCCCCGTCGGCGCTGGAGGCGCCGTTGACGTCCAGCACCTTGCCGCTGTTGCGGTTGACCAGCTTCACGTAGCCGTTGTCGGTGTCGACCAGACGGAACCTCTGGTTCGCGGCGTTGGTGTCCGACCACTGCACCACGCGTCCACCGTCGGCGGTCGAGGAGTTGTAGACGTCCACGACCTTGCCCGAATGGCGGGACTTCAGCCGGTAGTCGCCACCGCCGGAGTCGACGAACTGGAACTGCTGGTTGAGCCCGTCGTGGCGGGCCCACTGCTGGATCTGGGCTCCGTCGGCGGTGCTCGGACCGGCCACGTCGACGGCCTTGCCGCTCATGCGGTTGATCAGCACGTACCAGGCGGTCGGGTCGACCACCGCGGCCGACGCCGGTGGCGCGGAGACGATGAGGGTCGTGCACGCGAGGGCCACCGCAGCGGTGACGGCAGCGAGCCGCGGGGTGCGAAAGAGTCGCCGGGTTAAGGAGATCATCGGATTCCTCCATCGAGATGGTGTGAAACGGTCGCATGGCCGCCGCTCTCGCCTGTTTCGGAGCCCGTGGCGGCCACCCGGCTCCAGCGCTGGTTCGCCCCGCCGTGGCAGGTCCAGACGATCACGGCTGTGCCGTTCGCCGTCGCCGCGGCGTCGACGTCGAGGCACAGGCCGGCTCGGGCGTTGCTGATGCTGCCGTCGGCGTTGAAGGTCCAACGCTGGTCGGCGGCGCCGGTGCAGTCCCAGATCCGAGCTCGGGTGCCGGCGTCGCCGGGCGCCTCCAAGCATTTGCCGAGGACCTGCAGCGCCTGGCCGTTCAGGGTGAACCGCTGGTTCGTCCCGGTGTGGCAGTCCCAGATCAGCATGGCGGTGCCGTTGGCCGACGACGCGTGGTCGACGTCGAGGCAACGACCGGAGGCGTCGCCGCGCAGACGGAAGGAGGGCGGCGGTTCGGTGGTTCCGCCTCCACTGACGCGGAAGACGGCGGTGCCGTGTGCGGGGACGGTGGCGGAGATGCCGCCGGTGGTCGTCGAGGTCGCACCGGTCCACAGGTCGCGGAGAGTGAACGACGAACCGGTCTTCCCGATGGCGGCGGCGGTCGTGGAGACGGTGGTGCTGGAGCTTCCCTGGTTGAACAGTGCGACCGCGACGTCGCCGTTGCCGAGCCGTTTGGCGAGCACCCGGCGGGTGCCGTCGCTGGTCACCTGTATCGCCTGCAAGCCGAGGGGATCCTGGTTGACCGCGACGAGCTCGGCGTTGTTCAGGATGGCGAGGGTGGCGGCGTTGCTGCCGCGGATGTCGTTGCCCGCGATCAGCGGCGCGGCCATGACGGCCCACAGCGCGAAGTGGCTGCGCTGTTCGGTGTCGGTGAGGCCGCTGCGCCCGACCTCCATCATGTCGGGGTCGTTGAAGCCGCCCGGCGCGGCGTAGCCGGCGAGGGGAACGTTGACGTCGACGATGTTCTTGATGCCCATCGGGTAGCCGTTGCTCTGGCCGGTGTCCCACGCGTTGGTGATGTCCTCGGTGGTGCGCCAGAGGTTGGCGACGTCGCCCCAGTCGCGCAGCGGACCGGTCTTGGCGTGGATGCTGTTGGGGTTGATGCTGTAGACGATCGGGCGACCGGTCGCGGCCAGCGCGTCTCGCATGCGGGCGAACGTGGCGACCTGCTCGTCGATGCTTCCTTCGGGCGAGCACCAGTCGTACTTGAGGTAGTCGACTCCCCAGGCGGCGAACTGGCGGGCGTCCTGGACCTCGTGACCCCTGCTCCCCGTGGCGCCGGGGTAGGCGCCGAAGTACTGCGCGCACGTACGGTCGGCGGGCACCTGATAGATGCCGAACTTCAGGCCTTTGCCGTGCAGGTAGTCGCCGAGTGCTTTCATTCCCGACGGGAAGCGGTTCGGGTCGCCTTGCAGGTTGCCCGCCGAGTCGCGGTTGGGGTTGAACCAGCAGTCGTCGACCACCACGTACTGGTAACCGCGGTCGCGCATTCCGGTGCTCACGATCGCGTCGGCGGTCTGCCGGATCAGGGTCTCGTTGATGTTGCAGCCGAAGGTGTTCCAGGTGTTCCAGCCCATCGGCGGAGTGCGGGCCACCCCGTTGTCGTGTGCAGCGGCCGGAGCCGCGGGCTGGGTGATCACGGTGGCGGCGAACACCGCGGCCAGCGCGATGGACACCACTGTGGACAGCAGGCGAAATCGCCTTGTCGGTTCGTTCATCGCTGCTCCTGTGTCGACGTGGGCAGGGGTACGGCCTCTGCGGTCGGCCGTACCCCTGCCGGCGGTCGGGCGACGGCGCGCACCGCGCCGTTGAGGGTGAACGGGGTCGGCAACGCGGCTCAGCTACTCAGCTACGCGCCCATTGCTGGTTGGTTCCGCCCCAGCAGCCGTACAGCTGCAGTTGCGCGCCGTTGGCGGCCGATGCGCCGACAACGTCGAGGCAGAGACCGGACGCCTGGGCAGTGACGGTGCCGTTCGAGTTGAGGTTCCATTTCTGGTTGGCCGCACCGGTGCAGTTCCAGATGATCACCGGGGTGCCGTTGGCGGCTCCTCCGCCGGATGCGTCCAGGCAGCGTCGCGAGCTATCGGCGTACACCGACAACTCGCCCGCGCTGGTGTAGGTCCACTGCTGGTTGCCTCCTCCGGAGCAGTCCCAGATCTGCACCCTCGTACCGGCCGTGGTCGACGAGTTCGGGACGTCGAGGCACTTGCCCGAACCGGCGCCGCGAACCGGGTCCGCGCCGGGGCCCGGGCCGGGACCGGCGCCGTTGAGAGCGGCGAGCACGGAGTGGTAGGCCGCCTTCTTCTGGTAGTTGCCGTCGAACAGCAGCGGCGTTGCCGAGGCGCGCCACGAGTACTTGTCGGTGACGCCCCAGACGGTGATGCCGGTGCAGCGGGCGACGGCGAGGCAGGCCTGGGTGACGCGCTGATAGGCGGTGGCCTGTCCCGACCCGGAGCCGCCGATGTCGAGCTCGGTGATCTGCACGTCGACGCCCAGGTTCGAGAAGCGCTGGAGGTTCGACTGGTAACTGCCGAGGTCGGAGTTCTGGTCGAGGTGGCTCTGGAAGCCCACGCAGTCGATGGGCACGCCGCGGTTGCGGAAGTCGACGACCATGTTGTAGATCGCGGTGCTCTTGGCGTTGACGCCGTCGGTGCCGTAGTCGTTGTAGCAGAGTTTCGCGTTCGGGTCGGCCGCCCTGGCGGCACGGAACGCCTCCTCGATGTATCCGCCGCCGAGGCGCTGCTGGAAGATCGACTGCCGTCGGCTGCCGTCCCATTCGAAGGCCTCGTTGACCACGTCCCAGGAGTGGATCTTGCCCCGGTAGTGGCCGGCGACGCCGTTGATGTGCCCCGTCATGGCTTGGCGCAGGTCGTTGCCGGACAGGCCGCCGACCCAGCCGGGGTACTGGGCGTGCCACACGAGAGTGTGGCCGCGGACGGTCATGCCGCGGCTCTGCGCGCGGGAGACGATCTGGTCGCCGGCGCCGAAGGAGAACTGGCCGCGGTTGGGTTCGGTGGCGTCCCACTTCATCGCGTTCTCCGCGACGAGGCTGTTGAACTCGCGGTCCATCGTGGACGCGTAGCCGGACTCTCCGAAGTAGTTCGGAGCGACGGCGACACCGAAGTATCGGCCGCTCTGGGCGGCGGCCGCACCGAGGGTCTCGGCGGCGTGAGCGGGCCCGCTCAAGGCCGTGACGCCGGTCGCGGTGAGGCCAATGGTGAGAACGGCGGCGAGCGCCGTTTGGAGGCGGCGTCGCCGTCGTGGGGGTGAACCGGTGGACATGGTGACTCCTTGATCGTGGCTGAACGGGGTTGTCGGGGGATTGGTCGCGGTCGGGCTCGGGCTCATCCGGTGTCGATCGCGATGGTCGGTGTCGAGGCCGGTCCGGTGGCGGTGAAACCGAAGACCTCGCGGCTCTGGTCGGCCTCCACGCGGCCGTTCCAGCCGAGGTCGGCGGCGGTCACCGTCGATCCGGACTGCGACCACTCGGTGTTCCAGGCCGAGGTGACGGTCTGTCCGCCGGGCCAGGACCAGCGCAGGGTCCATCCGTCGAGTGCGGTGTCACCTGCCGTGACGGTCACGGTTGCCTGCCAGCCTTGGCCCCAGTCGTTGGTGACCGCGATCGCCGCGGTCGCCACGGGGCCGGGACCCGGCGGGTCACCATCGGGGTCCTCGCCCGGACCCGCCAGCACGAACCGCCGGACGGTCACGCGTCCGCCGAGAGCCTTGGTGGCGTGGTTGAAGACGGCGTAGCGGTAGCCCATGAAGAACTGCCAGGCGTTCTTCAAGGTGAAGGCGGGGCCGAGGCCGGTGAAGTTCGTGCCGTCGAGGCTGTAGGAGAAGCGTGCCTGCCGACCGCTTCCGGGGCGGATGTCGGCACTGGCGCGCAGCCAGATCCGGGTGCCGGTGAAGGCGGTTCCGGCCGTCTCGTAGCCGGTGTTCGTCGTGTTCCAGCCGGCGTCCATCTCGATCCCGGCGACGGTCACCACCCTGGTGGCGGACCCGTCGCGCTTGACGCCGATCCACGCCGAGGAGTCGCGGAGCATGGCCAATCCGGCCCGGTCGCCGTCGGCCATGCCGGTGAGGTCGAGTTCGACGGTCGCGGTGGAGTTCGGGCCGGGTATGCGGTGGGTGAGGGTGTTGCGGGCCCAGTACAGGTCGTTGGTGACCGTGGCGGTCTGGAGGGTCAGTCCATTGCCGACGGTGTAGCGGGCGGTGTCGGGGTTGTGGTTCCACTCCCAGCTCGGTCGCAGGGCGGTGCCCTGGAAGGTGTCGGTGCCGGTGAGCGGCGTGACCGGGTGGGGGGCGAGGTTCGGCAGTGGATAGGACGCGCCCCAGGCTCCGCCCACGGTCTGGACCTGTGGCCAGCCGTCGCCGGTCCAGGTGATCGGTGCCAGGGCCGGGACGCGTCCGCCGGGGTAGGCGTCGACGAAGGCCAGGTAATACCACTGCCCGCCGGGGGTGCTGACCAGGCCGCCCTGGTGGGGCACGCCGCCGCCGGAGATGGGGCCGGGCATGTTGAGCAGGACCTGCCGCAGCTCGTACGGCCCGAATGGACCGGCCGTCGACTTGAGGATGTACTGGCCGTTGGCCGGACGCGTGAGGAAGATGTAGTACCGGCCGCTGATCTTGTAGAAGCGGGCGCCCTCCAGTGTCCCGATGCTGGAGGGCGTCTGGAACACCTGCTGGGTGCGGACCTCGGTGCGCGCGTCCGCGCTGAGCCGGGCGACGTGGATGGCGGTGTTGCCGTAGGCGACGTAAGGCGTGTCGTCGTCGTCGAAGAGCAGCCCGGCGTCGTAGTAGGCGCGCGGTATCTCGGCGTGCCGGGTCCAGGAGCCTTCGACGGTGCGGGAGGTGTAGACGTAGGTGCGGGCGAAGTCGATCTGGCCCAGCCAGTAGAACGTGCTGTCCGCGCGGCGGTGGCCCAATGACGAGGCCCAGATGCCGCGGACGTATCCGCGGGCGCCGTTCAGATCGTACTTGGCGCCGAAGTCGAGTCGGGGTACCGAATGCCCGGCGAACTCCCAGTTCACCAGGTCCCACGAGCGCAGGATCGGCGCGCCGGGGGAGTAGTGCATCGTGGACGCCGAGGCGTAGAAGACGTCACCGACGCGGATGACGTCGATGTCGGCGAAGTCCTGCCAGATGACCGGGTTCGCATAGTTCGCGGTGACGACGGGTCCGGCGGTGGACGGCGCGCCGGCGGTGGTCGCGGCGAGCATGCCGGCACCGATGCCGAGGACCGTGCGACGGCTGGTGTTCTGGTCGAGCCATGACATGGGAAGTCAGCTTTCTCTCAGTCGGCGGTGCAGGTGACCCGTGGAGTCACCGGTGGGCCCGAGGCGATGAGGTAGAAGGCCTGGCGGGTCTGGTTCGCCTCCACGCGGCCCCGGCTCAGCGCCCGGGGACCCGTCCGACCGGCGGAGGCGACGGCAACGAGGGCACCGACCGCACCTGCCTCGCAGGCCGGAGCACACCGAAACGCCGGGGCGGTGAGAGGGCCGAAGGGACCGTCACCCCAGGCCGTGTCCTCGTTGAGTGTCGGACGTCCTACGTCGATGCCGCCGAAGACCACGGCGGTGAACCGGCCGCTGCCGATGAGCAGCGCTCGAAGCCACGCGGAGCCGGCGCCGGCGCACCTTAAGCGCGGTCGGTGGTCCGATACGACGCTGAGCGGATCCCGTGTCGGTGTGCGCGATCCGGTGACTCCCGCGGCGACGGTGGCCTCGGCGAGGAGACCCCTGCGGTCAGGTGGGGACACGGCCGTACCTTCCTGCTCGGAAACCAGGGCGCTTCGAGCGCGCCCCCGCCGTTGGACTGGAGACATCGAATGCCGGGAGTCGGCATCACCTTGGTGATTAACTTTCGGGATGTTTTCCGAAAGTTACGATTCCGCAACTATAGGGATCGGCCGAATGCCGGTCAAGACCTCGGCCGCGGGAACGCGGGCGCGACGCCGACGGCGCTAGACTCTCGCGATGGCTCCCACAGGCGAAGAGGCCCCGCTCGACGGCGCCCCGCTGACCATCGCGCAGCTCGCCGAACACGCGGGGGTCTCCATCGCGACGGTGTCCAAAGTGGTCAACGGGCGCCTCGACGTCGCTCCCGACACGCGCGCCCTCATCGAGAGCCTCATCCGCAGGCACGGCTACCGGCGCAAGAGGCGCGCCGGCGACTCGGCGCCACTGCTGGAGGTCGTCTTCCACGAGCTTCGAGGGCTGTACGGCGTCGAGATCCTCGGCGGTGTCGAACACGTGGCCCGCGACCACAACCTGGGCGTGGTCATCTCCGAGCTGCAGGGTCGACACACCCCCGGTCGAGGCTGGTTCGAAGACGTCTTGACCCGCCGCCCGCTCGGCGTCATCGCGGTGCACTCCGGGCTCACCGTCGAACAGAGCGACCAGTTTCGCAGCCGCGGCATGCCCCTCGTACTCCTCGATCCCACCGGTGACCTCGACGACGAGATCCCCTCGGTGGGCGCCGGGAACTGGAGCGGCGGCCTGGCCGCCACCCGTCACCTGCTCGGCCTCGGACACCACCGGATCGCGGTGATGACCGGCCCGGCGCACATGCTGTCCAGCAGGGCCCGCCTGGACGGATACCGCACGGCGATGGACATGGCCGGTGTTCCGGTCGACCCTGCGCTGGTATGCGTCGGCGGCCACCGGATCGCCGACGGCCGGCACCTCACCCGAGAGCTGTTGCGCCTGCCCGACCCGCCGACGGCCGTCTTCGCCGGCGACGACGGCCAGGCCCTCGGCGTCTACCAGGCCTCCGCCGAAGCCGGACTGCGCATCCCCGAGGATCTCAGCGTCGTCGGCTTCGACGACCTGCCGATGGCCGAGTGGAACATCCCCCCGCTGACCAGCGTCCGCCGGCCCCTCAAAGAGATGGCGGTGGCCGCCGCGACGATGCTCGTCACCCTGTCCCAGGGCGAGCAGCCGCCCCAGCGACGCGTCGAGCTCGCCACCGAACTGGTCGTGCGCAGCAGCACGGCTGCTCCGCGCGCCACGGAGTAGCCGCGCCGCACAGCCGGCCGTCATCTCCGAGAACGACCTCTCCGAGACCGAAACTTTCGGAAGCGTCACCGAATGGTGTTAACGCAAACATGGTTGATCTTGCGAAATACGGCTCCCCGAGCCCCGGGCCTCCATCGGCGCGTTGGCCACGAATCCGATCACGGTCGTCCGGGCGACACACGGTATTGACCGGTTCCGCCCGTCACGATAAGTTTCCACCCGAGTTCGACCGTGGGAGCGCTCCCCGCGGTCTGCGTGAAACCGTGGGCTCGGTCGTCGCTCGCCGGAGGGCACCGCTCGCGCCGGTCCGCCCACCATGCCCGGCGGGCTACTCCTCAAGGTGGTCGGGAATGCGCACCATGGACGCGAGCCACGTCGGGCTCGTCATCGCCGCCCGGGCGGGTGATCGCCGGGCGAGGGACGAGCTGGTCGCGGCCTACCTGCCGCTCGTCTACAACATCGTCGGCCATGCGCTGCGGGGCCATCCCGATGTCGACGACGTCGTCCAGGAGACCTTCCTGCGCGCCGTTCGCGACCTGCCGACGGTTCGCGACCCGAACAGCTTCCGGTCATGGCTCGTCGCCATCGCGGTACACCAGATCAGCAGTCACCTGCGCAGACACCGATCCGGCGGTGGAACGGTCGCCGACACCGGCGAGGAACCGAGGGCCCGGCACGCGGTCGCCGGCTTCGAAGAAGCCGCCGTCCTCCGGCTCCAGCTGTCCGATCAGCGCCGCCAGGTCGCCGAAGCGAGCCGGTGGCTCGACGCCGAGCACCGGGTCACGGCATCGCTGTGGTGGCAGGAGACCGCCGGCGAGATGAGCCGGCGCGAGGTGGCGACCGTGCTCGGGCTGACCGTCGCTCACACCGCCGTGCGGATGCAGCGTATGCGCGAACAACTCGACCAGGGACGCTCGATCGTGGCGGCACTGGCCGCCGCGCCGAGATGCCGACGGCTGGCGGCGACGATCGGCGACTGGAACGGAGACCGGAACCCGCTGTGGCGCAAGCGCATCACCCGGCACGTCCGCGACTGCGCCGAATGCCGGGCGGCGACCGGTGAGCAGATCCCCCTCGAACGGCTGCTGTTCGCCTTGGCGCCGCTGACCGTCCCGGCTGGACTCGCCGCCGGAATAGCCGCCGGGATCGCCGCCGTCGAACTCACCTCGGCCGCGGTGGGCTCGACGGCCGCCGCGCAGGTCTCCGTGCTCGGAAAGCTGCTCCAAGCCGTGCTGTCGCACCCGGCGGCCGGCATCGCCACAGGTACGGCGGTCGCGATCGCCGGGACGGTCATGTACGTCGCCACCCCCGAACCGGCACCTCGACCACCGGTCGCCGTCACCGCTCCGATGGCGGGGAAGGCCGAACCGGTGCCGGCCACCCCCGACGACACCCCCGCCTCCCCGTCGCGACCGTCGCCCTCTGAGTCGACCCCGCCGAACGGCCCGCTCGTTCCACACGGTTCCTGGTCACTGGAATCGGTGGCGGCGGACGGCGAGTACCTCACCTACAACGGGGACTTGGCCGCGCTCGCGCTTCCCGGTGACGAGCAGAACCGTCAGCGCGCCACCGTGACCATCGTCGAAGGGCTCGCCGACGCGGACTGCGTCACTTTCCGCGCCTCCGACGGCCGCTACCTGCGCCACTATGAACTCCGTCTGCGCCTCGACGCCGACGAGGGCACCGACCTGTTCCGCGAGGACGCGACCTTCTGCCCCGTCGCCGGCGCGACCGAAGGGTCGGTGACCCTGCGGGCGCACAACTATCCGGGGTCGGTCCTGCGATACCGCGACGGCGGCGTCCATCTCGACGGCTCCGACGGCAGCGAGACCTTCGGACGCGAGAGCTCCTTCGTCGTCCGCGACCCCTTGAGCGGCTGAAGTCGGCATCGCGGGTGCGGCGCACCGGCCCCTGCCGGCATAACGCCTTTTCGCGGTGACTCCTCTCACCAAGGTGACAAGGCGATGACGCCTGAGTTTCCGTTACGCGAACGTGACGCGCGAAGCCTCCTGTCACAGATGGGTTCGTCCACGTCGCCGACCGGCTCGGGCCGGCCGCGTCCCCCGAGTCCCCCAGGAGCACCCATGTCCTCACCCCTGAACCGCCGTCGGCTACTCCAGGTGGCCGGCGCCACGGCCGTCGCCGCGTTCGTCCCGGACGTCGAGAGCGCCGCCGGTCCGGCGGCACTCGCCCCCGCACGCCCCGACATCGGCGTGTCCGCCTACCCCTTCGAGCTCGGCCACGTGCGACTCACCGCGAGCCGCTGGCTCGACAACCAGAACCGCACGCTGTCGTACCTGCGCTTCGTCGACGTCGAACGACTGCTCTACAACTTCCGGGCCAACCACCGGCTCTCGACCAACGGCGCCGCCGCCAACGGCGGCTGGGACGCCCCCACCTTCCCGTTCCGCACCCACGTTCAGGGACACTTCCTCACCGCCTGGGCCCAGGCCCACGCCGCGCTCGGCGACACGACCTGCCGGGACAAGGCGAACCGGATGGTCGCCGAACTCGCACGCTGCCAGGCCAACAACGCCTCAGCCGGGTTCGGCGCCGGCTACCTCTCCGGCTTCCCCGAGTCCGACTTCGCCGCCCTCGAAGCAGGCACACTGTCCAACGGCAACGTGCCGTACTACTGCGTCCACAAGACCCTCACCGGCCTCCTCGACGTCTGGCGCCACCTCGGCAGCACGCAGGCCCGCGACGTCCTCCTCGCGCTCGCCGGCTGGGTCGACACCCGCACCGGGCGGCTGAGCCCCGCCCAGATGCAGGCCGTGCTGCGCACCGAGTTCGGCGGGATGAACGCGGTCCTGACCGACCTGTACCAGCAGACGGGCGACGCGCGCTGGATGGCCGCCGCGCAACGCTTCGACCACGCGGCGGTCTTCGATCCGCTGGCGTCCGATCAGGATCGGCTCAGCGGGCTGCACGCCAACACGCAAGTGCCCAAATGGATCGGGGCCGTGCGCGAGTACAAGGCCACCGGTACCAGCCGCTATCGCGACATCGCGGCGAACGCCTGGAACATCTGCGTGGGAGCGCACACCTATGCCATCGGCGGCAACAGTCAGGCCGAGCACTTCCGCGCACCCGACGCGATCGCCGGTCACCTGTCGGCCGACACCTGCGAACACTGCAACACGGCCAACATGGTGAACCTGACCCGTGAACTGTGGCTGCTCAACCCCGACCGGGCCGAGTACTTCGACTACTACGAGCGGGCGCTGCTCAACCACCTCATCGGCGCGCAGAACCCCTCCGACGGCCACGGGCACATTACTTACTTCACCTCGCTCAACCCGGGCGGTCGGCGCGGTGTGGGCCCCGCCTGGGGCGGCGGGACCTGGAGCACCGACTACCAGTCGTTCTGGTGCTGCCAGGGCACCGGCGTCGAGACCAACACCAAACTCATGGACTCCGTCTACTTCCACAACGGCACCACGCTGACCGTGAACCTGTACCTTCCATCCGTCCTGGACTGGAGCCAACGCGGGATCACGGTCACGCAGACGACGGCCTATCCGGCCGGCGACACAACGACCCTTCAGGTCACCGGCGAGGTCGGCGGATCCTGGTCGATGCGGATCCGCATTCCCGCCTGGACCTCGGGCGCCACGATCAGCGTCAACGGAACCGCCCAGAACATCACCGCCACACCCGGCACCTACGCGACCCTCACCCGGGCCTGGGCCTCCGGCGACACCGTCACCGTCCGGTTGCCCATGCGGGTCATCGCGCGCGCGGCCAACGACAACGCGGCCATCGCCGCGATCACCTATGGACCCGTCGTCCTGTCGGGCAACTACGGCAACTCGGCCCTGAGCGCGCCGCCGGCCCTCGACGTCGGATCGATCACCCGCACGAGCACGACGGCCCTGGCGTTCACCGCGACCGCCAACGGCTCGGCGGTCGGTCTCGCCCCGTTCTACGACGCCCACGGCTTCAACTACGCGGTGTACTGGAACACCAGCGGCTCGGGCGGCCCCTCCGGCGGCTCCGGATTCCGGCTGGTCAACGCGGCCAGCGGACTCGTCCTGGGTGTGCAGAACATGTCGACGGCCGACGGCGCCCCGGCGATCCAGTGGCCGGACAACGGCACGGTCGACCACCTCTGGGAGCTGCTCGCCGACGGCTCCGCGCTCAGGTTCCGCAATGCCAACAGCGGCAAGGTCCTCGGTGTGGAGAACATGTCCACCGCGGACAACGCGCGTGTCCTGCAATGGGCCGACAACGGCACCGCCGACCACCGCTGGACCGTCCTCGACGCCGGCGACGGCGGCCACAAGATCCGCAACGCGCACACGGGCAAGCTGCTGGCCGTCCTCAACGGCGCGAGCACCGTCGGCGCCCCGGCGGTCCAGGATCCCGACAACGCCACGCCGGACAACCTGTGGCGCTTCGTGCCCGACGGGGCCAGACGCATCCAGAACAAGGCCAGCGGCCTGGTCCTCGGCGTGCGGGACATGTCCACCGTCAACGGCGGCGGCGTCGTCCAGTGGGACGACAGCGGCACCGCCGACCACCTGTGGACCGCCGTTCTGGACACCGGAGGCCATCTCCGGTTCCGCAACGGTCACAGCGGCAAGGTCCTCGGCGTGGAGAACGCGTCCCCGGCCAACGGCGCCCGCGTCGTCCAATGGGACGACAACGGCACCGCCGATCACCGCTGGCGGATCCGCCACGGCACCGACGGCCACTTCCGGATCCAGTGCGCCAACGGCGGCCGCGTCCTCGGTGTCACCGACGCGTCCACCACCCGCGGTGCGCAGGTCGTGATCTGGGACGACAACGGCGCGAACGACCACCTCTGGCGTTTCATCTGAGCCCGCTCCTCCCGACGAAGCCGGCCGCGCCGCCCCATCGGCTCCGGCGCGGGCACCGGGGGTCTTCGGCGCACCGAAGACCCCCGGCCCCGCTGGGTCAGAAGCCGAGGTCGGCGGCCTCGGGGGGAAGCGCGGAGGACGGGCCGATGCCTCCGATCTCCAGGTCGTTGGGCCACGCGGCATCGCCGCGGTCGACGGTCCCGTCGGGTACCGCGATCCGTTCCCAGACACCGGGTTCGTTCATCCATTCCTGGCACAGGACGGTCGTCGAGTCGGCCCAGCCGACGATCGTGCGCCGGACGTCGGCGTCGTCGATCTTCATGGAGAGCACCGTCTCACCCTCCTCGACCTCCATGACCCGCACGCGCCGGTCATCCTCATCTGGGGACGAGTAGTAGAGCAGGTAGCGCCCGTCGGGAGAGAATCCGGCCAGGACCGGATGGTCGCCGTCGATCTCCGTCCGCGGGCCCAGAGACCCGTCGACGGCCAGAGACCGCAGCGCGGGTCTCGCGCCCTGGCGTTTCTCCAGGACGGCATAGCCTTCGGAGTCCGCCGCCCAGATCGCGTGGCTCACGTCGACATCCGCCGGCGCCGGTGTGCGCGTGAAGGCAGCGGTGGTCACGTCGTAGGCGACGAACTCGACGATGCGCGGTGGGTCTTCGGCGACCACCGGAGGCAGCTGGAACCTCGTGCCGTCGGGCGACCAGGTCATGAGCCCACCGAGGCCTCCGAAGAAGGCCGAGTAGCCGGGTAGGCCGGCCGGCCACGACACCGCGTCGGCCCCATGGGTCAAGTAGTCCGACCGGTCGGCGAAACCGTAGGCGACGCCGTCGGTGACGGCGACGTGGCCCTGGTCGGGCGAGACCTGCGCCCGGAAGGGCACGCTCCGGTAGACGCCCGTGTCGCGGTCGAGCAGGTAATGGCGATCCGGGCCGGCCGTGAAGGACTCGACCACCAGCGGGCCGCCACCCGGGCGTGGCAGGTTCGGCTCGGTGTACGGGCTCGACGTCCACTCCGGTGACTGCGCGGGATCGGCGCCACCGCCCGAGCCGCCCATCACGGCCGTGGCCCCGGCCATCATGCCGATCACCGCGAGAACCGCGGCCACCGTCCGATAGCTCCGGCTGCGGGCCCGTCTCCGCAGAGCCTCGTCGATGTAACCCTGCGGCGGCACCAGCTCGGGCGGCATCGGCACGGCCCGCAGTTCCTCGGCGATCGGCTCGTCGCTGTTCATCGCAGCGCCTCCTTGATCTCACTCGTCTCGTGGATCCGCCGCAGAGCCGCGATTCCACGAGACGCCTGGCTGCGCACACCGCTCGCCGAGATCGAGAGCATCCGCGCGACCTCGACCTCCGAGCGGTCCTCGTAGTACCGCAGCACCACGATCAGCCGCTGCCGGTAGGGCAACCGCGCCAGCGCGGTCTGGAGGTCGCGGCGGCGGGCGACCCGGTCGGCGTGATCGGGGTCCGTTCGCTCCGGGACAGTGTCGACAATGGACTCCGGCTTGCGGGCTCGGCTTCGCCAGGCGTTGTACTGCGAGCGGTACATGACCTTGCGGACGTAGGCGTAGGGCTCGTCGATGCGGTGCCACTTCTTGACGCACGCGGCCAGCGCCGACTGCATGAGGTCCTGCGCGAGGTGGACGTCGCCGGTCAGCAGATAGGCGACACGCAGCAGCGCCGGCGACTGGGCGGCGGCGAAGTCGCGGAACTCCCTCTCATGGGCCGGATTCATGCGGGCTCCTGCTCACGTCGTCTCCCGTCGGTGAAGCCTCTGTCATCTGTATAGACACCGCAGACGTCGAGAACGCTGCGCCTTGCGCCCGCGACAACGCGCCCCGATGCCGAGGCCGGTGCGACAGCGGCTCGCCGGCCACCGCGTCGACGTCGACCGCCTGCAGGTCCGGCAGTGAGGCCACCGGCGGATGGCCGGCGTACCCGGCCTCGATCGCCGCGACGGCCGTGGCGCGTTCGGAGTCGGTGACCTCGTCACGGTGTCCGATGTGGATGGCGAGGGCGGTCCCGCCGGCGCCGCCGATCCCGGAGACGGCCGAGATGAGCAGGGTCGGGGCGGAGTCGTCGAGCAGGGCCGCGGACAGGCCGGCGACGAGTTCGCCGCGCCCGACGAAGTCGGCGGTGGCCGCCGGCAGCTGGGCGGTGACGTCGGCGAGGACATAGCCCCCGGCGACGGTCGTCAGGACGCGCCAGCGCGGGCCGCCCGGTTCGAGGACGGCCCGCAGCCGGGAGACCAGGATGCGGACCGAATGTGTCGCGCGGGCGGTGAGGCGCCCCACGGCCCCTCGATGAGGTGACCGCGGCCGAAGGGGCCGGTACAAGAACCTTCCGCCCCGAACCTGGGACCGGTAGCGCACCGGCGCCGCTTAGCGTCCACACCATCAAGCGCGGACACGTCGGTGCCGCCGCGACCGAGAGGAAGAACCATGGGAATCTTCGGAGGACGCAAGAACCGCGAGGAGCGGGCCGCAGAGATCGCCGACAAGGTCGCCAGCGGCAAGGGCTTCTACGGCGGCCTCACACGCCGCTTCCTCGGCGAGGCGGACTTCGCCAAGGTCCAGCAGTCGATCGGCGCCCACAACGCCGGCGGCTACGTCCAGCAGCTGCTCGCCGCCGGCGCGCCGACCATCCCCGCCGCCGTCGTCTCGATCGCCGACACCGGCAGGCTGGTCAACTTCGACCCCATCGTCGACCTGGTCCTCCAGCCGGTCGGCGCCACCGAGCGGCTGGCCATGCAGACCATCGTCTCCAAGCTTCAGATACCGCGAGTCGGCGACCAGGTGCTCCTGGTCGCCGACCCCGCCCAGCCCGGCGCATACCTCTACGCCGGAGCCGGTACAGCTCAGTAGGGGAGTGCGGGAACTAGAAGTTCACGCCCTTCTTCTTCAGGAACTTCGCCGGGTCGGTGTACTCGCCGTGCACCGTCACCTCGAAGTGCAGGTGCGGGCCGGTGCTGTCACCGGTCGAGCCGGCCTTGCCGAGCAGGTCGCCGGTCTTGACCTTCTCGCCGGGCTCGACCTTGAGCTTCGAGAAGTGGCCGTACAGGGTCTGCACACCACCGGCGTGCTTGATGACGACACAGTTGCCGTAACCGCCGTAGCGCTGCGCCATGATGACGGTCCCGCTGAAGGGGGCGTAGATCTTGTCGCCCTTGTCGGCGGCGAAGTCCATGCCCCAGTGCATTTCACCTTCGCGCCAGCCACGAGGGCCGTAGGTGTCGCTGACCTCAGCGGTGGAAGGCGCGGCCCAGCCGCTCTTGGCCTTCATCGGCTTGGCGGGCTTCTTCTCGGCGGGCTGCTCGGCCTTGGTGCCGCGCTCCTGGTCACGGGAGGACTGGTCCTCCGTGTCGCGCTGGCCGCCGATCACCGCGGAGGCGCCCGACGGGTTGTCGGACGAGCCGGTGCTGGCGAAGTTCGCCATGAAGACGACCACGAGGACCGCCACGAGCAGGACCGCGGCGAGGCCGGCCCGCGGTGCGGCGGTTTCGACCGCGCCCGAGAACCGCGGGAAGCGGCTCCGGGCACCTGCGACGACCGGGGCCGCCGCACGAACGGAATGTCCCGCGAGGGTGCGGAGACCGGACAGACGCTTGCGGAGGAGGGGCGCGACGCTGCTCAGGTACTCGCTGGTGGCGTCGGCGACTTTCCTCGCCAGATGCTTGGGGTATCGAGACATAACGATGGAAAAGCTAGCGGGAACAGTCGCCCCATCTGGTTGAATACCGGACGATCAGGCCGTATCCGTCACCGGAACCGGCCGCACGCCGGGCCTAGTCCGCCCGGACGGTCCCGCCGACTGGCACGTCTGGACGATGTCGGGGCGTAGCCCGCCTCACAATCCGGGCACAGCCCTGACCAGCCACTACAGGCGTGTTCAGGGCGTGTGGACCTCGTCGTCGACCGGTGCCTTTTCGGCCGGCGGCGCGCCCGCGGAGTCGACCGACCGGGCCCGGGCGGGCTTCCGCAGCAGCCGGCCGAGCGCCTCGGCGGCAGGCTGCGTGAAGCGGGCCGTGAGGGGCCCGACGATGACGAGGATGAGGACGTAGGAGGTCGCCAGCGGCCCGAGCTCGGGCGCGACACCGGCGGTGACGGCCAGCCCGGCGATGACGATGGAGAACTCGCCCCGGGCGACCAGGGTCCCGCCAACGCGCCATCGTCCCTTGACCGGCAGTCCGGCTCGCGCCGCCGCCCAGTACCCGGTGGCGATCTTGGTCAGCGCGGTGACGAACGCCAGGATCAAGGCCGGGACCAGCACCGACGGGATGCTGGCCGGGTCGGTGTGCAGGCCGAAGAAGACGAAGAAGACCGCCGCGAACAGGTCGCGCAACGGGCTCAGAAGGGTGTGCGCGCCCTCGGCGACCTCGCCCGACAAGGCGATGCCCACGAGGAAGGCGCCGACCGCGGCCGACACCTGCAGCGCCTGCGCGATACCGGCGACCAGCAGCGTCAGGCCGAGGACGACCAGCAGCAGCTTCTCGGCGTCGCGGGACGACACGAAGCGGGAGATCACCCGCCCGAAGCGCAGCGCGAGGAACAGCACGGCACCGGCGACGGCCAGCGCGATCGCCAGGGTCAGACCGCCGGCCGCCCAGCCGACACCGGCGACCAGTGCGGTGACGATCGGCAGGTAGACGGCCATGGCCAGGTCTTCCAGGACCAGCACGCTGAGGATGGTCGGGGTCTCACGGTTGCCGATGCGCCCGAGGTCGCCGAGGACCTTCGCGATGACACCCGAGGACGACACCCACGTGACCCCGGCGAGCACGACCGCGGCCACCGGCCCCCAGCCCATGAGCAGGGCGGCGAGGGCTCCCGGTACGGCGTTGAGGCCGAAGTCGATGAGGCCGGCGGGGTACTGCGTCTTGAGGTTGGTGACGAGGTCGCTGGCGGAGTACTCGAGGCCCAGCATCAGCAGGAGCAGGATGACGCCGATCTCGGCGCCGATCGCGACGAACTCGTGGCTGGCGCCCAGGGGCAGCAGGCCGCCCTCGCCGAAAGCGAGCCCGGCGAGCAGGTAGAGCGGGATCGGAGAGAACTTGAGGCGTCCGGCGATGCGGCCGAGCACGCCGAGGGCGAGGATGATGGCACCGAACTCGATGAGGAATAGCGCTCCGTGCATGCGGTCAGTCCCTCAGGAGGATCGCGGCGGCGGCGTCGACGCCCTCACGTGTACCGATGACGATGAGGATGTCGCCCCCGGCCAGGCGAAACGACGGGGTCGGCGAGGGCAGGGCCTCCGTGGTGCGCAGGACGGCGACGATCGACGCGCCCGTTTCGGTGCGCAGGCACGCCTCGCCCATGAGGCGGCCGTTCCAGTGGGACGTCGAGGGCAGTTCGATCCGCTCGGCGACCAGGCCCAGCGCGGTGGTGTGCAGCAGGCTGGGGCTGTGGTGGTCGGGAGCCAGGGCGTTGATGAGCAGCTGCGACTCGCCCGAGGTGAGGTGCACCGCCTGGGCGCAGTCGTCGGGGTCGTGGCTGTGGTGGACGGCGACCGTCCGCGACCCGTCGCGATGGGCGACCACCGACACGTGGCGGCGCTCCTCACTGTCCAGGTCGTATCTCACACCGATCCCGGGCAGAGGCGTCGAACTCATTCGTGCGGAACCCATGACGGCCCTTTCTCGTGTTCGGGCGACGGCTCAGTAGGCGGTGAGCGCCTGCAGGAGCGAGACCGCCCCGCACAGGAGCAGGACCGAGCCGGTCAGCAGTCCCGTCACGTAGCTGATCGTGACGTCGCGAGCGCGGGCGATCCGTACCGAGGTCCAGGCCCCCACCGCGACCAGCGCGCCGGCGGGAAACAGCAGCGGCATCTGCAGCAGCGAGGCCAGGGGAATGAAGTGCACGCCGACCACGAAGGCGATCCAGGGTGCGGTGTACTCCGACTTCTTGCGCACCGCCAGGACGGCCGCGCCGATGCCCGCGATGGCGAACTCGACGCCGACGATGATGCCGAAGCGCGGCCCGGACTCGGCGTCGATGGCGCTGCCGTCGTTCCAGTGCCGCCAGGCAAGGACGCCCGCGATGGCGGCCAGCAGCGCGCTGAGGATCGACCCCGCGCCGAGGAGGCGGCGGGCGTTCGCGGGAGGGGCTTCCTGGGCCCAGCCGAACCAGGCCATGCCGAAGAAGCCGAAGATCACGGTGAGCATGGCGGCGTCGCGCAGGAACGCGGCGGTCATGGAGGGCTCCGGGTCGTAGAGGTGCGGTCGGGGAGTCCGCGAATGTGGATCATATCCGCTGCCGTCGATGCCCGGACAGCGCGTTTCCCGGCTGCCGGACGCTTCGGGGCCGTCGCTAGTCGACGACGCTGACGACCTCGGCGACGTTGACGCGGAAGTGCGCGTTGATCGTGGCGCCCTCGATCACCACGACGAAGGTGTTCTCGTCCTGGCAGAGCACCGTGCGCCGGCCCTTGCTGAACGGATGGCGCGGCTCGTGCTCGTGGGCGAGCGCGTAGGCGGCCTGTCTGGCGGGTTCGGGGTGGGGGTAGGTCGGTTCGACGAGCCGGGGGCGCCACACCATGGCCTGTCCGCCGCCCATCACCTCTTCGATGAGAATCTGCCACCGTCGCTGCCGCTCGGTCATCCCGTCTCCTTCGCGAGTGCGGTCGCGACATCGTAGACGGGTCAGTCGATGAGGTCGGCGCAGAAGTACTGCAGGGTCCGGTTGAAGACCGTCGGCTTCTCCCACATCACGAAGCGCCCCGCGCCCGGCACCACGAAGGGCCCGACCACCTTCGGGTAGGCGGCCACGCAGCGGTCGACGAAGTCGTCGCCGACGGCGGAGTCCGCCGGGCCGACCAGGACGATCACCGGCTGGCGGACCTGCCGGTCGAGCATCGCCGGCGCCGACGTTTCTCGGGTGCCGCACAGCGCCTGCGCGTATCCGAAGGCCGCCTCCATGCGTGCCGCGTCGGCGAACGGCGCCGTCAGGCCGGCCAGCTCCGCGTCCGTGAACGCCCCCTCGCTCGCCCACTCACGCAGGAAACCCGCCGCATACTCCTTGCGCCCGCCGGCTCCTTCCAGTCGCCGGACGAGGTCACCCGTTTCCCGCCCCTGCTCTTCCACATAGGAAGGCAGACGACCCGCCGCAACCGCCCCGTCGACCACCGGCGGCTCATGGTTGAGGAGAAGCAAACGGTCCACCCGCCCCGGATACCGCCCCGCCACGTCGATCCCCACCGACGCGCCCAACCCGTAACCGCTGAGTACCACCCGCCGCCACCCCAAGGCGTCGCAGAGTCCGATCACGTCGCCGGAGAACGCGGCCACGTCGTAGAACCCGTCAGGGGCGAAGTCCGACTCGCCGAACCCCCGCAGGTCGGGAGCCGCCACGTCGAACCCCGCGTCGGCCAGACCGCCGATGTTGCGCTCGAAGATCGCGCTCCCGGCAGGAAACCCGTGCAACAACACGAGGGGTACGCCACCCGCGCCGGCCCGCCGCACCGCGAGCGAGTGGGCACCCACCGACACCTTCACCGACTCAACCATCTGGACATCTTCCCAGCACAACCCGGTCATGAACACGTATTTCGGATGGGCCCACCACAACACGTCGACCCCCCGATTTGCTCCCCCCACAGGCGTCAGCTAAAGTTCTCTTCGTTGCCAGGTCACAGGGAAAACGGCCAGAAAGCAACAAATGCGGACGTAGCGCAGTTGGTAGCGCATCACCTTGCCAAGGTGAGGGTCGCGGGTTCGAGTCCCGTCGTCCGCTCGGAGGCCGACTCCGTCGGCTCAACCAGCCGGTCCCATCACGCCGAGGGATCAGATCCGGCGGGATGGCCGAGTGGCTTAGGCAAGGGCCTGCAAAGCCCTGTACGCGGGTTCGATTCCCGCTCCCGCCTCGCGCGATTAGCTCAGCGGGAGAGCGCTTCCCTGACACGGAAGAGGTCACTGGTTCAATCCCAGTATCGCGCACCAGCAGAGCCCCAGGTCAATTGGCCTGGGGCTCTTTTGTGGGCTATCCCTTGTGGATTCGGGGTGGAGCATTTCTGGAGCAGGCTGCTCCAAAAGGAGCATTCGATCCGGAAGCGGTCGCGTTTCGGGTAGAGGTCAGCGGCCCCGTTGAAACCGGGTCAAGCCTGTTCAGACGGCTTGGACGGAGCTGAAGCCGGTGTGAGCCTCCCAATGGTCTTGGAGCCGGGTGCGGACTTGGTGTCGCATCGCCGGGGTGACGTGTGAGTAGACGCCCGCTATGCCACTCATCCGGTGGCCCATCCGGTCGTGCTTGATCACTTCGGGGAGTTCGAGCTCATCGAGAATCGTCTTGTGCAGGTGCCGCAGCCCGTGGAACGTCGCCCCGGGTGCGATCGGCCCCCATCCGAGGTCGGGGTCCCCGTCAATGGCGGGCCGCCAGATACGTCGTGCGAAGTTCGACCGGCGGTGCCATTCGCCTTCTTGGGTGGTGAACAGCTGGTCGTGGTTGTGGGAGTCGAGGATGGTGTGGAGGATGTCGGCGAGGAAGTCGGGTAGATCGATGCGGCGAACGGCCGCTTGCGACTTCGGCGGTCCCAGCCACAATCGGTCGGCGCCCTCGTGGAGGGCGCCCTCGTCGGGGTCGACGTGCGGATCGTCGAGGAGATCCCCGTGTACTACAACGGCCGCCCCGACCGCCCGAAGCGCCTCTGCGAGTGCGCCGACTGCGGAAAGCGCTTCGAGGTCGAGGAAGGCGAGTACCACTACACGTGGTGGAAATGGACGGTCAAGCGGTGACGCGGCTCAGCCCGCGGCCCGCGGACGCGGATCGTGCCCGCCGAACGCCGCCACCCTGCGCCAGAACAAGTCCGCCAGGCTTTCCGCGACCCGCTCGTCGGCGGCCCCGGGCCGCCGGATGACGACCTCGCCGGTCATCAGCTCGACGAGGTAGGCGCCGGCGTCGTCGGTCATCAGCTGGTCGTAGTACTCGTCGACCTGGGTGGTCCGCCACTGCGGGTACGCGTCCGGGTCGGCCTCGATGGCGTCGTCCATCGCCTTGATCTCCTCGGCGGACATCAGGCGGAAGTCGCCCGACAGGCCCCAGACCGCCCCGGCCCCCGGCGCCTGCCCGGCGTGCCACATCGCGATCTCGGTCGACATGCTTCCGGCCCGCGCCGTCTCCTTGTCGACGGGCGGCTTCAGGACGGTTCGCAACTCGGCCGGCATCACCTCGTCGAGCGCGTCCAGGGCGGCCGGCAGGTCCAGGCCGAGTCTGCGGTCGCGCATCTGGGTCCACAGCCGCTCGAACAGGCCGGTGTGGTGGAGCTCGTCGAGGGTCCGCCCGTCCTCGGCGAGCGTCGCCTGTAGGTTGCGCATCATTTCGAGGGGGTGGGCGAGGGCCGTGTTGGTGGGGTCCAGGCGCAGCATCCGCAACGCGAGTTCCTCGGCGTCGCCGAAGCGGCCTTCGTGCAGGTAGGCCCACATGAGCGGACCGCCGACGTTCTCGTCGGACGGGTCGGCGCGCACGGCCTCCTCGGCGGCCGGGACGAAACGCGCCGGCGGCGCGCAGCTCGACAGCAGGTACAGCGCCCGCCGCACCAGCGCCAGCGGCAGCGAGCTGGCACTGGTACGCGCGCACATCGCCACGGCGTCGTCGAGGAACCGCCAGCCTTCCTCGAAGGCCCCGTTGAGAGCGGTCATCCCGCCGAGTTCCATCCAGTCGAACCAGCCGTCCTGCTCCTCGCGCAGCACGTACTCGGCCCAGCGCAGGGCTTCTGCGATGTCGCCGTCGTGGTGCTCAAGGCTGAGCAGTTCCCGCGCCGCGCCCAGGGACCGCTCGTCGCGCACGGCGACGACGGCCTGGAGGATCTCGCGGGCCTCGGCGACCTGACCGCAGGCGTAGCGGTGCTTCGCCAGAAGGATCCGGATGCCGCTCATCCAGGGGTTCGTCGCCAGGAGGCGCTGGGCGATGCGCTCGATCTGGGGATTGGTGGGGCTGGCCCGGTAGAGCTCCCAGCCCAGCAGCATGTCCCGCTCGACGGCTTCCATCTCCTGATCGCTCACCGCATTCCCCGCTTCATCCAGTCGGTCCGCAGCTGCTCGAAGGTGCCGTCGTCGGCGCCGTACTCCAGCACCGGCGCCACCTGGTCAAAACACGACGCACCACAACACCATTCTGGACACCACCAGATGATCACCAGGACACGCCCAAGGACGCTCGCTGGTCTCCACGTGTGTCTTGACGGCGTCGTCGAACCCCGCGCACGCGGCAAGTGGCAGCGCGTCGGCCCGCCTGAGGGTTCAGGCTCAGTCAAAATGGGGTGCTGTCGTACCCGTTGAAGTCCTTGTGCGCTACGACGTTTCTGGACCGCAGGATCACCAGCGCCCTCCGACGCGCCTTCCTCAGGATCTCGATGTCCCTCGGTGACAACGACGCGACGGTCACCGCCGGGGGCTTCTCGGTGCCCCGAAGCCGCGCATGAACGATCAAGACGCCGATCGCGAACGCCAGCAACACCACGAAGGGCACGGCCAGCGCCGCGTTCGAGGCGTAGTCCCACCGCCGGATGAGCGCCGCCCCGAGCGAGAGCACCGCGATCACAATGGTCATCACCGCGATGCCGTTCAAAGTCCGGTCCCACTGCCGGTAGGGCGTGAGCACCCATGGCATGAAGAAGCCGAGGAGCGCACAGCAGGACAGGCCGGCGCCCACCCACACCACCGGAAGCAGCGCCTCGTTGTCGATGGCGCCGGTGAGCATGAAGATCCCCAGCCCCACCGCCGCGATCAGGCAGATGATCGTGAAGCTGTAGCCGGCCACGGCGACCGTCCTGCCCAGCGCCGTGCGCCGGTACCAGCGGTTCGCCAGCGTCAACTCGACAAGCGCGTAGTCGAGCACGACCCGGTTCAGCGCGCCGATGTCGAAGGGGGTGAAGTTGTTGTGGATCGTCGCCCATTCATTGGGCTGGATCGCAGCGGCCCTCGGCACCAGACGTCCTCACTCTCGAAGGCATGGGCATGGGGACTTTAACCTCTCACGTCAAATTCGCGCCCGACGTGGCGCCGCTCAAGCCCTCCGCAATTCGCGCTCGGCGGGGCCGTCGAGCTCGTTCCTGTACCCAGGGGCACCTCGCCCCCGTCTTCATCTCGAACACCGACTCCATACCGACGGCGACGATCGTGTGCCTCGACCTTGAAGCCATGGTCTACACCGCGCCGCCTACAGGAGTTGCGAGTCGCCCGAGGAAGGTGCCGAGGAGGGACGGCTGACACAGCAACGGGAGGAGCAGATCGAAGCCCTGGCGCAGTAGAGCACCAGGACGACGATGGCTGCGGCCGAGGAGGTACGGCGGTAGTTCGTGCGCTCCGCCTACCGCTCCGCCAAGACGATCGAAACCTTGTTCGTCGAGGCGCTACCGCCCTAGGGTGTGTTTGCAAAGGTGGGTAGCCATTGGTGGATGGCGGCGAGGGTGATGGCTGCCTGGTAGGACTGGCTGGTCTTGTCGTATCGGGTGGCGATGCCGCGCCATTGCTTCAGCTGGTTGAAGCAGCGTTCGACGACGTTGCGTTTCTTGTAGAGCTGCTGGTCGAAGGCTGGCGGCCTGCCTCCGCGGCTGCCTCGGCGGGCGCGGTTGGTCTTGTGGTCGGCGCGTTCGGGGATCGTGCAGGAGATGCCGCGTCTGCGCAGGTGGGTGCGGATGGCGCGGGTCGAGTAGCCCTTGTCGGCGATGACGTGGTCGGGTCGGGTGCGGGGCCGCCCCGGTCCGATGCGGGCGATGCTGACCGAGTCCATGACCTGTTCGAAGCGGGTGCAGTCATTGACGTTGCCCGCCGAGAGCACAAAGGACAGGACACGCCCGTTCCCATCGGCGGCGAGGTGGATCTTCGTGGTTAATCCACCACGGGATCGTCCGATGGCGTGAACCGATTCGCCCGAATCACCACGCCCCCTTTAGCGCCAGCAGCGTGCTGATGAGCACGCGTGATCGTCGAATCGATCGAGACGAGCCAGTCCACGTCGCCACGCGCGTCAGCGTCGGCCTGGAGCCCGGCCAAAAGCCGCTGAAACGTCCCATCCAACGCCCACCTGCGAAAACGCGCATAGACACTCCGCCAGGGACCATAACGATCAGGGACATCCCGCCACGGAGCACACGAACGGATCTTCCACACGATCCCGTTCAACACCCGCCGATCATCAAGACGAGGCCGACCACCCTGCATCACCGGCGGCAGCAACCCCACCAGCACATCCCACTCAGCATCCGACAACTCATACCGACGAATCACCCACCCACCATCCCACCCCTTTGCAAACACGCCCTAGCCGAGGCAGAGTCCGCCAGCGAGACCGACCACGACGTAGAGGACATCGACACCTCGGCCAGCTGCGCCTAACCCGCTGGTGACGCAGCGCATCTCGCGGTCCCGCACCATTCCTGGTGCGGGACCGTCCCATGTCTTCGTTCCCGTGCTCTCCCCGCGGGTCCTGGCAGTCTTTCCTTCGAGCTTCGAGCGGGGTGGGCCGTATCAGACGGCGCGGACGTGGAAGATGGCCAAGCGGGCATTGTGCCCGTCGACGTTCATGTCGACGGTCTTGGTGTCGTTCAGCGTGATCTGTACCGAACCGTTGCCGGGCAGCCAGTGCAGGCGATCGATGCCGGTACCGAATGCCTTCTTCTCTGCGGCCAGGTCCGACGCGGTGCCGAAGTCGGGGCGGTTGGTGTCCGCGCCCCAGATCACGAGCCTGCCCGCGTCGTGGTGCGCGCGTGCCCTGGCCCGGTGGATGTCACGCATGAGCCACCATTCGTCGCGCAGGTCCGTGCGCTGGTCGCCGTTGAACGCGTTGGCGATGTAGTGGGTGTTGAGCACCGCGAACTCTACGGCCGGATGGTCCTCGTGCCGGACGATGACCTCGTTGAACCAACGTGTCGGGGTCACGCCGGGGATGCCGCCGTGCGCGCGCTGGGTCCGGCTGGACACGACGATCCACGGCCTGCCGACGCAGATCGGGATCCGAAACGACGTCTCGTGGCGCAGGAAGGCCTTGGTGTAGAGCGGGCCGAAGTAGTGGTCGATCATCGCTTCTTCGCCGGTGTCGCCCTCGCTGATCTCCTGGAAGCAGACCAGTGGCCTGTTCGTGCCATCGGCGTTGCGCACAGCGTCGAACGCCGCGTTCCGGGCTGCGAGGTTGTCCCGGCCGACGTTCGCCGTGATCACCGGCAGCCGGAACCAGTCGGTCGCCGCCGATGCGGGGCTCGCGCCCACGAGGGCGCCGGCGAGTACGCCGCCGCCGAGCGCGATTGCCTTGCGCCTGCTCATACTGCTGGTCATTTGCGGCCTCCTGTGAAGCGTGTGATTTCGGACATGATGGTCGAAGATGGATTTCTTGAGCGCGGTGGATCGCCGGTGTCTCAGGTCTGTGTTGCCGAGTCGGTCCGGGCCGCCGCCCGCCGTCCTCTGGAGACGAATCGGCGCCGTATGCGAAGACCTGCCAAGCGGCCCGGCTGCGGATCGGATGTCGGATGAGTGAGGCGGCCCCTGGGCCGTGGCCGGACACCAGGGGACCGCACTGGGCTCACCTTTGCGGAGTAGTGGTGATCGGGCTGGCGATCACGTGACGTAGAAGCCGCTGGAGTCGAGCTTGAGCTCGCCGATGATGGGGTGGCGCTTACCGGTGGCGGGGTTGTACCAGGCCCAAACGACACACCGGCGGTTGTCTTCGGTGTAGAAGACCGCCATGGCTCCGGGGCCGGGATGGTTGCCAGGTAGCCCTCGGTACGGACCGAGCCCGCCGGATCCGGTGTAGCCGAAGAACGGCCGGTTCGCTCCGTCCCTCAGAAGGGTGCACCGGGTCGAGGGGAGAGGGTTCGTGCCGCAGTCGGCGATGCCGGTGGAGTACCGGGCGCTGTTCCAGTTGTTGCCGGAGAACATCAGGTAGTAGCGGCCCTCGCCGCCGACGAAGATCGACGGGTTCTCGATGACGTGGGTTCCACCGGAGGAGCTCTCGGTGTCCCAGGCGAGGTCGGTGCTCTTCAGCGCGTCGCGGCGGGTGCTCCAAATGGCGGACCCGTTCGAGCCGACCTGCACGATGGAGATGCCGGTCTCCGGATAGGAGGTGATCGCGTCATCGCGATAGGTGACGTAGAGTTTGCCGTTGGCGACGAATGGATTGGCGTCGATGGCCCATCGGCCGCCGCCGGGGCAGGCCCATTCTCCCCTGTTGATGAATGGCGATTTCGCTCCGCCGGAAGTCGCCAGCCCGATGCACTTCTGCCCGGATCCGGCCCTTGTGGCCGTGTAGTACATGTAGTAGGTGCCGTTGAACTCCGCGACGCCGGGCGCCCAAATGGCGCCGTTGTCCACTGCCCACGAACCGGGTCCGGAGGGAAGCGCGTCGCCGGCGACGCAGTCGGACATGCCGACGCTGTCACCCGATCCGTGGTTGAGGAAGGGCACGTACAACGTCACCCCTGCCTGGGCACCGCAACGCGGGCCGGCGCCGGAGCCGACGGTCGTGCCGTAAGTGACGTAGGTGCCGTCCATAGCCTGCACCGTGCTCGGATCGGCAAGGCTGAACGACGAAGATCCGGTAGACGCCTGGGCCGCGTCCGGTTCCTCAAGTGCGCCGAGTGCCGCTACTGCCGTGGCCGCTATCGCCATTGCAAGCGTTAACGAGAGCAGCTTTCGCCGTGGTCTGGGCATGAACCCTCCTTGATCGAACCCGTATCTCCAACTGATCTATGAAGACCACCACTTTTTTATCAGGGCCGACCGAAAAAGGGAATAGAACCGTAGGGAATATCGAACGACCATTACTTTGTGGTGGCTTTTTAGAGGTATGCGCACTTGACGGGCCCGCAAACTCTGAGTAAAAGCAGTCCCGCCCCTGGAAGGTCCTCGCCGAGTCGCCGTCAAGACGGAACCGACCGCCGCCTGGATACGAGAGTCGGTCGGCTGGCGATGAGCGGCCGGGCCGCGATCAGGCCGCGCAGTGCGTCGAGGGCCGCGTCGAGCGCGGTGCGCCGCTCGGTATGCGGAGGCAGGCTACCAGACTTCGACAAGTGGGCCTACAGGCAACGCAACGTCGTCGATCGAGCCTTCAACCGGTTGAAACAATGGCGCGACCTGGCCACCCGCTACGCCGAACGCGCCCAGCATCCACCAAGCCAGCCTAGCCATCGCCGGCATCATGATCTGGCTCCCATGATCACCAGGACAGTCCCTAGTACTGCGGCGACACTTGTTGGTGGGTGGTTCGTTGGGCAGGTTGTGTCTGATGTGGATGTCGCGGTGTGGGGCGCGGGGTTCGATCGTTTAATGGTGCGGGTCGGGTCTCGGTTCGCTCGTGCCGAGCCGCGTGAGCGGGTGGCGCGGTATGTGTCGGGGCTGGTCGCGCCGTTGGAGCGCGAAAGCCTCACACTGTTGATCATGTCGGTCAATTCGCTGTTCGAGCAGGGTCTCTACCTCCGACCACGACGACTTCATGCGCCGAGCCCGAGCCCGCATCCCCACCCAACGCCGACATCGGTTCTCCGGTTCGCAACGCGCATCACCCTTGACAAGGTGTCGCTGCGCTATCCCGATACCGACACCAACGCCGTGGACGACGCCTCCCTGAAGATCCAGCATGGCCAGACCATCGCCCTGGTTGGCGAGAATGGATCCGGCAAGACCAGCCTCGCTGCCCTTATCGCCTTCTGAACGAACCGACCAGCGGCACCATCCGCTGGGACGGCGCCAACACCACGACGGTCGACACGGCCGACCTCAGCGCCAATATCGCCGTCATGTGCCAGGACTATCAGCACTGGCCGTTCACCGCACGCATGAACATCCACATCGGACGCACCACCGCTGAAGGCAATGGCCAGATCGAAACTGCCGCGCGGGATGCCGGTGCCCACGACATGATCACTAAACTACCGCAGGGCGACGAAACCCTCCTCGACAGATCCTTCAAAGACGGCCACGACCTGTCCGGTGGCCAGTGGCAACGCCTCACCACCACTCGCACCTTCATCCGCGATGCCCCGCTTCTCATCTGCGACGAACCTTCGGCGGCACTCGATGCTCGGGCCGAGCACGCCATATTCGTGCACCTGCGCGCCCGCGCTGGAACAGCAACCACGGTGCTGATCACCCACCGGCTCGCCAATGTTCGCCACGCAGTCGCGATCTATGTTCTCGGCAAAGGACACGTCATTGAAGAAGGAACCCATGATCAGTCGATGGAGCTTAAAGGGCGCTACGCCAGTCTGTTCAAGCTTCAAGCCGCGGCTACCTCGGCGACGCCGAGGTACACGACACTCCTACTCAGTCGCGGAGCACAGAGGACGCCATGCGCGGCGAAGTAGGGTCTCCCTCGCCGGGGAGGTGCGCATCAGCGAGACCGCCCTGCGGGCGTTGATGGAGACCAGAGAGGCTGAGCATCTAGCCGATGTAGACGGTTTTGAGGTGCTGTGGTGGGACAGTGAGCTCGTAGTCTCAGTCCGGGGCGCTGCGACGGCGCAACGGGTGCTCCCTTTACGCGACGGCTGCTAAGGGAACAGGTGGGGCGGGACATGGGAGGATGTGCTCGCCGAGCACTGTGATCGGGTGATCAGGGCTCGGTGATGTGGTGGCCCCTGGGGCTCATGGTCGGGAAGACCAATAGAACCCAGGGGCCTCTTCATGCTTTGTTCGGCCGTGTTTTGCAGCGTTCCTCCGGTTCGACGTTTCGCATGGGTGTGTCGCTAAGCATTGTCCTCGAGTGCGTCGAGTTGTTGGAGGATTATCGCAACATGAGTGACCAATTCCCCGTCTGTCACGTCACCACTGCTATGCAACTTTGGATCGATCGCATAATCCTCTAGCACAAAGAAGACGTCGTTGAGTGCACGTGCGAAATGCTCACGAACACGCTCCCCGTTCGCCAAAGCTTGCTGGCGCGCCAACAACCAGGATCGCGCAAATTCCGGCCCGCCAATGTGGCCCCTTACTAGTGCACGCATGACTCGAACTTGTCGATCTATCCCAGCCCCGGACGCAACTTCGGATGGGCGCATCCACACTTTTTGTGCGCTGCGACGCGAGTGCCAGTCAGACTTACCGGTCACCTTAGCGCCCCTTCATCCACAATCATCTTGAATTTATTATCCCCTAGAGTGGGAACGCTCCAGAACTCCCCCATATTTGCATGCAGCATAACCATTTTACCGTCGGGGTCAATGAATCCTACGGTTTGCCCTTGATTTCGATAATTAAATCTGTAAATTCGAACACCGGGCTTGAGCATGCGGCCCTTGACTGCACTCTTAAATGCGTTCAGATTGGCCCCATTTCTCGGCCCAGTGATTTTAAACTCTGGGGCGGCGTGCGAATCATATTTCTTACTGAGGTTCGACGTCTTCGAAAAGCCAAGTTTTGCAGCCCATGAATCAGCAGCGGAGGGACCGGCCGCCTTCGCAGTGCCATTTGGAACGAGCTTGTCGAGAATTCCGTCTGCTGCACTCTTGCTCGTACCCTCACCAAGGGCTGGCAACGCCCCCTTAGCTGCGTATGCCGCACCGTAGACCGCACCAACCAAACCAAGGAAGCCTCCAATGACGGCGCCTTCCGGGGGCTGCGGTGGTTGTTCGTCGGCGGAGTCGCCTTCGAAGGCACTGGCGGCCCATGAGTCGACGGCGCCCCCGACCATGCTGCATACGACGCCGGCGGGTGCGACCCCTAGTCCGAAGGTGGCTCCGGTGGCGATGCCCCAGCAGGCTGCATCAGCGGCGAATCCCACGACTGTGCCGACGAGGTCGGCGTTTTCGCCGATCCATTCACCGGATTCGTTCCATGCGTCGCTGACGGCGTCGCCTGCGTCGCAGGTCCAGTCGCCCATCCAGTCGCCCCAGCAGCCGTCGTCTTGTTCTGGTTCCCTGCTCGTGACGGCAAAGGCCTTGGCAACCCGCCGCAGTCTGCCCAACACCATCGCCAGGCTCCTCCCCACCCCACGCGCCAGCGACGGCACCAAAGGCTCACCCCGGCAACGTGGGTCGAACCTTTAGCTCATGGGCCTCGATCACGGCTGGGTCAGCGCCCTGGGCCTCCCGCGAACCCGGGCCATACGCGTCCTCGGCGACGGGGCGGTGCCCACAACAAGGGGGAGCCGCCTTCCGAGCCCTGCTGGGCGGCTACGGTCCTGGCCCACGCCTCAGCCGGAGGAAGGCTGCGTTAAGGCACGCGGAGCTACCGCAGGGTTCCGGCGTCTCGTATCTCGATGGGAACTCCCCATCGCAACCGTGGGCTGTTTTCTCGCAGCGAGCCGACTCGCCCTCGTCGGGCTCTGCTCGCCGCCGAGGCCGACGTGACGACCTCCACACTGCTTCGACACTCATCTAGTTTGACGGATGTCGAATCAAGGTGCATGATTGCCCGATCGGCTTGATTCGGTATTCATCGAAATAGGGAGCGCATCATGTTTCTGGCGAAACTCAGGCAGCGTCGCGCCGAGGCCCGAGCGGTGTCCTTCTGCGACTCCTGCGCGCAGGTCTGCACCTCGGAATGCCGTGCACAAGCGCGGCTGGAACGCGTGCACGCGAAGGTCGCCTACGAGGTCGGATACCTTCGCTGACGCGAGCGCGGAGATCCTCGGCGAGCGATTCAACGCAGGGTCTCCGCGAATCCGGGCGGCCGCGCTGTCCCGTGACGGCGGCCTGTATCGGAGGCAATACCAGGGCCGGGGCCGAAGTTCGGTACCTCTCAGGTTTGCGGGGCGGGCCTGGGTACAGCCGGTCCACCACCGTGTTCCGATCTTCGACGGTGACGCCAAAGCCGCCGACGTCTTGTGACGTCGACGGCTTTGGTTCTGCACACTGCTACTTCAGCCAGGGGTTGCTGTTGACGATCGGGAGTTTCTCCCAGATCCTGCCCAGTCCCCAGGTGCGGCCTGCGTAGGCGGCGGCGCAGGCGATGAGGGCGATGGCGTAGATGAGGTGGTAGTCGACCAGGGGGTTGTTCGATCCGCTGGGTTCTCCGGCCGAGGTGGTCTGGTCGAGGGGCCACTCGGCGGCCCACATGAGCAGCATCATGACGGTGGCCGAGCCGGCGGCCAGGCGCAGCCCGATGCCGGCGATGGCGGCGATGCCGATGGCGCCGAGGCCGAGCATGAACAGCCAGTCGGCCCAGGCCGCGCCTGCCCAGGACTGGAAGGTCGACTCGAAGGGTCCGACGGAGACGTGGCCGAGGAAGCCCTGGGTCGGCGAGCCTCCGTTGAGCCAGGCTCGCTCGGCCGGGGTGGCGTAGCCGAGGCCGAAGAGCTTGTCGGCGAAGGCCCACAGGAAGATCAGGCCGGTGGCGATGCGCAGGACGGCCAGGGAGCGGGCCGCCCAAGGCGAGGCGGTGGTGGCTTCGATGTTGTTCTCGGTGCCGGTGAGGGTGATGCGGTCACGAACGGACATGGCGGGGGCCTCTTTCGGATGTCAGGTTGTTCAGGCTTCGGGGATGACGACGACGGGCGACCAGGAGTGGTGGAGCAGGGCCTGGCTCACCGAGCCGGTGTAGGCGCGGCGCCCGCCGGTGCCGACGACGATGAGGCGGGCGGCGACGGACCACTCGACGAGTGCCTGGGCCGGTCGGTGCTCGGTGACGGTGCAGGTGACGTGCAGGCCGGGGTGGTCCTTTTCGATCATCTGCACGTTCTCGCGCAGCCAGGCGGTTCGGCGGCCGGCCTGCTCGCTGACGGAGCCCGCGGTGCGCTGGTCGACGGGGTGGAAGGCGTGGACGACGATGAGCTGGGACCCGTGGCGGGCTGCATGGTCGGCCGCGAAGGCGAGAGCGGTGCGGCTGGCCGGCGTTCCGTCGAAGCCGGCGACGACGGGCATGTCGGTGGCCTCCACGGGCACGGCGCGGGTGTGCGTGCGAACGACGGCCACCGGGCATGGCGGGTCGGAGGCGATGGCGCTGCTGACCGAACCGAGGAGCATGCGGCCCAGAAGTCCGCGACTGTGGCTGCCGAGAACGAGAAGCGAGGCGTTGCGGGCTTCGACTTCGAGGGTCTCGAAGGGCACGCCTTCGACGACCTTGGTCTCGACCTCGAGACCGGATCCGCTTTCATTGACGATGGCCGTGGCGTCGGCGAGCATCTCCTTGGCGTTCTGCTCGTACTGCTCGCGGGCGGTCTTGTCGAGGCCTTCGTCGCGCAGCGGGAAGTAGTAGTCGTCGCGGCCGAGTCGCGTTTGGGGCAGCCACTCGAATGCGTGGACGAGAACGAGCGGACTGTAAGTCGTGGCCGCCTCCTGGGCCGCCCAGCGCAGTGCCACCACACTCTCGGGACCCTCGTCGATACCGACGACGATCGGTGACTTTTCGCGGTTCGTTTCCATGGCACCAGCATCTCGGCCGGGTCCGGAGTGGCGTCAGTGACGAAACATGGCTTTGTGCCGGGTCTTTGGTCCCGGTTGAGGCGGAGGCGTTGCCAGCGGGGCCGAAAGTCCCTGCTCGACGCATTCCAGCGTCTCTGTTCGCGCCTGCGCCGTTGGATGACGGTGTAGCCAGAGACCAGTACCCACCGAGGAGGCCGACATGCCCTCGCTCAGCGAACTCAAGGGCTTCGCTCCGTTCCGCGACTTCCAGCGGAGCCACCTCGCGCAATTGGCTGCGACTGCGCGCGATGTGCACTACCGCCCCGGGGACCGGCTCTTCAAGGAGGGAACGCCCGCCTGGGGCTGCTGGCTGATCACCTCCGGCCAGGTCATCCTCGATGCCGAGGGCGCCGTCTTGGAGACGCTCGGCGCCGGCGATCTCGTCGGGTGGTCGTGGCTGGTACCGCCTCACCGGTGGCACTTCGGGGCGACGGCCGTCACCGATGTCAGCGCGATCGTGCTCGACACCGATCGCTTGAAGAACTTCGCCGAGGGCGACCCCGGTCTCGGCTATGCCGTCACCAGAACCCTCTTCTCGGTCCTGCTGCAAAGGCTGCAGGCGACCCGCTTCCGGCTTCTCGAAATGCGATCGGAGAAGCCGATCCAGCCCATCCGCAGACCCACCATGCAGGACTACTTCCCGAAGTCCGACCAGAAAGGGGCGGTCCGATGACCGACTCGCTGCCGATCACCGTCGGAGTCGACGGTTCCAAGCCCAGCCTCACCGCTGTGGAGCACGCCGTCGAGATGGCCACGCGCCTTGGCGCGCCCTTGCGACTCGTGCACGCGTACGAGAGCCCTCTCTACGACTACCCGCTTTACCCCTACACCGGTGACTCCATGGAGGAGTACCTCCGCGAGCATGCCAAGGAAACCCTTCAGGAGCTCGTCGACCGTCTCCGTGCCGACAACCCCGCACTCGACATCCGCGGCGAACAGGTCAACGGTGTCGCCGCGGAGGCGATCATCGAAAGGTCGGGACGTTCGAGGATGACCGTGCTCGGCTCGCGAGGGCACGGAGGTTTCGTCGGGTTGCTCCTGGGCTCAGTGTCGACGCAAGTGGGCACCTACGGGCACGGCCCGATCGTGGTCGTCCGTGACATCGATGGGGAACGGCCGGAGGACGCGCCAGTCCTCGTCGGCTACGACGGTTCCGCAGGGGCCGAGGCGGCGTTGTTGTTCGCTGCCGACGAGGCCCTGTCGCGCGGCGTCGTCCTGGAAGTGCTCTCCTTCCATGGTCCCGCGCTTGACGACGAACGTGCCCACGCGCAGGCCGCCGTCGCTTCGGCCGAGCGGAAACTGATGCGGAACCACCCCGAGCTGAAGGTGGATGCGCGGGCGGTGCCCGGTATGGATCCGGCGTTCCGCCTGATCACGCACAGCCGGACGGCGAGCCTGACCGTGGTCGGTTCGCGAGGGCGGGGCGGCTTCACCGGCATGGTGCTGGGCTCCGTGGGCCGGACGCTGCTGCACCATGCGTTCGGTCCGGTCGCCGTCGTCCATCCGCCGGCCGAAGTCGGCTGAAAACCGCTGCGACGCCCCGGGGAACGCTCCCCGGGGCGTTCGGCTGCGTGCGGCTTGCGGCGGGCCAGCCGATACGGCGACTTTGGTCCCTGCCGGGTCGTGCGCTCTGGCTCTGGCTCTCCGAACCCGCAGGTAGGACGCTTGATTCATGAGAACACAGAGCATGGGACGGGCCGTCGTCGTCGGCATCGACGAGAGCGCACACAGCGTGGCGGCGCTGCGATGGGCGGCGCGGGAAGCCGAGACCAGCGGCAGCCCGTTGGTGATCGTGCACGCCTACGAGTGGGAGCTGCCGACACGAATGTTGGAGGGGGGCTATTACTTCCCGCTGCGCGACGCCGGTGTCGAGGAGGTCTCGCAGTCCGACTTCGAACGGTTTGCCCGCGAACTCGTGGCCAACGCCAATGACGTGGTCACCGAGACCAGCGCGCACCTGTCGGTAATGACGAGGATCGTGGAGGGCCCGGCAGTCGATGTGCTCAATGCCGAAGCGAAGGACGCTTCCATGCTGGTGCTGGGTAGCCACGGGCGGGGCTTGCTGGGCCGGATGCTCCTCGGATCGGTCAGCAGCGCCATCGCCGCCGAGCCGCCTTGCCCGATAGTGGTCGTCCGCAGCGAAGCCGCACCGGCGCACGTTGGCAGGCACCTGCCGGTCGTCGTTGGAGTCGACGGCACGCCGGTGAGCAGTGCAGCCGCAGCCTACGCGGCGGCCCATGCGGCGCGGCAAGGTTCGCCGCTGCGGATCGTGCACGTGCATCGGGAAGCCGCGAACGGCGGCAACGTTGAGTCTGAGTGGCTGCGCGAGCTCGTTTTGAGCGTCGAGAAGCAGTACCCCGGCCTTGAGGCCGCCGGCTCGCTCATATCCGGCAGGCCGGTCCAGGCCCTTGTCGAGCTGTCCTCGGAATCCGAGCTGGTCGTGGTCGGAGCGCAGCGCGGGCGCGGCGGCTCGGTGGCACGCGGCTTGCTGCACCACGCCTGGTCTTCGGTCGCCGTCGTTCCGCAGCACTCATGGAGCACCCCAGCGGCCAAATCAAATAGTGAACGTAAGCGTCCGAGCCGTCCCGTTCGAGCAAGGCTAGATGGCACCGGGAACGACTAGCATCGAACCCGGCTCGGTTCGCGGCGGTATGAGCAGAGATGGATGGGCGAGGACGACGTGCGACACAAGGGGACGAAGTGGCACGGCACCGCACGTCTCGGCGATCTGCGTCTCGGTGAACTCCTCGACGAAGTGCGCGACAGACTCGACGAGATCGCCGAGACCCGTGATCGCCTCCAAGGACTCATCGACGCCATCATGGCAGTCGGCGCCGGCGTCGAACTCGACTCGACGCTCCAGCGGATCGTCCAGGCCGCCGTCGAACTCGTCGACGCCCGCTACGGCGCACTCGGCGTTCTCAGCCCCCAAGAGGACGGGCTCAGCGAGTTCGTCTACGTCGGTATCGATCCCGGACAGCGGGAGAAGATGGGTCATCTCCCCGAGGGGCGGGGGCTGCTGGGGCTGCTCATCGACGAGCCGCACTCGATTCGGCTGCCCGACTTGAGCGCTCATCCCGCGTCGGTGGGTTTCCCGGCGAACCACCCGCCGATGCACAGTTTCCTCGGTGCCCCGGTACGCGTCCGCGAGAGGGTGTTCGGCAACCTCTACCTCACTGAGAAGCGCGGCGGTGGCGAGTTCACCGCCGACGACGAGATCGTCCTCGGCGCCCTGGCCTCGGCCGCGGGCGTCGCCGTGGAGAACGCCCGCCTGTTCGAGGAGTCCAAACTCCGCCAGGGCTGGCTCGCGGCGTCCTCGGAAGTCCGCGTGGAACTCCTCTCCGGCGCCTCCCCCGACGACGCCCTCGGACTCGTCGCCCGGCACGCCAAGAACCTCAGCGACGCCGACAGCGTCCTCATCTTCATCGACCCGAACGGCTCGGGCGAGACCCTGGCGGTCCGCACCGGTTTCGGTGACGCGATCGCCGGCCTCGTCGACACCGAAGCCACGACACGCGTTCCCGAACTGCTCACCGTTGCCCGTGACGGGACACCCCTGCCCATCCGCGACTTGCAGGCACTCCTCGACGGCGACCTCAGCGCCCATCACGGAGTCTTCGGACCGGCCATCGCCGTGCCGCTGCGCTCCGCACAGGGCATCAGCGGCCTGCTCCTGGCCATCAAGGAGAAAGGCCGGGCTGCGTTCGACACCGCGCAGATTCCGCTGCTGGCGTCCTTCGCCGATCAGGCGGCGCTGGCCTTGGAGGCCGCCGACCGGCAGCAGACCCGGCGGCTCCTCGATGTCCTCGCCGACCGCGACCGGATCGCCAGCGACCTCCACGACCAGGTCATCCAGCGCCTTTACGCGGTCGGGATGAGTTTGCAGGGCACGGTGCGGCGCGTGACCGACCCTCAGGCGCGCGCCCGTATCGCCGCAGCCGTCGAGCAGCTGGACCACACAGTGCGCGACATCCGGGGCTCGATCTTCGACCTGCACTCCACCGGCGACGAGGCGAACAGCCTGCGCCGCCGCCTCCTCGACATCGTCACCGAACGCACAGCGGATCTGTCTGTGACGGCTTCCGTCCGCATGTCGGGCGCCGTGGACACCCTGGTGCCGCCTTCCATCGCGACACACGCCGAAGCGGTGGTGCGCGAGGCGATCAGCAACGTCATCCGCCATGCTGACGCCTCCACGGTGACGGTGACCGTCGACGTCAGCAAGGATTTGGTCGTCGAAGTCCGCGACGACGGCCGCGGGCTGCCCGCCGATGTCGCTCGCAGCGGGCTGGCCAATCTCGCCGAGCGCGCCGAATCGTGCGGCGGGCACCTGTCGGTTACCTCAACCGAAGGCGGGGGTACCCGGCTCGCGTGGTGTGTGCCGCTGCCGTAGAGGGGTCACTCGCCCCGGTTCGCCTCGCCCGATCTCAAACGGGTCAGCAGGACCGCAGCCTGGGTGCGCCGCTGCATACCGAGTTTTGCCAACAGGTGGGATACATAGTTCTTGACGGTCTTCTCGGCGAGGAACATTTTCTTGGCGATCTCGCGGTTGCTCAGGCCGTCGCCGATGAGTTCGAGGACGGCGCGCTCCTGCTCGGTGAGGGTCTTGAGCGGGTCGGCCTGTTCCTGCTCGCGGCGCAGGCGGGACATGAGAGCGGCGGTGGCCCGCAGGTCGAGGAGGGAACCGCCGGCGGCGACGGTGCGGATCGCGTCGACCAGGTCGGCGCCGAGGACCTGTTTGAGCACGAAGCCCGAGGCACCCGCCATGATCGCGTTGAAGAGGGCTTCGTCGTCGTCGAAGGAGGTCAGCATGAGGCAGTTCAGATCCGGCTGGACGGACTTGAGGTCCCGGCACAGCTCGACGCCGTCGCCCTTGCCGATGCGCACATCGAGGATCGCCACGTCGGCGTTCGAAGCCGGGATGCGCGCCAGTGCTTCGGGCACCGAGGCGGCCTCGCCCACGACCTCGAGGTCGGCCTCTGACTCGAACAGGTCGCTGAGACCGCGCCGGACGAGCTCGTGGTCGTCGACGAGGAACACTCGGATCGGCATCGGGGCTTCCTTTCACCACGGAAATGTGGTTGGGGCTCACATCGGCATGTGAACGCTACCGCCCGCGTGCCGAGCCTGCATAGAACCTCGGCCACTACCGCGCAGGGACTAAAGACCCTGTCGAGAACCGGCCCGGATCGACGACGCGATCGACGCGGCCCATGTTCGGACGTCGTCGAGGTCCCGATAATCGCCCTCGGGCACCCGCAGCATGCCCGTGACGACACGTTCGGCGAGGCCCAGCCGGGCCCGGTCGAGGCGCCCGGCGAACAGCCGGTGCTCACGTGCGCCCGTGGTGCGCATGAGTTCGCCGATGTCGGCAGGGTCCTCAGCCGGTCGCGGTGGATCGCCGACCGGTCCGGTGGAGAACAGCCAGACGGGCAGTGTCGACAAAGCGGCGTGGTGCCGGTCGGCGAAACGCAACGCGGGCCGCAACCAGTGACCGAGGTAGACCGCACTGCCGAGCACGACGGCATCGGCGTCTGCCAGGTCGCGCACTTCCTCGGGCCGACGGCGGTCGACGTCGAAGCCGGCCGCACGCAGCACCTGGGCGAGGACGGCCGAGATCTCCTCGGTGGATCCGTGCCGGCTGGCGGCGGCGACCAGGACCTTCATCGGGCTGTTCCCTTCTCGTCAGTCAAGGGCGGCGGAACGATGAGGACGGGGCAGGGTGCGTGCCGCAGGACGTGACGCGACACCGACCCCAGGACCCGGCCGAAGAAGCCGGTGCGGCCGTGCGCGCCCACCACGATCAGCTGGGCATGGCGGGCGCGGGCGACGATAGCCTCGCCGGCGTCGCCGACCATGACCTCGTCGGTGGCGACGACGGTGGGTTTTCTGCGGCGTTCGCGGTCCAAGGCGGCGGTGAAAGGCCACTCCCGCTGGGTCCAGGTCGCGTCGCGCTCGTACAGCGAGGCCGGAGTCGCGTCGAAGACGACCGCTTCAGCCCTCACGTGCGCTGCGACGAGGTCGACACCGCGCAGCGCGGCGGCGTCGAACGCGACGCGGAGGGCACGCGATGAGGCCGGGGAACCGTCGAGACCGATCAGGACGGGACCGGAGCCGCGCGTGCGGCCCTTGACCACGAGCACCGGTACCGGTGAGCGCTCGGCGACTTGCAGCGCGACGGAGCCGATCACCATTTCCGCGACGGCTCCGAGCCCACGGTCCCCGATCACGACGAGTTCGGCCGTCGCCGCCTCGGCGAGGAGAACCTGGGCGGGGAAGCCGGTGACCAGTTCTGTCTCCACTTTGACCGCTGGGTCGGTGGCCGCAGCGGTCTCGGCGGCCTCGGCGAGGATCCGTTCGGCCTCGTGGCGCAGTCCGCCGGTGGGCGGCCCGGACGGGGAAGGTCCCAGGGGGACGTGCATGAGGGGCCAGAGGAAGGCATGGACGATGCGCAAGTGTCCACCGCGCCTGGCGGCTTCGACGGTGGCCGTGCGCACCGCGTTGAGGGCGGAGGGCGATCCGTCTGCGCCGACGATGATTCTCATTGACCTTTCACCTTTCGGGTGATCCACAAGATGAGGGCGGGGATGATGGCGACGGCCGCGCAGAATGCGAGTTGGGTCGCCGACAGCGGTTCGGTTCCGAGCAAGGTCCGCAGCGGCGGGACGGTCACGGCGGCGATCTGCGCGACGGCCGACAGCGCGACCGCGGCGGGGAGGGCGAGGTTGAGACGCCACGGGCGCCGGGCCCGGACGGCGACGGCGAGGCCGAGCTGGCTGAGGCCGAGGGTGGCGAATACGACGCTCTGCCACGGCCAGTCCTTCGCCTCGGCGAACACGCCCGCTGCGAGGGTCGCCGCGGTGAGCAGGGAGCCGAGAAGCAGAATGCCGCGCCAGAGGCCGTCGCCGAGGATCTGCTCGCCGGGGGCGCGGGGGCGTCGGCGAAGAACGTTGTTCTCGGCGGGTTCGGCGCCGAGGGCGACGCCGGGCAGGCCGTGGGTGAGCAGGTTGATCCACAGGATCTGGGCTGGCAGGAGGGGGATGGGCATGCCCAGCAGGGGGCCGGCGAGCATGACGAGGATTTCGGCGGTGCCACCGGCCAGTCCGTAGCGCAGGAAGCGGCGGATGTTGTCGTAGACCCGGCGGCCTTCGCCGACGGCGGCGGCGACGGTTTCGAGGTTGTCGTCGACGAGGACGAGGTCGGCGGCCTGGCGGGCGACTTCGGTGCCGCCTCCCATGGCCACTCCGATGTCGGCGCGGCGCAGGGCGGGGGCGTCGTTGACGCCGTCGCCGGTCATGGCCACGACCTGCCCGTCGGCTTGCAGGGCGGCGATGATGTCGAGTTTCTGTTCGGGCTTGGTGCGAGCGAAGACCTGGGTGTCGAGAGCTTGTTCGGGCCGGTCTCCGGCGCCGACGGCGTCTCCCGGGGTCCAGATCCCGATGCGGGCGGCGATCGCCGAGGCGGTGCCGGGGTGGTCGCCGGTGATCAGGATCAGGCGGATGCCGGCGCGGTCGAAGATGGAGGCGACGCCGGTGGCGTTGTCGCGCAGCGGGTCGCCGATGCCCACGATGCCGAGCAGGGACAGTCCCACGGGCGCGCCTGGGTCCGCGGGCGGTTCGGCGGTGAGGCTTTCGGCGACGGCAATGACGCGCAGCCCCTCGGCGGCGAGTTTCTCTGCGGCGGCGCGTGCCGCGGCTCGGGATGTTTCGGAGTCGACCACGAGGGCCAGGACGCTTTCCGGCGCGCCTTTGCAGACGGTCCGGTAGCCCGTTCCCGTGCGATGGACGGTGCTCATGCGGCGGGTGGCCTGATCGAAGGGGTACTCGGCGACGCGGGGCCAAGTAGAGCGTGCGGCATCGGCGTCGACGCCGCACCGGGCGGCGAAGGTGACGAGCGCGGCCTCCATCGGATCACCGATGGCCTTCCACTCGCCGCCGTTGTCGGGTGCGGCGATCGTGGCGTCGGAGCAGAGGACGGCGGCTTCAGTGAGCGTTCGCAGCGCCTGGGTCGGTTCGGGGGTGACGACCCCCGCGGGTCCGTAGCCGTGCCCCGTGGCGGTGTGGGTGGTGCGGCCACCGACGGCTTCCTGGACGGCCATGCGGCCTTCGGTGAGCGTGCCGGTCTTGTCGGAGGCGATGACCGTGACCGACCCGAGGGTTTCGACCGCGTGGAGACTGCGGGGAATCGCGTTGTGACGAGCCATGCGGCGCGCGCCGAGAGCCAAGGCCAGCGTGACCACGGCCGGCAGCGATTCGGGAACCGCGGCCACGACGAGGCTGACGGCCACCAGCGCCATGCTCAGCACACCGGCCCCGCTGCCTACTCCGACCGCGAAGACCACCGCGCACAGCAGGACCGCGGCGGCGCCGAGGATCCGGCCGAGGCGGGCGATGCGCCGCTGGAGCGGCGTGGCGCGCTGCCCCGCTCCGGCCACGAGGCCGGCGATCTTTCCCATCGCGCTGTCGGCGCCCGTGCGCACGACGGTGCCCGCGGCGCGGCCGATGACCAGGACCGTCCCGGCGAACACCTCCATGTCGGCGTCCTTGGCGACCGGCAGCGACTCACCCGTGAGGGCCGACTCGTCGAGGCGGCAGCGGACCGCCTCGGCGAGGAGCATGTCGGCGGGCACGATGTCGCCGGCCTCAAGGCGCACCAGATCGCCGGTGACGAGTTCGGCTGCGGGAACGATCTGGTCGACGCCGTCGCGTACGACCCGCGCTGCAGGGGCGGTGAGGTCGTCGAGGGCGGCGACGGCTTTGTCGGCGCGGGTCTGCTGGACTACGCCGATGGCGGTGTTCAAGGCGACGACCAGGGCGATCACAAGTGTGTCGGTCCAGTCGCCGAGCAGTGAGGTCACCACGGCGGCGATCAGCAGAAGCGTCACCAGCGGGTCGGCGAGCTGGGCGCCGATCCGGCTCAGGAGGCGCTTCGGTTTGGGCTTGGCGACGACGTTCTCGCCGTGGGCGGCCAGCAGGCTCGCCGCCTCGGCCGAAGACAGTCCGGCAGGGCCGTGGCGGGTCATGAGTTCCATCGCCAGTCCTTGATCTTCGGGGCGTCGTCGCCGTGCTCGCGGGTGTAGTCGCGGGCATGCTTGCGGGCGTCGACCATGCGCCGGCGCAGTGCCGCTTCTTTGACGGCGAGGCCGGGGACACGGTCGATGACGTCGATGACGAGGTGGTAGCGGTCGAGGTCGTTGAGCATGACCATGTCGAAGGGTGTGGTGGTGGTGCCTTCTTCTTTGTAGCCGCGGACGTGGATGTTGTCGTGGTTGGTGCGCTGGTAGGTCAAACGGTGGATCAGCCACGGATAGCCGTGGTAGGCGAAGATGACGGTCTTGTCGGTGGTGAACAGGGCGTCGAACTCCCGTGGGGACAGACCGTGCGGGTGCTCCTTTTCGTCCTGGAGGCGCATGAGGTCGACGACGTTGACGACGCGGATCTTCAGGTCCGGTAGTTCCCGGCGCAGGATGTCGGTGGCGGCGAGGGTCTCCAAGGTGGGGACGTCGCCGGCGCAGGCCATGACGACGTCGGGGTCGCCGTCGTCGTTGCTCGCCCAGTCCCAGATCCCGATCCCCCGGGCGCAGTGGTCCTTGGCTTCTTCGATGGTGAGCCAGTTCGGGGAGGGTTGCTTTCCCGCGACGACGACGTTGACGTAGTTCCTGCTGCGCAGGCAGTGGTCCATGGTCGACAAGAGAGTGTTCGCGTCGGGTGGCAGGTAGACGCGGATGATCTCGGCTTTTTTGTTGACGACGTGGTCGATGAAGCCGGGGTCTTGGTGGGAGAAGCCGTTGTGGTCTTGGCGCCAGACGTGGCTGGACAGCAGGTAGTTGAGTGAGGCGATGGGGCGGCGCCAGGGGATGTCTCTTGTGGTCTTGAGCCATTTGGCGTGCTGGTTGAACATCGAGTCGATGATGTGGATGAAGGCCTCGTAGGAGGTGAACAGGCCGTGTCTGCCGGTGAGGAGGTATCCCTCCAGCCAGCCCTGGCACAGGTGCTCGGAGAGGACCTCCATGACGCGGCCGTCGGGCGCCAGATGGTCGTCGCCGGGCTGGATCTCGGCGGCGAACGCACGGTCGGTGACCTCGAAGACCGCGTCCAAGCGGTTCGACTTCGCCTCATCCGGTGCGAAGAGACGGAAGTGGTCGGGGTTGGCGGCCATGACATCGCGCAGCCAGGTCCCGAACCGGCGGGTCGGCTCGGTGTCGGTCGCGCCGGGACTGAGTACTTCGACGGCGTAGTCGTCGATGGAAGGCAGGGTGAGGTCGCGCAGGATCGCGCCGCCGTTGGTGTTCCGGTTGGCGCTCATCCGCCGGTTCGGGCGGGGAGTGAGACGAGCGATGTCCTGGTGCCACGTGCCGGCGACGCCGAAGAGTCCGGCCGGGCGGTAGGAGCACAGCCAGCGTTCCAGCATCTCCAGGTGCGCAGGATTGTCGCGGACGCCTGAGAGGGGCACCTGGTGGGCGCGGTAGGTGCCCTCCACCTGAACGCCGTCCACTTGCGACGGTCCGGTCCAGCCTTTCGGTGTGCGCAGCACGATCATCGGCCAGCGCGGACGCGACCCGTTTCGGGTCTCTCGGGCGTGCGTTCGAATGTCGCGGATGCTGTTGAAGGCGGTGTCGAGGGCTTCGGCGAGGTCGTGGTGGATCTGCGTGGTGTCGTGGCCGGAGACTTCGATCGGGTCGTAGCCGTAGCCGCGCATCATCGACAGCAGGTCCTCGTCGGGGATGCGCGACAAGACGGTGGGGTTGGCGATCTTGTAGCCGTTGAGGTGCAGGATCGGCAGGACCGCGCCGTCGCGTACGGGGTCGATGAACACGTTCGAGAGCCAGCTGGCGGCGAGGGGGCCGGTTTCGGCTTCGCCGTCGCCGATGACGCAGGCGGCGATGAGGTCGGGGTTGTCGAGGACGGCGCCGTAGGCGTGGGCGAGGGAGTAGCCGAGTTCGCCGCCTTCGTGGATGGAGCCGGGTGTCTCGGGGGCGACGTGGCTGGGGATGCCGCCGGGGAAGGAGAACTGGCGGAACAGGCGGGTCATGCCGGCCTCGTCGCGGCTGATGGCGGGGTAGACCTCGCTGTAGGTGCCTTCCAGCCAGGTGTTGGCCACGATCGCGGGGCCACCGTGACCGGGGCCGGTCACGAAGAGCATGTCGAGGTCGCGCTGGATGATCGCGCGGTTGAGGTGCGCCCACAGGAGGTTGAGGCCCGGTGAGGTGCCCCAGTGGCCCAGCAGGCGCGGCTTGATGTGCTCCGGCCGCAGCGGTTGGCGCAGCAGGGGGTTGTCGAGGAGATAGATCTGGCCGACGGTCAGGTAGTTCGCCGCGCGCCACCAGGCGTCGACGGCGGTCAGATCCTCGGTGCTGAGGTAGGGCTGGGGGCCGCTGCGCTCGGTACGCTCTTCGGTTCCGATGGCGATGCTCATGCTTTGATCGTCGTCGGGATCGGCGGTGGTGGCCCGATGCCGATTCCTCATTTCGACAGGGACCTTGTACCCGGTATCGCCGCGGTCCTTCGGCGCCACGGCCGCATGCGGACACGGGAACGGCGGGGCCCGGCCGGGCCCCGCCGTTCTCATGCCCGCCGCTAGGCGGTGAGCAGCACCTTGAGCGCCCCGGTGCCACTGGCGTGGGCGAAGGTGTCGTAGGCAGTCTCGATGTCGCCGAGTTCGAATCGGTGAGTGATCATGTGGTCGACGTCGAACTGGCCGGCCGCGAGCATCCGCAGCAGCGTGGGTGTCGTGCTGGTGTCGACCAGGCCCGTGGTGATGGTGACGTCGCGGATCCACAGGTCCTCGAGGTGCAGCGTCGCCGGTGCCCCGTGGACACCGATGTTGGCCACGTGCCCGCCGGGGCGAACCAGTCGCGTGCACATCTCGAACGCGGCCGGCGTGCCGACGGCCTCCATGACCACGTCGGCGCCGTCGGTGGTGCAGGCCGCGACCATTTCGACGGCCTCCTCGCCCGGTGCGACGGTGACGTCGGCGCCGAAGAGTTTCGCGGCTTCGCGTCTGACAGGGGCCGGCTCGACAGCGATGATCCGCGAGGGCGAGAACAGCTTCGCGGTGATGATCGCCGCCAGCCCGATCGGTCCGGCGCCGACGATGACGACGGTGTCGCCGGGCTTGACGTGGCCGTTGAGGACGCCGACCTCGTAGGAGGTCGGCAGGATGTCGGCCAGCAGAACGGCCTTGTCGGCGGCGAGGCCGTCGGGCAGTTTGAACGCCGACAAGTCGGCGAAGGGGATCCGCGCGTACTCCGCCTGCACACCGTCGCTGGTGTGGCCGAGGATCCACCCGCCTCCTCCGCGGCACTGGCCGTAGCGGGTTGATCGGCAGTACTCGCACCGCCCGCAAGCGGAGATGCAGGAGGCTACGACGCGATCACCGGGGAGAAGCGTGGATACCGCGTCGCCGACTTCGACGATGGTCCCGACGGCCTCGTGCCCAAGGATCCGACCGGGCGTGACGGCGGGAACGTCGCCTTTGAGGATGTGCAGGTCGGTGCCGCATATCGTGACGGCGTCGACGCGGATGATCGCGTCGGTGGCGTCGGCGATCTCAGGGTCGGGCCTGTCGGTCCACGACTTGGCGCCGCCGCCTTGGTACACGAGGGCTTTCACGACACGTTCCTCTCGGCGTGGGTGGGGTGCACGACAGCAACGGGGCCACGTGCGTGATGGAGAAGGGCACGGCCGATGGAGCCGAGCAGCAGGCCCGCGAACCCGCCGTGGCCGCGAGAACCGACCACGGTCAAGCCGGCCTCAGCGGAGATCTCGATCATGCCGCGCGCGATGCTCTCGCTGGGCAGCGTGTCGGCGTCCACTCGCAGGCTGGGGTACTCGTCGAGCAGAATCTTGACGGCGTCGGCGATGGAAAGGGCGGCATAGGCGCCGTCGCGATCCATCACGGGGTCATAGAGGCGGGTGACGGCGAGGGCTGTGCCGCGCAGGAGCGACTCCTCGGCGGCGAATCGCAGCGCGCGCTCGGCCCCCGTCGAGCGGTCGAAGCCGACGGCGACGGGATCCTCGGCGCGGTCGGGGCCGTCTTCGGCCGCCGGCGGCACGACGATGACGGTGCCGTGGGCATGGGTGGCGACCTGCGCGGCCACTGAACCGAGCAGTAGCCCGGCGAAGCCACCGTGGCCGCGAGTGCCCACAACCGTCACATCGGCACCGCGAGCGAGTTCGATGAGCACGGCGGCGGCGGGACCGGCGACCTGCTCGGCGTGGACGGCGACAAGGTCGGGGTGCTCGGCGCGGATCCGCTCGGCCAGGGCCTTCAAGGTCGCCGCGATCTGCTCGCGCGCGGCTTCGCCACTTCCATCGCTGGGATAGGCGAACCCGACCATGGTGTAACCCGGCAGCGGGTACTGGTAGGCGTGTACAAGGTGCAGCGGCGTCTGGCGCCGCTCGGCCAGACGGACGGCGTAGCGAACCGCGGCCAGACTGGCCGGCGATCCGTCCACGCCTACGACGACCGGTCGGGAATCGAGCATGACGGGCTCCTCTCAGTGCGGTGACCACTTCGGTTAAGGCGGTTCACCAGGCTCGACTCCATGGTCGAACGATCCCGGGGCGACGGCGAGTGCCCAACGACGGCATCCGGTAGTGACCTAAGTCCACGCCAGACGGGGCACACCGTCCTCCGTCGCGAGTGCCCACATTACCGCCAATATGTCCGCAATTGTCGGTCTTGGACGCTTCCGGGCCGGGCGCCGCTTTTTAAGCGCCGTCCGCGAGGTCGGCGTTTCGATGTGCGGGTGCGCTCGGTGGCGACGCCCGTTGGGATCTCGCCTACCCTTCCGTCCAGTTGAGCCCTTCAATCCCGCAGCGCCCTCTCCGGTACGAGCAGCCGGGCGTCCGACCGCGAGAGCCGCAGTTTGACGTCCACCGCCACCACGCCATCGGAGAAGGCGAGCAACGGGTTGGCGTCGAGCTCCGCGATTTCGGGGAAGTCCTCGGCCAAACGCGCGATACGGATCAGAACGTGTTCGACGGCATCGGTGTCGACCGGCGCTGATCCGCGGAAACCGGTCAGCAGCGGGGCTCCTCGCAGGCGTCTCCAGATTCCGGCGGCGTCGACGTCGGTGAGGGGCAGCAGTTGGAAGATGCGGTCGCCGAGCAGATCGGTGTGCACTCCACCGAGGCCTGCCATGAGCAGCGAGCCGAAGAGCCTGTCGTGGACCACACCGGCGACCAGTTCGACACCACCGGTGCGCATCTGCTGCACGAGAACCTCCGGAGCGGCTTCGCCGAGACCGCGGGCGATGCCGTTGTAGGCGGCTGTGACGCTGGCACGGTCGCTTAGTCCGAGCCGTACGGCGCCGAGCTCGGTCTTGTGCACCAGCGCGGGGTCGGCCGCCTTCACCGCGACGGGGAATCCGATCTCGGATGCGGCGCGCCGGGCCTCCGCTGCGCACTTGGCGATACGGGTGGTGACTACGGGGATGCCGTAGCAGGACAGGAGTTCCATCGAGACCTCCCACGGCTGCCATGCGCCTTCTTCGCCGATGGACACGGCCAGAGCCCTGGCGACGATCGCGCGGGCGCGCTCTCGGTCGATGCCGCTGGGTTCTGCCAACGTCCCTTCTGGGCGAGACCTCCAGGCGGCATAGGCGGCGGCGTGGCCAAGAGCGCGCACCGCGCGTTCGGGCGTGCCGAAGACCGGGACTTTGCGACTGCCGACGGTTGCGGGCGCGTCGGGGAGGCCCACGACCACCAGCGCGGTGGGCAGGGTGGGGTGTTCGTCCAGAACCGTGGCGAGGTCGGCGATCGTGGACGCGGCGCTGTTCGACCGGGTCGCGGCGATGATGACCAGGAGGCTGTCGAGGTCGTCGCTGTCGGCCATGGTCCGCACCGCCGTCGCCAGGGCGGTCTTGTCGGCGTCCGCGCCGAGATCGAACGGGTTGTCGTACTGCTCGACGGCTTCGGGGAGGGTGAGCCCTGCCGCGGACGCGGCGTCGGCGGCCAGAACGTTGAGGCCGCCGGCGTTGCCCACGACACCGAGCCGGAAACCGATGGGCAGCGGTGAATCGACGAGTACCCGGGCGGCGTCGACGAGTTCGTCCAAGGTGTCGACTCGGATCACTCCGGCCTGCGCGAACAGCGACTCCACCGCGATGTCGGGAGCGGCGGCCGCGGCGGTGTGCGAGGCTCCGGCGCGCAGACCTCCCGGTGAGCGGCCCGACTTGATGGCAAGGACGGGCTTGCGGGAGGCGACGGTGCGGGCGAGTCGCGCGAACTTCCGCGGGTTCCCGAAGGACTCCAGGTACAGCGCGACCGCCCTGGTGGAGGGGTCGTCGTACCAGTACGACAGGAGGTCGTTTCCGCTGATGTCCGCCTTGTTGCCCAGCGAGATGAAGGTCGAGATACCGAGGCCGGCCTCCTGGGCGTGCTCTAGGACGGCAATGCCGACGGCGCCCGACTGTGTCGCCACGGCCAGCCCTCTGGCCTGTTGGGGTGCCGTCGCAGCGAATGTGGCCGCCAGTCGCACACGCTCGGCGGCGTTGGCAACGCCGAGACAGTTGGGGCCGACAAGGCGCATGTGGTGGCGGCGGGCGATGTCGACCAGTTCCCGTTGCGCGGCCCGGCCTTCGGGACCGGTCTCGCTGAATCCGGCGGTGAGAATGACCGCGGCGCCTGCACCGGCGGCGCCGGCGTCGCGGAGTACGTCGGCCACAAGAGGTGCCGGGACGGCCACGACGACGAGGTCGACCGGCTCGGGAACGGCCGATACGGTGGGGAAGGCTTTGTGCCCGTCGATGTCGGCGACATGCGGGTTGACCGCGTACACCGAGCCGGTGAAGCCGTGCTCGCGGATGTTCGTCCACACCTCCCGGCCCACCCCACCGGCTCGGCGCCCGACTCCCACGACGGCGACGCTGCGAGGTTGCAGGAGTGGTTGAAGCGATGCCTTCTCGGAGACGCGCTCGCGGGCGTCGACCTCGGCGAGTGTCACACCGTTGAGTTCGGTGGGAATGCGCAGCGTGACCGTGTCTCCGCAGCGTTCGAAGCGAGCATGGGAGTCCAGGCCGGCGACGACTTTGAGCATGTTCGCGTTGTTGGACAAGGCCTCGCCGCGCAGTTCTTTGATCCCGTCGCCGCGAGCTATGACCTGCAGTTGTTCCAGAAGCAGCGTCCCGACACCGTGGCCGTGCCACTCGTCGGCCACCAGCACGGCGAACTCAGCCCACTGGGGATCATCGTCGCGTTCATAGGAGGCGATCCCCACCATGTCCTCGCCTGCCGAGGCGATCACCGGGCGCAGACTTTTATCGTGCGGCCGGGTCAGGCGGGCTACCTCGCGATCGATCGGCAGCTTGCCCAGGGAGAAGAAGCGCAGTTGAAGGCTGTCGTCGGAGGCGGCCTCGTACAGCGAGCGGATCCGCTCGGCGTCGCCGGGCTCCACCGGGCGGACGCGGACGATGCGTCCGTCGGTGGCGAGCATGTCGGTCATCGAAGTGCCTTCCTTAGCTGGTTACAGCCCGTCGCCGGTGTCAGCGGCCAAATGGGGCGGGGACGACCGTCACCGGTGACCACGCGTGATGCAGCAGCGCCTGAGTCACCGAACCGATGTGGGAGTGGTGTTCGCTGGCGCCGACCACGACAAGCCGCGCCCTCCTCGACCAGTCGACCAGTGTCGCGGCCGGTGCCTCGCTGGCAACGGCGCGGACGATGTCCAGGGCGGGGTGTTCCTGCCGGATGTGGTCGACGACTCCGTGCAGCCAGTTGTCGCGGACGTCGAGTTGCTCATGGGCGGTGCCTGCGGAGCGGCGGGAGAGCTTGTGCCAGCTGTGGACGAGAACGAGGCGCCTCTTGTGCGCGGCGGCGTGGCCGACGGCGAACCGGAGTGCCGCACGGCTAGACGGCGACCCGTCGACGCCCACAACGATCGGGCGAGTCGCGTCGTCGCGGGACTCCGGGTCGATAACGGCGCGGACCACCGTCACGGGGCAGGGCGGTCGAGAGACGACGGCACTGCTCACCGAGCCCATGAGGACCCGCCCGGCGAAACCGCGGGCGTGGCTGCCCAAGACCAGTGCGGAAGCCTGACGGCCCTCCTCGGTGAGTACTCGCGACGGGGTCCCCTCGACGACATGCGTCGTCACCGGCAATCGTGAGCTCATCGCCCGGACGAACACCTCGGCGTCCTCGGCGATCCTGCGGCCGCGCTGCTCGAAATCGACTCGAGAGACAACGTCGAGTCGGTTGTTTCCGACCGGATGAAAGAACGGCGGCTGGTCGACGAGCCATTCGTAGGCGTGGACCAGCCGCAGCGGCCGTTGTGTCGCCTCGGCTTCGTCGATGGCCCACACCAGCGCGTCGGCACTGTCGGGCTCACGGTCGATTCCCACGACGATGGGTGCATTGCGGTCGGAAGTCTCCATACCACCAGGCTGCCGCCACGCGGTGCGCCGACACAGGGCCGAGAGGAGCCGGGTCGGCAGGGTCTTTCGACCCCGTTTCACAACCGCGTCCCACCCTCGCGAGAATCCCCCCGGCCGCCGGGTCTTTCGTCCTTGGACGGTTCAGCCCTCCGCCACTGCCCGTTGTGCCGCCGGCGTCCCGACCATGGACTGAGCCAGGACGGTGCCGCTCCCGGCCTCGAAAACGGCCGTAGGTTCCACCTGCCATCACGATCCACGAAGCGAAGGAGCGTGTCGCGATGGTCCACCAAAATGAACGACCACCCCGACAGGGTGCACCAAGACCGCCGAGGCCACCTGAGTCGCGGACGCGGCGCGGCGCCGAGGCGCTCAAGGCCCTCGCCGAACATCTGTGGGATGAGGCCACCGACAGGACTTCACCGCGATGGCCGCCCAGATGGCTCAGCGTGAGCGCCGTGGCGGTCGGGCTGGTACTCCTGATCTACCTGGTCGTGCCGATTCTCCTGGCCGTCGGCCGCGCCCTGAGCGGTGAGTACGACCGCAGCGGGGAGCTCACCTGGCGGGCCGGAAGCGACCTCGGCCACGTCGTCACCGATCCCGTCCGTACCTGGCTGCAGGCAGGAGCCGCCGACTTGCCCGTCGGCTGGCAGCTGCTGTGGACCCTCTGGTGCGCAACCGGGGTCACCTTGTTCGTTTCGGGAACGCTGACCGTGCGCGGAGCGCGTGTGGGGTGGCTGCTGTTCGGCCTGGGCACCGCGGCCATGGTCTACGCCGAAACCCCTGCGGCGTCGGCCTGGGCCGCCGTCGGAGTCACCGCCGCCTGGTGGGCCCTGGGCACCCTGTTCGTGCTGCGACGCCCGACTGCTCCACGCCTCAGGGTCGAACCAGACCTCACCGCCCAAGGCCACGCCACACGCGATGCCTGCGACCTGCTGGACGCACTCGCCGAGGCCTACAGCCGCGACGAAGCGCGAGCCGACACCGCCGCAAGGATCCGACAGGTCCGAACCGCCCTGCTCGCACCCCGCATCTACCCGGTTGTCACTCGGGATGAGGATGACGCCAACCACTGGCGCGAACGGCTCGCCGCACCCCTGGAAGACCAGTCATCAGCCCTCGGCTGACCATCGATCTGACCGACGCGGCCCGCTCGTTTCCAGCAGCGGGCCGCCCTATCGCCGCCCGTCACGTGGGCCGCTGCAAGCGCCGGCGAAGCAGGAGCCCTTGAGCGCGCCCGATGCCGTCCGCTCTTCCCGTGCCGCCCCAGCGTGGATCGTCGCCTCGGCCTTCCCCGGGCTCGACCTCGTCGGGTCCACGGCGGTCCTGCCCGAGACCGATCAGTCCGCCACGACAAGGGTCCAAAGTCCTCTTCGATCGAGGTCCGCACAAGGGCACTTGAGCCCGTGCGCCGAGTCGGCCATGGCGGGAACGTGGTGTTGAAAGAAGGTGAGAACGGTGACGAGGACGACCACTCGACTGACCTGGCGCGACGGCGTCACGAGCTTGCTGACGCTGTCGGCGGCGAGCCTGTGCGGAGCATCGCGTTCGTCATCACCGTGATCACCGCCAGCGGAGTCACGCTCGGCCTGTTCATGGCCGCCTTCGTCCTGATGTGGGCGGCGACCACGGCACAACACGCCTTCGGGCCCGACACCCCTCTCTCACAGAACAGCCCGTCACAGAACACGGCTCAGAAAGTCGGATGAAGTCCCTGGACCGGTCCGGTCCAGGGACACCGTCGGCAAGCACGCTCGCCCATCTCCGGTCCAGGAGGCCCTCATGTCCAGCTCCGAACTCATCCTCACCGGCCGCGCCGACGATTCCCTCAGCCGCTGGCTGTGGCTGGTGAAGTGGCTGCTGCTCGTTCCGCACTACATTGTGCTGCTCTTCCTCTGGCCGGCGTTCGTGCTCCTGGCGGTCGTCTCCTATGTCGCCGTGCTGTTCACCGGCCGCTACCCGCGAACGCTCTTCGACTTCAACGTCGGCGTCCTGCGCTGGAACTGGCGCGTGCAGTACTACGGCTACGCCGCCCTGGGCACCGACCGATATCCCCCGTTCAGCCTGGCCGACGACACCTCGTACCCGGCCCGCTTGACCGTCGACTACCCCGAACGCACCGCCAACTGGCGTCCCCTCGTCCACTGGCTGCTGGCCATCCCGCACTTCGCGCTGCTCGCCGCGTTCACCGCCGGCCCGGCCAGTGCCGTCCGCGACGAACCCGGCCGCACCACCGCCTCCCTCGGAGTGCTCGGCGCAGCCGTGCTCATCCTCGCTCTCGGCCTGCTGTTCACCGGCAAACGCCTCACCGGTCTCTACGATCTGCTCCTCGGCATCGCCCGTTGGGGCTACCGAACCGCGGTCTACGTCGCCCTCCTCACCGACGACTACCCTCCCTTCCGTCTCGACCAAGGCGACAACCCGACGACAACCGGGGAGGCCCGAGATGACCGCTGAAGTCCTGGTCGCCTACGCCACCCTGCACGGCTCGACCCGAGACATCGCCGAACGCATCGCCGCGGCGATGCCCAACAGCGGAATCCGAGCGCTCCCCACCGATGACGTCGGCGAACCCTGCGCCTACATCCTCGGCAGCGCCGTCTACAGAGGTGCCTGGCTGCCCGAGGCACTCGACTTCCTCGAGAAGCACCGCGAGAAACTGGCACGCCGACCCGTGTGGACGTTCAGCGTCGGTATGCCCGGGGCACTCGCTCGCCGGGCCCGTCCCCTGGCGATGAGCGAAGCCCCCAAGATCGTCGAAGCGTTCCCCAGTACCATCCAGCTCCGCGATCACCACCTGTTCACCGGTGTCGTCAACGCCATGGACTCAATTCGACCACTGTCAGCCGAGCACCGCGACCTTCACCAACACCCAATTTGCCGGTGATGCCTGGTTCGAACGCATGAACTTCGCTGCTGATGCATGGTCGGACGGAGCCGTGCTCGCGGGCGCAGCTCGGTTCGACGGGGCGGTGCTCGCTAGGCCCGCCTGGTTCGGTGGGGCGTCATTCGCCGAGGCAGCTCGGTTCGGCGGGGCGAAATCCGGCTGGCCTGCCAGGTTCAATACGGCGACGTAGTCCCTCATGCGACCACAAGTTTTGAAACCGCCCTGGATACCGAGCCGGTTGGATGGAGCGATGATGAGAAAAGCAAGGATGCATGCCGCACAGATGCACGGCGTGTTGACGGCCGTGGGTGCATTGCTCACTGGCGGCGCCCTTCTCTTCCTATCGCTGGTACCGGACGTGCCTTCCGAGGTGTCTGAAATAACGGCGTGGGTCGACAGTGGGAAGTCGCTGCTGTCGTTGAGCGACGAGTTGCTGTTCTTCGCGATCGTGTGCTGGGGAGCCGGCGCGCGTGGACTCTTCGGCGCGCAGAAGGTCGAACGTTCTGCGCGGATAAACGTAGGACTGACCGCTCTTGCAGTCGCGCTTGTCGCTCTCGTGGTGCTTCTGCTCGTCGTGGGTCGCCTGGTCTACCCGGTGTTCGGGATTCACCTGTCGCCTGAGGTGCTGGCGCTGTTGGTCAGCTCGACGTTCGGTGCGGTGCATCTGGCGCTGCTGGGTTTCGCCGTCGCTGCGGTGGCACTCAGTTGGTCGACGCGCAGCGGACTGCTCGGGAGGATCGTCGGTATCGTCGCCGCTGTGGTGTTCATCGTGGGTTCGTTCCCCTGGCTCATACCGAGCTGGTGGAACGCGCTCGTCGCGGTGCTGCTGGCTGCTTGGGGTGTGTTTCTGGGTGTCATCGGCGTCGCACAGCACGGCAACGAAGGCGGCGTCTGATCGCCGCGCAGCCCGCGACACGGCTCACCCAGACCAGACTCACCCCCGCACACGCGGGGAACGGTGGTTGACGATGACGTCCGCCGCCGCCACTTTCCTCGTTTCGCACTCCGTCAGGGATTGAGGAGAGAGCTGCCGAAGCCTTCAATAGACCGACGGTCGGTCTATTGAAGACGGAGATCGAGCGCCGGAAGCCGTTCCTCGCCCTGGTCGAGACCTGGTACAGCGACGACAACGCCTTCGTCCGGCAGAAGATGCGCCCCGGGCGCACCGGCCGCATCGTCCCGCCGCTTGGTCGCATAGTCCGCGACGGTGCCGAAGACGGGACCTTCACGTCGAGGCGGCCGGAGCTGACCGCGCATCGTCGTCGGCCTCGTGAACGACCTCAACGACGCCCTTGGAGCGCTGCTGCCGCAAAAAACCCCGATGTGGAGACGCTCGCCTAGGTGGAGTCGACCGTCGTGGCCTACACCGATGCCATCGAACGCGTTCTCGGCCTTCCGCCACGATCGCTGACCATCGTTGCTCCGGGCGCCTTGGCAAGTTGGTTCGCTCTCACCCCTGGAGAACAGTCGTGACCTAGCGCTCAAGATCTCCAGCCGCTGAGTTTCATCACCGGGCTCATGGTCGGCCTGACACTCACCCAGCTCCTGTTCCACGTCCACGATGCCCCTCGAAATGGTCGGCGCCATACCCATCGCCGTCCAGACTTTCGGCTCACCTGACGCCGGTATTGCCGGCCGAGAAGTCCTCAAGCGCACGAACCGCAGGTGAAAGGGTCTTGACGAATTCCTGACGCCGCCACCTCACCACGTGGCTGTACAAATGGCTAGTCTGCTGTACATGCGTTCAGTCGATGATCTGACCGGGCGGGCCCGCATCCGCGACGCCGCCCTGGAACTGTTCGGCGAGCAGGGATTCGCCCGAGTCACGGTGCGGGCCATCGCCGCCCGCGCCGGCGTGTCGCCCGCACTCCTGGGGCACCACTTCGGCTCCAAGGAAGGCCTCCGCCAGGCCTGCGACGCTCACGTCTCGGATCTGGTGCGTGGGGGGCCGGACGCCGCCACTGCTCTCGACGATCCACGCCGGCTTGCGGCCATGCTCGAAGCCGCGGCCCCCGTCCGCCGCTACCTCGCTCGAGCCTTCCTTGAGGGGAGCGACGACGCCGCCGCCCTTTTCGACGACATCGTCACCGCCACCGCCGGGTTCCTCGACGACGGCACACGCGACGGCCGCGTCCAGCCCGCCGACGACCCGCAGACGCGAGCGGCCGTGTACGTGACCTGGCTGCTGGCACCGCTGGTCTTCGACACCCACCTCGCGCGCGTTCTCGGCGTCGACGACATCCACGACCCGGCGGCGACCATGCGCTTGTCCCGCAGCGCCGTCGAGATGATGACCCGAGGCGTCTTCCGCGACGACAGTGTCCTGGACGCGTGGGACGCCGCGGCGAAAGAGACGAGGCGGGCGTGAAGGTCCTCATCCTCACCCACGGCACACGCGGCGACGTCCAGCCCTACGCGGCTCTCGCCGTGGCCCTCAAACGCGAAGGGCACGATCCGGTCCTGGCCGGACCCGCGGCCTCCGCACCCCTGGCCGCATCCCACGCGCTGACCTACATGCCTCTCGACGACGGCCCCAACAAGCTCATCGACGACCCACGCATACGCCGGGCGATCGAGAACAACTATCGCGGCCTGCGCGGCAAACTCACCGCCCTCGACGTCATCCGCGCCAGCAAACCGCTCATGGCGAAGGTGCTCGACGACATGGCCACCGCCGCCGAAGGCGGAGCTGACCTGGTCGTCCACGCCGCCGGAATGCCCGGCCAGCACTTCGCCGAAGCCCTAGGCGTGCCTTCGGTACCGGTCGCCCTCCAACCCGTCTGGGTGCCGACCGCCGCCTTCGGCAATCCAATGCTCCCCATCCCGCTGCCCCGTGCACTCAATCGCGCTTCATACCAGCCGATCAAGCTCCTCCTGCGATCCTTCAGCGGCATCGCCGACAAGATCCGCAAGAACCGCCTCGGCCTTCCCCGCCGATCCGGACGACACGACATCCTCCACCAGCCCGACGGCACCCCGTCGACGGTTCTCCAGGCCTTCAGTCGTCACGTTCTGCCCGCCGCCCTCGACTACCCGGCCCACGTGCACACCACCGGCTTCTGGTATCTGCCCGCGCCGCCGGACTGGACCCCGCCGGCCCGGCTGGCGGCGTTTCTGGACGCCGGAGAACCCCCTGTCTACATCGGATTCGGCAGCATGGCCGGAAACGACCCGCGACGTGTCGGAAGCATCGTCACCGAGGCCGTCGGCCGCGCGGGTGTCCGCGCCGTTCTCGTCTCCGGTTGGGGAGGAATGGCCGCCGAACACCTCCCCGACCACATCATGCTCCTCGACCAGGTCCCACACGACCAGCTCTTCCCACGCACCGCCGCCGTCGTCCACCACGGCGGTGGCGGCACCACAGGCGCAGCGCTGGCCGCAGGCCGACCCCAGGTCGTGTGCCCCTTCGTCGCCGACCAACCGTTCTGGGCGCAACGCATGCACGCCGCCGGCGTAGCCCCACCACCCCTGCCACAGCGCAGACTCACCGCCACCGGGCTGGCCGAGGCGATCCGCCGCGCCACGACCGACACCACCATGAACGATGCCGCCACCACCCTCGCCGACCGCATTCGCGCCGAAGACGGCGTGCGCACCGCCGTGAAAATCCTGGAGACCCTGGCATGAACCTCGACGAACCCGACCTGACCGAACTGATCACCACCCCTGACCGCGACGCCTTCTTCACCGCCCTGGCCGCCGGACCACCAGTCCGCCGCGCCCGCTACCTCGACGGCACACGAGTCTGGCTGATCACCGGCTACGCCGAGGCACGCTCCGCCCTATCGGATCCACGATTCAGCAGCGACGGCGAGCGGGCGGGCGTACTGGACGTCGGCGCCACCGCCGGCATCCCCGAGGACATCCGGCCCTACCTCATGAACACGCTGGGCGCCTACGACCCACCCGACCACACCCGGCTGCGCAACCTCGCCGCCAAGGCGTTCACCGCACGCCGCGTCGCCCGGCTGCGCCCGCACATCGAACGCATCTGCGCGTCCCTGCTCGACGGCCTCGACGAGGAAGCCGAGTTCATCGAGGACTTCGCCTACCCCTTCCCCATCCAGGTGATCTGCGAACTCCTCGGCGTCCCCGACACCGACCGCGACATCTGGCGCTCGGCCGCCGTCGACCTCACCGCACCCGACCCGACGCGTATCGCCACCGGAGCGCGAACCCTGGTCGCCTACATGCGCGATCTCATCACCACCAAGCGAGCCAACCCCGCCGACGACCTGATCTCCGCCCTGGTCACCGCCCGCGACGACGCCGGCGACAGGCTCAGCGACACCGAAACCGTCGCACTCAGCCTCAGCATGCTCATCGCAGGCCACGAGACCACCGTCGCGCTCATCGCCTCAAGCATGCTCCACCTGCTCGCCGAGCCGGACCTTCTCGACCGGCTGCGCAACCACCCCGAACAGATCCCGGCGGCCGTCGAGGAGTTCCTCCGCCACAGCGGACCGGCCGAGATCGCCGTCATGCGCTACACCACCGAGACCGTACGATTCGGCGACGTCGACATCCCCGAAGGCCAGGCCGTCCAGATCGCCTACGCCGCCGCCAACCACGACCCCCGCCGCTTCGACGCGGCGGACAGCCTCGACATCACTCGGCCCGACAACCCCCACCTCGGATTCGGTCACGGCATCCACTACTGCCTGGGCGCCGCGCTCGCCCGCGCCGAGACCGAGATCGCGCTGACCGGGCTCCTCATCCGCTTCCCCCGCATCGAAGCCACGATCCCGACCGAAGAGGTCGGGCTGCGCCCCGGTCTGATGCGCATGCCCGCGACGCTGCCCCTGCGGCTGCGCTGAACCAGCCCGATCGGCTTGTCACGAGTACCGAGGGGACTATCGTCAAGTCTCAGCCGGAGCCTCGCGGCTCCCTGTCTTGGAGGTGCCCGTGCGCGCGCGTGATCTGGCGAGCGAGTTCCCGACCGTGAAGCGCGAGACTCTCGCCATCGAGGCCGCTCGTCTCCTGGCCGGCCAGGACCTTCCCGGTCTGATCGTGGTCGATGACGAAGGTCTGCCCTCGAAGGTCCTGCCGGGCACCCAAGTCCTGCGCATGGCAGTGCCGGGCTACTGCCAGGACGACCCTGTTCTCGCCCGCGTCATCGACGAGTCCGAGGCGGACCTGTTCCTGCGCGAGCTGGGGGAGCGCACGGTCGGCGACGGCCTCGACGAGGCCGATCGGGAGCTGCCGGTGGTCGACGGGGAGGCGACCGTTCTGGAGATCGCCTCGGTGATGGCCGCCAGTCGTTCACCGCTGGTCGCCGTGGTCGAGGACGGCCGAATGCTCGGCGCGATCAGCTTGGACGCGTTGCTCGACCGGGTCCTCGATTTAGGTTAGGGTCAGCGACGTCGCCGACGTCTCAAGGTCGGCGACAACGGTGTGCCGGGAAGTCTGGTCGGCGGTTCTGTCGGCGACTCCAGGAACAGGGTGCGCACTGTGGACAAGTCAAGGTCGGCGACAACGGTGTGCCGGGAAGTCTGGTCGGCGGTTCTGTCGGCGACTCCAGGAACAGGTGCGCACTGTGGACAAGTTCGACGTGATCGCCGCGTGTGTCATCTTTCTGGCGGCTTACGTCCTCATCGCCACCGAGAAGATCAACCGTGTCGCCGTCGCCCTCGGCGGTGCCGGTCTGATGCTGATCCTGCGGATCACCGACGCCCACCATGTCTTCTTCGATGAGGCGACGGGCATCGAGTGGAACGTCATCTTTCTGCTGCTCGGCATGATGGTCATCGTCGGCGTCCTGCGCCCGACGGGCGTGTTCGAGTTCGTCGCGATCTGGGCGGCGAAGCGGGGGAGGGGCCGGCCTTTCCGGGTGATGGTCCTGCTCATCGTCATCACCGCTTTGGCGTCCGCTCTGCTCGACAACGTCACCACGGTACTGCTGGTCGTGCCGGTCACCTTGCTGATCTGCAAACGCCTCGACGTCAGCCCCGTGCCGTTTCTGCTGGCCGAGGTGTTCGCGTCCAACATCGGCGGCGCGTCGACCCTGGTCGGCGATCCACCGAACATCATCATCGCCGCCAAGGCGAACCTGACCTTCAACGACTTCCTCGTCCATATGGCACCGATCGCGATCGTCTTGGTCGCGGTCCTCATCGGTTTGAGCTGGCTGCTGTTCGGCCGCAAGATGAGCGTCGACTCCGAGCGCGCCGAGGCGATCATGCGCCTGTCGGAGAAGGAGGCCATCCGCGATCGGACCCTGCTGGTCAAGGCGGGTGTGGTCCTCGTGGCTGTCCTGGCCGCCTTCGTGCTGCATCCGGTCCTGCACTACGAGCCGTCGATCGTGGCCCTGCTGGGCGCCGGGATCCTGGTGATGATCACCAAGCTCGATCCGGCCGAGGCGATGCGCGACGTCGAATGGCACACCCTGGCGTTCTTCGCCGGCCTCTTCATCATGATCGGCGGGCTGGTCAACGTCGGCGTCATCGGCGAGCTGTCGGCGGCGGCGGGAAACGCCGTCGGCGACAACCTTCCGCTGGCCGCCGGCGTGCTGGTCTGGGGTTCGGGCGTGTTGTCGGCGATCGTGGACAACATTCCGTATGTCGCGTCGATGAGCCCGATCGTGGTCGACCTCGTCGGCGGGGATCCCGATCGCAACGTCCTGTGGTGGTCGCTGGCGCTGGGCGCCGACCTCGGCGGCAACGCCACGATCATCGGCGCCTCGGCCAACGTCGTTGTCGCCGGCATCGCCGCCCGCAACGGCCACCCCATCGGCTTCTGGAAATTCGCCAAGTACGGGGTGGTCGTCACGGTGATCACCCTGGCGATCTCGCACGCCTACATCTGGCTGCGCTACCTGGCCTGACCGGCAGGGGTAGGGCGCCGACGACTGTCCGAAGCGGATTGACAAGCGGCTGCGTGGTCAGGCAAGGTCGAGACCGGTGAGCCGGGAAGTCTGGTCGGCACAGGTCCGCGAAGCCCGTCGCGGTCCTGTCGAGACGAAGGTGTACTCCATGCCCAACCGCCACCTTGGTGCGCACCTGTGAGGCGCAGCGGACGAGGATCCGCGGCGCCCTTCAACGACCCGGCGTACCCCTTGATCAGATGGCCGGACGGCTGGATCGCCCCGCCGGTGCCGCACGGCTTCGGCGGCATCGCCGTACGGACACGCCGGCCCGGTGGAAATCGTCGGCCGCAACCGGCCCGCAACGTCGGGGTCAATGGCCGACCACTCTGGCACGGGTGGGGCCGGATGATCGCCGTGGTGCCTCCCGGTGAGCACCTGGTCGAGATTCGCGAGGAATCCGTCGAAGGCGCGTGCTGGGTCTCGGTACGCAGCGGCCAGACGGTCGAGCTCGAGTACGTCGCCTCACGAGCACCAGGCTCTCCGGGCCTGCTGGGGCACATCCCGATCCGCGGAGTCGGAACGACAAAGCGCTCCTGGGCGCTGTCCCTCGGGCTGCTCCTGGTCGCGCTCGCGATACTTCCGTACACCCGTCTGCCGGAACTCCTGGGCAGACCGCCCCGGTTCACGCTGCTCGTCGCGGCGATGGTCTCGGCCGCACTCGCCGGTCCATGGCTGTGGGAACGGCGGCGCCGTCGCAAGGACATGCGCCTCAGGACTGAAGCGGCAGACGAGGCAAGGCTCGTCACGGACGCGGCCTCGCGTAAACCGGGGCACTTTCTCGGCACGACGCCCAAGGCCGTTCCAAAACCCGACTACGGGACCAGCGGCCTGCTCGTCGCCTTCAGACATCGTCATACGCTGACCCCAGGTCAGGAGCACGCGGGAAACCGGTGCTCCTGGCTGGCCGATCCACGCCTGTGGATCGACGGCCGCAAACGGCCCGCTTCGTGGGCGACGTGGTGGTTCGAGCTCCCCGACGGGCACCACGAGGTCGAGGTCTGGTTGCCCACGGGACAGGATCACGCCGGCCCGACGCGGTCTCCCGACGAGCGGATCGCGCCGTTGACCGTGCCCGTCGACATCGCCGAAGGGGATACGCGTCTTCTCGTCATCGAGGTCGAGACGCATACGACCTTCGGTACGGCCACCCTGAGCCTGGTCGAGGACGGTAGTCACCGGCCTGTGCCGAGGCGGACGACCGAGCTTCCGCTCAATGTGAGCCACCAGATCAGTGTGACGACACGCTGAGGGAGAGCGCGGCGGACGGTCGTGCCTGACCTCAGGTGCTCTCCCGGGCCCGCCGTTGCTCGGCGGCGGTGCTCGGGACCGTGGCTTCACTGAGGTACGTCGGCGGGTCGGGGTGCAGTGTGAGCGGGTCGCCGGAGTACTTCTCGGCCCTCGGGGTGACGAGGTCGAGTTCGGCGTGTTCGAGATCCGGGTGGAAGCGGAAGTAGGGCGTGAGGCCGAAGATGTCGAGCTGTCGCGCGAGGTGCGCGTGCAGCCCCACCAACTCGACGGTTCGCTTGTTCGCCCAGGCGGCCTTGGCGGCTCGCAGCAGCATTCCGATGCCGATGGAGTCGCAGAAGGTCACCGCTGTCATGTCGATGACCACCCGCAGCGAAGGGGCACCGGCCGCGGCGTCGGTGAACGCTTGCTCCCGAGGACCCGTCATCAGGATGTCGATCTCACCGGTCAGCGCCACTACCCGCGCCCCGGGGTGGTCGCTGACGGTCAAGGTCGGATCCTGTCGTTCTGCCACGTCGATCATCCTGTTCTCGTCGTTGCGGTCATTGCTGTCCACGCTTCTTGCCACCTGATGGCCCAGGCCGATCGACACCGGTGGGGAGCGGTACCGAAAGCGCCGGTCCGTCACTTCTTCGGGACCAACTCGGTGAGCAGCTTTTCGACACGCCGGTCGATGTCGTCACGGATGGAGCGGACGGCTTCGAGTCCTTGTCCGGCGGGGTCGTCGAGTTCCCAGTTGAGGTAGCGTTTGCCGGGGTAGATGGGGCAGGCGTCGCCGCAGCCCATGGTGATGACGACGTCGGAGGCTCGCACCGCCTCATCCGTGAGCGGCTTGGGAAACTCCTTGGACAGGTCGAGGCCGAGTTCCTCCATCGCGGTCACAACCGCGGGGTTGATGGTGTCGGCGGGTGCGGATCCGGCGGAGCGGACGGTGACGCGGCCGGCGGCGTGGTGGTCGAGGAGGGCGGCGGCCATTTGGGAGCGGCCGGCGTTGTGGACGCAGACGAAGAGGACTTCGGGGTTTGGGGCGGTCATGCGGGTTTCCCTTCGAAGCGGCGGCGCAGGGACAGGGCGGCGTAGACGAGGGCGACGAGGACGGGGACTTCGATGAGGGGTCCGACGACGCCGGCGAGGGCTTGTCCGCTGGTGACGCCGAAGGTGGCGATGGCGACGGCGATGGCGAGTTCGAAGTTGTTGCCGGCGGCGGTGAAGGCGAGGGTCGTGGTGCGTTCGTAGGTCATGCGCAGGCCCTTGCCGAGGGCGAAGGATCCGGTCCACATGAGCGCGAAGTACGCGAGCAGGGGCAGGGCGATGCGGGCCACGTCCCATGGGCGGGAGGTGATCTGGTCGCCTTGGAGGGCGAAGAGGATGACGATGGTGAACAGCAGGCCGTAGAGGGCGGCGGGTCCGATGCGGGGGAGGAACTTCTTCTCGTACCAGGTGCGGCCTTTCGTCTTTTCGCCGAACTTGCGGGTGAGGTATCCGGCGAGCAGTGGGATGCCGAGGAAGATGAGGACGGACTTGGCGATCTGCCAGGCACTGATGTCGAGTGCGGTCTGTTCGAGTCCGAGCCATCCGGGGAGGATCTGGAGGTAGAACCAGCCGAGGACGCCGAAGGCGATGACCTGGAACACCGAGTTGAGCGCGACGAGGACGGCGGCGGCTTCGCGGTCGCCGCGGGCGAGGTCGTTCCAGATGATGACCATGGCGATGCAGCGGGCGAGGCCGACGATGATCAGGCCGGTGCGGTACTCGGGGAGGTCGGGCAGGAAGATCCAGGCGAGGGCGAACATCAAGGCGGGGCCGAGGATCCAGTTCAGTACCAGCGAGGCCCACATGAGCCGGCGGTCTCGGGTGACGGTGTCGAGGCGGTCGTAGCGGACCTTCGCCAGTACCGGGTACATCATGATCAGCAGTCCGAGCGCGATCGGCAGGGAGATTCCGTCGATCTGGACGGCGTCGAGGACCTGGCCGAGGCCGGGAATGCCGCGTCCGGCGAGCAGTCCGATGCCCATCGCCAGGGCGATCCACAAGGGTAGGAAGCGGTCCAGTCGCGACAGGCGCGCGACGACAGGTGCGGTGTCGGGCGTCTGTTCGGTGCTGGTCACGCGGCCACCGCCGGGAGCGGGGCGAGGACGGCCGACAAGCGCTCCATGGTTTCGGGCACCGCGCGGTAGTAGACCCAGCTGGCGCGGCGCCGGCTGGTGATCAGCCCGGCGTCGCGCAGGACCTTGAGGTGGTGGCTGATGGTCGGGCCGGTCAGGGTGAAGGCGTCGGTGAGGTCGCAGACGCAGGCTTCACCGCGCGGGTCGGAGGCGATCATGCTCAGCAGTTTCAGGCGGACCGGGTCACCGACCGCCTTGAACATCCGGGCCAGCTCGGCGGCCTCGCCGTCGGGCATCACGGCGCGGGCGACGGGGGTGCAGTCGTCGAGGATCGGCAGCAGCGGTTTCGGCATCCGTCTATCTTGACAGGCATCTAATTCGATGTCCATCGAGGCTGGCGGTCGATCGTCTTCGCCGCTTCTCTGGCCTGGCGGGGCCGTGCCGTCGGTGGCTAGAGTCGCAGCCTGCTCAGGACGTATCTCGCGTCGCGCCACGACCCGCGCAGGGAAGCCGATGCGAGGCTGCGCTGGTACTCAAGTCCCACGTAACCGAGGCCGCGGACCGTTGTGGAGACGCCCTTGCGCTGGATCGGCAGGCCCTCGTCGTCGAGGGCGCCGATCCCGGTCAGGTAGGGCAGGTCGGGACGGTAACCCGTGGCGAGGATGATCGCGTCGACCTTCTCGATCGTCCCGTCGGTCCAGGTGACGCCGTCGGCCGACAGGCGGGCGAACATCGGGCGGTGGTCGGGGTTGCCCGAGGCGAGTGCGGTCTTGTAGCGGCCGTCGTCGATGACGGCCATGGTCTTGCCCGCCTGGAGTCTCGCGCCGAGGGCGGAGGAGTCGAGGCCGCTGCGGATGGTCCACCAGTGGAAGTCGCGGCCGACGATGCGCTGCGGCATCCACTTCAACGGGCCGCGCGTGGCCAGGGTGACGCGTGCGTGCGGTCCGAGGTCGGCGGCGATCTGGACGGCGGAGTTTCCGGCGCCGACGACGATGGCGCGCATGCCGGCGAAATCCTTCGGTGTCGTGTACTCGGCGGCGTGCAGAACCCGGCCGGTGAAGGTTTCGAGGCCTGGGAGGTCGGGGCGGTGGGGGCTGCCGAAGCCGCCGGTCGCGGCGATGACCCGCTTCGCCGTCAGCTCCGGGCCGTCTGCGGTGGAGACCGCAAGGCCGTTCGGGGTCGGCGCGACGGACGTCACCCGGGTCCGCGTGCGGATCTCGGCGTCGAGCCCGGCGGCGTAGCCGCGCAGGTATGCCACGACCTCGTCGCGGGTCGGGTAGCGCCAGGGATCGCCGGGGAAGGGCATGCCCGGCAGCGCGGAGAACCGCGCGGGTGAAAAGAGACTGAGGCTGTCGTAGTAGTGCGGCCAGGAACCCACGGCTTCGTCGGCGGCTTCGAGGACGACCGGTGTGATGCCCATGCCGCGGGCGATGTGGGCGGTGGACAGACCCGATTGTCCGCCGCCGATGATCGCGAGGTCTACGGTTTCCATGCGAGAAAAGCTATCATCGTTGTATCGGGAAATGACGAAATGAAGGTGGGAGATGGCGGTCACACCTCCGGTCGTGCCGGAACTCGACGAGGGCGCACGCGACTTCCTCAAGGCGCTGGCCAGCGAGACCAGGCAACAGGTGATGATGTTGTTCGCCGGGGGAGCGGAGCTGAGCGTCGGCGAGGTCGCCGAGAGGGCGGGGCTGGGGCAGTCGACGGCCTCGGAGCACTTGGCGCTGCTGCGCCGGGGCGGTCTGCTGACCTCGACGCGAACGGGGAAGACGGTGAAGTACCGGACCGACGCGGTCAAGGTGATCGCGCATATGGACGACCTCAAGGCCTACCTGCTGGCGTGCTGCCCGCCGACGGACTGTGGCGACGGCTGCTGAGCGGCGGGTGCTCGGCGCGGTGAGCGGATCGCGGCAAGTAGGACGGCTGCGGCCAGGCACAGGGCTCCGGCGGTCCAATGAACAGGTCGGGATTGAGTAGGGCGGCGCCGAGGGGTGGTAGGGCGTTGGCGATGGGGAAGGCGACATCACCCTGGCGGCCGGATGCCTTGCTGGCCGACTGTCGAAGCTGCTGGCCCTGTACTGCTCGGGAGCGATCCGCTTCACGCAGGTGCACACGATCGCCGATCTTGCGTCGGCTCTGGAGGCTGGTTTGTTGGCTGTCCCTTGTGGATCGGCGTGGGAGCATTTTGGGAGCAGCGGTGCTCCCGGCCGAAGAACGCCGGTGGGAGTCGCAGACCAGCTGGAGGATGTCGGCCAGGAAGTCGGGCAGGTCGATCCGGCGGACTGCGGCTTCTGACTTGGGCGGCCCCAGCCAAAGGCGGCCACCGACTTCGTGGAGGGCGCCCTCATCGGGGAGGCGTCGACCCCCGTAAACACCGTCGCCGAAACCAGTACCGTCCCGGCGCTCAATCAGATCGTACGGCGATTCGCTAGGAGGTCAAACGCGAACCGCTAGCCAGACTCCACGGAGCTCGGACTCGCGACATGATGCCCTGACCGCGTCAGCACGCCACCTGTATGTCCAACTCCTCACGACTTTCTGTACGCGCTCTCAGCAGAGTAGATCCTCAGACCCGGCTGGATCTTGACGGGTTCAAGATTCCGAAACGTATAGAGACTCGACGCCTCGTTTTCAGGTACGTAAATCCTGTCCGGCCGCACCTCGGGGAGCCTGTCCGGCCGCGAGAAGACATCTCCAAAATCGACATCCTCACATCTGCCGCGAAGGTCGACCACCACGGCAATAAGATCAGGAAGAACATCAATCAGTCCCACGATGGCTCGCTCAACCAGCGCAACTTCCTCGGCGAGCAAGCCGTCAGGATAGAACTCGAGGTACTCGTAGTAGCCCGCCCACCGTACTTGAGCTAGCAGACTAGTACGCTCATCGAGCCACCACTGATAGACGTAGTCGTTTCCCACGGACCGATCAAAGATGCGCTCGAGTTCTTCCTGTGACGACAGAACCTCCTCCCCGAAGATATCCCTCAAGAACACGGCCGAATTGCCTGGATTGGTCAGGGTGATGCCAGCTTCTCCGAACTGGCGAACAATGGCAAGAAAGCCATTCCGTCCAGAATGTTTACGTTTGTATGCCAATATCGTACCGAAACTCATTTAACAGATCTCCCGATCGTCGATATATGAACATTTGCCGCACTGAAACGCTCGATCGCGAAATTGACTACCTCGCCTCGGGTTCCAGTCTCGAGGTGGTATAACGCAGTCTTGTGCCTTGGGGCTGCGAGCTACTTTGCATTGGCCAATTGGTTCTCGGATTTGACTTCCAGTCCTTCTTGCTCCCTTTCGTGGCTCCATCAACCCAGATCAATTCCCTGTTGGGGCCGATACATCGCGTGCCCCTTTGGGTCGAGATGTCTGCTCCTGTAAGAGTTGCGAATATAACTTCGGGTGGCCCGAGCTCATAAGATATTCCACTAGGCTCGAACATCACGGTAAATGACTACACTCCTCTGCGGCGACTTTGATGCGAAAGTCTCCAGCTGCCATTACCAACCTTTTCTTTGCTATTCATGAAATGTTGGCTTCAGTTACACACCCGCGATCGCCATTGTCGACCGGCCTGAAGGAGTACCTCAAAGCTGGCTGGCTCAGGAGGCTCCGATGGTGGTGAGTGCTGTTTTGAGGGCGGTGATGGTGTGCTCGGTGGCGTTGCCGTCTTTGAGGATGGTGGTCGCGTAGATGACGACGTTGCCGGTGCGGACGGCGCCTCCGCCGACGGTGGCTTTACCGCCGATGAGGGCTTCGTCGCCCAGGTCGAGGTCTCCTATGGCCATGCCGGTCTCTTCGAGCTTGGCCCGGGTGGCGGGAAGACTGGCGGAGGCCGCCTCGGCGCCTGCGGTCCAGAGTTCGACGTCGAGCCAGATCGTGGAGATTTTGTCGTCCTCCCAGATGCAGTGGAGGGTGGTGCCGGGGTCGCTCTCGTTACTGGTGCGGCCGGCGCCTGCGTTGGGGTAGGTGTGCTCGCGGAGGAGCTTGAAGGCCGGGCCGTGTGGTTCGGGGACGGCGGCGAGTTCGGTGCAGGCGGATGGTAGGTCGGAGGCGGCGTAGGCGGTCTCGGACCAGGGGTTCCAGATGATCAGCGCGGCGGCGGCCAGGGCGATGGCCGCGGTGGTGATCAGGGCGATGGTGCGGGCACGTTTCACAGCCGGAGACCCTAGCTGCTTGCGCCGGCCTTTGGGCAAGTGACCGATCGCCACCTTGGCCTGTAATCAGTAACGATCAGGCAATGAGAGTCGATCGTGCCTTGCCGGTGACCGTCGGTCTGGTGTGGACTTCGTTCCGCCCTTCTTCTCCTGCCCGTGGAATGCCCGTGTCCGCCCGACGCTTGCTGCCCTTTCTTGCTGCACCGCCGAGCTGGCGATCAACTCTTTCTACAGGTCAGGGGCGTGATCGGGCGTGTCTGACGCGGGAGCGCTCCTTTGCCGGTTCTGGCCGCTCACGTCTCTGTGTCCAATGTGGGTAGTGGTGCCGTCCGGGCTCGGTGTGGTCGTTAGGGTGTGGCGGTGCCCAACACGAACACGAACCCTCACCTTGGCGCTGCCGTTTTCTGGCCGCTGTTCCTGACTCTCATGACCGCGGTCTTGTGGGTCTATCCGACGATCTCGGCGGTGCAGCTGGCCACCGCCGAACCGATGAAGATCACCGTTCTGGGCTGCGGGAAGGCGCCTGGCAACACCGACTCGAAGTACGGCTGCTCGGGGGAGTGGACCGCGCCTGACGGGTCGACCGGCCATGGCTACATCTCCGACGGTGGCGACTACCGTGCCCGGCAGGTGGTCGACGGGTACTTGATCGGCGGGAAGGGCCGCATCAGCACCACCGGCTGGATCATCGACATGGCCGTGGCCTACCCCCTAGCCCTCCTGGGGACCTTTTTCGCCTACCGCAGTGTTCGCCGCTGGCACCGCAACCGAGGCCAGAACCTCCTGACACCCCTGTCCACCGGGCGACTCTGATCGAACGGGCCGACGCCAGGTCGTCGGCCCGTCTGTTGACGCTCATCACGCTGTATCACGACAGTGGTCGAGGGTGATGGAGCGCAGGTTCCCTTGGGTGGCATCCCCGTAGAAGGTTTGCGGGCCGTTTCTACCGTGGCGTCGGTGGATGCTTTCCCAGCGCGCCGTCGCCTCCTGGTCGTGTTCGGCGTCGCAGTCCTGGTCGCGGTCGCCTTGCCGTGACCCTCTGGCCAGGCGCCGACGAGGCGGGCGATGACCGCTCCATGTGCGAACGGCTGGAACTGGGTGGCCTCACTGGGTTCGGGGACGCCGACGGCCCTGTCCAGGCGACAGATGAGACCTGCGCGGCGACCTACAGCGACGGCATGGCGGTGCTCACGGTCGCTGTCCGCCGCTTCGATGATGAGGCCGCCGCGGCGAGTGCCTACGCAGCCGTTCCGGCGCTTGACGGCGGCACCGGGGCAGCCGGGGTGGTTTCAGGGTGGGACGAGACCAGACACGAGCAGGGTGCAGGCACGGGTGGATGGGTCACGCAAGAGGTGCTGAGGCGAGGAACGACGGTCGTCGAGGTTCGGCTGGAGCTCTCCGGCGCGATCCCGCCGAGCGCGATGCAGGCTGCGGCGGAGGCTGTTGCGCGCGTAGCGGCGAAGGTCAGGGCGCTGGTGGAGTAGGGGTGGGGCGGGAACCGGCCGTGCCTAGAGGTTCGGGAGGGCGAGCCACTCGGCCCAGCTCAAGTCCCGGCCCACGTAACGGGGCCGGTTCAGGGGCCAGTCCCGGTCGATCCACGCCGGTACCAGCGCGTCGAGGGCCGCCTCCACCTCGCCGCCGACCAGCTCGTCGACCACCCACCAGGAGATCTCGGCGTCCGCGCCGGGCTTCTCGGGCGGGTCGATGTAGACGCAGCCGAGCAGTGCCGTCTCCGCGGGATCGAACAGCGCGAAGTTGAACGACTCGTTGGTCTCCATCTCGGCGGCGTGCCGGGCCAGGTCCCGACGGTCGTCCTCGGCGGACATGGTCGCCAGCGGCCAGCCCCAGGCTTCACCGTAGATCGACCACAGCCGCTCCCGGGAGCCCATCACCGCCACCATGTCGATCTCCACGTCGGACGCCCGGATGGGGCGCAGGTGGTGACCGGTGGGCAGTTCGACCCGGTCGGGCCGCCGGAAGGTGCTCGGGATCCACGTCATTGGCCGGACTGTAGCCAGCCGGCCGGACGGTGTCACACCATTTTGTCCAGCCTGCCGACCGGCCCGAGCTCGCTCACTTTCAGAAGACCCCTCGATCGTTGATGGGGCAATGGTCGTAGGCGATGAGGGATGAGTGGGCGGCCGAGGGCCCTGGTCGCTTCGACGCACCGGCCAAGCCCTTGTCGCACACGATCGGGCGGGGTGTTTCGGCTGGCGGTGGACGAGGAACACCGCTTGCCTGCGTTCGTCGAGTTCTTTGGGGTCGGCAAGGTCTTCGTCCCCAGACCTCCCTCGCGTTGGCGCCGTACGCTCGCCGCGTGAACCAGTTCCCGCAGCATTCCGCTCCCGCGCCCGACGCGGTCTGGTCGCGGCACGGCGGGCGGCGCCATCTGCTGCGGCTGCTGCTGGGTGCCGGTCTGTTCGCCGTCTTTGTGGCGTTGCTGGTCAACGCCTTCGTGTCGGGTGACTTCGCCGACGGCGCCGAGAAGGTGATCGGCGGGATCCTCACCGCCGGGTGCTCGATCACTCTCGTGCTGTTCGTCGTTGCCGCGGTGATGTTGCCTCGGCGGCGGCACCGGCTGCCGGGCGTGGCGGTGGATGCCGCCGGGATCTGGTGGTTGCGGGAGGAGCGGCTGAGGCTGGTGCCGTGGTCGCGGATCGGCGGTGTGGGCGTGGGGTACCTGATCCCGCCGAGGGCGGGCGGCTCGATCCGGATGCGGAAGAACTTCGCTCTTGAGGTCTTCCTGATCGGCCCCGGTCTGCCTTCGCCCTACTTGTCCGACTGGGCGGTCGCCGAGGATCCGCCGGGGCCGGGGATGCCTGCCGAGCGGCTGCGCTACGTCCTGCTCTCCGGCGGCGATCGCCACGAGCTGGAGCGGGCGGTCGCGCGTTTCGCGCCCGGGCGGTGGATCGGGGAGTACGAGCGGCGTTGGACACGGTTGGGCGTGCTCGGGAAGTAATCAGCGTCCTGTCCAGCACCGCACATGCCTCCGGGCGTCAGGACCGGGCCGGCTCGGAACCGTCCAGCTGGAACCCGGCGGCGGCCCGCCGGAGTCTGTGCGGCCGTGTCGGGCGACACCCGGTACGGCAGCCACAAGCATGAGACCGCGATCAGCGATGTGATTGCCACGATGAACCACGGCGGGCTGTGGTCGATGGCCACAACGCGTGCCGCCGTGCGGATACAGTTGCCTTCCGGACGTGGAGGGGGGTGCGGCGTGGTTGTCCAGTTGACGATGATCGCGCGGTACCTCGTCGTGGTGGCGGCCGTCGCCTTCGACGCTGATCTTTCGCTGCCGGCCCCGGCGCTGCTCATGCTCATCGTGCTGGCGGGCGCGGCGGTCCTGGCCCCGGTGATGCGTGTTCTCGTCCGCAAGGTTCTTCGGGCGCTGTCTTCGGCGCCGAATGGGCCGCCCGGGCCCGGCTCGGCCGCCGATGCTCGCGATGTCCGCACCCCTACCGATCCCGGCACGCCTGGGACCGTTCGGGCCCGCGCGCCCTCGCACGGCGTTCACGCCTTCGCCTGAACGCCGCCCGGCCCACGCAAGGTCCAGGTGCGCCGCCGTGCGCCGTTCTCGCAAGGCGATCGATTCGTCGACGTCACGCCGAGCGAGAAGAGTCCGCCATGTCCGAGCACGAACCCGTCCCCACCGACACCCGGAGCCGCCGCGGATTCCGCGACCGGCTCACTTTCCTGCTGTTTCGCACCGCCGGGCGCCTGAAGCTCGGTGTCGCGAGCGCCTATCTTGCCGCCGCCTCCCTGATCGGCTTCGAGGCGCTGGTCGGGCTGCTGTCCTTCACCTCGATCTGGCCGGCCTCGGTCCCCTTCGTGATCGGCGCGCTGGCCGTCGTCTACTTCCTCCGCGAGCGGATCCGGGCGCCATGGCGGCGGAGATCCCGGGACTAGCTCGCATGGGAAAGCCCCGGACTCATCGGCCCGGGGCCGATCCACCGCGTGATCGGCCGTCGCGCTCCAGGATCGGCGGCTAGTGCCAGGCCATGAACTTCATGCCGGCGCCTGCGTCCGCTGCGCGTTGGTAGACGTCTTTGAGGATCGTGAAGTGAGCCTTGAGGTACTCGTCGTGGTCCGGGTGGTTGCAACCCTTTCCATGCGGCGTTTCTCGGTAGGCGGCCCAGTACCGCTCGAAGGTCACGGTCTGCAGCTGTTGCCAGTTCCCCTGGACTTCCTCGGGGTCGAGCCGCCCCTCGTAGACGCCTACGCTGTCGGAGTCCTCGTCCCCGGTCGCGACGAAGATGTTCCCGGTCACGATGAATTCGCCGTCGAGCCCGAGCGCGCTGAGGCCTTCGGTGAGGTCGAACCAGCTCGTGTCGATGTCGACCTCTTCACCGGCGGGCTTCGCCCCGTGGACCGGCTGCAGGTATGTGAGCACGCCCATGGCGCTCGTCTCCCTTCGGTTCCGCGCCGCTTCCCAATACGAGCTGTGCCCAGCAATGGGGCCGGCACCACCAGCGACGCGTTCGGCATGGTCTTCGCGGCGAAGATACCGGCGAAGTGCACGACCGCCGATGGGACGCCGAACGCGGCCAGACTATGAGCGGCGAACCAGCGCAGCCGCTCAGGCGTCGCGCGGGGGCACGTCCATTCCCGCAGTGACGAAGGGGTCGAGGAGGATCCTGTACTGCTCGTCGGTCAGCTTCGCGCGTTTGCACACCGCGCCGGCGGCGATCACGCATGCCGCGATCGCGTCTGACAGCAGGTACTGGCGGTGCTCCGACAGCTCGTCCAGCCGTTCTCGCAGGTTTTCGCGCACGGTGTGGTCGATGGTGGAGTTCTGCGACGCCGAGGTCCTCACCGCGCGGCTGGCCTCCTTTCCGCCCTCTTTGCGCAGGCCCACCGCCCGGTCGAAGGCCGTGGCCAGCTCAGCGGGCGGCAGGGCGGTGGCGCGAGCGATGAAGTCGGTGGTGACGGAGTCGAGCACGGGCATGGGGAACCTCCTGGCGACGAAGCATTCAGGTTAACCATTCGCTGCCCGCGGGCTTCTGGCTCGGCGGACGCCGTTCGTTTCCGAGCCACCGAGACTAAGACGGGGCCGTGGACCGGGCTGCTGTGCGTGCACGGCGGCGGGTTCGTCGGCGGCTCGATGTACTCGCACCGCAAGATGTTCGGCCACCTGGCCAAGGCCGCCGGGGTGCGCGCGCTGCTGTCCGGTGACTCCTCCGGCGGCGGCCTGATTCCGGCGGGAGCTGCTGGCCCACTGCTACCGGATGCTCGGTTCCGCCGACGAGGCGCAGGATTCCGTACAGGAGACCTACCTGCCGTCGAGGTCGCGAACATGCTCGCGATCTCGACGGTCGCGGTCAAGAGCGCGCTCCAGCGCGCCCGGGCCCGCCTCGACCAGGTTGCCCCGGAGCGGCGTCGGTCGTCGAACCGACCGAGCCGCGCGCCCGGGCGCTGCTCGACCGGTACATCGCCCGCTTCGAACGCGCCGACATGGCCGCGCTGGAACGGGCCCTGCGCACCGACGCCGAGATCGAACCGGTCGGGACCCCGATCTGGTTCGCCGGCCGCGTCACCTGCCTGCGCTTCCTCGCGCGCGTGATCGGATCCCCCGGCGCCTGGCGGATGGTCCCGGCCAGCGCCAACGGGCAACCCGCCGTGGCCGCCTACCGCCTCGGCGGCGAGGGACGTACCACGCATTCGCGCTCGGAATCCTCACCGCGACTGGTACCGGCATCGCCCGCGTCCACGTCTTCGATGGCGGTGCCGACCTCATCGCGGGCTTCGGTCTCCCGGCGTGCATGACGGACTGACTTCACGTGCCGGAATCCGGGCGTGTTCGGGATTCAGGGGAGCGCGGGCCAGGTCTCGGCAAGGGCGAGCACGCGGTCGTGCCCACCGGTGGTCCGGGCCACCCACGGGTCCCCGGAGCCGGACCGGATGGAAGAGGCGCCGGCCCTCACGCCGTCCGCTCTGGTAGTCCTGTCGTCTCCCGTCAACGGCCGACAGGCGGCGTCGCGGGTCAGTGAGCCGCCTCGAACTCCGCCGTACTGAGGCCGAGCGCCGTGGCGAGTTGCGAGAGGACGGCGTCTGCGACGGCTGTCTCGGGGGGTCTGGGCGCCGATGCCGCCGCGTAGGGATTCGGCGGCCTGGGCCAGCATGCCGGGCGACAACCGGGGATGCAGCCACCGCATCCACTCCACGATCGAAGCGAGGCCGTAGCGGATCCGGGGCTCTGAGGCGTCCTCCGCGGTCGCGTTGCGCAGTGCTTCCACGGCGATGGCGAGCCGCGCCGCGGGATGGCCGTGGCCGTTGAGCACCTGGTCCAGACGGTCCAGCGAGAGCCCGGTCGGCGTGTGCTCGCCAGGCCGACGCGCGGTGTGGATGTCGGGTAGCCGTTCAGGGCTGGGGTCGACCACGACGGTGACATCGGCGGCCTCCTCGCCCAGATCGGTGGCGACCGTCAGCCGTAGCGTGCTCATCGGCGCCGTTGCCGGCCAGGAGAAGAAGGGCGGTTCCGACGCCTCGCGGAAGGTGAGACGGCCGGTGGCCAGGGTGGTCTCTCCACTGAACATCCGGCGGGCGGCTTCCGGTGCGACCCCTCTCCACAGTTGCACGCGCACAGGGGCGATCTGCGCCCGAGATGGGAGGAGCACGTGCTTCCGGTCGCTCGCCGGCGGCGTGGACATCAGCAGGTCGAATTCCGGCCGCTCATCGGATCCGACGACAAGCTGCCCGTAGTTCATGACCACCTGGACTTCGGCGACCTTCACGGCGACCCCTTCGGCGACCTTCACGGCGACCCCTTCGGTGACACGTGCCGCCCGGATCCCGAACGGCGTTCGGCGGGCCGATCCCGGCGTCGGTATGGTGCATCATGATCTATCGTCCATTGAGGACAGACGCCCGTGAAGTCCTTCGAAGCGCCCCCTACCGTGCCTGGAGTCTGCCCATGCAGCGCGTTCTCGGCCTGATCGTCGGCGCCGTACTGGCGACCAGCGGACTGGTGGTGACCTCCGGCGCGGCGACGGCGGAGGAGCCGCCCGTGGCCACCGTGTCCGACGAGCCCCCGGCGACGTCGCCGGCTCCGATCTGCGGCAACGCCGCCATCCTGGACGGCCCGGCCGAGCCGCCGGCCGGCGCGACGGTCGTCGCGGCCGGCAACAACAACAGCCTGTTCTACGACTTCCGCCAGCCGGACCGGACCTTCTGGTTCGCGCCCGGGATCCACACGATGGACGCCGATCCGTACGGGCAGATCGAGCCCGGCAGCGGCACGACCTTCATCGGCGCGCCGGGTGCGATCTTCGACGGGCAGGGGATCAACCGGGCCGCGTTCACGCAGGGAGCGCCGAACGTCACCATCGAGCACCTGACGATCCGCGGCTTCGTCGCCGGGCAGGACCAGGGTGTGGTGAACAAGGACGCCGCGCGCGGCTGGACCGTCCAGAACAACACGATCACCGACAACGGCGGCGCCGGCCTGATGGCGGGCCGCGACAACGTCTACCGCGAGAACTGCATCAAGGACAACGGCCAGTACGGCATCAACGCCTGCTGCGGCGGCCACTCCGAGGTCGACGACATCGCCGACTTCGTGCTCGACCGCAACGAGATCGTCGGCAACAACACCGACGACTGGGAGACCCAGATCCCCGGTTGCGGCTGCAGCGGCGCCGTCAAGTTCTGGATCAACCGCAACGTCACGGTGACCAACAACTGGGTGCACGACAACCGTGGTGTCGCGCTCTGGCTGGACAACAACAACCGCGGCTTCGTGATCGAGCACAACCTGATCGAGGACAACGACGACCAGGCCCTGTTCATCGAGGCCGGCTACGACGCGCGCGTGCGCTACAACACGATGCGCCGCAACGCCATCGTCGGCGGCAAGAAGAAGGCCGACCGGGGCGACACCTTCCCGGTCGGCGCGATCTACGTGTCCGAGAGCGGCAGCCCGGCCGGGTACGGCCTGCCCACCACGCCGATGGTGATCAGCGACAACGACCTCATCGACAACTGGGGCGGCGTGATCCTGTGGGAGAACCCCGACCGCTACTGCTCCTCCGAGGCGCACACGCACCCGCCGTTCTGCACCGTCAAGACCGACCTCTACGACGACGCGCAGTGCGAGACGGCCGTCGAGAACGACATCCCGGACACCATCGACAAGTACCGCTGCCGGTGGTCGACCGAGAACATCGTGGTGGAGAACAACGACTTCACCATCGACAAGGCCGCCGTCGGAGCGGGATGTGTCGGGGCGCAGTATTGCGGCCTCAACGGCGTCTTCTCCAACTGGGGCTCGTTCGACGAGTTCTTCGGCTACACCATCCCGTGGCGGCTCACCTTCCAGCAGGGGATCGTGTTCCGTACCAACCACTACGCCGGCGACTGGTGGTTCGCCGGGTTCCAGCAGACGCGTCCGGACGGCCAGCGCGTGAGCTGGGCCGACTGGACCGCGCCCGCCCCGCAGGTGCCGCCGGTGTTCACCCATGACAACCGGCCGGTGACCTTCGGCCAAGACCAGGGCAGCACCTACAACTGATCGGGTATCGACGTCGCCGCTCCCAGAGGCCGTCCGGTGAAGCCGGGCGCAAGGTCACTGGGAGCGGCCGTCTCCGCCAGGCGCACGCGCCGATCCCCTACTCGACGGTGCCGGGCCGGTCGAGCCACTTGGCGTAGGCGACATCATCCGCGGCCGACGCGGTCTCCACGATGAGCGGAATCCCCGCCAGCGCCGGGCTCGACACCACCGACCGCAGCGCGTCCTCGCCGAGCGTGCCCACCCCCAGCGATTCATGCCGGTCGCGACGCGAACCCCACGGAGCCTTGCTGTCGTTGAAGTGCACCAGATCGACCCGGCCGGGGCCCAGGTCGGCGGCCAGCGACCGCAGCGACGCCTCGAACACCGCCGGGTCGGCGAGGACCTCGCCCGCGGCGTGCAGGTGGCAGGTGTCCAGGCACAGTCCTAGCTCATCGAGCCCCACGGCCTGCATGTACTCGACGGTGCTCGCCAGTGTCGAGGCCATGGCGTTGGCGGCGCCGGCCGTCGGCTCGACGAGGATCCGCACCGGCGGCGCGTCTTCGAGGACGTCCCGAAACGCCTTGGCGACGCGTCGCAGTGCCCCCGTCCGGTCCCCGTCGACCGACGACCCGGCGTGCACGACAACGCCCTGCGCGCCGAGGAGGGAGGCGGCGGTCATCGTCGTCCGCAGGGTTTCGACGGAACGTTCGAGCGTGACGGTGTCGGGGGAGGCCAGGTTGATCAGGTAAGCGGCGTGCACGAAGACCGGCCAGCCGTGCACCGAGCACTGCGCGCGGAAGTCGTCGGCCACCCGCTCGTCGACACGCGGAGGCGTCCAGCCGCGCGGTGACCCGACGAATATCTGCACCGTCTCGGCGCCGGCCTTGACGCCCTCGGCCACTCCACGGCGGACAAGCCCGCCCGCGACCGGTACGTGAGCGCCGATGCGGCGCGTGGACTTCGCGGGAGACGCCTCTGCGGCCAAGTGTCTCGCTCCCCACCGGGCGGCTCGTGCGGCTTGCGCCGACCTGATCTCCGGCCCAGGTTAGTGGGGCCCGCCCGGCGGCCTCACAGCGACCAGCGCGTGGGCTCTCCGGGCCGGTAGACGCAGTACGCGCCGGTGGATACGGCGGCCGTGAGGTGTTCGTGCAGCTCGGGATGCGGCTCGCGGAGCCGCCGCAGAACGTCGCGGATGCGGGCGGACACCGTCTGCCGGGCGCGTTCGGCCTCGTCGCCCAGCCTGCGCGGGCGACCGCCCAGGCCGGTGGCCCGGCGCAGCTCGTCGAGCAGTGCCGCGCGTTCGGCGTCGAGGGCGGCGAGCCGGCGTTCGTCACCGCGCGTCTCGGCCCGCTGGATGGCGTCGTCGAGTCGTAGGAGGTGATCGCGGTAGGCGATCCGCGCCTGATCGTCGAGCACCGGATCGGCGCCGAAGCCGCGCATGGCGGCCGTCGCTGTCGCGGCGGTGGGGGCGAGCAGCTCGGTCGCCGGGACGTCCACGCCGGGTCTGCCCAGCAGGATGCGCAGGTCGTGCAGGCCCTTGGCGTCGCGGACGTGCGCGGTGCGCCCGGCGTAGCGCAGGGTCCACACCTTGCCGTCGGGCCGGAAGACGTTGTCGGCCGGTGCGGTGTCCGGGCCGGCGGGAACGAGTCCTTCGAAGGCCGCCGACATGCCCAGCCTGGCCGCCTCGGCCGACCCTTCGGCGCACATGGCCTCCGCGGTCTCGGCGTCACCGGCGGCGCCTCGGGCGCGCAGCGCCTGCGCGAGACGGCCCCTGGCCAGTACCGACCACGGTCGCGCGTCGAGGCGGTCGGCGGCCGAGACGGCCGCGCCCAGGTTCCCGACGGCGTCGTCCCACCTGCCTTGAGCGGCGTCGACGCCCCCGGCCCACAAGGACATCGGACCCCACAGGGCCATGCCGCCGGAGAACACCGCCCATCGGTCCACGATCGGCGCGATGGCCCGGCGGCTCTGCTCGCACAGTTCGGGATCGCCGGAGGCCGCGGCGAGCTGTGCCTGGAACACGAGCAGCATCGGGGTGAAGCGCGGCGACATCCCGCTCAGCAGCGCCTCCACCTCCGGGCGGTGCCGGGCGGCGGTCTCGGCGTCGCCGCGGTGCGCGGCGGTGATGCCTTCGAGCACCGCGACGAACGGATCGCCCGGCGTGGTCGTGCGCGCGACCTCCAGGGCCTGGTCGGTCTCGCCGCGCAGGAGCTCCAGCGCCCATAGCTGGTCGCGCCAGACCCGGTGGTGGTCGACCTCCCCGACGCGCTCACCGAGCAGGTGCGCCTCGTCCATGAGGCGGCGGGCCTCCTCGAAACGCCCGCGTAGCGCGGCCATCGTGCCGTGCCGGGACACCGCCATGAAACGGTGGCGGGGCAACCGGGTGCGGTCGGTCAGTGCGGTGAAGGTGTCGAGTTCGGCGCGGCTGCGCGGATCGCCCTGCTCCAGCAGCGCCAGGGTGCGCAGGAGCGAGGCCAGCGCCTCCAGCTCGCCGTCGGCGGCACGGCGGGCGGCGGCGGTGAGCTGGTCGAGCACCGCGATCCGCTCGGCGTCGCAGCCGGGCACCCACAGCGCGTCGTGCTCGGCGAGCAGGCACCAGCCGAGCGTCTCGGCGTCGCCTTGCTCCCGGGCGAGCGCCACGGCCGTGCGGGCGAGTTCCCGCGCGTTGTCCTGGTCGGCGCCCCGGTGCGTGCGGGCCATGCTGGCGGCGGCGAGCACGCGTGCGCGCAGGGCCGCGTCGTCGGTCTTGCGGTGTTCGAGGCCGGTGAGGGCCTCGTCGAGCAGGGCGATCTCGTCGTAGTCCCGGCGGGAGGGGTTGCCGAGCCGGTGCAGTCCGAGCGCGGCCAGTGCGAGGAGTTCGGCGTCGGCGATGTCGCGCCCGGTGGCCAGCGCCGACGCGAAGCTCGCGCGGGCGGCGGTGAGGTCGCCGGCGCGGTCGAGCTGTTCGGCGAGTTCCAGTTCGATGCGGGCCCGGCCTGCGGCGGGACCGTCACCGAAGACCTCCAGGGCGGCGCGGTAGTGCCCGACGGCTTCCTCGGAGGCGAGGCGCCCGCAGGCGTGGCGGGCGGCTGCCAGGAGGTAGTCGGCGGCCTCGCGGCCCGGCAGGAGGGGAACGGCGAGCCTGCCGTGGTGGGCGAGCGCGGCCGGGCTCAGCTCGGGGCGGCCGTGGAGGGCGCGAACGACCGCGAGGTGGCCTTCGCGACGGTGCTCGGGGCCCAGTGCGTCGTAGAGGGATTCGCGGACCAGATCGTGCGTGAAGGCGTACCGGCCGCCGGTGGTGCGGCCGACGAGCCGCGCCGCCAGCGCGGGTTCGAGGAGCGCGGCCATGTCCGCCGGCCGGCGGTCGGGTTCGAAACGGGCGGCGTGGGCCGTCGCGAGGAGGTTCTCGGTGAACTCGTGCCCGATGACCGAGGCGGTGGCCAGTGCCTCGACGGCGGTCGGCGGCAGTAGGTCCAGCCGCTGCCGCACCGCGTCGCGGACACCGGCGCCGACGGGTCCTGCTTCGGGATGGCCGGAACCGAGCTGCGCGGTCTGCTCGACGAAGAACGGGTTGCCGCCGGTGCGCCGGTGCACCTCGGCGGCCAGTTCGGGCGGGGGAGCGGTCCCGGTCGTGCGTTCGATGAGCGCGCCGACCTGTGCCGCGTCGAGCCCCGGCAGGTGCACGGTCCGGGCCCGCGAGGCCAGTGGGAGGAGGAGTTCACCGGCGCGATGGCCTGGTCGCTCGACCTCGACGTCGCGGTAGGTGCCGATCACCAGCAGCGGTTCGAACCAGGCGTGGCGGGCGAGGAAGTTGAGCAGTCGCAGCGACGCCGGGTCGGCCCAGTGGAGGTCGTCGAGCATGATCAGGGTCGGCCGGTCGCGGGCGGCGCCGACCAGCAGTGTGGTGAACGCGTCGTGCAGGCGGAAGGACACGTTGTCCGACCCGGGGCGTGCGGCCGTCGAGGGTGGCGCGGCCTCCCCGAGCAGCACCGGCAGGCTGTCGCCGGCCAGTTCGGACGCCGCCGACCACTCGCGCGTGGTCGCCGTCCGCGCCAGATCCCGCACGACCTGCACCCACGGCCAGTAACCGGGCGCGCCGTCGCCCTCCCAGCACGAGGCGCTCAGGAGACGCACGCCACGGTCGGCGGCGTCCTCGGCGGCCGCGGCCAGCAGCGCGGTCTTGCCGATCCCGGCCTCCCCGGTGACGAAGACCAGCCCTCCGTGGCTGTGGAGGACCCGGTCGACCTCGGCCTTGAGGACCGCGGCGGGGTGCTCGCGCCCGATGAGGGAGTCCTGCATGGAGGCCGCCAACCTGTCCGAATTGTCCGTGTGAGGTGCCTGTGAGATCCGATCTCGCGACGGTGAGGGCCGATCTCACGCCTCAGGAGTGTGAACACCGACATTACTGGAGCGATCATGGACACCGGACAACTGAGCGTCGACGGCGGGACCGAGCGTGCGGGCAGGGACCCGCTGCGGGTCGCCGTCATCATCGGGAGCACCCGCGAGGGCCGCCGCGGCGCGGCGGTGGCGCGCTGGTTCGCCACCCACGTCCACCAGCACAAGGCCTTCGTCCTCGACATGGTCGACCTGCTCGACGTGCCCCTGCCGGTCCGCCACTCCGACGAGACCTCGCCCGAGGTGGACGCCTGGGCGGCCCGCATCGACGGTGCCGACGCGTTCGTGATCGTGACCCCCGAGTACAACCACGGCTACCCGGCCGGCCTCAAACACGCCATCGACCTGGTCGTACGCGAGTGGCACGCCAAACCCGTCGCGTTCGTCTCCTACGGCGGGTCCGCGCGCGGCCTGCGCGCGGTCGACCAGCTGCGGCAGGTCTTCTCCGAGCTGCACACGGTCACGCTGCGCGATTCGGTGAGCATCAACGTCTTCGGCGACGAACTGGACGACCTCGGCTGGGTCCGCGACCACAGCGGAGCGGCCGTCGCCGCCAAGACGATGCTCGACCGGCTCGACTGGTGGGCGAGCGCGCTGCGCACCGCCCGCGTCGCCGAGAAGTACCAGGCGTGAGGCCCGTCATGGCACAGCATCGACCGGCAGGGGAGAAACCCCGCGGCACGGTCCCCGGGGACCGCCCTCGGCCGCACCGGCGCCGGACGTCCGCGTTCGCCCTCGCGGCACTGGCCGCGCCGATGTCCTTCGGCATCACCGGCCCCGCGCTCGTGCTCGGCGACATCGCCGGCGACCTCGGCGTGTCGGTCCCGGCGGCCGCGTCCGTGGTCACCGCGTTCGGGTGGGGCATCGCCGTCGGCACGCCCACCATGGGCGCGCTGCTGTCCCGGCGCGGCCTGCGCGCCGCGCTGATCGTGTGCTCGCTGCTCATCGCCGCGGGCACGGCGCTGGTGCTGACCGTCGCGGTGCTGCCCGCACTCGTCCTCGGCTCCGGCCTCCAGGCACTCGGGTCGGCCGGGATGGTCGTCGTCGCCATGAGCCTGGCCGAGTCCGCGCGTGACATGGGCACGGTGACCGCGTCGCTTGCCGGACTCGGCGCCGTCGCGCCACTGATCGGCACGCAGGTCAGCTCCGCCCTGTCATGGCCGGCCGTGCTGGCGATGAGCGCGCTGAGCCTCATCGCCGTCCCCGCCGTGCTCCGGGGCGCCCGGCACCGTCCGCCCGTCGAGGAGCCCACCGCCGGGCGGTTCGACGCCGTCGGCGCCGTCCTCCTGGTCGCCGTGGTGACCGCTCTGGTGGCCGTGCCGAAACAACCGCTGCTCGCCGGCGGCGGCGCCCTCGCGACAGCGGCGCTGCTGGCCCTCCACATGCGACGAAGGCCGCACGGCTTCCTTCCCGCAGTGGTGCTCACCAGCCGCCGCTTCCTGCTGTCTGCGGGCATCGCGTTCCTCCTCGCCGTCGCCAACTTCGGGATCGTCTACGCCGCCCCCGAAAGGCTCGGCGAACTCACCGGCTGGACCGACGGCCCGCTCGGCATCGCCATCGGCGTGCCCTACCTGGTCGGCGGCGTGGTCTCCTGGACCCTGGTAGCCCGCTCCGGCCGGCTCACCCACCCGGTCCTGGCCACCGTCCTGACCGGCGCGGCCGTCATCGCCGTCACGGCCGTGACCCTCGGCTCGTCGGTGGTCCCGCTCCTGTTCGCGGGCATGGTCACCGGCTCACTCGCCGCCTCCACCGGACAGGGCGCACTCGCCCTGCACGCCGCGGCCGCCGTCCCCGAACCCCAGCGCGTCAGCGCGATGGGGCTGTTCAACCTCTGCTACCTACTCGGCGCCGCCTTCGGCCCCGCGCTCGCCGCGCTCGCCGTCAGCGGCTAGCGGTCGACATCGAAAGGAAGACCCCATGTCATCCCGAACCATCGAAACCGTCCCGAAGGCGGGGATCCGTCAGTGGCTGGGTCTGGCCGCGCTCGCGCTGCCGACGCTGCTGATCGCGCTCGACCAGAGCGTGCTCTTCCTGGCCCTGCCCCACCTCGCCGAGGGCCTGAACCCCACCGGCACCCAAATGCTGTGGATCATGGACGTCTACGGCTTCCTGATCGCCGGCTTCCTCATCACCATGGGCACCCTCGGCGACCGGATCGGCCGGCGCAAGCTGCTGATGATCGGCGCGGCGGCCGTCGGCGCGACCTCCCTGCTGGCCGCCTACTCCGGCAGCGCGGAGCAACTGATCGTCGCCCGCGGCCTGCTCGGCATCGCCGCCGCGACCCTCATGCCCTCATCACTCGCGCTGATCGGCAACATGTTCAGCGACCCCCACCAGCGCGGCCGCGCCATCGCCGTATGGGCCGGCTGCTTCATGGGCGGCACCGCGCTCGGGCCGGTCGTCGGCGGCGCCCTGCTCGAACAGTTCTGGTGGGGCTCGGTGTTCCTGATCGGCCTGCCCGTCATGGCGGTGCTGCTGGTCGTCGCCCCCATGCTGCTCCCGGAGTACAAGAACCCCGACGCCGGCCGGATCGACCTGCTCAGCGTCGTGCTGTCACTGGCCGCGATCCTGCCCATCATCTACGGGCTCAAAGAACTCGCCCGCCACGGCTTCGACCCCCTCGCGGCCGGTGCCCTCGCCGCCGGACTGGCGATCGGCGTGGCATTCCTCTCCCGTCAGCGCAAACTCGCCGCCCCGCTACTCGACCTGAAACTCTTCAAAGTGGGCGCGTTCAGCGCCGCGCTGATGATCCTGCTGGTCGCGATGCTCGGCACCGGCGGCGGATACCTGTACATCACCGGCTTCCTCCAGATGGTCGAAGGACTCTCGCCGCTGGAAGCCGGGTTGTGGATCGTGCCATCGGCCGCCGCGTCGATCCTCGCCGCACAAGTGGCCCCCGTCCTCGCCAAGCGGTACTCCCTCAGCAGCGTCATCGGCGGCAGCCTGATCATCGGCACGGCCGGCTACGTCCTGCTCTCCTTCGTCGACCCGACCGGCGCAATGCCCACCCTGATCGCCGGATCCGTGATCATCTTCATCGGCGTCGGCACCATCGGGGCACTCGGCACCAACCTCGTCGTCGGATCCGTGCCCGCCCGACAGGGCGGCTCCGCCGCCGCCCTCTCCTCCATCAGCGGCGACCTCGGCACCGCCCTCGGCGTCGCCCTGCTCGGCAGCCTTGGCGGCCTCGTCTACCGCAACACGATCCACCCGCCCGCCGACATACCCACCACGGCCGCACAGGCCGGCGAGAAGAGCATGGAAGACGCCATCGCCGCCACGAACGCGCTCCCCGACCCAGCAGGACAGGCCCTGCTGACCGCCGCCGGCGACGCCTACACCAACGGCCTCAACACCATCGGCATCGCCTGCGCGATCATCGCCGCCGCCAGCGCCGCGATCGCGTTCGGGGTATTGAGGCGGGCTGAGTTTGCCGGGGCTGAGTTTGCTGGTCGGAGGCTAACGAAACCTCCTGCCAGGTAGGGGATCGGGCTGTGGCACCTCCTCCGGTGCCGGGTCCCCGGCCGGAGGTGACGCCTGAACTGGCGGGTGCCCGGCGCGAAGCGGCCGGCACCGGTGTGGGGGTTGGGTGCGCGGGGGCGGCGGCGGGTGCTCGGCGCGAAGCGGCCGGCTCCGGTGTGGGGTGCCGCCTGAAGCGGCGGGCGCTTGGCGCCCGGCGCAGGGCCGGGGGCCGACGCTGCGGGCCTGCGGGCCTGCGGGCCTCCGGGCCTCTGGGCCTCTGGGCCTCTGGGCCTCCAGGCCTGCGGCCGAGGCGAAGCCGGCCGCTCAAGGGCAGGGAAGTACGGCCCGTAGCCGAGGCGAGAGGTCCGGGTCCAGGGACGGAGTTCCTGGTGGGGGTCTGGGGGCGAAGCCTCCCAGCAGGGTTTGGGACGGAGT